>JAZDEY010000029.1:0-10131 GCA_043808325.1 Candidatus Eiseniibacteriota bacterium
CTGGCAAAGCAGGGCAACCACATCCGTATCACCCACATCATCCGCCACACCAATAACGTCGCAAGGCGTCCACGGCCCCACGCGCCATCATCCCCGTAACGAACCCCTGCCCCCACCCGCGAAAACTGACAGAGGGCAAGCCCGTAAGGTTGTTGACACCCGCTTCGATCGTCCGTACGCTTGAAGCGGGCTATCCGGTCGGCATCCATGCGTCAGCTTCACAGGCCATAGCGGGGTGCTGAGAGAGGGGGTACCATGAAGGCCATCGTGGTATACGAATCCCTGTGGGGGAACACTGCCGCCGTCGCCCGGGGGCGCCACGGGCGGGATCATTCGCGGGTTGGAGAGCGCGGGATACCGATCGATCGCGAAGGCGAAGCGGCGATAATCGGTAGCCACGGATTCAGGCGATGGCCGCATGCCTGGCCGACATGGAAGATGGTGAACTTATGGGTACGACAGCTCTAGTGATCGTCGACGCTCAGGCCGGTATGTTCGAAGAGCCTGAGCCGGTGCATGCCGGTGACCGGCTCCTTAAGACGCTAGCCGGACTCTTAGGCAGGGCACGTGAAGCCGTGGCCCCAGTGGTCTACATCCAGCACTGCGGTCCGGCCGGCAGCAGGCTTGCAAAGGGAAGTCCGGGTTGGTCGGTGCATCCCCGCATCGCACCGGTTGCCGGCGACATAGTGGTAGCAAAGAATGAACCTGACTCCTTCCAGGGCACCGACTTGGACGAGCAGCTGCGGAAGCGCGGGGTTACAAGGCTGGTGGTAGGCGGTATCGCCACCGAGTACTGCGTCGACACGATGGTTCGAGCAGCATTCGGCCGAGGTTACAGGGTTGTGCTGGTGGCAGACGGGCACAGCACGTGGGACGGTGAGGTGCTCACAGCCGAGCAGGCGGTGGCGCACCATAATCACGTTCTGCTGCGGTTCGGCGGGGTGATGCCGGCAGCCGATGTGCAGTTTACTTGAACGTGCTGAGCTAGAACTCGTATCCCAAGCGGAAGACCACCGACTTGGACACCGAAGTAATCTCGTCATCGATGTCGGTGATGACCGATCCGGTGTCATCGACGTCAGGCGTGATCGGATCGTCGCCGTACCAGGTCTGATCTTGGTCTCCGCTGGTCCTGATCTTGATGAAGTCCGCTCCCATCCCAAGCAGCCAGCCGCGCCCCATTGCCGATCCGCATAATTTCCACGTGAGTTCGGCGCCGCCGAAATAAGCCTGACCGCTACAGTCTGCCTTAGCAGTCTTGTGCCGGAGCAGGTGGTTGTCCCTGTCCTCGGCGGTTGCGGTCGGAGAGAACGCAAGATTCATACCCACGCTGAAGTTGGCTGAGGGCTTCACCTGAGCCGCGAGCCCCACGTACGGCAGATGGTACATTATGTCGTAGTCGAGGACGTTCTCACCCGCAAGCGTGTCAACATCCACACGCACGAAGTTGTCTCCGGCAGGAGCCAACTGCCATCCCGTGATCCCGAGAATCTCATAGGAGAAGTGCTGGTATCTATATCCCAGTACGGCATCGAGGCCGAATTGCGGAAGTGCAACAAGGCCGATGCGGCCGCTCAGGTCCCCGACGACGGCATCAAGCTCAGCCACGGATTCGGTATAGCTGTACATGAGACTGTAGTCGTAATCGGGCAGGGTGAACCAGTCAGAATCCTTCATAGGATCGTCGGGATCATCGGTGTTCGTGCGGAAGCTCAGGGCCAAGGCCCAGGGCCTGGTGCCGTAGCACTTACCCGCTAAGCCCAGAGTGGCCCCTGCCATGAAAATGTCCAAGGGGAACTCGAGCTCGCTCGCTCCGCCAACTTCGAGGCCGATCTCCGGATCGTAATCGCCGAATTCGATTCGATACTTGGTATAGCCGTCCATCACGCGGCCGTCCGCCACGGCGGAGAAGGTCAAGTTGCCACCTAGCGGGCAGCCCCCCGCCGCTAAAGACGGCAGCAGAGCGATGGCCAAGCCGGCGATGAATACGGGAATTCCCAACCTCGCGCGCATGTTGTCCTCCTTTTCGCTTTCCTATATGCACGGTTATGCATGGTCGGCGGGCCGGTTGTCAATGCAAAAAATCCCCGTCGAGATTGTGGGCGAGGGATTGCGGGGCCCTGTCACGTTTAAACAGGTTGCCTTCGCAGCTCCGGTCTGCTTAGACTAGACCCTGGTGGTCCCAGAGACACACCTCAAGAACGACACGAACGCTAGAGACGATTACACTGGAGGAGCAGGCGCATGGCCAAGGAAATGAAGCGAATCATGGTGACAGGGGCTGTGGGGCAGATCGGGTCGGAACTGACCCTGGCGCTGCGCAAACGCCACGGCGCCGAGAACGTGCTGGCGACCGGGCACAGGACGCAGCCCAGTAAGACGCTCCTGGAATCGGGGCCGTTTGAGTTCATCAACGTGGCCAAGCGCGAGACAATCGAGGAAGCGGTTAAGAAGTTCAAGATCGACACCATATATCACATGTCGGCAATCCTCTCGGCCGTCGGGGAGAAGAACCCGCAGGCCTGCTGGGATGTCAACATGAACGGCACCTACAACATCCTCGAGGTAGCGCGGGAGCATGAGATGACCAAGGTCTTTGTTCCCAGCTCGATTGCGGTGTTCGGTCCGGAAACCCCGCGGCACAATACCCCTCAGGACACGATCCTTAAGCCCAAGACTATGTACGGCGTGACCAAGGTTGCGGCCGAGCTCCTGTGTGACTACTACGTCAGGCGGTTCAAGCTTGATGTCAGGGGCTGCCGCTATCCGGGGATCATAAGCTACGAGACCCTGCCCGGCGGCGGGACCACCGACTACGCGGTCGCGATCTTCTTCGAGGCGGTGAAGAACAAGAAATACACTTGCTTCCTGCGGGAAGACACGAGGCTCCCCATGATGTATATGCCCGACTGCCTCAAGGCAACCTTCGATCTCATGGACGCGGATTTCGGGAAGCTGAAGCACCACGCCGATTTCAACGTGACCGCGATGAGCTTCTCCGCCCGGGATCTGGCGGCCGAGATCAAGAAGCAGATCCCGGAGTTCACCTGTGACTACAAGCCTGATTTCCGCCAGGTGATTGCCGATTCGTGGCCGACTTCGCTCGATGATTCGGCGGCACGCGAGGAATGGGGCTGGAAGCCCGATTATGACCTGCCAGAGATGGTGAAGGATATGCTCGGGGTTCTTACCAGGCGTCACAAGGAGGGGAATCTGGGCTACTGATTTGGCGTCGCGGGTTGCCGGGGCTCTTTTTCGAAGACCGCCACGAGAAGATATCCGGGAAGCCGGTTGAGCGGGCGCAGGACAAGGCTCAGCACTTCCACGAACCCGCACCAGGCGAGCCGGAGCCAGGCCGGTTTCGCGAAATAATACTTCAGGAAGTGAAGCTCGGCCAAGAACCCGATGGAGTATTCGTGGGTCAGGATTGCCGGCACCTGTGCGGCGATATCCCTGAAGGAAGCGATGGGGGCTTCATAGCCGGGTTGCCATAGGCCCCGGCGATCGGCGTAGCGCTTGGCCCGAGCATAGATCCCGGCCTTGGATGATGGTACTGCGACAACCACCCTGCCGCCGGGCCGTGTCACTCGGAGCATCTCGCGCAAGGCCCTCATCTGGTCCTCCTTCTCGAAGTGCTCGATCACGCCGGCATTCCAGGTGACGTCGAAGCCGTTGTCCTCAAACGGCAAATCGAGAATCGAGCCCTCGACTGTTGTCTCTTTGACGCCTGCCCGGCTGAACACGGCCCTCGAGAACTTGATCGCCTCCGGCGAGATGTCGCAAAGCGTCACATCTGCCCCGCGCCTGGCCAGCGCCAGCGAGATGAGACCGCTGCCGGAGCCGACTTCAAGAACTCGCTTGCCGCAGGGCTCGGGGATCTCCCTGCGCAGGATAAGATCGACGGTTCGGTAGACCACGTCCCGGGTCAAGGCCGACTTCAGCCGTCCCGAGGCGAATCGTTGCTTGGCACTCCAGATGTCGTCCCAGCGCTGGTCCTTCTCCATGGCGGTACGAAGGTAGCATCCGGCACAGCAGGCGTCAACCTGCGACTAAACGGGACACCGGGGACCTGAAGCGAGATGCCCATCATAGGCGCGGCAGCTTGTTCCATGCCAGGTCGCGAACCCCGATTGTGCGCACGATCGTTCTTGCGGTGGCGGGCCATCCGTGATAAAATCAAACTTGTGAACGTGGAACCATGAAACCCTTGGCCGGAGGCGGGACGTATGAGATTCCTTGTTACGGGAGTTCTTGTACTGGTGCTTGCTGTATCCGCTTATGGGCTTGAGAAGAAGGCCCTGCAGATGCGGGAGGACTTTGGCACGGAGCCGATGTACAACTGCTACATGAATTACTACTACTACATTCCTTGCCCGACCAGCTCCTGGTTCTGGTCGTTCTCCGGCTGGCCCCAGAATTCTGTGGTCGGTCAGGTGTTCAGAATCGGCGACCCCAGCATGTCGACAAGCAAGGGCTGTCCGCCCTATAGCGCCTGCGATCCATTTAATGCGTTGTTGATAGAGAAATTCCGAGTGCTCGACTTTGCCGGATACGGAACGCTCTATCCGGGGCTTTTCACAGTTGAATTCCAGCTCTGGTGCTCGACTTGGGATGGTACTCCTGCCGGACCTCCTTTTTGGAGCAGTGGGCCCAAGGAGCTCTGCACCGCAGGGTGGAACTACATCTCTATACCAGGTAACTCTGGTTGTGTGTATACCTGTTACACTGATATGGTCGGGGGGAGGCAGGGCTATCCCAGATTCCTGATTACGGCCAAGATGATAGGCAGCAATGCCGTCTACCCGCAGTGGGGATTCGACAACATTTCGACCCCGCTCGGGTTGGGTTGCGCGATGCACGACGAGGGCTGCTGCCCGGCTCTCTATCCAAGACCGGCCACGGGCCACTATGGCACGATTCACTCCGGCTACTACGGCGTGGACTTCCAGTACTGCCCACCGCAGTGGTTCCTTGATCCGCGCGATTCAACCGGCGACGTATACGGCTACGTCGAGTTGGCTTGGCGTGTGTACCTGGTCAACACGGGCCCCTGCGATAACACGCCGACTGAGCCGAGCACCTGGGGTTCGATCAAGTCGATGTATAGATAACGGAGGTGGGACTATGAGATTCCTTGTTACGGGATTGCTTGTACTGGTGCTTGCTGCATCCGCTTATGGGCTTGAGAAGAAGGCCCTGCAGATGCGCGAGGACTATGGCACGGAGGCGATGTACAACTGTTACATGAATTACTATTACTACATCCCGTGCCCGACCTCGTCCTGGTTCTGGTCGATCTCCGGCTGGTACCAGAATTCGATGGTCGGCGAGATGTTCACGATTGGCGACCCCAGCATGTTTACGAGCAAGGGTTGCCCACCCTATGCCAGCTGCAACCCGTGCGAGTTCCCGGGAATAGAGCAACTGCGCGTGCTTGATTTCGCTGGCTACGGCACGCTCTACCCCGGCCTATTCACCGTCAAGTTCCAGCTCTGGTGCGCGGATGCGAACGGTTGTCCGATTGGGCCGCCTACCTGGGACAGCGGACCGAGGGAACTCTGCACGGCCGGATGGAACTACATAAGCACTTACCCCGGTGGCTGTGTCTCTAACTGCTATACCAAGATGGTCGGTGGGCTCACCTGCTATCCCAGATTTCTCATCACGGCCAAGATGATAGGCTCCATTGGCACCTATCCCCAGTGGGGATTCGACAACATCTCCACCCCCGTGAGCCTAGGCTGCGCGATGCACGACCAGGGCTGTTGTCCGGCGCTCTATCCGAGGCCGACGGCCAGTCACTACGGCACGATCCATTCGGGGTACTACGGGGTCGATTTCGAGCATTGTCCGCCGCAGTGGTTCCTTGATGGCCGGGATACAACCGGCGAAACATACGGCTACATTGAATTGGCTTGGCGAGTCTACGTCACGTACGGAATGGACTCGCCGACCCAGCCCAGTACCTGGGGCTCGATCAAGTCGATGTACCGATAGCGCCGTCACCGGCTCGCTAAGGCTGCGGGGGCTGCTTTCCCTTGAGTGCCGGCCAATCCGTAAAGGCCAAGTAGAAAATCATCAGGATGTTGATAAAGGGAATCAGCATCAGAATGGCCAGCGGCCCACTGAAGCCAGCCTTCTCGAAGATCTTCCAGAAGGGTAGGATGATAAGAAGCCCCACAATCACCCACCACACGAACATCAACATGGAAAACATGGTGCACCCTCCTTCGTTCGCCTGCCGTACTCAACCAACTCATGACTGAGGACCACAGTTCAGCCAGGCGCATCGTAATCGCAAGGGTCGTCACGTGTCAACCAGATAGAGCCGACACGGTAGGCGGAAAACGATTGTATGCAGGCATCTCTTATGCTATACTGTAAGAAACTAAGGCGCACTTGAAGCCACACACAACTCTGGAGGGGCGTTGGCTGCTGTAAAGGGTGGCTTTTTTGTCAGTCCTGCCCATTTATACCCCAGAATGGCAAACAAGATCAGACACATTCGAAGGGAGGTTCTGCAATGAGCACGCGGCTTTTTGCATTGGTGGTTGCGGTCTCACTGGTCGTCGTTGCGGCGGGCGCCGGGACGGCCCGTGCGGAGATCAGCACATTCATCTATAATGTCCCATCTCCTGAACTGCGGACCGCAGGCGGGAGTGTATATTTTGCGGTCAAGGGATTCGGAACCAGCACTACACCCTATTATCCCGTGCTGCCGACCAAGAGAGTGAACTACGAGATTCCATTCGGGGCCCAGGATGTCAGCGTGACCATTATGCCTTCCGCTGCGCAATCTCTTGGGATCTTCCCGAACTACTTGATGCGGCAGCCCCCGATGCCGCTCGGCAACCCTGACTACACGCCGCCCGCGCGGCCCAAGCAAATCCCGGACGTTATCCCCTTGGAGTACTACGCCTATCGCGGCGAGCGCGAATTCCGCGGGCACCGTCTGGTGGAGATTGTGCTCTACCCGGTTCAGTACAAGTCGAGTACGGGCGCAGTTGACCATGTCACTTCATATTCGATCAGCGTCTTCTACTCATTGCCCATGAGTCTGAAGGCTTCGGAGGAGATTGCCGCCAGAGGACGCTCATCGGCGTTCGAGCCCCTGGCCCGCGGCATCATCGAGAACTATGATGAGATGAATCCATCGCTCCTCGAAGGATCTCCGGGGCTAGAGGGTGGCCCGGGCGCACCCGCGCCGCTCCACGATCTCTCGAATCCGGCCTACGCGGTCATCACGACATCGACTTACCAGACGATGGCCCAGACTCTTGCTGACTGGAAGACCAAGAAGGGTGTCCCGACTCAGGTTTACACGGTCACCTGGATAACCAGCACCTACCCGGGCTACGATACGCAGGAGAAGATTAGGAACTTCCTGCGCCTGGATAACAGCACGCCGCGCTTTGACTACGTGTTTCTGCTTGGCGACACCAACGTTCTTCCGGACCGCAAGTGCAAGTGCGAATATGACGGCGACCTGGTGCCGTGCGATTACTACTTCTCGGACGTGGTCGACGGTGCAATCGGCGCGGGCTACGACTGGGATTCCGATAACGACCATATATGGGGCGAGTTGAGTGGCGACCAGATAACCTGGCTCCCCGACACCTACGTGGGGCGTATGGCGACAAGGTCCACTACCGAAGCGACCAACTACGTCAATGCGGTGATCTCCTACGAGAAGAATCCTCCCGCGGGCAGTTGGATGAAGAAGGTGGTCTTCGGGCCGTCGTTTGCGAATTTCGTGACGTCAAGCTATGGCCCGACCGATATGGCGTGCGTTTCCGAATTGGTGAGAACCAACCTCCTGGGCGGGACCGGCGTGACTTATGACAGGATCTACGAGGCCGCCGGCATCTATCCTTCCACTTTTACCCGTGACTACGATCTGACTGCAACCAACTTCCGCGACCGGGTAGCCTTAGGTTGCGGGCTTGCCTTCCCAAGCGGCCACGGCAACTATCTGGGCAATTACAGAACAATCTGGGCTGGCGATTATAACAGCAACGGGTACTGCGATACCGGCGAGACCAGTACGTTCGACCTGTGCACTCAGTCCTACAATCCGGCAACCGGCGCGAAGAGGCCATTTGTGCTGGTCGGCGCCTGCCTTGCCGGTGAGTTCGACCGCACAGCGGCATGCCTTGGCGACTTCATCATCAACAACTGGGGCATCGGCGACGTTTCCTCGAGCAGGACGAGTTACTACTGCGTTGAGTGGAACGATCCCGACTGGCCCTGGAACCAGGGGCAGGAGTACCGGTGGTGGCAGGAGATCTTCACCAACGGGAAGCACCATATGGGCCAGATCCACGGCGACAACAAGTACCACTACGTTCAGGACTTCGCTGCGATCGAAGGCGGCGCCTACGGGCCGGATCAGGATGACGCGTCGCGCAAGAACATGTTTAGCTCCAACCTCTTCGGCGATCCCGAACTCCCGATCTGGACCGAGGCCGCAGCGTCCTTGAGTGTGGTCCACAACGCTACACTGCCCAAGGCGCCCTCGACCTACATTGTGACAGTGACATCGGGCGGGAGTCCGCTTGCCGGCGCCACCGTCTGCCTGTGGAAGGGGACGGAAGTTTATCTGGTGCAGGATACCAATGGCTCGGGCATTGCGACCTTCAATCCTTCGCCCACGACCACGGGCACAATGTATGTGACGGTCACCAAGCACAATTACATTCCTTATGAGGGATCGGCGACGGTTCAGGAAGTAGGCGATACGACGCCGCCAACGGTCATAGTGAATGCTCCGGACGGTGGCGAGAGCTGGGGCATCGGAAGCACCCACAACATCAACTGGACGGCAACCGATAACGTTGGTGTGACCTCGATCACCATAGTCCTGTCCCGGGACGGCGGGACCACCTTCCCCGATACCCTGGCGAAGGGCGAGGCCAACGATAGTGTGTATCCTTGGCTGGTGCCCTCACCACCCAGCACGACTGCGCGGATAAAGGTGATTGCCTATGATGCCGCCGGGAACAGTGGTGCGGACGCTAGCAATTCGAACTTCCAGATTTTCGATGGCACCCCGCCGGCGGTTACCCTGAATGCTCCCAACGGTGGCGAGGGTTGGGCCATCGACAGCTTCTTTGATATCACCTGGACGGCGACCGATAACGTGGGTGTCGCCTCAATAACCCTGATCCTGTCTCGAGACGGTGCGATGACCTTCCCCGATACCCTGGCGAAGGGCGAGGTCAACGATGGGATCTATCACTGGCAGGTGCCCCCGCCGCCCACTACGACCGCGCGGATAAAGGTGATTGCCTATGATGCCGCCGGGAATCTCAACGCGGACATGAGCAACGCCAACTTCCAAATGGTCGATACCACGCCGCCAACAGTCACCGTGACAGCGCCCAACGGCGGTGAGATCTGGGACATCGGGAGCACCTATGACATCACTTGGACGGCTACCGATAACATCGGCATCACCGCAATAGCGATCTTGCTCTCCTCCGACGGGGGCGCGGCCTTCCCCGATACCCTGGCTGCGGGGGAAGCAAACGACGGCATCTACTCGTGGCTTGTTGAGTCCGGTAGCACGCTTGAAGCGCGGATAAAGGTGATCGGCTACGACGCTGCCGGCAATAGCGGAGCTGACCTGAGCAATGCCGATTTCGAGCTCTACGATCCGGCTTCAGGGGTCACTGGAGGCAAAGAGATCCCCGAGCGTCTTGTGATTTCGGGCAACGCGCCGAATCCTTTCGGTGAGAGCACAACCATCAGGTTCGGGCTGCCCACCAAGGGGCAGATCGAAATGGATGTGTTCGATGTGTCGGGCCGCAAGGTCGCGAGGCTCGCCCAGGGAGACTATCCCGAGGGCTATCACAAGGTGGAATGGCACGGCATCTCCGGCCGAGGCATATATTTCGTGAGGCTGCGCCTTGGCGAGGAGGAAGTGACTCGGAAGATCGTGATCTCCAAATAGAGATCGCAGCTTAAAGGAGCAGCTTAGACAAGCTGTGCCGATAGCAGATGGGGGAGACGGTTGAGTCAAGGGCTCGCGTCTCCCCCTCGGCGTTTATGGGCCGTGGCGGGGGCGGGGGGCCCGCGCCGGAAAGGGTAATTGGCGGGGGGACAAGCCCCCCCCCCGGCCCCCTCCGGCGC
>JAZDEY010000030.1:0-51855 GCA_043808325.1 Candidatus Eiseniibacteriota bacterium
GCAGCTTTCGCAGACGACCCTGAGGAGCGTGCTGGGCACGGCCGAACTCGACGATCTCCTTGCCAACCGCCAGAAGATAAACTCCGAGCTCCAGACGATACTGGACCGGCACACCGACCCATGGGGAATCAAGGTATCCAATGTCGAGGTGAAGCACGTCGATCTGCCTGACGAGATGAAGCGGGCCATGGCAAAGCAGGCCGAGGCGGAAAGAGAAAGACGAGCCAAGATTATCAATGCGCTCGGTGAGTTTCAGGCCGCTGAGAAGCTTGCGGAAGCAGCCAAGGTGATCGGGGAATATCCTGTGGCAATTCAGCTGAGGTACCTCCAAACCCTCAGAGAAATCGCGACCGAGAACAACTCAACGACGATTTTCCCGATTCCCATCGATTTCCTCAGCGTCTTCATGGACAAAGCAAAGTCGTGAGGGGTGATGAGGCGCGAAGGCGGCTCGGGATGACACGATAATTGATAGTGTGAAGCGATGAAGTCAAATTTGAATAACTCGTGAGTGCGCGTCCCCAAAGAGTCCGGACTCGCACAGGATCGATCCTAAGCTGCGGTTTCTTGCCTCGCAAGCACCTGCTACTCACCACCCGCACTGGCTGTTCTTGATTCAACCGCTGACACAGCTGGACCGCTTTTCCTGGCAGGCCGCCCCCAAACAGTGTATAATATTCAATATCACGGATCGCCTAAGATAACAGATAACAAATCAAGCGGTCAGTCGAGATGGTCAAGGCACAGCGCCGATCAAAGTGATCGGCGCAACCACCGGTCTGAGCGTGAGACGCATTTCGCACCCGAATCCGGAGGGGTCGTCATGAGGAAATCTCTTATTCTGCTATTTGTGGTCACCTCGCTGTTGGCAGGCCTCGCAGCACCACGAGCCCGAGCGGGCATTCTCATGTCTGAAATGTGCGATCCCCGATTGAACTACACCACAGACCGTTTCATCGAGATTTATAACTCAGGATCTGAAGCCGCCGATCTGACCGGTTGGACTCTGGTCGCCGTTGGGAATGGTGGTGACATCTTCACCTGGCATCTTTCAGGCCTCATAGAATCTGGTGAAGCCTTGGTTGCAGGCGACCAGACGACGGTCGCGGTCTTTCATGTGGATTTTCCCGACGAGGCCTGGTCCAGCAACAATGGCCTCTGGAATGGTAAGGTGGGCGATGGCGCGAAACTTCTGGACTCTGCGGGGGCGGTCATGGATTACGCCGTGGTGACGGGCACCGCCTTTGAGAATTCTGACTACACACGCCAGTACGGTATAGTTTCTCCCGACACGACCTATACACCGTCAGAGTGGACTTCCATACCCGTCGATCTCGCAACAGACGCCTCACCGGGAACTCATAGCACGACACCTCCGATTCCAGGGCCTACGATCACTTACGTTCACACCGACCCCGCAAATCCGGTTGCCGGTGAAGACGTGAACGTTCTCGCCGTTGTTACCGACACACTCACCATCACGTCGGTGAGTCTCTTCTGGGGCACTGCCCCATCGTCACTTCCGAACGAAATCGTTATCTCGGTGTGGTCGGGAAGTACTTATAGGACGAGCACGCCTGTGCCGGGGCAATCAGCCGGCACCACTGTCTACTACAAGGTGCGGGCGATGAACTCGGCCCCAGCCACAAGCACCTCGGCTGTCCAAAACTATGCGCTTCCTTATGAGCTCACAATCTACGAAGTCCAAGGCCAAGCATCAGTGTCGCCATATGGCGGCAAGGCGGTGATCACTCACGGCGTCGTGACTGCGCGCTACGGTTCCTACCTTGTGATCCAGGATGGGGCGGGGCCCTGGACGGGTCTGTGGGTCCAAAGCACCTCCCTGCCGGCTGTCGGGGATTCGGTCACCGTACGAGGCACTGTGACCGAGAGCGCCGGGCTGGGATATCCGGGGAACACTCTTCTCACGGGTGCAATCGTCCTCAGCGACACCCCGGGAGCGGCCGTACCCGAGCCCGTCATGGTCTCGACCGTCGCGGCCACGTCTGAAGTTTACGAGGGCGTGCTCATCAAGGTGGAGAGCACCGTCTGTACGTGCGTCGACGTGGGTTACGGCGAATGGCAGGTGAATGACGGGAGCGGCCCCGCTTACGTTGACCGCCTCGGCTATCGCTTCACGCCCACGCTTGGGACCGCATACGACGTGGCAGGTCCGCTGAACTACCGGTACGGCCGTTTCAAAATCGAGCCCAGGTCTGCGAGCGACATCCGGTGGACAGGAGATGCTTCGCCACCGGCCATCTACTATGTGACGGACTTGAGCGATACTACGGTTCTCGTGACCTTCACCGAGGCCGTGGCTGAGACCAGTGCCGAGGTAGCCGGCAACTACACGATCACGGGTCTTGATGTTGGAGGCGCCGCGATCTGCGGGAGCCACACCGACCAGGTGCTCCTTACCGTGTCGGCGATGTCCCCGGGAGGCTACTCGCTTGAGGTAAGCGGTGTCGCCGATCTTTATGGCAATGTGCTCGTGGGTGGCACTCGCGATTTCAGCTATGTCGAGAATGCCATCCCTGCCGGCTATTACGACAGCGCCGAGGGCCTCTTTGGCGACGACCTCAAGGCTGCGCTTCACAATATCATCAAGAACCATACGGTGTACGGTTACGATTACGCCTGGACGGCCTACGCCACGACTGACGTCAAGCCCAATGGCAAGGTGTGGGACATGTACTCCGATGTTCCCGGTGGGCCCCAGTTCTACGAGTACACCCTCGGCGTGGATGCAGGCGGAGTCGGGGGGCAGGAGGGTGAAGGCTACACGCGGGAGCACTCTTGGCCCAAGAGCTGGTTCGGTGGCGAGGTGAGTCCCATGTATTGCGACTTGTTCCACCTCTATCCGACCGATGCTCATGTAAATGGCAACCGCGGCAACTACCCGTACGGCGAGGTCGCTGTCCCGGAGTGGACATTGCTCAATGGGAGCGAGCGCGGGCCGTGCTCATATCCCGGCTACTCGGGAATCGTTTTCGACCCGATTGATGAGTACAAGGGCGATCTTGCGCGCACCTACTTCTATATGTCCACCAGGTATTACACTGAGGACGCCGGCTGGCCCGGAGGTCCGATGACCGACGGCGCCGAGCTTAAGCCTTGGGCGGTCAACATGCTGCTCGAGTGGAACGCTGAAGACCCGGTGAGCCAGAAGGAGATCGACCGAAACGGCGCCATCTGCGATTTGCAGCACAATCGGAATCCCTTCATCGACAGGCCCGAGTTTGCCGACCGGATGCTCGCTGCCGACGCTGCCGTTGACGGCGATCACGGTGGGGCTGGTATATCGGGCTTCAGCCGAATCTATCCCAACCCGTTTGGTGAGAAGGTGACGATTCGATACTCGGTCGCGGAAGCTGCTCGCTTGACCATAGCGCTATACGACGTAGCAGGTAAGAAGATCGCAACGCTTGTCGATTGTGTCAGACCCATCGGCGAATACCAGTGTGGACTTGACGCAGCGAAGCTGGGTCCGGGCATCTACTTCTGCAAGTTCCAGGCGGGCGCCAAGACCGAGACGCGAAAGCTCGTCCTCCTGCACTGATTTGGGGACACAATACTGAATTTGCTGCCCGCGGACTGCGCAGGACTTCTTTCAAACACTATCGGGGGAGGAGCCCTCACCTGAGCATTACGACCTTCTTGGTCGCCCGGTAGGAGCCAGACTCCATGCGGAGGAGTTCTATCGCAGCAACAGAACCTTCCCATTCTCGGCCTTATCTCCCGCCCGGAACCGGATGAAGTAGATCCCCGGAGCCACACGACGACTGCCCTCATCGCGTCCCGCCCACGTCACGCTGTGGTATCCCGCCCCGTAGCGTCCAGCGCACAGCTTTGCGACCAACCGTCCTTGAAAGTCGAAAACCTCGAGAACCACATCCGTCTCTTGAGCGAGCAGGTAACGGATGGACATCGAGTGGGAGAACGGATCAGGCGCGCTCGGCAACAAACCTGTGAACTCAGCTGTCTGCGCAGGTAAGATTGCAGCCACAGATGTCTCAATCTCGGAGACGACGACATCGTTGCCGCCATCCTCCGACATCAAACGTGGCACCATTCTTCGGTTAGGTAGCAACTTGGCGAGGAAGACATCCCAGTCACCATTCCACGACCAATCATACGCCCTGTATGTCGCCGGGAAATTGGAGGACTCTGTCCCTCCAGTGACGACGGGGTCGCCCGATGCGTCGAGAACCAGTGAATACCCGTAGTCGCCGCCCGTCCCACCCAGGAACGTACTCCAGAGTAAGGTGCTGCCCGAGGCAGAAAGCTTTGCCACAAAGCAATCGTAAGAGCCGTTGTGGGATGTGTCATAAGCCCCGGGCGTCGTCGGGAAATCGGTAGAGCCTGTATATCCAGTGACGACGGTGTTACCCGATGCGTCGAGAACCGGTGAGTACCCGTACTCGTAGCTGCTCCCACCCAGGAAAGTGCTCCAGAGTAAGGTGCTACCCGAGCTAGAGAGCTTTGTCACAAAGACATCGCACCAGCCGCCATTGTAGGATGTGCCATAAGCCCCGGGCGTCGTCGGGAAATCGGATGACAAGGTCGCTCCACTGACGACGGGGTTACCCGATGCGTCGAGAACCAGTGAGTACCCCTCTTCGCAGCTCCTCCCACCCAGAAACGTGCTCCAGAGTAAGGTGCTACCCGAGCTAGAAAGCTTTGTCACAAAGGCATCGCAATCCCCATTGAAGGAAGTGTCATAAGCCCCGGGCGTCGTCGGGAAATCGGAAGACCATGTCACTCCGGTGACGATGGGGTTACCCGATGCGTCGAGAACCAGTGAGTACCCTCTGTCCTCGCCTTCGTCCGCGCTGCCCCCACCCAGGAACGTGCTCCAGAGTAAGGTGCTACCCGAGGCAGAGAGCTTTGCCACAAAGACATCAGGATAGCCACTGAAGGATGTGTCATAAGCCCCGGGCGTCGTCGGGAAATCGGATGAGCCTGTATATCCAGTGACGACTGGATTATCAGACTCATCGAGAGCAAGCGACCATCCGTAGTCATACCTGCTCCCACCCAGGAATGTGCTCCAGACTAAGGTGCTGCCGGAGCTAGAGAGCTTTGCCACAAAAACATCGCCTTCGCCATCACTCCCGTTGAACGATGTGTCATAAGCCCCGGGCGTCGTTGGAAAATCGGTAGACACTGTCCGCCCAGTGACAACGGGGTTACCCGATGCGTCGAGAACCAGTGACACCCCGTACTCGTCGCTGCTCCCACCCAGGAACGTGCTCCAGAATAAGGTACTGCCCGAGGCAGCAAGCTTTGCCACAAAGACATCCTCAGCGCCATTGTGGGATGTGTCATAAGCCCCGGGCGTTGTCGGGAAATCGGAAGAGAATGTATGCCCAGTGATGATGGGGTTGCCCGATGCGTCGAGAACCAGTGAGTACCCGTCGTCCTCGCTGCCCCCACCCAGGAACGTGCTCCAGAGAAGTGAAGAGTGGTTGTCCTCCGGAGCAGTCGAGCCAACACTCTCAAGAGGCTCATCATTACCCCGCGCGAACATGAAGATGCCTACGCTGCCACCAACCACCGCACGCTCTTCCCTCAGCGAGCCCACTGGTGTCTCCACAAGGACAGTACCGTCAGGTTCCTCTACCACATGGTCAGCACCCTCGTACCGGATCTGCACCATCTGGGCATCCGCGCCAAGCGAAAGCACAGCCTCGTAGGTAAGCCCCCCTCCCGCATCCTCCCTGAACACCAAGTCTACACCCGGCCATACATCACGATACACAACTTCGCCATACGCAGGCACCTCGGTTTGCCACCTAGTAGGATCATTACCAAGGAAATAATTGTACTTGGTCTCGATCTCGCCACGCGCCTCAATCACGGGGGAAGGGTTCGCACCGTCGAACCGGACGTAGATGGCGCAACCCTTCTGAACCATTGAGTCGGCAACCTCTGCCTTCAGCTCCTCGTATGGCATCTCGTGAGGTCCCCGACCTTGCGGGTTCCTCATCTCCTCCTTCAGGTCAATCACTACCGCCCCTTGAGTAAAATAGACCGCGGCTCGCGAACCGGGGCAGTAGTATTTCACCCGCGAGTCAACTTGACCTCGGTTCTCTATGAAGCCCCCAAAGGCATTTGCGGACATGGCCCACCCAAGGACGTACAGACATGCAACGGTCAGCAGGAACAGGATCTTGCGAAGCGATCTCATGGCAGCTCCTTTCCGTCGGCAGAAGGTCCGAGAACTCACCCCTGAATGAGCTATATTATACCACAGGATGTGAGGATTACAAGCCGGATTCGGTCCGACTGTAGAGAATCGCGTTGACTCGCGTTGCCGCCAGAGCGTTCATGTACACAGGCCACTACTACGGAGGTGCCTGTTGAGGCTTTCCACGGCGATCGCGAGATTCGATACACAGCTGCGAGCAGATGGCAAGAGCGAGCACACTCGCCGTGCCTATCTCCGTGACCTTGAGAAGTTCAAGGGCTGGCTGCATGCGGACCCGGGCGTCGAGGGAATCACCCCCGACACTCTTGCCAGATTTCTGACCTCCGACAACCCGGTAACGAGGCCCGCGATATCCGTCAACCGAACCAAGACAGCGCTGCGAGTGTTCTTCAAATTCCTCACCGATGCGGGGCACCTTCAGGCGAACCCGGCGAGACTCATCAAGAATGGACGCACCGAGCCAAAGATCCCGATGCACCTGACCGCTCGGGAGACCCGGCGGCTCATATCGATAGTCCGAGCGGCCGAGGGCCAGGCTGCCGAGCGCGATCACGCCCTATTCGCGTTCCTGCTTCATACCGGCATTAGGCTCGGGTCGGCAATCGAACTGAGGGTCCGCGATGTCAACCTTGGCCAGCGGACCGCGCAGATCAGAGCCAAGGGCGGGGCCAGACAGTCCATCTACCTGACGTCGCGGGTCCGCAGGCTTCTGAAGCCGTACATCCGGGCGTCGCGTCTTGCCCCTAACGACCCTCTCTTCCCCTCTCGCAGCGGCGGTCACCTGTGTGCCCGCCAAGTCCAGCTACGTTTCAAGCACTGGCTCGATAGGGCGGGGATCGAGCGCCACCTCACTGTCCACTCGACGCGCCACACGTTTGCCATGAACCTGTACAGGCAAAGTGGTGACCTCCGGCTTGTCCAGACCGCGCTCGGTCACAAGCACATCACCACCACGGAGATTTACGCAAGAGTCGAGGATAAGGCCCTTCGAAGAGCACTGGAAAAGCTGTAGTCCTGCCGCCTGAAAAGTATACTTTGAAGGCCCAAAAGTCTATTGAACTGGCCCAAAAGTATAGTCAAAGTATAGTGAAAAGTAGACCATGGTATAGTGAATTGATCCGCTCCCGCAACTCTTGATGTGCCAATGAATTAGTAGACTCACCAACTACGTCCAGGCCCTTCGTACCCCCCATTTTCGGTCGTTTTCACTAGACTTTTGAGAATCTCCGCAGAAAAGTCTATTTTGGTCTAGTTCGGTCTACTTTTCTTATTCGCATTACTGTGCTTATACGAAGGAGTTACAGCAATCACTTAAAATAATGTCTGAAGTATCTGGAGTCGAACCCGCCTGCGGCTCCGTTCAAGAAACCGTATCGACGGTGGCGCTACACTGTGTTGGTGTTTTCTGGTCGGGCAAGCAGAGTAGGAAGAGGGCCGGGGCTCATGCCCCGGCCCTTGAGCTGTACCTTTGCGTTGGATACTACCGGACAATCACTACTTTGCCGGTCGCCACGTCTTGGCCAGCCTCAACACGGATGAAGTAGATACCCTGTGGGGCTCCGGCTCCAAGACCATCCCTCCCATCCCATTGTACTGGGTAAGAGCCTGCCGATCTTGCCTCATCTATCAACTCCCTGACCTGCCTGCCACAAACATCCTGAATCGCGACCTTCACGTGACAAGCCTTCGGCAGGTCCAACTGAAACACACCGCCTTGAGTCGAGGGATTGCGGCCCGTCGAGTAAAAGGCAACGCACTTCGGAATTGCCTCATCCCCGGGTGCTCCGGCACTGCTCACAATGAAGGTCTGGTCACTGATGGCGTATCCCATAGTGCCGATGGCATCATGCGCTTCGACCAATACGCGGCACTGAGCAGATGCAACATCAGGGATGACCCAAGCACACGAAGTGCCTAACACCTCCCCGGCAACGAGGTTCCAACTGGATCCATCATCTGACGTATAGTAGACGTCATACCACTCAGACCTGCAACCTGCGGGAATCTCCCAGGTGATCGTGCACTCATGACCGATCTCAAGGACCTCTCCACCCTTCGGATAGGTCACCTTGGGCATCAGCACCCGGATCGTGTCAGTGCCGACAAAAGGTTGACCTGCTACCTCGCCGCTTACGCGCACCTCCACATGCTCACCGCCGGGCAGGATTTCGATCACAGCCGACCTGGAGAACTTCACCATCAAGTCTGGAATCATGTCTCCGTCATAGTCACCAACAGCTGTAGGTGCCATCTCTGCGGGGACTGTCTCGTTGAGCATAACCGTGGACACATCTATGTCTGCAGGATCATAACCCTCGGCCAACTCAATGTAGCACGTTATCCATCGGCCACCACTTCTCGGATTGAGAACATCTGGGTTGACATCTATATCCGCTTGATCTGGTGGAGGGGGTACACGATAGATGGAGTTCGTGAAAGTCGACACGTACCAGACCCCGGAGCCAATCGCCAGATCCGCAATCTGGCTCCCACTTGGAAGACACGTCACTTGATATGTGTCATCACACACGCCGGCTTCCGTGTGGTGACCGAGTTGAGTAGCCGAAGAGTTCGTCCACATCCCCCCACCGTCAAAGTCCCAATCCAGCGCCCAGTAGTAGCCACTACTACCGAAGCTGAAACCACCTACCACAGTACCGCTGCTGGTCAGTTTATAGATCCGCCCATACCACGGATCCGTGAGCCAGAGGTAGGTTCCGTCAAATGTGATGCCGCAAGGCTCACTTCCCGGCGTATAGAATCTGCTCTTCTCGTGGAAATCCGCAGGATCAAGCTCGTGGACGACATCTTGCAGGGCGTCCACCACCCACAGACTACCCCAAGCATAACAGATCCCGCGGCCGTTGTACGCGAATCTGCCAGATTCTCTGAGCACCGTACCATCCGTCGCATTGAGCTGCCAGATTTTGCAGACATCGGCATTATAGATGTCCGGGGCACTAGTAACCCAAAGCGTCGCGGGCGTACCGGGCTGGTAAAACAGACCCATAACGTTGTTGTCACTGAGAACGAATGACGGGCAATCGGTCGCGAACGCATTCGCAACAGCGGTACTCAGAACGACCAAGGTGAGCAGAGACAGGATTCTGCCGATTCTCATTGTAGACTCCTTTCCATGTTCCTCCTGGAGGCCAGCCGGATCGACTTAACTGTCATCCATGAGTGAACCCAACGTGACGTCATCCAAGGCAAGAATGCTGAAGACCCTGGGCCTTCTTTCCTGCAAAGCGAACCATCTAAGCATCCCCCCCTTCGCCGACCTCCTTGTTCGCACGATGTCAAGTGATGGACTTCGAGTGACCCTCAAACGCGCCGCCTTTTGCAGTCGGATCTCTGACGCCCCGAGGATTGCGGGAACTGTGAAGGTAAGTTCGATGGGATTAGCCATCCCCGGTCGGGACCTGCTGCACCTGATCGATGTGTGGAGCCGTCCCTTCTGGTGGGGGATACACAGGATGAGCCAAGACAAGCCCGCCCGGCACAGCCAGCAGCCAGGCATTAGTTGACAGCATCGATGTGCCTGCAAAATGTTCATTAGAGCGTCCCGTCGCTCGCGCTGCCCTGTTGCGTACAGATGCTTTAGAAATTGCAGTTTATCACACAAATTTGCCGGAGTCAACCAAAGACAGCAAGATTATCCAGGTACTGCCAAGACACGGCCACCAATAGACACAACTGATAATCGCACCACCACCTCTACCAACGTAGAGTTCCGTGGTCACAGGGGGTTGCCAGGCGGGTTCGTGGAAGGCGTTTTGGAGGCCTTCAATGAGGTAAGGTCAGCCATACCGCAGAGGACCAGGTTTGTGGGTCGACTCTCGGACGCCTGGCATGCGCGCCAATAATGAGCGTGATCAGGGATACCACTGCCGGTGAACAAAGGAACTGCCGAGCCCAGACAGGGGACAACTCCGCGGATCCGAGAGGCGAGAACAACACGATGGTGGGGTACTGCCCGCCATGGAAGAGGGTTCGCCATGGAAACCGCTAAGTCGATGGATTCACCTGCCGGGCATGAGCGCGGCGCGAGTAGTGTCGGAGGCCTCAAGTCCAAGGGCGCGGCTAACCACCTGCTCGAGTGTCCGCTCTATGTTATAGCCCACAATCTTACCGAGCTTGTCGACTACGCACACGCAGGGTATGGCCTTCACGCCAAGAGCCTTGGCGGCGCCTTTCCCCCAAGCGCTCTCTTCGCAGGTCTGCAGCCAAGCCATCCCATCAGCTCTGGCGCGCTCGCCCACAGCCCGGGGATCATCCTCCAAAGCGACACCCACAATCGCGAAGTCAGGCCGTGAGCCAAAGCGCTGATGGAGGTCCCTCAGGCGTGGGATGATCCGTCTACAGGGTCCGCACCAGGTCGCCCAAAAGTCGAGCACGACCACTTTCCCTCTCATGTCCCGGAGCTGCCAGTACTCCCCATCGAGCGTCCTCACCGCTACATCGGGCGCCGCTTTGCCGACGAGACTCATTCGCCCCACCCTGTGAAATTGATTCCACCGCCACTCCATATCCGGGCGGCACATTAGCTGAACGCAAACCAGCCCGAGTATGATGGCGCCCCCTACGTACGCTGCCAACAGGATGCGGCACCGTGATGTCACTGGTTCCTCCCGTCCAAAGATGTACACTTATCCATATTGCGTTAGCGGCCGGGCAGTGGTCCAATCGTGTTACATGAACCTGAAAGGCAACGTCACTGTCGCCTTCACTGCAATCCCATTGAGTCGTGCAGGGGTGAATCGATACTTGTATGCAGCTGCGAGTGCTGCATCATCGAGAGCAGGATCAACCGATTTGCTAACCCATGCCTCTATCACCTTCCCGGTCTCGTTGATAGTTGCCATGATGTAGACAGTCCCGCGCACATGGGCCTTTCTCGCCGCCGCTGGATAGCTGGGTTCTGCCGATTCGAGCAGTAACGGTTCCGTGTCAACCTCATTGAACACGGTGTGTTTGGCTCCTGGCGACACGGTGTCAGCGGGGGAATTGCCTTCATCGGGCGAAGCACCGATAGTGGGGCGGGAGGCGCTTCGGCTCATACAGCCCGCTATCGCGAGACTCACGATGCCCATTATGGATAGCCAAACCATTGGCTTAACCATCTCATGTCTCCTTGTCTGCGGTCATACTCGCCGCATCACGGTAACTAGGCCCGTCTGCAGGCCGTTGGTCGACAGTGGGCGCACCGGATTCTCGGTCTTGAGATTGAGCATTCGTCGACGGGATAGCATATCTTGGTGAATCTCATTTGTCAAAGTGCCTCTATAGTGTGGAAGCTAGTACTTAATCTGACAGCTATCCCGCTTGGGGTCTGTCTATCAGATCAAGTCGCGACAATTGGACCGCCACAGTTCATCATCCCTCGGTCTCGGGCCCGCTTGCCTTTTCGTCCTGCCCCTCACTCGGATTGCTGGCATCTCTCCACTCGAAGATAATCTTCGTCTGCTCCCCAGCCTTGCTCTCTTCTCTCAAGAACTCCTCCAATCTTATGAGCTTGTCCAGGTCTGAGACGCTGGGCTTCACCTTGCCCTCGGCTATGGCCTTTGCGACCGGGACGAGATTGAGGTTCCGCAATCCTCGCTCTCTTCGGAAGCACAGCCCTTCGAATGTCCTCTAAAAGCAAAGGCCCGGCCCTTTCACAGCCGGACCTCTTGACCGTGTTAAGTTCTAGACCCGTTTGCGAGTGACAGTTCAATCACCAGCACAGGACAGACTCACTCCGCCCTACTTGTACATCGCCTTGATTGCACCCCAGGTAGTCGGTTCGCTCCGGGACGGACTGCACTTGATGCCAAGACAGTGCTGCCCGCCAGCCGCGATAGCTATAAACCCGGTGTTCGGCAAAGGCACGTTGAACTCATCGTTGCGTCCCCAGGCCAC
This sequence comes from Candidatus Eiseniibacteriota bacterium, assembly GCA_043808325.1. Lineage (GTDB taxonomy): Bacteria > Arandabacterota > Arandabacteria > Arandabacterales > Arandabacteraceae > JAZDEY01. The sequence goes on from JAZDEY010000030.1 coordinate 12,116, forward strand.
GATCCAGCCACCAGACTCTAAACCAAGACTGTGCGTCCCGCCAGCCGCGATAGCTATAAACCCGGTGTTCGGCGAAGGCACGTTACACTGACCATAGTTGTTCCTTCCCCACGCTACGATTGAGCCATCAGACTTCAAACCAAGACTGTGCCAGCCACCGTCCACAGCCACAAATCCGGTGTTCGGCGAAGGCACGTTGCACTCACCATAGTAATTGTCTCCCCAAGCTACGATTGAGCCATCAGACTTCAAACCAAGACTGTGAAGTGCGCCGGCCGCCACAGCCATATACCCCGCGTTCGGTGCAGGCACGTTGCACTGACCGTAGGCGTTCCATCCCCAAGCTACGATCGAGCCATCAGACTTCAAACCAAGACTGTGATACCAGCCGCCTGACACGGCCACAAACCCGGTGTTCGGCGAAGGCACGTTACACTGACCATAGTTATTCCTTCCCCACGCTACGATTGAGCCATCAGACTTCAAACCAAGACTGTGCCAGCCACCACCGTCCACAGCCACAAACCCGGTGTTCGGCGAAGGCACGTTGCACTCACCATAGTCGTTCCTTCCCCACGCTACGATTGAGCCATCAGACTTCAAACCAAGACTGTGGTCTTCACCGCCCGCCACAGCCACAAACCCGGTGTTTGGCGGAGGCACGTCGCACTGACCGTAGCCATCCCATCCCCACGCTACGATCGAGCCCTCTCCCCTCGCCCCTGCGACACTCAAGAAACCGATACTCAGAGCGATCAACGCAACAACCCATACTCTCCCAATACAGAGCGACCTCGCCAAAAAGGTAGAACCACTCATCGTGAACCTCCTACACCGAAGGTGTAAGGCTAACACCCTATCTCTGTTCAGAGGGATGCGCCGGGAGTCGTCTAGGCAAGTTGTCGCAGCAGTCGATGCAACCTCTGTCGTGCCTGTTGCCAACCCGGGTTAACCAGTATAGCACAGGATATCCAGGATATCTACTCGAATCTGAAGGAGAGGTGACGGTGGGACATGGTGACTCTGCGGGGTTCATGCCCTCCTGCTGCCGCAGGAACAACTCCTGGTGTACCATACAGGACGACTTTCGCAACTTCCTGCGGTGAGCGAAGTAGTGACCCACGCACGCTGATGGGTCCGGCAGCCAAGGCCTGACCCCACAGCCACCCTCGGAATGAAATTGCCATCTCGCCATCACTCATTGTCCTTCGATCTCGGGTTCGCCAGCCTCCTCGTCTTGCTTCGTGGCCGGATCGGTATGGTCTATCCATTCCACGATGAGCTTTGTCTGCTCACCTGCTTTTCGTTCCTCCCTCAGGAACTCCTCCAGCCTGATGAGTCTATCCAGATCCGAGACGGTGGGCTTCACCTTGCCCTCGGCCATCGCTTTGGCCACTTGAAGAAGGCCCATTTCAATAATCTTCAGGTTCCTCACGCCCCGTTCGATGCGACGGCCAGAGATGGACAGGAAACGCTTGCCGAGTAGATATGCGGCGTGGTACGCTCAATCTCAAGCGAGTTTGACACAGCTGGCGACATGAATTACGACTCTTGAACCGTTGCCCTCAGCGATAGGCCTTGGGCATAGGGATGTGTATCAGTGTCAGCGGAAGGAGAATTCGGATGCCCACGACGCGTCGAGGCGTTGTTGTCGTTCTTGTGTGTGCGTTGATGGTGCTGCTTCTCAGCTGCAGTAAGGATAGTTGTGAGAACCCGAATACACCCCCCACTGCATCGTTCACGGTGAATCCGACGTCGGGGACAACGGACACGCTATTCCAGTTTGACGCTTCGTCCTGCTCTGACCCCGAGGACCCGATGACCGCTCTCCAGGTACGTTGGGACTGGGAGAATGACGGTACTTGGGATACCCAGTGGTCTGCCACGAAGACGGCGAGCCATCAGTACGGGACAGCAGGGACGAAGACGATCAATCTGGAGGTGACGGACACAGGGGGGCTGAGCGATGACACAACCCAGACCGTAAATGCTGGTGGTTTCGCATGCTATCCCGACTTGCCCATTCCCCAGTTGCAGGTGACCAGGAAAGAGGATTATGAGTGGAGTGGCGAGTGGTGGACCAGATATTACATGACTGTCAACAATCGGTCTGTTTTTCCCAGTGCTCTCTTTGAGGTTGCTCCTGACCTGCCTCCGTGTGGTTTGAACTCGAATGCGTCTAGGACTTGGGTGGACATATACAATCAGGATGGGGGATACCTGTCCGGGTTCTGTGGGCTGACGTCTGCAGAGCATCTTGATGGGATTTGGTTTGCTTTGCCTAAAGAGCAGGCGCCACCTCCTTTCGTTTACATCACGATGGTGGATCGTCGGTGCGGGATAACGTACACCTCTAATCTAGCTTCCACTTCGTACGGCAACACTGCACCGATAGCATCCTTCACAGTTAACCCCACGTCGGGCACGACCGCGACGGTCTTCCAGTTTGACGCGTCTAGTTCATCTGATACGGAAAACCCCGTATCCGCCCTTCAGGTACGTTGGGACTGGGAGAACGATGGGACATGGGACACGGACTGGTCCACGGCAAAGACAGCAAGCCACCAGTATAGCACGCCGGGGACGAAGACGATAAGACTGGAGGTCAAGGACACCGAAGGCGCGGTCGATGACACGACCGGGATAGCGACAGTATCAATCCCCGTACCCTACGAGGTTTATGACAGATATTCCTATTGTGGGCCAACGGCCGAATCTGATACTACATTCTTCTTCCACACAACCAGCAAGATCGCATTCGACTCACTGTTCTTCTTCATATTTGATCACAATACACGCGACACCATTCCTTCAGCTGACTTTTCCACTAAGAGCGCGATTTCAATTGTTAAATACAGCAATGATTACTATGACTTGACAGTCAAGGCAGTCCGCATTCGTGCCGAAACTCTCGATGTTCAATACACCAGCACTCTCATCCGTGAGAACATCGGTTGGTATGCAGCCATCCCCATCATTGTCATGACTGATGCGGTTTATCACAAGATCAGATTCCTTGAAAACGGCCAGCAGATTAAAGAACTCGATCTATCAGAGGGACACAAGCGCTTGACCCCCATGGCGTCCCCAGGTCAAGGGGGCAAAACACTCCCATTAAGCAGGTGAGCCTCGATGTTGACATGACTTCTGGTGTCAGACCTTATCTGAGAGCTCTATTTCAAAGGTCTTTGAGCCCTTGAAGCCGTCCTCCGGTATACTCTGAAGCGCCTTGGCCTGCTTGGCCTGGCACCGGCTGCGACAATCAAAGGGCCATTCTTCATTCCCCTTCGGTCTCAGGTTCACCAGCCTTGTCCTGCCCCTCGCTCGGATTGCTAGCGTCTCTCCACTCAAATATGATTTTCGTCTGCTCCCCAGCCTTGCCCTCTTCTCTCAAGAACTCCTCCAGCCTGATGAGTCTATCCAGGTCCGAGACGCTGGGCTTGACCTTGCCCTCGGCTATGGCCTTGGCCACTTGGAAGCGCCGAACGCCGATTGAAATGGATCTAATCCTGTGGTACACTAACCGTGCAACCACTCAAAAGAGCTATCAGACCGCAGAAGGAGGCAGATATGCGACCGCAGCACTGGACACACGAGTCTACTATCAGAGTGCTTCTTGTGGCTATCCTGCTGGTATTGCCGTCAGGCAGGGCAGGTGCCCTGGGTGTCTACCACTATTCTGATGATTTCTCCACCAGTAAGGCTCAGGTTGACAGCTACCGCAACTCGGGTATTTCTGAGCCACCATGCCCGGAACTTAGCTTCTCTGGCTCTCTGTGTTATCTGCCGGACTCGCTTGGTGATCGATGCCTTGCCTTTTCCTGCGGGTTTGAGATGGAATGCGCCCACCTATGCTACCGATTCCCCGTCGGCGCAGCGGGGCTGAACATAACGGATGCTACGATCGGATTTGAGGCTCCCGAGTTGACAGACACTTGGGGCAGTATTGACGTCTACCGATCGTACGACGGAACGGCTTGGACTCTCTTTGGCACAATGTCCGCGCCTGGCACATTTGAGCACCAGTTTGCCCCGACCCAACCCTGCGAGTGGTTGTACATCAAGTTTTACGGCGGCGGCATCATGATCGATGATCTGAGCGTCACGTTGAACTACAGCACGGCAACCGATGCGTCAACCTGGGGCATGATCAAGGCACTATTCAGATAGTCATGCATGGGGATGTGTCCCTCGGTCAGCGATGCGGGTTCCTACTCCGGTAACATCTTCGTGTTCTATGCTGGGGCAATTGGACAGCCATCGCTCATTCTCCCTTGGTCGGGGATTCGCCTGTTCCTTGATCTTGCTCCTTACTCGGATTGGTATAATCCCGCCATTCTATTACGATCTTAGTCTGCTCCCCAGCCTTGCACTCCTCTCTTAGGAACTCTTCCAGCCTGATGAGCTTGTCCAGATCCGAGACGCTGGGCTTCACCTTGCCCTCCGCTATGGCTTTGGCCACTTGAACGAGCCTCATCTCCACGAGCTTCCGGTTCCGCACACCGATAGTTATTACAAAAGCAGAGGGCCGGTCCCTTTCGGAGCCGGGCCTCCTCGTGTTGTTCACTCTCAGCCAATCTGTAATCGGTTGCCCAATCGCCAAAAAGCGACTGCTTCACCATGCTCACTTGTACGTCGCCTTGATAGCACCCCATGTCGCCACTTCGGTATTGGACGCAGGATTCTGCACATGAATTACCGTGAAATAATCATCTGACCCGAATGGCCCCGTCACTGTGAGGATCGCGGTGAACTGCTCGTCACAGAGCTCGGTCTCGTAGGTTTGCGTGGGAGGATTCTGGCCATCAAACTGGCTCCCGTCCCCAAAGTCCCAATGCCGGGCATGGATATTGCCACATGATGCATCTGTGAATGAAACCTGCAATGGCGACGTGCCAGATACCGGTTCCGCGACGAAGTAGGCCACCGGCGGCCCGGCATCTGGTGTCAGCTCGAGCGGGAGCAGGTTACCGTCCGCATCGCAACCCTTGATGGCGTAATTGGTGGCCATGTCACCGTTGGGAGGATTATTTCCCATATCCCCCGCGGTGCAGGGGTCAGCGCCCCAAATAAACGTGGCGTCAACGCCGGTGAACGGGTTCTTCGGAAACTCACCCATGCCGTCGTTATCCCAATCCGGCAAGAGATCTATGAAAATCTTACCGTCCGGCAACACATCACTATCGGCAGTGGGATACGTGCCATCCGACTGGACCGCAAAGTCCTCAAACGCCAGCTGGACGGTGCACATGTTGGCCACCACCATGACTTCTTTCGCTCCATCCTGCATGTTGATGAAGTTAGGAACCGCTACTGCAGTCGGAATGTTAGTGATCATAAAGACGATCATAAGCTCAATCACCGCAAAACCCCTCTTGTCAGACACCGTGTCTCACCTCCTCTTGTGTTCTGCCTTGAATTCCATCTTTGTCCTCAGAGCGATCGACGCAACAATGCAGACCTTCCGGGCAAAGAGCGACCTCGCCAAAAGGGAAGTACCAATCATCGTGAGCCTCTTCTGCCAAACGGGTAAGAGCCAGGACCTTAGCTCTGCTCAGACGCATGCGCTCGGAGGCATATAGGCAGGTTGTCCCAGCGGTCGGCGCACACTCTGTCATGCCTGTTGCGGACCTGTGTTGACTATTGTATCACAGGATGTCTGCGATATCTACTCAAGTTTGAAGGAGGCAGGGGCGTGACCTAACAGCCACCGTCGGAATGAAATCGGTATCTAGTCCTCACTCATCATCCCTCGGTCTCGGGTTCGCCAGCCTCCTTGTCCTGCTCCCCACTTGGATTGCCAGCGTCTCTCCACTCAAAGATGACCCTCGTCTGCTCCCCGGCCTTGCCCTCTTCCCTCAGGAGCTCCTCCAGCCTGATGAGTTTATCCAGATCCGAGACGCTGGGCTTCACCTTGCCCTCAGCCATGGCCTTGGCCACTTGAAGAAGCCCCATCTCAACGAGCTTCCGGTCCACGATAAACAGTGACGTTGCCCTTACTCAAGTCCGCGGCCAAAGGATCCGATAGTAATGTAAGGTAAACCAATTGCCACAAACGTAAGAAGGGGGATGCACAATGCAGTATCCGATCCTTGCTGGTCTATTTGTTCTATTGCTAGTTCTGTACCTGGAACACCACAAGGGACAGAGGAAAATCGCTGGGGATTTCCAGGGCAAGATCGACCGGTTGCAACGCGAGATAAAGCAGATTGAGAATGACCTCCGCAAGACATCCGAGAGGACGGACACCGTTAGCAAGGAATTCGTCGGCCTGCAGCACGGGCTCACCTCAGTATCCAATCAGCTGGTTGGAATGAGAGAGCAACAGAGAGAGAGTCAGCCGATTGCCCTTGAAGAGACTCGGGACGCACACCTGGAGTGAGGTCGGGCCAGGAATCGGCCTATCGCGGATAGGTGATTCGGGGCACATTCACAAGAATGCAATGACGACCGGATAGCCGCTGTTTATTGCCCCCCGGTTTCGGGTTGGCCAGCCTTCTTGTCTTGCTCATCACTCGGATTGCTGGCATCTCTCCACTCAAAGATGGTCCTCGTCTGCTCCCCTGCCTTGCCCTCTTCTCTCAAGAACTCCTCCAGCCTGATGAGTCTATCCAGGTCTGAGACGGTGACTTTGACCTTGCCCGCGGCCCGCAAGCACTTTGACAGGTGCCTGAAACTGTGGTAATGGTGAGATAACGGTTGTAGAGCTTCATCCAGTAGAAGAGTAGGCTAAAGGGTGCTATCTGGAAACGGCATAAGCCGTAGTTAACCGGGCTGGCCTTGCCTGTCAGATCAACGAGTCCATGAAGAGAGCGAGAAGCAGACACTCGATTATCTGAAGGGAGTTGGAAAGCATGCGTCGTCGCGGTCCCATATTCACTGCAATCATGTTCATTATCTTCGCCGTCATGTTCTCAGTGGTCTTCTGGCCTAAGGTCTCCGTGGCGGCGAAGCTAGCGTTCTTCGCAGCAGGCATTGGCTGTGGTGCAAGCATCGCTCGCTCGGTGCGTCGCGGTTCATAGGGAGAGCGGGCGTAAGACATACTTGGGCTGCTGCGGCGTCACGAGTCTTGCAGCCTTGAACGCCAGATAGACGTAGTTATGCCGGATCGGCATAAGCCGCAGTTGGATCGCGTTCTAGAGTAGAGACAATGCGCGACGATGGTGATCTTGAATAGGTCACTTCATGTTGCGAAGTAGTTTGCACTTGACTGTGGCGGGGCGCTTCTTGAGGCGTTGGCTGGAAACCCATTCTGGAGGCTGCCGAATGAATTTTTCAACAATGGTCAAGCATCCGAGCGCCTTTCTTCCGGTGGCGATGTCGTTCGCAGCCCTCGCCACGGTGCTCGCTCACGTTGTCATATTCGGCGCTGTCCGTGAGGCCGATGAGGGCACCGCCGCCCATATCTTTCAGCTGCTCATGATTGCAGAGGTACCAATCGTGGCGTTCTTCGCGATCAAGTGGTTACCGCGGTTTCCAAGACAGGTGCTGCAGGTACTGGCGCTCCAAGTCGGGGCTGCACTCGCAGCACTTGCACCCGTCTTCTTTCTCAACCTCTAAGCCGAGAGGTCGCCTGCTACGCACAAACGCGATGCGGTCTATCAACGTTCGATCCCATCTTTCATGCTCCGCTCGGCAACCGCCTTAGCAACCTAGGCATCTCTCTCCCGCAACCGCCTGCTCCACTCAAACGACCTGCCCCACATCTTGACAGCGCCGACTGAGACCCCGAATTCCTCAGCAACCATCTTGTAGTTCCTGGATGTCGATGACATCGACAGGTGGGAAATTCGTCTTCTGGTGTGTGTAGCGGGCCCCGCTACCATACCGCAAGGCTGGCGACCTAAGGCTGGGCCAGACCCCACTCGGGCATCGCCACATCAGCACGACTGAGATCCACATGCGGGTGGAGGACAAAGACCTCTGGCGAGCGCTCGAGAGGCTATAGCCTCACCGGCCCAAGAGCCTGCTTCTCTCTACTTGTTCAATGGGCATTGAACGAATGAGCCTGCTTCTCGCTATAGTGCGGGACAGATCCAGGACTCCTGCTCATCTTCAACCTCCTCGAGTGTCGACTATCGCTGCGATTCGCAGTTGTCGCATGGGGAGAATACTCGTATAGTTCAAGCGCAGAGACCCACGAGAGTACGGCAAGGTCGCGAGTCGATGAGAAGGCTTCTCTTGATCCTGAAGTTTACCTGCGCTTGGTGCCGGGCAGGTGACCGCGGCAGAATCAGTCTGCTTGCAGCCGCTTCCTTGGTGCTTGCTTCTTCTCAGGTCCTCGGCTCACGTACTTTGATGTGGCCGTCCGATGAGATGGCTCGCATGTACCTGAACGCAGATCTGGTCATCGTGGGTAGCGCCATTTCTTCGCGAACAGATACCCTCCGATCGTGGGATTCGCTCGGCACGGACGGCTGGACCTACCACCACAAAGCAATGATCGATGTGTATTGGGTAGCGGTGGATAGCGTGCTCAAGGGAGACTACAGAGACTCCGCGATCGTCATCCATACCACCCAATATGGAGGTGGTATCGATAGATCGAGATTCGACAAGTTTGATGAAGCCGGACGCCCGAGGTATGTGGGAGAGATGGTCGATACATACGATGAGAGAGACTCAATCAGTGAGCGCGGAGAGCAGATCATACTCCTCGACAAGCAGGACTCTCTATATACGTTGACCCTCGCAGTCGATCCCGATGAGTCCATCGTGGCCTTCTATCGAGAGGTGCAGGAAAAGGGTGAGAACTATTTCAGAAGCAATCAGGCCGAGGCTCGGCTTCACTCAGCACGGGGAATCGGACCTCGTCCGACACGGGAAGCCAGCCCTCCCCCACCGGAGCCGGAGTCCGTATTGGAAGCGCTCGGAGCGGCCTACGGAAGTCGAGATGTCACTATGCTCGCGGACCTTCTGGCCCCGGACTTCCTCTTCTATCCCGTTCTAGACAGGCACGGCGGAGGCCAGCAGTCGCATGCCGTAGAGCACTGGGATAGGGACCAGGAGATCGCAATCCACAAGAATATGTTCAATCCGGACTTTGTGGGCAAGGATGGATTCCGGGGCGCCGACTGCGTTTACGCTACGTTCGAGCTCCTCGGTAAGGAGCCCGGTGGGGCCGCCGATGGCGGTTGTTGGGAGTTGACATTTCGCGCAGTGTGGAGCCTCTTGCACGCACGGTTAGACCCGGCGCCATTCGGAGTCAGGTTCGAAGGGGTAGCCCGCCTAGTCGTAAAGCCAGATCCCGAGAAGCCCGGCCACTGGCTCATTGAGACCTGGCGAGAAGACCCCGGCGAAATCAGGTTTATCTACTCCCAGACCGATCACTAAACCGTTGGCGTGCCGGGTTAGGTGTGCTATAATCCGCTTAGGAGAGTGCGAGAACATGAGACGCGCGATGTTCCTCTTGTTCGCGGTGGTCATGGTTCACTGCTCCACTGCCTCCGCCCGCACCTGGTACGTCAAGCCTGACGGGAGCGGTGATCTTCCCACGATCAAGGCTGCTGTCGACTCTGCCGCAGCTCAGGGCGACACCATCCTGCTTGCGAACGGCACATTCACTGGCATAGAGAACCGCGGGGTGGATTGCCTCGACAAGGCCTTAACGATAATCTCAGAGAGTGGTGATCCCGGTCTCTGCGTGATCGATTGTGGTCATGCCGGACCCGGCGACGATCTGACTGCTCTCTATTTTCGTGCCTCCGAACGTGGAGTGCCACGGCTCGAAGGGGTGACGATAGCGGGCACCTGCGGAGGCGTGATTTGTGACACGAGTTCCTGCCCGGTCATCGCCAATTGCGTCTTCCGGGATAACCACTGCTATGGCGCAGAGATCGGACCGCCTGGCGGAGGTCTGCGCTGCTACACCAATTCCAGCCCCCTGGTCATCAACTGCACTTTCCTCAGGAACGGAGGCGATGCAGGTGGAGGGATTTACTGTCATAACAGCTCGGCGACCATAGTGAATACCTCATTCTTCGAAAACTGGGCAGGCTTAGGAGGAGGTGTCGGAATCGATGGTGGCACCTCAAGACTGACCAACTGCTTGTTTTCAGGGAACGCCGGTGGGAGCCCCTTCATTGGCTCTGGGGGAGGGGGCCTGTGGTGCGGAGGTTCGGCGGAATTAGTCAACTGCACTTTCCAGGATAACGTGTGTTATGGACCCGGAGGTGGTCTGTATTTCGAGCCGGGCTCTGACTCTGACTTGTTGACGTTGACCGGATGCACCTTCATAAACAACCGAGTTGAAAGCAGTAACCACATGCCCCGCGGTGGTGCGATAGCCATGGGGTATATGTTTCAGGGACACCGGTCCAACCTTACCATTACCAACTGCACCTTCTGGGGCAATCGAGCCGACGACTTCCACCGCGATGGTAGCGCACTATCTATCGAGGGACCTTCGAACGTCAACTTGGAGAACACCTTGATTGCTTTCGGTGGCGACGGAGCAGCCATCTGCTGCTCTATGTCGGACACCCCAATTCTGAAGTGCTGTGATATCTATGGCAACGCTGACGGCGATTGGGTGGGGTGCATTGCAGGCCAAGGTGGCGTCAACGGCGACTTTTCCGCGGATCCAAGGTTCTGCGACACACGGAGTGGATATCTCATGGTCGAGGACTGTTCGCCCTGCCTTCCAGGCCATCATCCGGACGGGTCTAACTGCGGCGTCATTGGTGCCTTTGGATCGGGCTGTGAATGTGGTGCGGCAACTGAGCCAGCCACCTGGGGCACCATCAAGGCGATGTACAGGTGACGTGGCTCCGTTGCATATCGCGTTTCTGATGAGGAGGTGATTGTCGGTGAGGCAAGTGATGAATGTCTCCGCGATGATTGCCTGGATTGTAGTCCTGATTTGTGCGATGCCTTCCGCGGGAGTTGCGTGTCCGGGGACATCGATCGTGTGGGCTGATCACTATTCAGCCTGCCCTGGAGACACAGTCAGCATCTATGTCCTGGTCCAGGACTGCTATGGTGTAGTACTTCCTGGCAAGATCGTTCACTTCTATTCAAGTCGCGGTTCTTACGACACGGTGATCGGCAGCCCTGACGTCACGGATGCAAACGGCATCGGTCGGGCGAGGATCACGTCAATGGTAGTCGGAGGTTGCCAAGTCTACGTAAACTGTCAGGGCATCATTCTCGGACCAAGTGAGGCTATTGTGTGGTCCGGCGCTTCAACAACTGAACACACTACCTGGGGTGCGATCAAGGCAATTTGCAGGTAGGCTTATCCGGAAGGTCTCGCCAGCTCCGCTCCGTCACAGGCTCTGGCCGTCCTCAGCCAGAGTCCCCTCCGCGGCGCGCTCCTATCTGCTCCTGCATCAGAAGCACCCGGCTGCTGAACCTCCTGAACTCCTCATCCTTCAGAAGCTCTTTGAGAACCTCATACCTGTCGCCGGTATCGATCATCTCCTGTTGGACAACATTCAGCCGATCACAGGGCTCGCCCCGGATCACGCGTTCATCCTGTACCGCTTTGAAGTAGGCATCAGCAGCATCTTTCGAGGTTCGGAACCCGTCCTCTATTATCCTCTGAAGTGCCTTTGCCTGGATAGCCCCGCCTGCTTGGCCTGGCACCGACCGGAGCGACGGAACAGCCGCAGTTCATTCTCCCTCAGCCGCGGGCCCTCCGGATTTCTCGTCTGGCTCCCCACTTGGAGCGTCAGCGTCAATAAGGCGGGGCAGAGACGGCGAGGGCCCCGCCGGGCAGGGCCCTCGGTATTGATACCCCGACTGTATGAGCCGGCGCCGAAGACCAGCGCCAGCGGCTAGCGGTCGGCCTTAAGCGCTAGAACGCGACTCCCACCAGTACGGAGATCACGTTGTTCTTGACGTCGGCCTCCCACGCGGAGTTGTCAATGGTCGTCAGCCCGAGATCATAGCGGGCCTCGAGCATAGCTCTGTGGTTCATCATCGGGAAACCGATCCCGCCGCCGATGATTATTCCCAGATCGGTGCCCTTCACATCTTCGTCATCCAACTCGATGGTTATGAGTTGGTCACTGGCTTCCACTTTCGATGACACCTTGAAGGCCACCTCCGGACCGGCGGCGACGAAGGGGTCGATCGCTCCCGACGTCGGGATATTGATCTTGAAGAGCATTGGGATCTCGATGTAGGTGAGCTTCCACGTCCACTCGCGGTCGCCTTCAGTGTACTTGGCGCCCTTCATGGCATAAAGCAGCTCCGGCTGGAAGCTGATCATTTCGTTTATGGGGATCTCAATGAACCCACCGAAGCAGCCGACAATCCGAGAATCGGGGCTTTCAACGTCATCCCCGTGGACACTCGCAATACTGAGCCCACCCTTGATGCCGTACCCCGTGCCCGCAGTCGCGGCGAACGCCTGCGAAGCAACCAACACCAACGCCAGAGCCAGCGCAGCGACTAACTGTCTCATTTGATCCTCCCCCATGTTGAGTACAGCAATCTGTGTGTGAATCCTGAAGGTAGCGCGTCTCGGTCACCTCCTTCCGCATGCCCGCGCGCAATCGCGCATCTTATATCACCACTTGGCCGACCTGGCAAGAGGAATCTGAGGCCGACCGGGTCGCTCAGCGGCGGCGGCAGGCCGGGCGAGGTCATGGATGTGGTTGTAGCTGGCAGCTTCATCTATCTCGCAGATGGCTACGGTCTGCAGATTCTCTTGAGTCAGTGCGGCAGTTAAGACCTAATCTGGCAGTTGGTCTTGAAATGCAATCGGCATTTCGCCATTGGTCATAGTTCCTCGGTCTCGGGCCCGCCTGTCTCACCATCTTGCTTCTTGGCCGGATCCGTATGGTTTATCCATTCTACGACGAGCTTAGTGGGCTCACCTGCTTTTCGTTCCTCTCTCAAGAATTCCTCCAGCCTGATGAGTCTATCGAGATCAGAGACGCTGGGCTTCACCTTGCCCTCGGCCATGGCTTTGGCCACCTGGACGACCGGGCCAAGACCAACATGGACGAAATCTAAACTGGACGGTCGTGTATTGGAGACTTAACAAAATGGAGCGCTTTGTATGATCCAGAAGTGTTTGCCGGTCGAGCGATAGTACCGCCTCAGCCACTTGCCATTGACCTCCTTGAACCCGTTGTCGCCCTCGGGACGCCAGAAGGCCCCCATCCCAACGATCTTGTCCTGGATCCGTCTGATCTGGGTTGGCTGCGTCACGCCCGTCTCCCGCATCAGCTTGCTCGTGAAGACCGTGCACTCGCCGGTAGCGAAGTCGGCGTATCTGAGCATCGCCAGCAGGACGAGCACATCCTGCCTCTCAGGGAGAAGCCGCTGCACCAAGCCAAGATCCCACAGCAGATGCGGGAACTTGCCGAAGTACTGCGTCCTGTCCCCCGGCTTACAGCCACCACCCCGACTCATCTCATATCACCGGCCATCACGGCTCCATTGCTCACGCGAATCACTATTGGGGCGAATGAGAAGAGATAGGCCCTGTGGCTCGTTTCGGGTGCTTCTACGCGCCTACAGGGACCAGGGCCTTACCCTGGTATTCGAACTGGATATCGATCACGTCGACAGGTGGGAAATTCGTCTTTTGGTGTGTGTAGCGGGCCCCCGCTACCATACCGAAAGATTCCTTGATCCCACTGGTAGCTGCAATTGCGAACCCTGGTCGCAGGCCATTGAATCTGCCATTCTCGCAGGGCCAGGTATAAGCCAAGTATGAGAGCCGACTATGAATTGGGAAGCCGACCCTATCGGCGCTGGCCCTAATCGGCACGAGCCCTAGAGGAGATGTGCATGAAACAGATCGCCACCATCGGACCCGGAATCGGCGGCTTGACCGCCGGCAACCTGCTCGCCCGGAAAGGGGCACAAGGTAACGATCTTCGAGGCTCACACCTCTCCCGGCGGCTACACGGCCGGCTTCTGTGAGATCGGCAATCATTGCGCGACATCCGAATTGTCCGGACATACGAACGTCGCATACGACTGTCGCGCCTCTGGACTTCTGCGTCCAAGGATGGTATCCCTCGAAGAAACAGACGTCCCAAACCCCGGAGAATATGCAAGAGTTGAGATGATGTCTACGAATCACACACGTAACTACCGTGTTCGGGATGGGTGTCCCCCTTAAAACAAGAATGGGGGCACGTACCGCGTGCCCCCAAGGGAATGAGCAATTCCCCAGTTACTACCGGTAGAGCGCTTTGATCGTTCCCCATGTGGAGTTGCTGACAGCCGAAGGACCAATGAAGATGGTCATGCTGTTGTTGGTCTCATCCATCTCACTGACCAACCCACTGTCATCGACGTGCGCCGTGGCCGTCATCCCCGTGCTGCCGCCCTCCTCGAAATCGGCTTTGACAATGAAGTAGTTACATGCACAGATGTCGAATTCCGGACCGTCCGGCTCAAGATAGTGCACTATATGCCAGACCGCGCAGTCCGGAACGATCACCTCTCCGTTGATCAGGGTCGGCGTGCACAGACCTGAGCAATCGGGAGGGGTGCCACCACATTCTCCGCCGGAGACAGCAGCGACGTCATAGACGACCGACCCGGCAGGCTGGCCGTCGAGATAGAACCGAACATCGGTGTAGATCGCGTCGATTGAACCTACTGTCGCAAGCCCGACGAGAGCCTCCAAGAGAACACCGCCTTCGGGCAGACAAGTACACTGAAGCTCGGTTATCGCGAGATCCAACACCGGCTCCTGCGAACGTACACATGGGGGGAGAAGAATCAGTACTACAAGCGCCGTAAGCAAGATAGTCCTTCGTTTCATGTCTCATCCCTCCTTAGGCGCAAAGAGCAGCGCCATTCAGATTACCCCTGTCCACAACTGTGTCCAGCTCACCCCCTTTCACACACAGATTCTTCCGACTCGGTGCCGTTGCCCGTCTCGGGAGTCCCAGGTGACGGCACTACCTATCTTAACTTGCATATCTTCCGCGTCAGGGTTGTCTCACCGGATTCCAGCCGAACGAAGTAAATGCCGGGCGCGACTTGGCTGCCGAGGCTGTTGGTGCCGTCCCAGGAGACAGTCCCCGACACCATGCGCGCCCCAGCCACACCTGTTGTCACCACCCCTGACACTGTCCCATCTACACCTGTCCCAGCTGCGCCCGCGTCAGGCCTCACCCCGCCCGATCCACCCAACCAGGCCGTGCCTTGCCCTTCGAAGAGTATCCTCACACGACTTCCGGTGATGTCATGGATTTCAAGCCGCGCCTCGGACCAAGCGGCGATCGAAAAACTTACATCTGCACGCCCGCAGCAAGGGTTCGGGGCGATCGAGCACAGAACAGGTGTCACAGAATCGATCCCGCCGACAGGCCCTCCCACACACGCGATATCTTCGTCCCAGAGGACGATCACTTCTCCGTCCCAGGGGCACCCAACATATACGAGGCTGCTGTCCTCCCGGACCGAGCAGCCCGAACCAGTCATTTTGAGGAGCCAGACCTCTTGACTTATCGTGTTATCGGGCGCGATCACAGTAAGATACTTGCCCGTACAGACATAAGCCTTACCGAGGAGCTCATTGACTGCGACTTTGTCCGGAAAGCTCGTGGTCGGAAGGGTAGCTTCCACAACCAAGTCTTCGCCATCGACAACCCAGACCACAGTACAGTTGAGCGATGTGACATATATCTTGTTGCTGACCTCGTTCACGGCGATGTGGTTGGGCTCGCAGAAGCCATGAAGCATGATGGAATCAATGACGGTGTTGGTCCACCCCTCAATCGCATACAGCATGCCGAACCAAGTCGGGACATAGACTATATTGGTGACGGTGTTCACCTCGACATCCATTGGCTTCTCGGGAAATGAAACGGTTGCAAGCAGGTCACCAGTGGACGCGCGCAGGACATAGAGATTCGAGTCACCGTTGTTTGCCACGTAGAGCCTGTCGGCGAGATGGTTGACGGACAGGCCCTGCGGGGTGTTCCCCACGGGTATGGTGTCGAGGGCATTTCCCGAATGGCCATCCAGAACCATGACCTTGTCACCCGCCAGGACCGAATCAATACATGCGACGTAGAGCCTGTCGACGGTCACCCCGTCGAGCCAGTTGCAGAAGGCCGAAGCACCAGGGCTGTAACCGATCCCCGCATCCCATAGGTGGCCCGGAATCCCGCTTTCAAGGCAGGCCACATCATTGCCGGAGGAATTGGTGACGAACCACTTTCCGCTCGAGGGGTCAACGCTCGTCTCGTGGGGAAACCAGGCCACCCGCACAGTTGCAACAACTTCGCGAGCCACCCCGTCAATCACGGAGACATCCTGGCTCTCGCTGTTCGGGACGTAGATCTTGTTGGCCGTGGAGTTTACCGCGATCCCGCCCAATGGATAATGGCCCACACGAACCGTGTCCATAACTGCATCTGACGCGCCGTCAATCACGAAGATGTTCTCGTCCTCCGTATTGACAACGTAGACCAGGTTCCTCACGCTGTCTGCACATACCTTGTATGGGGCCCGGCCGACCGGGATCGTGTGTATCAGTTGATTGCTGACACCGTCTATTACGGAGACCGCGTTTTCGTGCCTTTCAGCGACATATATGAGATTGCTGGCTTGATTGACACATATGCCTGAGGGTCCGTCGCCAACAGGAATCGTGGCGATGACCTGTCCCATCGCGCCGTCTATGACCGAGACCGTCCGGTCTCCACGGTTTGCAGCATAGATTCTGTTGGTGGCCGAGTTGGCGCAGATGTCATAGGGTAGGCTTCCCACCATGATGGTATCCACTGGCGAGTTCGTGGAGGCATCCAATACGCTGACTGTGCCGTCAGCCTCGTTGACCACGTACAGGAGCCCGGTGGAGGTGTTGATGCAGATGTCCATGGCCGCGTTCCCAACCGGGATGGTTGCCGTCTCGGTTTGGACCTCCGCATCCACGACCGAGACGGTGCTGCTACCGCTGTTAGCGACGTAGATGCGGTCCAGCGCAGGATAGAAACATAGCCCACGCGGGAATATGCCCGAAAGGGCTATGTTGTTAACGATCTCGTGGGTCGCGCCGTCGATGACCGCCAGGCGATACGGGGTCTCGTATCCCGTAACGTAGGCCAAGTTGCGAGCTTCGTCAACGTCAACACCCCATGGCGACCTCGCGTTGTCTGGACCCACGAAGGGGAGGACGTCGCGTATCTGCACCTGTCCGAAGCACGCACCCGAGATCAGTAAAACCACAGCCAAGGTAAGCAAGCCTTTGAGCCCCATGGCACCCAACCTCGCACCTTTAGCCTATCCAATAAACGTCGGTCTCTCCAGGCTCCCGCAACCTCCCTACCCAACTCCGGTGGGCACTCACGTCTGTGTCTTGCCCACGGCCCGGGTCACTTGAGTACCACTATCCTTCCCGCGGTCCTTCCTCCCCCACAGCGAACCTCATAGAAGTAGACTCCAGGAGCTGCCGGATTGCCTTCCGCGTCCCGGACATCCCAGTTTGCCGCCTGAATCCCAGGGGCAGAACCCACGGACCTGAGACATCTGACCAGCCTGCCACGTATGTCGTAGATTGATATTTGGGCCGACGATGTGTGGGCCCCGCTTACCGAGAACCTTGCCTCGCTCCGCACCGGGTTAGGTGAGCAGGTCACGAACACCAGTGAGGCCAAGACCGGCGGTTCGGTCTCAGCAGGCACGCCTGCGTATATCGAATCCTTGAGAGCTGTCGCCCCGATGTAATAAACATGGGAGGTCGCCTGCGCCACCCCGAACATCGGAATCTCGGTCCAGGCGAGATCGTAAAGACCCTCAAACGCGACGCCCTTCTGATAGGCCAGGCTCGGATAAAGTGATAGATCCCAGGGTGTCTGTGAGAGATTGAGGTAGAAGGTCCATGTGTTGCCGAGATCAGTGGAGTAGCATGAGTAGATCTCGCTTCTTCCCTCGACAGGCACGTCCCATTCTTCCCAAGCTGTCCAGAGTGTGTCGCCAGTGGGACCGGCCTGAATCGTTAGCGAAGCATATCTTGAGGGAATGACATCAGGTATCCACGACCAGACGGGTCGTGGCGCCCCCCAGATGCCTGACGTCCGTTCGTTGAAATAGACGTCGCTCGGGGTTGCCGGCGGCTCGTCACTTGAGTAGGGTGTATGCCAAACCACCGCTGGTGCTCGCCCGACTTCATACTCGGACGGATACGCGATTATGCTTGCGAAGGCTCCACCCATGCCCTGGGTGGCATCCTCAGGGATGAAGTCAAGCGGCGGTATCCAGCCCCAAAACGGGTCGTAGCTGCGGTAGGCTATCCATGGGCAGCCACCCCCCGTCGGACTCGGGGCGAAAGTCATCCAGGCGATGTGAACGCGGTCATCAGGCGCGAATGGCGGCATGGTGCCGTAGTAAAACTGGTAGTTGGATGCGACCGCGGGATAAATGTCTGCGAGCGACGATGGACTTATGAGCAAAGGCTTTGTCCAACCGTCGACCGAGTTGTTGACGTAGAATATGTCTGGAGCCAGAGTCGCCGACTCATCCCAGACCACATGCACAATGCCGGTTCCGTCAGCTGCCACAGAGGGGTGCTCCGAAGGGACATCGGGACTGTTGCTAAGATTCTGGGGCACGCTCCAGGCGAAACCGCCGTCATTGCTGTATGCATAGTAGATCTCGCCGGGGGCCATCTCATCAGGGATGTGTTCCGACCAGACAAGATGAAGCGTCGAATAGGGCATCCCGGCTGCTGCCGGGTCGTTCCACTCAATAGCAATTGCCGGATGTGTTGAGTGATGGACCATATCCACAGGCCAGATCTCAATGGGCTCTGTCCATGGGCCGCGAACTGGATCGCTTGCCATGACGATCCAGACGCCGTCGCCATGGGCGTAGACAACTTTGTAGAAGGGCGGACACTCGTCCCTCACGATCCTTCTGGCGTTGTTATGCGCCGTGGGGTCAGGTCTCGAGGATGAAGCTATCCGCACGCCGTTGGCAAGCCAGGGATAGTAGAGGACGAAATCGCTAACAGCGTCGCCTAGTCCGGGGCCGGCTCCGCTCGGTCCGCTGGGATGCCCCCAGCAGTTGAGGCGCGCATCAACATAGTCAACACCATCGTTGAAGACCCCGTAGTCCGAGTTCTCAAAGAACTGGCACCATGTCGCCCTGAGGTCCCCGGCTGTTCTCCAGATTCCTTTTTCGTGATGGGAGATCACACAATTCTCAACTATGATCGACTCGGCTTGCGCGGTGCTCCCCGCTGGCCGGACCAAGAGCCTTATTCCTGTCGGACGGTTTGCCTCTATCAAGCAATCACTTATCCTCATTGCGCCGGGCATTTCATCGACCAGTATCCCGTAGAGTCCATTCTCGCTGAGGGTGTCGCCGTAGACTACGGCGGATACCGGTTGTCAGGTGTAGAAGCCGCCCTGCTGGTTGAAACAGATGTTGTTGTACCTTATAGTGCTTGAGTGGGTACAGGCCCCGATTCCTCTCCGCTGGTTGAACATGATCTGATTCCGTTCTATGATCGGAGCCCCGATCTCAATGTAGATTCCGTCGCGGAAGTTGTCGTGGATGTTGTTGAAGCTTATCATGGGGCTGCCCGCACCGCTCATCGCAATGCCGTCGCGGTTGAAGGCGACGTCGTTGTGTTGGATGACAGGCGAACCCCCGACGATGCGAATGCCGGTATCTGAGTTACCCGTTACTGCATTTCCATCCAGTGTGGCTGATGGCGAGCAGAGAACGGCGCAGCCCCCTCGGTTTGAGCTTATCTGGTTGCTATCAACCACTGCGGCGCCAGTGAGGTACATGGCCGCACCCGTGGCTTCGCATTCCGATATGTTATTGGCCGTGAGCTGGGGATTGTCCGTTGCATATATGCCTCCACCCTGATCGGCGAAGCAGCTGTCTATGCCGTTGCCTGTGACAGCTGCGGATGATCCGTCGATCAGAGCAACTCCACCTCCGTATGTGGCTGAGTTCCTATGGAATGTATTACCCACAATCCTCGGCGATGACGCCTGGCAGCATATGGCACCCCCAAAATCGGTTGCGCTGTTGTCTTCAAAACGGTTGCCTCTGATGGTTGCGGAAGATACCGAGGGGAGCCCAACGCAGTGGATCCCGGCTCCATTCTCGGCCATCCCGTTCCTGATCACAAACCCCCTCACCTCGGTTGTCGAGTCGACCGGTACAGCGATTGTAATCACCGGAGCAAACGTGAAGCCTCCGTCGATTATAACTGCCAGGGGTGGCGGCTCCTCATTCGCGAACAGCTTCACGCTTGCGGTAGGAGGCCATACCAGGTTTTCATAGTAAACGCCCGGGTCCACGCGGACAGTGTCCCCGACTCCCGCACTATCGAGGCCTGCTTGTATGGTAGGGAAGGGGTCAGGTACCTTGAGGATCCTCGGACTTGCAGTGTTGATAAGAAGAGCTAAGATAAGGACCGGAGGCAGCAGCGCAGTCGCAAGAACCCTTAGCCGATTGGCAGACTCCATTCTTGATGACATCTCGACCAACTCCTTTCGGAAGAGATTCCAGACCCGGCAGTTTTCCTGGCCTGGGTTTGAAGTGCCGGCCGCACTGAGGGGGGATACCTGGGCAGATGCCAAGGACTCTTGCCCGAATGCAGGGCGCGTACCTTTCTCGGCCGTGCGTGAATGCTGAGAGAATGAAAAACCCACCTGGGGGACTGGCCGGCGGGGACACATATGCCGGCAACATAATAACCGAGACGGCTTCCTGCTCTCACATCCCCTCATCTCCTTACACGCGTCTCTGATTTCGTGAGGCATTGTAGCACTAAACGTGCGACTTGTCAAGCCGAATATCCCAATCGTACGGCGTATCTGAGCATCGCCAGCAGGACCAGGAGATCCTGCCTCTCAGGGAGAAACCTCTGCACTGGGCCAAGGTCCCACAGCAGATGCGGGAGCTTGCCGAAGTACTGCGTTCTGTCCCCCTGTTTGCCGACACTGCCCTGACTCATCGCACATTACCGGCCATCACGGCTCCGTTGCTCACGCGAATCACTATTGGGGCGAATGAGAAGAGATAGCCCCTGTGGCTTGAATCGGTCTTCTCTGTGAGCCTACAGGGACTAAGGCCTTACCCTGGTATTCGAACTGGATGTCGATGACATCGACAGGCGGGAAATTCGTCTTTTGATGTGCGTATCGGGCCCCCGCTACCATACCGAAAGACTCCTTGGTGCTGACCTGCCCCCAACGGTGATAGCACTCATACTGCTAGCTCCATAAGAGCCCGAGAGGGGAGGTCATGAGGTGCCGGCAAAGCAGGGCCATGACTGCAGCCTATACTACATCTGATCTGTCGGGAGGATAAGATAAGGCGGGGCCTGATGTCTTTGGGGTCATCTACACTCCCCTTAATGTCCATAACGAGCAATCGGCCCCACCCAATGCCATGTCAGGCGTGTGATTCTGGCAAAGCCTTTGCGGCGGCAATTCACTTCTGAGTGGCGGATAGATTTCTGAGGATCTTCTCCACGGTCCGGATGTGGTCCTCCTCCTCGCGTGCCATGGCTATGAACCTAGCACTGATCGATGCATCCTCAGTAGCCTCAGCAGCCTGGTGGTGGAACTCCAGCGCCCTCTTTTCGTTGCCGAGTTGTGTTCTCATTATGGTCACTAAGTCCTTGCCGCTGGGAAAGGGCTCGAAGGACCAATCGGGACGGCCACCCAATGCCTTGATGACGTCGGCGACGGCGTCAGCATGCGCGATCGAGGCACTTCCAAGTTCGTTGATCAACCGCCTCGTGTCTTCGTCTCCGACGCTATTAGCCAGCCGTGGATAGTGAACGATCATGGAGTACTCCAGGTGGAGTGCGCGATTCAAGAGGTTCAAGGTCACATCAGGACTTCGTACTACTGCGCTGTTCTTAGGCATAGTCTCATACCTCCTAATCTCCGTATCGGCAGATGAGGCAGGTACTTGACGAAATTCACCCCTGGGGGCCGAGGTTGCCCTGAGCGAGAATACGGTGTAGACTCTGTCAGGATCTGGATCAGAGATCAGGAACAGTCCGGGGAGCATCCCTGTGATGGAGGCCTATACAGAAAGGCATCGACATGTCCGGCAGTGATTCGCTGCGAAGGAAGAGGCCGGGGCAAGCGCATCCTCGCATGGGTCGATACGATGCCCCCGGGGACGCCCCGCTCACGGCCCCTTCCCTCGAGCTCCAGGTTCCCTTCGTGTTCGACGGAGCCCTGGCGCAGCGTCTCATCCGACGCGAGGTTAACCCGAAGGAAGCTTTTACCGTGAGGAGTGACGCGGGCGACTACTTCCGTGCCGCTCTTAAGGAACTGAGCGAGAACGGCGGTGTGGCCATCCCCTACGAGCGGATGTCCCGCTCGCCCGAGCCCCTTGTGGAGATCACCCTCGCCTGCGCCGTCCTGGCCCGGCAGCGGATGATCTTCGTTGTGCAAAAGGCGACGGAGCTCGGTGTTGCCCGCATCGTTCCTCTCTTGACTGAGCATGCCGTGCCCCCGCAGGGTCTGGAGCACGAGAAGGCACACGCCTGGCCCGGGCAGGTCATCCGGGCGGCGAGGCAGTGCCGCCGGAGCTCGCTCCCTGAGCTCCTCCCGCCCACGCTGCTCGACGCCTTCCTTGCCTCGCCGGCGGCTGACGCGGATCTCTCCCTGTTTCTCGACGACCGGAGCCAGGGAACACTAGCTCCCACAGGCAGTCCACGGCGAATCATCCTGTTCACGGGGCCCGAGGGGGGATTCACGGATGCCGAGCGGGAGAAGCTCAAGGGTAGGGCCTTCCCCTGGGTCTTCGGGGGACGAGTCCTCCGCGCCGAGACAGCCGTTCTTGCAGGCCTTACGGCGGTACACTTGGCCTGGGGTGACTTCCGCGACCACAAGGGCTAGCAAGCGGCCCGAGGCACTACTCTGCCCGGAGAGCGGCCCTTACTCGTAAGTATAGAACCCGCGCTTGGTCTTTCTGCCCAGGTAGCCTGCCGCCACCATCTTCCGCAGGAGCGGGCACGGCCGGTACTTGGAATCGCTGAAGCCATCGAACATCACTTCCATGATCGACAGGCAGATATCCAGCCCGATAAGATCTGCGAGCTGCAGGGGCCCCATCGGGTGCGCC
Source organism: Candidatus Eiseniibacteriota bacterium (assembly GCA_043808325.1). Lineage (GTDB taxonomy): Bacteria > Arandabacterota > Arandabacteria > Arandabacterales > Arandabacteraceae > JAZDEY01. The sequence goes on from JAZDEY010000030.1 coordinate 35,147, forward strand.
ATGCCGAGCTTCATTACGGTGTCGATCGCTTCCTTGGTGGCCACGCCTTCCATCAGGGCGTAGCAGGCTTCGTTGATCATCGGCATCAGCACGCGATTGGAGACAAAGCCCGGATAGTCATTGACCTCAACCGGGGTCTTGCCCAACTTCTTCGAAAGCTCCTCAACCGCTTTGTAAGCCTCATCGGAGGTTGCAATTCCCCGGACCACTTCCACCAGCGCCATCATCGGGACCGGATTCATGAAGTGCATGCCGATCACCATCTGGGGGCGCTTGGTGCAGGCCGCGAGCCGCGTGATCGAGATCGACGAGGTGTTGCTCGCCAGGATCGCACCCGGCTTACACACGGCGTCGAGCTCCTCGAACATTTTCTTCTTGGTGGTGTAGTCCTCGATGATCGCCTCGATCACGATGTCGCAGTCGCCGTGATCCTTAAGGTTGGTGGTCTTCTTGATCCGCTTGAGGGCGGCATCCTTATCCGCAGCGGTCATCTTCTCTTTCTTGATCATCCGGTCCATGCTGCCGCCGATCGCCGCCAAAGCCCGATCCAGGATGGCATCGGTTACATCCGAGAGCACAACATGGAAGCCACTCTGGGCAAATACCTGCGCGATGCCGTTACCCATTGTGCCGGCACCTACAACTCCTACCTTCTTCACTTCCATCGCCTGCCTCCTATTTCCTCAGTCATCAAGTAGCATCTAACCGCCAACACGTCGCTCGAGTCTGCCAATCTTAGAGTCTCCCCCACCACGCCTACTCTATCTCGACCGAAAGCGCCACGGCATTACCGCCGCCCAGGCACAAAGTTGCAAGGCCGCGTTTCTTGCCGCGATCCTTGAGGGCGTGAATCAGGGAGATCAGAATGCGGGTTCCCGTCGAGCCGATCGCGTGCCCCAAGGCTACTCCGCCGCCATTTACATTGACGATCTCAGGATTGATCTTAAGTTCCCGGATACCGGCAATCGCCTGGACCGAGAAGGCCTCGTTGAGTTCCACGAGATCGAAGTCCCCAATCTTGTAGCTAGTTAACTTAAGGAGATTCCTCACGGCCTCAACCGGGGCCATCATCACCCACTTGGGCTCAACGCCCCCCGTGGCGTAGCCCGTTACCCGCGCGATCGGCTTGGCGCCGGTTTCCTGGGCCCGCTTGCGCGACATCACGACAACCGCGGAGGCCCCATCGTTGACGCCCGGGGCGTTACCCGCCGTCACGGTGCCGTCCTTCTTGAATGCCGGCTTGAGTCTGGCGAGTGCCTCAACCGTGGTATCTTCCCTTGGGCTCTCATCGACTTCGAACTTGATGGGGTCGCCTTTCTTCTGGGGAATCAAGACCGGCACAATCTCAGCCTGGAACTTGCCGGCCTTTATTGCGGCAATCGCCTTGCGGTGGCTGTTGTAAGCGTATTCATCCTGCTCCTGGCGCGAGACCTTGTACTTCTCGGCAACAAGCTCGCCGGTGTTGCCCATGTGGAAGTCGTTGTAGATATCCCATAAGCCATCATAGACCACGGCATCAACAAGAACGCCGTTCCCCAGCCGGTAGCCGGTCCGGGCCTTCGGGAGAAGATAAGGGGCCTGGCTCATGCTCTCCATGCCGCCGGCGACGATGCAGCCATAATCCCCGGCCTTTATCGCCTGGGACGCGAAGACCACGGCCTTCAGGCCCGAGCCGCAGACCTTGTTGATCGTGGTCGCGCCCACGGCCTCGGGTATGCCGCCCTTGAGGGCCGCCTGTCGAGCCGGATTCTGGCCGATGCCTGCGCCGACCACATTACCCATTATGACTTCCTCGACGTCCGACGGCTTCACTCCCGCTCGCTCCACAGCGGCTTTGATCGCTACTCCGCCCAACTCCGGAGCGGTGAACCCGGCGAGGCTACCCAGGAAACGTCCGGTTGCCGTCCGCGCGCCACTCACTATGACTACGTCTTTGGGATCGCTCATTGTGCTTGCTCCTTTCAGGGTCCGCGCTAATCCAATTTCCCGAGCACTGCGGCTCGTTCGCAGAAGTACTTCACTTTATCAAGGTCCCCTCGAGGGGAGATCTCACACCCGGTAGCCAGAATGAAGCCTTCCCTGCCTCGGGCGACGTCCAAGCACCGCTTGATCTCGGCATCGATATCCTCGAACGTTCCGTTCACAAAGACACCGGTCGAGACGTTACCGACTGCCACCATCTTACCCTTGGCGGCAGCCAGCATCTTCTCAAGGGAGGACGGCTTATCCATGCTGATCGCGGCTGCGCCGGTCTCTACAATCATATCCATTACGGGATCTATGAAGCCGCATACGTGGAGCGTGAGTCCGATCCGCTTCTCACGCAGGTGGCCGACAAGTTCCTGCTCATAGGGAAGCACGAACTCTTTGAAGATCTTGGGAGATATCAAGCTGCACGAGGCCGGCGCCTCACTGAGGCTCAGGCCCACGCCCGCAGCCGCGGTGGCCGCCCCCATCTCCTTGGCGACCTCAACGGTGAATCGCATCAGGTCGTGAACGAACGCGGGATCGGTCACGGTATCCATGATCAGGTTCTCGGCGCCTCGGAGATTGACGGCAAGCGTCCACGGCCCGCAGAGTACGCCTCCTACGGGGCTTTCCTTTACGGCGCCGCCGACCTTCTTGCAGGCCTCGAAATAGGCGGGCAGCCGCCCCGATTTGCCGGGATCGGGGCGCTTGAGAGAGGCGAGCTTGCCCTTATCGTCGGCAAGCAGGTAGGACCTAAGGCGCGGCGTATCGTCATCGGGAAACTCGACCTGGGCTCCCATGGCCTCGGTCTCGAGAAAGAGGTCAGCCATCAGTACCACCACATCCTGCTTGAGTTCCCCATAGAGTGCCAGCTGGGCATCGGCCATCTTCCCCAGGTCCCTGTAGTAATCCCCAGGCCTCGCGCCGATCAGCTTGCCGGCAAGCCCGCTTACAATCGGGTAGCACGGGATCCGGTCCGGCTTCTGGCCCTTGAATGCCGCTTTGACTCTTTCTTTTCCTGTCATGGTCGCTCCTACTCTCCCAGGATTTGCCTTGCGATCACCAGCCTCTGGATCTCGGATGTGCCTTCACCGATCTCAGTTATCTTGACGTCCCGGTAGAACCTCTCGACCTCGTAGTCTTTGATGTAGCCGTAGCCACCGTGGATCTGGACCGCAGCCCGTGTGGCTTTCACCGCGATCCCGGAGGCGTAGAGCTTGGCCATGGCCGCCTCCTTGGTGAACCGCTCTCCCCTGTCTTTGAGCAGGGAAGCGTTGTAGACCAGGTGCCGCGCAGCCTCAACCTCGGTTGCCATCTCGGCAATCATGTCCTGGATCGCACCGAAATGACCTATCGGCTTTCCGAACTGCTTCCGCTCCCTGGCGTACTTGACGCTGGCATCGAGCGCGCCCTGGGCGATCCCGAGGGCCATCGCCCCGATCGATATTCTGCCGCCGTCCAGGGTGCGCAGGAAGACTTTGAAACCCTTGCCTTCCTCACCCAGTCTGTTCTCTACAGGCACCCGGCAATCCTCGAAGATGAGTTCGCCCGTGTCGGAGCCCCGTACTCCCATCTTGTTTTCCTTCTTCCCGGGCCGAAAACCGGGAGTGCCCTTCTCGACGATTAAGGCCGTTATGCCATTGACGCCCGCCTTCTTGTCGGTCATGGCCGTAAACACACAGGTCTCACAGACGCTGGCGTTGGTGATGAAGCACTTGGTGCCGTTGACGACATAGTGATCGCCCTGTCGGAGGGCAGTACTCTCGGTTGCACCGGCGTCCGACCCGGCGCCGGGCTCCGTGAGCCCGAAAGCGCCCAGCTTCTTGCCGCTCGCGAGGTCTATCAGGTACTTCTTCTTCTGCTCGTCGGTCCCGGCATCGAATATGGGATAGCACCCAAGCGAGGTGTGAGCCGCCATCGTGAGCCCCGTAGCCGCGCAGACCCGCGATATCTCCTCAACGCCTATGGAGTAACTCAGGGTATCGGCGCCGCCTCCTCCCCACTCGTCGGGAAAAGGCATGCCGAGAAGTCTGAGGTCGCGCATCTTCTTTATGGTTTCCCAGGGGAACTCGCCGGTCTCATCGATCTGCTTGGCAAGCGGCTGCACCTCGGACAGCGCGAATTTCCGGATCATCTCCCTTATCATCGTGTGTTCCTGGCTAAGCTGCATACCATGGCCTCCTCGGCTGCCGCAGGCTGAGCTACTCTCTCATTTGGTGCGCGCTGCGAATTCCTGCTGGATGAATTCCACAATACGTGTGGTCGGCGTTCCCGGGCCGAATACCTCGGCTACCCCCAACTTCTTGAGCTCGGCGAAATCATCCTGGGGGATTATGCCTCCGGCCAGGATGATCTTGTCCTCGGCGCCTCGCTCCTTCAGAAGCTGTACCACCTTTGGGAAAAGCGTCATGTGGGCGCCGGAGAGGATGCTCAGCCCGAGCACGTCCACGTCTTCCTGAATTGCAGCCTCCACGATCATCTCGGGCGTCTGATGGAGCCCGGTGTAGATCACTTCCATCCCGGCATCGCGAAGGGCGCTCGCCACGACTTTGGCCCCCCGGTCGTGACCGTCAAGACCCGGCTTTGCAACCAACACTCTTATCTTGCGCGCCATAAAAGCCTCCATAGGGCGTCAGTAGATTATGGGTTCCTTGTATTCGCCGAATTCTTCTCTAAGTACCTGGATCATCTCGCCAAGCGTGCAGTAGACCCGTGCGCAACTCAAGATCTTGGGCATCAGATTGTCGGCGCCTTTGGCAGCCTGCCTCAGATCCTTGAGCGCGGCCTGGGCCGCCGCATTATCCCGTCCGAGCCGAAGTTCGCGCAGGGCCTTCGCCTGGCCCTCTTCCACGCGCGGATCGACTTTGAGGAGGTCGATTGTGACGTCTTCGTCTTCGATCACATAATCGTTTACACCGACAACTATCTTGGTCTTCTTCTCAATCTCTTTCTGATAGCGGTAGGCGGCGTCGGATATTTCCTTCTGGAAGAAGCCCATCTCGATCGCTTTGACGACCCCGCCCAGGCTCTCGATTTTCCTGAAGTAGGCCTGGGCCTCCTCCTCCAGCTTGTCAGTCAGGGCTTCCACAAAGTACGAGCCCGCCAGAGGATCGATCGTGTTGGCAACACCGGTCTCGTGCGCCAGTATCTGCTGGGTCCGCAGCGCAATCTGCACTGCCTTCTCTGAGGGCAGCGCGAGCGTCTCATCCATCGAATTGGTGTGAAGCGACTGGGTACCGCCCAGGGCTGCCGCCATCGCTTCGTAAGCGGTCCTCACGATATTGTTCTCGGGCTGCTGGGCAGTAAGAGTGCAGCCCGCGGTCTGGGTGTGGAATCGCAAGAGCAGCGATTCCTTCTTCTTGGCCCCATACTTCTCCTTCATCGTCCTCGCCCAGATGCGCCGCGCCGCGCGGTACTTGGCGATCTCCTCGAAGAAGTCCAGGTGTGAGTTGAAAAAGTGGGAGAGCCGCGGCGCGAACCTGTCGACGTCAAGCCCTGCCTTTATCCCCGCCTCGACGTAGGCAAAGCCGTCGGCCAAGGTGAAGGCCAGCTCCTGGGCTGCGGTCGAGCCCGCCTCTCTAATGTGATAACCGCTAATCGAGATCGTGTTCCACTTGGGCACGTGATCCGCGCAGAAGGCAAGAATGTCGGTAATGATGCGCATCGATGGCGCGGGTGGAAATATCCATGATTTCTGGGCGATGTATTCTTTTAGAATATCGTTCTGGATAGTGCCCCGCAGTTTCTCCGAACTGACGCCCTGTTTCTCGCCCACGCAGATATAAAAGGCGAGAAGCACGGATGCCGGGGCGTTGATGGTCATCGAGGTCGAGATCTTATCCAAGGGAATCGCATCGAAGAGAGTCTGCATGTCTTTGAGGGAGCTTATCGCGACTCCACACATTCCGACCTCGCCGTGCGCCCGGGGATGGTCGGAGTCGTATCCCATTATGGTCGGAAGATCAAAGGCGACCGAAAGCCCGGTCTGGCCTCGACCGAGGAGAAAATGGTATCGCTGGTTGGTGTCCGCGGCGGTGCCGAAGCCTGAGAACTGCCGCATGGTCCAGAGCTTCTCGCGATACATAGTGGCGTGCGGGCCGCGGGTAAAGGGAAACTCGCCGGGGAAGCCGAGGTCCCGTTCGTAGTCAAGCGATCCCACGTCTTCGGGCGTATAGAGCGGCTTCAGTTTGCGGCCCGAGGGATTCGTGATTTCAAACGGGCCGCCCGATGATGCGGCAAACTTCTTCTCCCATTCCTTGCGTCGCTTCTCGATCGCCTTGATTTGGTCCTGGTCGAATATTCCACCCATCACTGCCCCCTTTCGCCTCCGGTCTCCTACGTCCTCGAAATCGTCCCTCACACCCCTCCGATCGTCGAGAGGATTTCCCCCGAGGCCTGGCGCGGAGTCTTCCGGCCCTCGAGGACTTCCTTCACGAGCCCTTCGAGTTTCTCCAGGCTCCCCGAGCTCCAGACCTTCTTGTGGAGCTCCGATTCGACGATCCCTCTTATCGTGGCCTCAACATTGGATTTGCGGTGCCTCTCAAGTAATCCCGAGCGGACGAGGAACTCACGGTGTTTCTCAATCGCTTCGCAGAGTTCAGGAATTCCCGTGCCCCGTGAGGCGATGGTCTTAACGACCGGCAGGTGCCAGACCTCATCACAGGTTTCTCCGCCCTCTTGCCCGGGGCCGTGGCCCGCATCGGGGCGACGCCCGCGCAATTCCATCATCGCCAGCGTTTCCATCGCTATCTTGTCGGCGCCTTCACGGTCGCTCTTATTGATGACGATTATGTCGGCGATCTCCATAAGACCCGCCTTCATAGCCTGGACGCTGTCCCCTGATTCGGGAACAATCACGACGACCGTCGTGTAGCAGGTCTGAGCGATATCCAGCTCGCACTGGCCGACTCCGACGGTCTCGGTTATGACCACGTCATAGCCGAAGGCGTCCATCACGTCGGCGACGTCACCCGCGGCCTCGGCAAGCCCACCCACAGAACCCCTCGTCGCCATGCTCCTTACGAAGACCCCGGGATCGCAGCCGATGTCCTGCATCCGTATCCGATCGCCCAGGAGCGCCCCACCCGTGAAGGGACTGGTCGGATCCACGGCAATTACGCCGACTTTCATCTGCTTGGAACGCTGGGTCTGAACCAGGCTTGAAACCAGCGTGCTCTTGCCTGCCCCGGGAGGCCCCGTCACGCCTATCCGGTAAGCCTTGCCGGTCTTGGGGAAGATGCAATCGAGAATATCGGAATATCCATCTTCCCGGTTCTCCACAAGCGTAATGATTCTGGAGAGAGCGGTCCTGTCGCCGGAGTTGAAGCGTTTGATCAGGTCTTCAGTCGATCTCAAAGTTCGCAAATCCTCTAGTGCTCAATCTAGTACTCAATCCCTTCCCGCATCTCCTTGCCGGCCCCATAGTGATGTCTGACTTCTCGCATCTCGGTCACCAGATGGGCAACCTCAAGAATCTCGGCCGGGGCGTACCGCCCTGTAAGGATGATCTCCATGTGGGGTGGCCGCAGTTTGAGGAGATCGAGAACGTCTTCGACCTTCACCAGGTCGTAATCCATGGCAACGTTTATCTCGTCAAGTATGAGGACATCGCAGCTCGCCTCCTCAATCGCCTTGCGCGCGAGATCGAGGCCTTCCCGCGCGAGCCGGAGATCCTCCTCCGACGGCGCGAATTTCTTCACAAAGGTGGGCAATCCCGATTGAACGATCCTAAAATTGGGTATCGAGGGGGCGACGATCACTTCGCCGTAGTTGGCTGAGCCCTTCATGAATTGGATCATCAGAGCGCTGAGCCCATGCCCACAGGCGCGCAGCGCCTGACCCAGAGCGGCCGTGGTCTTACCCTTGCCGTTGCCCGTATAGACCTGGATGGTCCCCTCACTGAGAGGCATGCTCCTCCCTTTCGAGTAGCCGTAAGTTAGACTGCGGTAAGCAACTAACCAATCAATGCTATACCGGCCGGGCTTGAGTGTCAATCGTTTTTGGCTATCGCGAGGAACCGCGGATAATGGTCGGAAGGCCCGGGAAGGCTATCCGGTAAAGGGTAAGGGCATTATCTGAGGACATCCTTGCCACGAGCCTCGCCTCGCCGAAGGGGCCGCGCACGGCCTCAAGCACGGTAGTGCGCATGTTCTCGAATTTGGACTTGGGTGTGCCCACGACGTCGGTTCGCACATCCAGTACGATGTCCCAGCCCCACATCAGTTGGAAACGCTCGGGTATGTCGCGCTGGAGCAACTGCGGATCGGCCTTGACCACTTGCCCCACGATGGCGAGGATCGAATCCGGGGTCTTCTCCGTGGAGGCAAAGAGATGCTTGTTGGTGAGCAGCCTGAGGATCCGGTCGTCACCGCTCTTGAAACGCTTCACGAACCGCTCTAGGTCTCCGGAGTCCTCGGGGGCAAGCTCCAGATGGGAACTCCACACCACCGCCCCCTTGACCTTGAGCAGCACTTGGCGTCCATTCAAATCAAGAACCATATAGGCATTGCCGGTCTTAGCCAGGGCAAGCTCCAGCTGGATCTCGCGGTACTCATCCCGGGCGCGCGCTGGATCCCAGGGTTCCGGCTTCTTTGCGACCTTCGCGGGCTTGACCGTCGGAGTGGCAACGGGCGCCGATGAAACGCCGGGCGCCGGGGTGGCCCCATTCTTAGCGGAATCGCCTCGCGGCTCGGCCGCACGTACCGCAGAGGACCCGAATGCGAGAAGCCCCAGGAGAAGCAATACGCCAAATGCCGCGGGGCCGCGGAACTGCCTACCAAGGAGCCTTGTATCAGAACACATAAACAGGGGTTCCAATCGTTACCATATCGTAGAGCTTCTTCAAATCCTCATCGCCCACCCTGACACAGCCGTGGGTCACGCTCACACCGAGCAGGCGCTGGTAGATCGTGCCGTGGATGAAGTAGCCGTTGCCGAATCCCATGGCAAACTGGCCGAGCATCTCCGGATCGTAGCGTTCGCTCTCGTCCTTGGGAATCGTTTCTTCATCTTCGATGAATGCCCAGTCGGGCTTGCGCCACCAGGGATCGACCAACTTGCTGTTCACCTTGAATACACCCCGGGGTGTGTTGAAGATCCACTTCCGGCCGCTGGTGGTATCCACCAGCTCTCCGCCCGATCCCGTGGAGCAAACCGCCTTGAAGAGCACCTCGTCCTCGGTGCGGTAATAGATCAGATTGGCATGCGTGTCAATCACGATGTACTTCTTCGGAGGTTTGAGCTTGGCGATATCCGCCCGGGCCTTCGCAAGGGCTGCCTGCGCCTGTTTGGTGTCGGCAGGCAGCTCGGCCGCAAGCGCGGGCCTGAGGGCCTCAAGCTGCTCCGGAGCGATCTTTGCCCCGGGCGCCGTCAGCCAGAACACCATGGACCCGGTGACCACCACCACCAGAGCTACGACAAGCCACACCCACCATTTCATGGCCATCTGTCCGATCTGCGCACGATGGTAACCGGTGTGCCTGCCGCCACGCACTTCATGATGCTATCCATGTCCTTGTTTGTAAGAGCAAGGCACCCGTCGGTCCAGTCCTGATCTCTCCCACCGCCACCGTGGATTTCGATCAAGGCGCCGATCCGGGCGTACCGCGAGATAACGCCCTTGCGCTTGTTCTCGGCAAAGCGCCTCTTATCCAGGTCGTTCGGGTAATTGAGCAAGAGCGCCCGGTAGTACTTGCTCGCGCGCTTGACCACGGTGATTTTGTATCGTCCTTCGGGTGTTGCCCCATCACCCTGGAAATATTTCTGCTCGGCAGAATTCCAGCCCAGATCGCAGCGGTAGGTCCGAACGACTGTCCCCCCGTTTACAAGGTAAGCTTTGTGGATAGACTTGTCCACGATCACGGCGTAGGAGCCATTCGCACGCGACTCCTCAAGCGTATCCTGCACCCAGGTTCTCCAGACCGCGATGTTTCCTTTCTCGTGATTGGCAACCTCGGCCATCGCCTCTACAACCTGCTTGAGCGCCTTCTTGCCCTTGGCGATGCTGCTCATCGCGTCTTCGTATTCGGCCTTGACAATAAGCAGCCGGGCGGCCTTGAGCGAAAGCTCCGATGTTGCCCAATACCGCTCGGCCGAGAAATTGGTCAGCGTACCATCCAGGGCCTCACGGCAAAGCGCGAGCTCACGCTCCAGATCGTCAAGCTGATTGCGGGCAAGCGAATCAAGACTGTCAATGCGGGCCTGGGTCTCGTCGGTGGCCTTCAAGGCGAGCCGCATGGCCCCGGTGAGGAGGGTATCTGCTTCCTGGTAGTTGCGCAGTAAAGCGAAGCGGCCGTTCTGGTAAGCCAGGGCCATCGAACCCTTCTTGAAAGCCTGGTCGGCCTGATTGTAGTCGTCTGCCGCGTATCGCGCCGCGCCGCCGCGGGCGGCGCGATCAAGAGCGGCCTTGGCATTGGCCTGTACGGCGGTCGGAGGATAGTCGCGTTGGTAGAAGACCAGGGCAAGGAGGAAAATCGCAAGCCCGACCGGAACTGCGACGGCGAAGAGTAATCTTAACCTCGACTTCAAAAAGCCCACCTTCGGATGTATATAAAATCTGCCGCTGGGACCATCCTCTTAGACGGCCCCAGCGACAAAAGGTAGTGCACTACCCCTTAAAGGGAAAGCTACTTCTTCATCCCGCGTGCTTTTGCGATCTCGTCCATCACGCCGCGAACCTTCTGCGTCATCGCTTCAAGCTTCGCCTTGGCGGCCTTGTACTTGCCGCCGTCGAAGTCCATCTGAGCTTCGGCATGCTGTGCGGTGGCGGCAGCGAGATCGGTCCTGATCAGCTCGATATCAGCCTTGCTGCCCTTGCCCCTCGGGGCCTTCTTGAGGTCAACTTCGGCTGAATCCAAGAGAGCCTTCGCCTGGACCAGCATGTCGGCGACTTCCACTCTCACGCGCTCCTTCTCAGCCTGAGCCTTGGTCGCGGCATCGTTGGCCAGCGCCTGGGCGCGGACAAACATCGCCTTCGACTTGCCATAGCTTCTGAAGAGAGCGAATTTGGCATCGGCCTCTCTCTTCAGAGCCATTGCGGCGTTGAGGGTATCAGCCGCGACGCGGTAAGCGTCGGGCGCGTAGTCGGGCGCTTCGCCCATCTTTGCTGAATCAAGAGCCTGAGTTGCACCCGACATTTCCTGCTCCGGTGGCTTGCTGCATCCTACGACCACCAGCATCGCAATAACGGCGAGAATAATCGTTGCTGTCCTAATCATCTTTTCAATCCCTTCCTGCCGGCCTGAGGTTATAGTTAGAGAAGGAAGCTAGAAGTCCGGCTGCTTCCGAACCCCCTTCTTGGCCGTTCAATCTCAACTCCTTATTCACCCGTGCGCACTCGCTACGGTATGCCAGCCTTATCGATTTCGACGCTCTCTCTGTCAAAACCACCTCCTTAGAAAACGCTGGCCAAGCGCGATGAGCGTCCGGTAATCTTGAAACATACCTTCTGCGCAATTCTAGCATTTTCTCCGCGCCTCGTGACACGAAGGCCAAACCCAAAATCAAGGACACACACAATCCCGGCCAGGTTGTCTGCATCCCGCTTACGGGCTTTGATGCACTGCAATCCCGCAACTGGCCATCCGCTTACACTGTTGCGGGTCCAAAAGCTTCGCCCGCGGGCACTTTATACCTTGGGCGAGACTAGCGACAAATATAAGCCTCTTTTTGCAGCTGTCAAGAGATTTTTCCGGATTCTAGCCTATCTGAAGCCCAGTAGGCCGATTGCGTCCGATCGATACCGGAAAGGAGCCTGGAACGCCGAGGCGCTGCGCAGCCTCTGCTGGATGCGGGTGAAGTTGAAGCCCCAACGCGATTCCCCAAGCCCGCCCCCGTTGAGGGCGGCAATCGGGATCGCCATTTCCACCAGCCAGCGGTCGGCGAGAACCCTGGTCTGGACCTGGACGGGCGCATCCCACGAAGGATCGGCCACGTAGGTTCCGAAAGGACAAATCTCGACCATCCGATCGAAGACCGTCCCAAGCGGGTTTGTCGCTATCTGATAAAAGATGGCGGACTCCCTTGCGGGCTCGAAGAGAAAAGTAACGGCATCATCGTCGGCTGCGTAGGCATCTCTGTCTCTCGCCGTCGCCGCCAGATCCAGGATATCGCGATCGAAACATTCCACCCCCATATAGAGGTTCAGGGAGTCGTACCGGGCCCTAAGGACCGTTGAATCCCCGGAGGCCCTCCCACCCTGGGCGCCGAAGAACCTGGTCTCACCCGGGACACTCTGCCAGACGGACTCATTAAGGACGCCGTCGATCGTGGGAGCGCTGTCGGCATAGTCCGCATAGATAACCCGCTTTACGTTGAGCGGCTTTGCGATCTCGACCACTTTGCCGTCGCAGCACGGCACGCGCACTTCAAGCATGGGCACGGGAAAAAGCGAGCCGCTGCACCTTACGAAGGCAGTCAATGTGCCCACCTCCCCAGGGGGCACCTCTATGTAATCTCGCATCGGCTCCACGGCCCAATCGCCGCGCAACACCCATCTTGCCGTATCGCGGAGCGTCTCGTGAGCTGGGTTTTCGATAGTCACCGTCACCTGGCCCGTGCCGGAGAGGTCGGCATCATAAGCAAGCAGCTCACTGAGCCTTACCGAGTTTGCCTCGACCTCGGCCATCGCGACCGAGTTCTCGAAGGTGACAACATCAATCGGCGTAAAGATATCCGGCTCAAGCAGCCCAACGGAGACGCTATCCCCTCTCACCCGCGCAAGCAGATACCCGTAGAACGCCCCTCTGTCCCTTCCCCCGGGGGGCAGAGAACCCCCGGAGCTGGTGACCCCGAAATACTGAATGCTGTCACGCACGGTGTGGAAGTAGCGATGGTAGTGCCCGGTGAAGACCGCCTTGACCGGATAGCCCCGGAACATGTCGTGCAGCAAATCCTGGCGGCCCGATGAGAAATCCTCGCACCAGAAGGGTCGATGGTAGAATACGAATATCCCCCCGGAGTTCTTGGATACATCCAGCACATGCTTGAGCCATTCGACCTTCTGCTTGGGCACCTGGTCCGCCCGGCTGTAGCCGGAGACGTCAAGAATGATGAAGACTTTACCCATGAATCTGAAGTACCTGTCGGGCCCACCGAAGCGCTTGCGCCAAATGGCCTCGCTCTCGCGACCCCATATGTCGTGGTTCCCCGGGGTGAGATAGTACTGGAGGCCGGTCGCCTCCATGGGGGAGAGATACGCGTCCCACTGGTCCTCAATTGCGAGCGAGTCGGAGGTGTAGCCGTCAATCTGGTCTCCCACGGTCACGATCAGGGCCGGATTAAGGCGGGCGACTTCGGCGAGTATCTTCTCGTAAACCCCTTCCTCCGGCGAGTCCGTCCGGTCCCCGATCACCGCAAATGTAAACTGCGGCTCGGGCCCGGCAAAGCCTGCTGGCGCAAGGCCCAAAAGGCCTAAGACGCAGGCGGCCGCGAAGAACAGCATCTTCAGGCAAAGGCACGGTCCGGGGTGTCCGCTCGGGGCAACTGATGCGTTTGCAACGGGTTCGATTTCCGGCATCTTACCTATTCCCGGCCTCATTTGTGGCCCCATTCCCGGCCCGGCGCTCTCCCTTGGCGAGCCTAGTTTCTACTGGTTTTCCCTTGCACAGGCGTTCCACGTATAGTATCGTTTTTGGGATTCACTTGCTACAAAATTCTGCCCGGCCTCACGGCCGGCTCTCAAGCGGGCATTTACAGGAAATGAGGGTAAGCGCGCGTGAAATATTGGAGAAAACCTTTGGATGCAGATGCTATAAAGGTTCCTCGCGGGCAGATTCATGTGATCCGGGAGCTATGCAAGGGCTGCGGTTTCTGCACTGAGTTTTGTCCCCGCAAGGTGCTGGAGCTCTCCGGGGAGTTCAACAAGAAGGGCTACCACCCACCGGTCGCGGTACACGCCGAAGCCTGTGTCAGCTGCGGGCTGTGCGAGCTGATCTGCCCTGAGTTTGCCATTTACGTCAAACCCATTGAGGATCAAGGAAGCGAGAAACCTGCTCAGAAAGCGATTGGGAACTCGGAGGTATAGAAATTGGCTGAGGATAGGAGGGTCTTGACCGGTGAGCACTTCATGACGGGGGACCATGCCTGCGCAGAGGGTGGGCTTGCGGCTGGTTGCTCGTTTTTCGCCGGTTATCCGATTACGCCATCCACGGAGATAGCCGAAAGGATGTCGGAAAGGCTGCCTCAGATCGGCGGAATCTATATACAGATGGAAGATGAGATAGCATCGATGAACGCGATCCTCGGGGCAGCCTGGGGCGGCTGGAAGGCGATGACCTGCACATCGGGACCGGGCTTTAGCTTGATGATGGAGAACCTGGGCCTGGGTATCGTGCTCGAGACCCCCTCAGTGCTCGTGAACATCCAGCGCGGCGGGCCGTCGACAGGGCTCCCGACGCTGGTGGGACAGGCCGATATGATGCAGGCAAGATGGGGCTCGCACGGCCACTATGAGATCATCGCGCTTTGCCCCAACTCACCCCAGGAGCTCTTCGATCTTACGATCAAGGCCTTCAATCTCGCCGAGCAGTACAGGATGCCCGTTCTCGTTATGGGCGATGAGAGCGTGGGCCACATGAGCGAGAAAGTGGTGATACCTCCGAGGGAGAAGCTCAATATAACTCCGCGCAGATATACCAAGAAGCAGCCGGGAGAATACCGCCCATATGACGTCGGCGAGGATGAGGTGCCCGACATGGTCAAGGCCGGCGACGGCTATAGGATCCACGTGACGGGGCTCACCCACGACCGGCGAGGGTATCCGGTGATCGATGCCAAGACTCAGGATTGGATGGTGCGGCACCTTATCGACAAGATACAGAAGAACAAGGACAAGATCATCGAGGTCGAGGAGACTAACCTTGCCGACGCCGAGATCTGCATCGTCTCTTACGGCATATCCTCCAGAGTAAGCTACCGCGCAATGGAGCTTGCCCGGGAGAAAGGCATCAAGGTCGGCATGCTGAGGCTCATAACCGCTTGGCCTTTCTGCGAGGATAAGATCCGAGAGTTGGCCCGCCGCGTCAAGGCGTTTGTTGTGGTCGAGATAAACTTCGGTCAGATGTCGCTTGAGGTGGAGCGCTGTGCCGGCGGCAAGTGTCCGACCCGCCTGGTGCCGCATGCTGGCGGTGACATCCATGACCCTCAAGATATTTGTGATGCAATTGAGGAGGCGGCTAGATGAAGAAGTCTCCGGTGAATAATGCAACAATCATTGAAGAGGATCTGCGTGTCCACCCGATGTCGCATTACCTAAGGATGGACCGGATGCCGCACATCTGGTGCTCCAGCTGCGGGCTGGGGACCTCGCTTACCGGCTTCATCATGGGCATGCAGGAGTCCGGAGTCGATGAGAAGCGGGTTGCGGTGGTCTCGGGCATCGGATGCACGGGCCGTATCGCAGGTTACCTCAATCTGGATTCCTTCCATACCACACACGGCAGGGCGTTGCCGTTTGCGACCGGGCTCTCTCTGGCGAATCCCGATCTGAGGGTTGTCGTGATCTCCGGGGACGGCGACATCGTGGCAATCGGGGGCAATCACTTCATCCACTCGGCCCGGCGAAACATGGATTTGCTGGTCATCTGCATCAACAATTTCACTTATGGCATGACCGGCGGACAAGCGGGGCCCACAACTCCGATATCGGCGAAGGCAACTACCGCGCCCTATGGTGCATACGAATATCCATTCAACCTGCCCTACCTTGCGATGGCGAGCGGGGCGACTTACGTCGTCAGGTGGACGGCGCTCCACATGAGGCGGTTCAAGAACTCGGTTGCCGAGGCGATTCCCAAGAAGGGCTTCAGGTTCATAGAGGTGATATCGCCGTGCCCCACCGCTTACGGGCATAAGAACAGGCTCGGGACCGGCCTCGACCTGATGAAGTTCTATCATGACAACAGCATCATCAAGCATGGCGCCGATCCGAGGGAAGCGGACATCGAACTCCACGGTAAGATAGTGGTGGGCAAGTTCCTCGACATTGAAAAGCCGACCTTCAGGGACTTTCTTGTGGACAACGTCTCCAAGAAGTTGGGAGGTGGCTGATGACAAGTCCAGACTCCTCACGCATGGAAGTAAGATTCACAGGCTTCGGCGGCCAGGGAATGGTGGTGATGGGCTACATCCTCGGCCGTGCCGCGACGGTCTTTGACGGCAAGAACGCCACAATGACTCAGTCCTACGGTCCTGAGGCACGCGGCGGGGCCTCAAGCGCGGGGATCGTGATCTCCAGCGGGCCCATTTTCTATCCCTACGTGATCGAGCCCCATGTCCTGGTGGCCATGTCCCAGGCCGGATACGACATGTACCGAAAGAACCTGGTCAAGGGCGGCCGGCTCCTGATCGACGAAGATCTTGTGACACCGGCGCCCGATGAGGATATTTCGAGAGTCTTCCGGATCCCTGCGACTCGATTCGCAGAGGAGCTTGGCAGAAAGATCGTCGCCAACATCGTAATACTGGGGTTCTTCTCGGCGCTTACGGGCTACGTCGACGATGCCTCGATCCGGAAGGCCGTATCAGACGCCGTGCCCAAGCCCACGGTCTCCCTTAATCTCAAGGCCTATGACAAGGGCCGGAGCCACGCCCTGAGCCTCCTAGTGTAGTGTTTCAATAACGGCTTTACAATGAGAGATCTTTTCGACGATCTCTTCGGCTCGCTTGGTCCAGACAAAGGGTTTCGGGTCCTCGTTATGACATTGGATGTATTCCTCGATGGCAGTCACCAATTCCGGTACACT
>JAZDEY010000031.1:0-81230 GCA_043808325.1 Candidatus Eiseniibacteriota bacterium
CTCATGTCCATCCCCATGCCTGCTACCTCCTGAGCGCCGATTCCCACGGCGCCAGGAGCGTATCTGACCAATGTTTCGAATACTTTTTATTTCTGAGGCAACGAACCCCTTTCGAATACATTTATTATGAGTCAATGCGGAGGGTTGACGCCGGGGGAGAAGTAGCGTAGAATCAATTGGATGGGTCAGTGCAATGGGGGGACCTCGTTATGGCGGATCGGTCGGCTCTGAAGTGGATGCGGCCATTCTTGCCTGTGATTGTGCTGGTGGCGGCTCTGCTTACACCGGTGGACAGCTCGGCCGCGGGTTTCTCGGCTGCCAATATCGATTTTCTTGGTCGCGGCGGGAGCCTCCAAGGGCTCACCGCCAGGCCGGGCGAGATCGACAACGTAGTGTGGAACCCCTCAGGGCTGGCGTACTTCCGATCGGCGAAAGGCCTTGGCTTTGCCGGCTACATGGACTACCTTGTGGGCTTCAGGGGAGGAGCGGCGGGCTACATGGGGTCGGCCGGCCGGCTGGGTTACGGGTCCTATATCCAGTACCTATCGAGCACGTCTCTTACGGTCACATCCTGGGATGACCCCACCGGCGGGCGGGGCGAGTCCTTCTCTTCCGGTGAGATGGTGGTGGGTGTGTCGTGTGGAGCCAAGATCCTGCCCGTTCTGGCTTTGGGGGGGGGGCTAAAGCTGGCCAGAGAAGCTATCGATGATGAGACCGCCGAAGGAGCGCTTGCGGACCTTAGCGGCACCCTGAGCCTGGGGGCTCATACTTACGTGGGTATCGTTGGAAGGAATCTTGTCCTGGGGCTATGGAGTGCAGACTTGGGCAAGCCGCCCACCAATGTCGAGGCCGCCCTTGCGGTGGTTCTGGCTGAAGGCCGCACGTCGGCGGGTATTTCCCTGGGTTTCGCAAGAGCCGGCCGGCGCGAAGCCCGACTCGGCATCTCGGCGCTCCTCTCGGATGATTTCGAGGCGCGGTTTGGCTATGGGAGGCGGATCGGTATCGCCTCAGATAGCGCCTACGGTTTCACTTGGGCAAGGGGACTAACGGCGGGATTCGGGATCTGGCTCGGCAGGTTCTGGATCGATTACACCTATGAGGACACAAGCCCGCTCGATGGAATCCACAGGTTCGCCGTGAGGGCTGCGGCCGGCCGATGATTGAAATTGACATACCGGCGCACGTATAATATAATGTAAGGCCGCGGGGCGAATATTCTCCACGAGACCCGGGGACAATCATAGGGTGAGGCTCTCAGTTGAGAGGAGGAGACCATGAAATTGTTTGGGCTTGGAATCGCATTGAGCGCGTGTGCTCTGCTTCTGCCTGCCTTGGCTCTGGCTCTAACCTTTACGACTCCCAACACCACCGACGGTATTGTGGAAAGCTCTGCGCCGATTGCGGGCGGCACGACCTGGGAGACCGATGAGGTGATGGCCAATGACGGCGGCACCAGCTTTTATCTTACTTGGGATGCGGTGACGAAGTTCTGCGCGATTGCCGGAACCTACGCCAACCAGAGTGACGGCCAATATGATTGGTTCATCGCCTTCGATACCGATCTCACTGCGGGTTCGGGTGCGACGACCGACGGCTATAACCAGGTCACTTTCTCAGGCAGGTTCCTGCCCGAGTACATCTATTACTTCGCCGGTGGGATGGGCTGGTACGAGAGCACCAACTGGACCGGGACCGCTTGGAACTGGCGCGGGTGGAGCAACCTGTGCACCTTTGGCGGGTGGAGCGGCAATCTGGCCTCCGAGATCTGCATCCCTGACAGCATGATCGGGTACGCCGATAGCCTGGCCGTTTGCTCCTGGATCACGGATGAGGCCAATAGCCAGATCTTTGCATCCTACCCGACCCCTAATCCCATTGGCACCAAGCCGCAGCCGATGACCTATTTCTGGGTTGCGCGCAACCTCGGATCGGGTGTGGCGCCCAACATGTCGCCGGTGAAGCCGACGCCGCCCTCCGCAATCGTCGACAACGAACGGGTCAATGCCTTCACGTGCGTTGTGCGGGCCGATATCACGCCGGGTAACTGCGGCGCGGCCACTGCGATGATTTTCTACTATACCACGGACGGCTCCACTCCGGGACCGACCAGCAGCTCGGTCACGGGTGTCTATGAGACCTGTCGTCCCGGCGCCGACACCACCGATACCTTCAAGGGCACTATCCCGGCTGCCGACGGGGCCAACGTCAAGTGGATTGCCAAAGGCACCGCCCGGAACGGCCTCATCGACTGGAGCGACGTTGTTCAGTCCTTCGTGCAGGGTGGCACCGCCTGGGTTGGAAACGCCGGCTCGACCCCTACCGACTGCACGGTGTGGGCCGAGATCTTTGTCGGTGACGGCGGCCAGACCACCTGGATGAAGTTCAAGTACACCACCGATGCCAGCGACCCAAGAACCAGCGGCACGGCCCAGATTGTCAATGGGATCTTCGATGCCCTGCTGGGCAACAACGACAAGTATTATGCTGTGCTTTCCGGGCCCACCGCCGGGCAGACCGTGAGATGGTATGCTTACGGCAAGGATTCGCACAACAACACCGCCCAGACCGATACCTTCTATACTTTCATTCAGGGTGATACTGCGCGGATCTATAACCTCCAGTGCGTGCCCGACTCCAATTACGTAACGAGCGAGGTTGCGCCCAAGGGTCTGGGGGCAGGCATGAACTTCATCTGGACCACCGATGGCACCGATCCCACCACAAGCCCCTCAGCCCATACGGCGCGCGGCGCCTTCCTGAGTGAAACCGATTCGAGCGGGGTTTTTGGAGCGTACCTTACCGCCCAGGTGGGCAACACCATCAAGTGGTATGTCCACGCTTGGGGCAGCAACAATGCCTATAATGACAGTGATGTCCAGACCTGCGTTGCCGGCGCCACAACGGGCCCGACTCTGTGTAATCTCGTGTGCGTTCCTGAGAGTCTCCTGGTCAGGGCTTCGATCTCACCGAGAGGCTTTGGCGCCGAGATAGATTTCATCTGCACTCACGACGGCAGCGACCCGAAGACCAGCCCGACTGCTTGCACCCTGCGCGGGGGTTTCCTCCGGGATGAGGATACCCCGGGTGGGGACTGCACGGGCCCGGTGGGCACCTTCTTCGCCGAGCTCTACGGCTCGGTGGGCGAGACCATCAAGTGGTATGCTCATGGGTGGTATCAGCCGGATAACAAGTACAACGGCCTCTTCGGCGATAGTCCCGTCCAGACCTGTGTTGCCGGGATGACCCGCGCGGGAGTCGAGCCAAAGACACCCGCTCCGGTCGCCGTAGCGGTTGCCAATGTTCCTAATCCTTTCGGCGCTTCCACCCGGATCAAGTTCAACCTTCCCAAGCAGTCGAAGGTTACGATTCTGGTCTATGATATAGCCGGAAGAGTGGTTGCCGAGGTCTTCAACGGCACCCTCGGCGAGGGTGAGCACACCATCGCCTGGAACGGGAAGACCAGGAGCGGGGAAGATGTTCCCTCAGGAATCTACTTCTATAGGTTCCAGACCCAGGGCTATGAGGTAACCAAGAAAGCCGTGGTTGTGCGGTAGATAGTGGCTGGCGTATGCCCCCGCTCTCCCCGAGAGGGCGGGGGTTTTATTTCGGCTGAAGTACTTTCCGCGGCCTTTGAGATTCTGCTAAGATAGGAGTCACATAGGGGTCATACAAGGGTCACATAGATGTAAGGCGGATGGAGAGCGCATGACGCATGATGGGACGACCGAACCGCGAGGTTGGCTATGAAGCCGCTGGAGATCCTCGGGATTGCAGTCGCGTTGGGAGTAGATTGCCTGGCCCTATCTGCAGGCATTGGCGCATCAGCTCCACGCCGGATCGTCATGGTTCTGATTGGTCTGCTCTTCGGTTTCTTTCAGTTCGGCATGGCTCTGGGCGGTATGGTGGGAGGTGCGGCTCTTGAGTCTCTCTTGAGCTGGCCTGTGCGGCTCGCGCCTCCATTCCTCATAGCGGCAATAGGTGTCCTGATGATCACCAAGGGCCTCAAAGGCGCCGAGCCGTCGCTCAAGCTTGCCGGCGTCATCGCGGCCATAGTAGTAGCAGTCGGCACGAGTTTGGATGCGCTTGGTGTGGGAGTTGCCCTTGGGCTCGTCAACATCGTATCAGTCTGGAGTGCCGTCACGATCGGATTGGTCGCCTCAGGCATGAGCGCCGTGGGTTTTGCGGGGGGAAGAGTGCTTGCGCGCTACACCGGCGTTGCCGAGGACATCGGCGGCGGCTTCCTCATCTTGCTGGCTATCCTGATGTTTCTGTCCCTGCGGTAGGCTCTTCGGTGGTCCCGTCGGCAGACCCGTTGCTCCTGCGTTTCAGGGTGTGCAGTACTTGCTTCACGAGCGGGCCCATGTTGTAGCCGACCCTCGTCCCGACGGAGCGGACGAGCGCGGCATAGATCGCCACATAGAGAGCCATCGCGACGCCCAGGCGCAAAGGGGATGTGACCTGGGCCCCATGCCAGCGCTTGAGGAGCATCACGGCCGCAGCTGCGGCCGAGGCGGCGCCGAGGGGCGGCAGCACCAGCCTGAGGAGATCGCTCGCTCCGCATCCTGTGATCTTTGCGACCCGCCTCAAGACCAGGAAGTATGGGACGCCCGCCGCCAGGGTCACGGCGAGCGCGGTACCGGCGATTCCCCACGGCCGTGTAAAAGGATATATCAGGATTGCCAGAATCACGACCTGCACCGCCTGATACTTGCTGAGAGCCCGGGGCTTGCCCACTGCGAGAAGCACAGGCTCCGCCGTGGATTCCAGAGCCCCCAGTGCTCCCCACACGGCCAGGATCCGCATCGCGCCCACTGCGGGCAGCCACTTATCGCCGAAGAACATGCTCGTGATCTCTACCGCCAGAGCCAGTATGATGCCTGCGATGGGGAGCGCCACGAGGGCGGTGACCTGAAGCACCATAAGGTAAGCTTCCCGCAGCTTGGAAACCGCGTCCTGCAGTTTGGAGTAAGCCGGCAGCGTGACTGCCGAGATCACGTGGGCGATCTCGGTCGCTGGGACATTGGATATCCGGCGCGCCAGTTGATAGAACCCGAGCATCGTCACCCCGACAAGCTTTCCCACCAGGGCGTTGTCAATCTGGGTCAAGAGGAAGGCCAGGATACCTAGGCCCAGCATCCATTTGCCGAACCCCAGGAGTTCGGCAATCCTCGCGCGGTCGAGCTTGAGGTGAGGCCGGTAGGGATGAAGCAGGTAGCTTAAGACCAGCTTGATCACGTCGCCCGCGACGAAGGCCAGCACCAGCGCCCAGGCGTTGCGAACGAGGAAGGCGGCCGCAACAGCGACGGCGAAATCGGCGAGGCGGCCCGCAAACTGCCAGACGAACTGCTTGTTGAATTCGAGATCCTTGCGGAAGTAAACCACTCCGATCGAGGTGAACGATCTCGCGAGGATTGAGATGCCGATCACCCGGACCAAGGCTGTCGCCTCGGGAGTCTTGAAGAAGGCGGCAGCATAGGGTGCGACCAGGACAACGGCTGCGAAGACCACGATCCCACGCAGGATGCCGAAGGTCCAGGCCGAGTCCAGATAGGTGTGAGTGTCCTCCTTCTTCTGGATCAGGGCCACGTCGAAGCTGGTCTGGGTAAACGTGTCGAGAGTAGAGAGTACGAGGAGCGCTATCCCCGCGAGGCCGAAGTCGTTGGGGGAGAGCAGCCGCGCCAGGATCACCAGCCGGATGAGCGCGATGATCTCCTGGCTGATGCTAAAGGTAAATACCCAGACCCCGCCCCTTATTACCCGATGGAACAGCCCGCCACTAGTAGTCAAAGCCCAGCCTCTCCCGAACTGACAAAGCGCCTGCCCGATGTTGCCTCAACGCCGCCTTCAGTATCGAACCTCGTGGCTCAGGCAGCTAACGAAGGCATGGTAAGCTAAGCCGGCCGGTTTCTCAAGAGGTCTTGTGACTCGTAATTGCCGGCGCCATCTCCCGGCTCACAATCCTTAGATTGGGCCATCCATAGCAGGGTTGAACCCCTCAAAAGGCCGTGCCGAAAGGGGCCTTTGGTAGTGGGGTCATTTGGTAGGAGATAGATCATGCCTTACCTGGCAATCCCCATCATTTTTATTCTGTTTGTTATCGCCTATTGGCTGGACAGGTTCAGACGGTAATGCAATCGGGGGCCATGGCTTAGGGCGGTGTTGCATGAGTCCAAGAACCATCGAAAGAAGGGCAGTAAGCGCAGCCGCAAAGTAGCCAAGCGCCGCTCTTCGGTTTGCTATCCGGGCCGATTCATTCTGCCGATCAAGGTAGGTGTTGAAGCTGCGAACAAAATCCTTAAGCGGCTTGTCAAGTGGAAGCCCCAAGAATTCCATCTCTATACCTTTCCCCTCCGCTGGCCGCTTTCCAATTTCGAACGGCGGGATTCGTTTCTCGGACTCGTTCCAGTGCCATGACCCAAGCGCCAAGAACAGAACAGTAAACGCCAACCACATGCCGGAGAACGCCAAGCTTTGTCTTCCCATGTCCTGTGCCTCCTCGTATCGGGATGATCTGCCAGATCAAAGTCCTATCATCATCCCACCAGAGATACAAGGCTTTTGGCAATGCAAAGGAATAGCCATGACTAATCTGTGCTACTGGTACGACGCAAGTGGGCGGCGATGCTTCATTGATGGCGTCCCTTGTGACGGGGCTAATAGCGAGTGCTTAGAGTATGACGCGGACTCGCCGAACATAGATGATACCTAATGCCCACCGATCTGTGAAATCAGTATGGGCCGGGGCTGGGAGCGTCCTTCCAAACAGTTTTGAACCAACGTTCCCACGCCCCGGCTTTTATTAAAAGAAAAGTGTTGACTTTCACTTGCTCTTTCTGCTAACTTGTAGATGGTTCAAAACTGAATAATCCATGCCTTAGTTAGGAGTGGCTGTCCGCTACCATAGTGACATATGGAGGGCCTACCATGAACAAGAAGGACGACGAGCTCAGAACCCTGGCAAAGCAGAGAATCTTCGATCTGACCCTGGAAATGCGAGAGATCAAGAAGCAGATACGTGAGATGGAGATAAAGCACCTGTTTGCGCTCAGTCCGCTCAATATGAAATGGGCGGCTGCCTACGTCCAGCGGAAGCACTTAGCTGAATTCGTCGGAGCGAGCATCGAAAAACGTACCCGAGGAACCAGCGCCGATCAAACAAGCATAGAATTCTCGCCGATGGGTTACAGCCAAGCCGCTTGGCACATATTGAATCCTGAGAAGAGGATGTATCTGAAGGATATGTATCGAGAGGCAGTACAGAGAGGCTACCGATTCAGCGCATCGAAACCTTGTCAGGCTAATTTTAGTGCGGCAGTCGTGACTTCAAAGCATTTCAGAAAAGATGCTGATGGCAAATACTATTTGATTGATTCCTCAAACAAGTGGTGGGAGAAGAAATGAAAAAGAAAACGCTCGCCGGAACCAGAGAATTCGCATGCGAGCGGTTTCCTGAATCGCCCCCGTTTCCTAATGGGATAGGGAGCCGGTCTACTAAACCGGCGTGTCTCGGTTCAAATCCGAGCGGGGGCGCTATTCTGATTTCAGCGGAGAGTTCCCGAACCCGTTAAAGTAACGGGAACTCTCAGGAGTAGAAATGCCATGACGCACCACTACTCGTTTATATTATCGGTCAACGGTGCTTCTGTGTCAAGCACAAACTGTCGAAGCCCACCAAGCCTATGTATCCAGAGAAACGCCCTTGCAGTAGCGCAAACTACCACAAGGGCCAACCACCCAAGCGGATAGGCCGCCTGAGCCAGTCAAGCAAAGCATAAGACCTTCCACTTGGAAACACAAGAGGGAGGCCCAAGGTGAACGTCTTGAAAAGGGAAAAGCAGATCATGGTTCTGTCCATGTTGGTTGAAGGCAACTCAATCCGATCTATTGAGCGCATGACCGGCGTTCAGAAACGAACGATCACAAGACTGATGGTGCGCGTCGGTACGGATTGCGAGCGATACCTGGAAACCCATATGCGGAACCTGGAATGTTACAGGCTTGAGCTAGATGAAATCTGGACGTTCTGCGGCAAGAAGGAACGCCACCTTAGCGACCGTGAACGATTCGCCGAGGATCTCGGGGATCAGTTTGTCTTCTATGCGATTGATCCGAAGACAAAGCTTATACCGACGTGGACTGTCGGCAAGAGAGACACGCCCACAACAAACATTTTCATTCGGCGGCTGAAGTCTTCGCTAAACGGCGTGAAACCTCAAATATCGACGGATGCGTTCACGCCGTACCGCTATGCCATTCCCAGGGTCTTTGGCGATAGCGTCCACTACGCCACGATCACTAAGCAGTATGCGAGCGAAGCGGTCGGCCCTGGCCGGTATGCTCCACCATGTGTCAAGGGCACCGTCAAGGCGACACACCTGGGAACGCCTGACGATAGATATATCTGCACTTCCTACATCGAGCGGCACAACTTGACCATTAGGACGTTCATTCGACGATTTGCCAGGCTGTCGCTTGGATTCAGCAAGAAACGCGACAATCTGAAAGCCGCCGTTGCCTTGTACTTCGCCTATTACAACTATTGCTGGATACCCCGGACAACGGGGCAAACTCCAGCTATGGCCGCCGGGGTAAGCTTTGCTCCGTGGAACATGGAGCAGCTGCTACAAGCGGTCATGAATTGAGGGGGGTACTGCGTGGGTCTTGATGGTGATCTCCTGGAGTTCATTGTCGAGTTCTGTGGGTAGCTTTCTACCCGTCTGGTGTCTTGTATACACTTGCTCAAGTGCTTTGAGTGTTTCTGAACGAACCAGCTTGATTGTCCCGGAATCTATGATAAGGGCATCGGTGATCTGTCCGACACCGGCTGCCCGCTCGGCGTTCTTCTTGGCCTCTACCGCGACATAAAGCGCATCCGTCTGACCAAAGGTCTGGGTGTACCCATATCTGGCGAAGGTGGCCACGGCGTGGAAGCTGCCGATCCCGCAACAGCAGAAACCCTCCATGCCAAAGTTGTAGAAAGTTCCAGGGTTTGAGATTTGGAAGAGTTCGGCTTGCGTATCGTAGCCAACCAGGATCAGTTCGAGGCCTAGTGAGTAGTCAGCCATTTGCCTATGTGCATCACGGAGAATACCAGGTTCAAGGCTGCGGTGTTTCGTGTGGAGCTCCGCGATTGACTGGATTCCGAGTAACGGCGACAAAATTCTCTCCACAACTCGCTGTTCCCTGGCTGTTCGATAGCCAGATGCCAGAATCCCGGCGGTATCCTTGATTGTCTTACTCTGGGTAATTGCCGCTTTCAATTCCCTTATGAATGTGACCTCCAGTAGGTCGCCCGCAACCAGAAGCACGGCCTTGTCCGATAGCACGATTGCTTTCGTTGAATCGGATTTCTCGTAAGTGATCTCCATGTCCGACATGCTAATCATCCTGTCAGACACCGCAATAACTTGTTCTGCCTTCTCGCAGATTGCTCCAATGATTTGGGTCATGTGCGGCCTCCGATTCTCCCGCAGATGCCCCCGGATTGTAGTCCAATAATCAAAATCCTTCAACGTTTTTCGCTCCTTTCAAATGACCCCACTACCCGAAATCAGCACCAAATGCATATAAGTATGGAAACTAGGTCCACAGTGTGATAAAATCCCTTGCGCAAGGGAACTGAAGAAGCAGCCGTGTTCAGTTGCACGGTGAGCTTATCAACAACGCTGCCTGTTCAATTTGCCTGTTCGGTTTGGAGGTGACTTATGAAGAGTAGATACATGTTACTCGCCATAGTAACCCTTCACCTTTGTGCCATAACCAGTGCAACATCGGCTCCTGGTGATGAGAACTGGTGGGATGGGTTTGCTCACCAGGGTATCAATGGGAACGTCCATGCCCTCGCCGTATACAATGGTGAACTAATAGCTGCAGGTGCGTTCACTCGGGCTGGAGAAACAGCGGCAAGAAACATAGCACGCTGGGATGGCAGTAGATGGCACGCACTCGGAGCAGGGCTTGATTTCCAGGTGGAGGACCTGGCGGTATACCAAGGGGAACTGGTTGCCGGAGGGTACTGGCCCTACAGTGTCGACTCCAAGATTGCTCGCTGGGACGGTGTATCCTGGAAACCGCTAGGTTCAGGGCTTAGATGCGACAGCACTTACTGTTCTGATGTAGAGGTGCGGGCCATGGCGGTCTTCAACGGGGAGCTCATTGTGGGGGGGATGTTCTCAGAAGCCGGTGGCGTACCGGTACCTGGATCGATCGCTCGTTGGGATGGTGTCTCGTGGATGCCGTTGAGTGCAGATCCACCGGGTTACTGGGTAGATGCACTCGGAGTCTACGATAGCACCCTGGTCGCTGGATATTGCTGCGTATGCGACGTCTATCATTGCCACACTCTTGTCTCTCTCTGGGATGGCCAGTCTTGGCGCAATATCGGTGAGGTATCGGACGGCGTCAACTGCACGACTTTGTAGAGTTTAACGGCGACTTGATAGCTGCAGGCGACTTTAACTGGATCGACTGGGATGTGAACCGTGCTTCCTACCAAGACATTGCCCGCTGGAATGGCGCTTTCTGGAGTTCTTTAAACATTGGCACCCCAGTAGGCATGTACAACGGTGTAAATGCTCTTGCGGTATATGACGGAAGGCTCATCGCGGGGGGGGTTTTCGTATATACGGGAGCAGATCTGATCAACTATATTGCAGCCTGGGACGGTAGTTCTTGGAGTTCCTTGGGTTCAGGGACGAACCAGTATGGAGTGGGAGCCCTCACCGTGTATGACGGAGGCCTCATCGCGGGCGGATCGTTCACCCGAGCTGGCGACAAGCCATCCCCCCACATCGCGCGCTGGGAGGACCCTGGCGCTCTCTTCGCGCTCCGTGAGACGAGTTCCATCGATGCCACCTTGGCCGCAATACTAAGAGCGCACGATGCCAGTATGAGCGGCGCCTCTGTGGCAGGTGACATGAATGGAACATTGGATTTCACTGACATTTGTATCGCTACCATATTGTCCAGTTCGTTTTCTGGCGAAGGATTTTCCGAGGGTGAGTGGAATGCGACGTTGGACGGTGCTACGTATACTGGACAGTGGAAGGGCGTCGCACTGCTCGACTCCTCTCAACGCAGGATTGACCTAAGGGGGGCAATATCGGGCGACCTGGTCGGTACCTGCGAAGGTTACATAGAGGAGTCTGCACCTGGAACGGGAATTTACAGCCAGTATCGGGCGAGCTGGGGGTTGAATAGCGTCGGCTCCGCTGCTGGTCCACGTGCTCTCGAGCTTAGTGGGGTTCTAGTCTACGACGGAGTGCGTGAGTCTCCAATTGCGCTCTCCATATACCAGGGGCTGATGGAAGGGCAATTGCATGGCAGATACGCAGGACCGATGAATGCAATGGTGACGCGTGCCTGTGTGACCGATGGAAATGAGATGGAAGGGAAAGGCTTCGCTGTGATCTCCTACAATTCCAGCCTGGGTTCTGGGCTCGGCTGGGGTTTTGTCGGCTCCTGTTCATCAATCCGAGGAGTGTGTGATGAACCGCTCGCTGGGACGCTCTCCGCCTTTCTAGACACAGGGCAGTCGCCAGCAGAACTTCACGGCTTCATACACCGTGGCGATCCTGAGCAGTTTTTGCTGCCTGATCTACAGTTGACGATATGGGGGCCCGGCCGAGTTAGTCCGGGCCAGACAGTAGACTACCTCATCCAGTGCAGGAACGCTGGGTTGATGCCGACTGCAGATATCAGCATAGTCAGCAAGCTTCCCTATCTCGCAGAATATCTGACAAGCTCGAGTGGAGGTATCTATAATGTGGATGCTCAGGAACTCACATGGAACCTGGGTAGCATACCTCCGACGTCGGTCAGACTGATGTCTTTTCGGGAGACAATGGCATGGGGCATCCCGGAGGGCAGTTCTGTTGAACACAGTGTTTACGCACCACTTGAGCGCACCGAGGTGCCAGTTGATTCAAATGTGACTGTCTCGTATGAGATTCTCGAAGAGAGCGAAGACTCTCTTGTAATCGAGGCGACTTTTTCCAGCAATACTGATAGCGGTAGCGTGCATCTGGCCCTCTCTGTTACCGACGTACCAGAGGAAGCAGAGCCACTTCTGAACGCTACTGAGATTCCTGGAGGCTTGGAATACCGTTGGGAATTCACCGTAGAAGGGCATTCGACGGACGTGATTAAGGCGGCTTTCGAGACATCGAGAGACGCTTCTGATATCACTGATCGATGGGTAGAGGTTCGGGATGCTAGAGTGGCTCAAGGAG
This sequence comes from Candidatus Eiseniibacteriota bacterium, assembly GCA_043808325.1. Lineage (GTDB taxonomy): Bacteria > Arandabacterota > Arandabacteria > Arandabacterales > Arandabacteraceae > JAZDEY01. The sequence continues at coordinate 12,231 of JAZDEY010000031.1, forward strand.
AGCATCAAAGATTCCTGGACTGGCTTCGAGACGAAGGTCTAATCGGGCAGGAGACCCATTCAACCTATACGTTCTGGAACGGCTTCAGGACCAGAATCCCTGTTATCCGTTGGCTTGTGAGTAGAGTGCCCAGATTTGGATGGATTGAAGGGTGGTTCCCAAAAGGCACCCCCTTTGGAAGCAGTTATGCCAACTCGATGTTGTGGGCCGAGATCTTGCCTAGTCTACAGTTCAAGTGGTATTCGGGCGAAATACCGTTTGAAGCCGATACCTTGGACAAATTGTATATGTTCTGGAAGCGAGAGATATCGTGTGGAACTGGCGATTGCGTTCATGATGCATCCTGGGCTGCCAGCACGATTACGACTGCGCGCGATCCCAATATCAAGCATGGTCCTGCTGAAAGCATTCAGCCTGGTCAGACGTTGGAATATGAAATCGAATACGAGAATGAGGGAGAAGGTATCGCATTCGGCGTTTACATCACAGACATTCTGGATGACGATCTTGATGAAACTAGTCTGACCATAGAAGATGGGGGCAGCTACGACGTCTCAACTCGCACGGTCACGTGGATGGTCGGACGAGTTGATCCTGGCCAGACGGGAACTGTCATCTTCAGCATCAACCTTAGGAGTAATGCGCTTCCTGGTACTGAGGTGATCAACTATGCTACTGTGTACTTCCCTAGCGTCCCGGAGATCACGAGGACTAACGGCGTAGTATGCAGGGTCCCCGTGAACGAGCCGCCTATTGCAGATGCTGGGCCCGATCAGACAGTGGAATGCTCGTCCTGCGAAGGTGCTCAGGTGATCTTGGATGGATCGGGCTCAAGCGACCCCGACAACGACCCGCTGACCTTTGCCTGGTGTGAGAACGGCCACATCATCGCTGGCCCGATTGCCGACCCGATTTCTACTGTAGTACTTGCATGCGGCACCCACAACGTCGGGCTCACGGTCGACGATGGTCAGGGCGAGAAGGACACCGATGAGGTCCTGATCAATGTGGTCGACACTACGCCACCGGTGATCACGGTTACTCTCAATCGGGATGTGCTCTGGCCGCCGAGCCACAAGCTGGCCGACATCATGGCCCACGTGGAAGTCAGGGACATCTGCGATCCGGCTCCAACCTTCGTGCTGGTTGCGATCACGAGCGACGAGCCGGACAACGGGCATGGAGACGGCGATACCCCGGGAGATGTTCAGGGTGCGGACTTTGGCACGCCGGACCTTGCCTTCCAGCTTCGGTCCGAGCGCAGCGGGGGCGGCGGCGGGCGGATCTACACGATCACCTACCTGGGCTTGGACCATTCCGGCAACTCGACCCCCGTCGAGGTCTATGTGCGTGTGCCGCACGATCAGTCCGGGATGGCGCTTGCCGCGCAGGGCTACAGCTCGGATGGCACTTGCTTTGATCCGGTGAGTGAGAGGTTTGCGGTTGTGATCCCATCGAGCGAGGCGGGGGCACTGGATGCCACCGGGATTGACCCCGCTAGAGCTTACATCGGGAACCTGAAGGGCGTCCTGGTCGCTCAGGATCACCTTGAGCTTGATGCCACCGACGACGGCCTCAGGGATCTTGTGCTCTGGTATTCGCTGGTGGACGCTCAATGGCTGTTCGGATCCACGGTCATGAGTGCCGAGAATGCGTGGCTCCGCGTGGCGTTCGATCCCGAGGCGCCTGGCGCGCCCGTGGATCTAGGCGACCCGAGGGCGCCGTACGGTCCGGTCGGACTGCACTACGTGTGCGCTGACGGCATTGACTATCTTGTGCCGAACATCTTCCAGCTGGGAGTGCCGTTGCAGCTCGAGGGAGCAGTCAATGCTTCCGGTGTTGACGACCGGCCGATTCAGGGCACGGCGCTCTTGCCGATCCGTCCCAATCCTCTCCGCCAGACTACGATCATAGCTTTCAATCTGGCTGCGCCGGGATCGGTGAATCTTGACATCTACAATGTTCGGGGCATGCTCGTGCGAACGCTCGAAGACGGCGTGCTCACGGCCGGCGAGCACAGCTCGGCATGGGATGCCAGAGACTCGGTGGGGAGGCCCGTGGCCGCTGGGATCTATTTCGCGCGGTTCCGTGCAGGTGGCATCCAGACCATGCAGAAGATGTTGCTGGTGAGGTGAGGGATCGTCCTCGATTCGGGGACAGGACCCGGCCGGGACTTAGGGCCCGGCCGCTCTAGGTTGCGAGCCTGGCCGCCTCGTCATGATCGATGAAGCAGCCAGGCTTCTTAGTAACCCTCTTTCTGGATGGGCGGGAACCAAGAGTCTTTGATGGTTGCTTTTCTCCCTGATGGGACCAGTGGGGTTGGTCCTGCCCATCCGACAGATGTCCTCCCACTCAGGTTGTCAAGGGGCTGACAATAGCCGGATGCGCGGAGGATGCCCCCACGAGGATTGCGCGATGGCGGAGCTTCCCCCCGTTGGTTGGACAGTTTCTGGGGTAGAATAAGCTAATTTTTGGTCGCTCGTCCACCTCCTTGTTCTGACTCCTTGGCGCCCCCGGAGTGGCGGACACACCACCCGAATTCTGACCCTCGGCACCTTGTTTGAGCCTCCTGCGACCACCGGCGACTGGGTCACCAACCACCAAAACGTGATCGTCACTGGCCCCACCGGCTGCGGCAAGACCTTTGTGGCCTGCGCCCTCGCACACAAGGCGTGTCGGCAGGGCCATCGGGCCATCTACTTCTATGCACCCAAACTCTTCCGCAGCCTTACCCTCGCTCAGGCTGACGGCAGCCTACCCAGCCTCCTTAAGAAGATCGCCAACACCTCTACCTCCGTCCTCGCCGTCCCTGCCAAATCCACCGCTTCCATCACCAACTCCCATCTCGCCCTGCACTCTAAACTATCCTCGGTTCACTGTCTCACCATTATTGGCAGAGAGGGTCAGCAGGAAGCTATCACCTGCGGAGTCATAGGCAAGACGGGCTGCCTCATTGCGTCAACCTTGAACCGTGATGCTTCAGGCAGACCTCGGGGTCACATCCAACGCCCTATCACCTCGAGTGCGGTGACGCTCTGTTGCTCAGACTCTCCCGGATAAGTATCTCGCCATAAGGGGGAGCATTCGATTGAGGTTCCCTATCGTTCCCCCACGTTTGTCAGCTCTCCCCCCGAATTCTATGGGAAGATAGGTCTTCCAGACATCGAGCTCGAAATCATCCTCATCAGTAGCTTCGCTACCCACAAAGCTACTCAACAAGCGCCCCGTATCCTTGTCCTCGAAGAGGTGGTACAAGTCTGGGTGTTCCGAGATGAGGCCGCGCACTACCGACGGATAAGTTAGGAGGAACTGCCTGAGTCCATAGAAGTTCCTGTGAATGTGACCCTGCAGATTAGACTGGCCCAGAGCCCGGTCATAGACTACATCTGCTGCCTCTTCGGGTTGCTGCTGAAGCCATGTCTTGAAAGCTTCGTAGTCACCAAAACGGGGATTCATATCACGAGAAACCTGAGGAATCCGGTCTTCCTGTGATACCGGTAGTTGTCTCCTCCTGCGCTCCCGCTGGTATCGCCGAACGCCAGCCCGGTGCTTCCGAACGTAATCGGAGAGTTCATCAAGGGTAGTGGCTCTCAGCCCCACTCTATAACCATCAAGCGCCTTCCTAAGCCGCTCCACCACTCTGAGGGATTTCGTCCGTTGGATGACCTCATCCCCGCCACCAAAACCCCGAACGGAGAAATTGGAGCTTCCTACGAGCGCTTGAGCACTGCCTATGTAGACCTTTGCGTGTGCCAACGGACTGGTGTAGAGACTGACTCTGGTTCCAGCCTCTAAACAGCCCTGGAGCATCTCGAGAAGTGCGTCCGGAGCCACCAGCCCCTTCTTCCATTCATCTGGTGAGTCCAAGTCAAGTCTGCACATGAAGTTGAACCGTGCAGGCGTGAATCTTACTTTAGAGAATGCCCCTGTAGAGTAGAACCCGGTTGCGAAGTCGAGCCGTCCTCCGTCGAGCCCAATCCGTTCAAGGTCAAGAAAGGTGGGCCCCGCTATCAGGTCAAAGTCCCTCAGCCTCATCTGGAACCTCCTCGAGAATCAACAGACAGCATAAGCCTGCTATCGCCTGCTCACGCCTGAGTATATTCCAGCCTCCTCCCCACATCAACCCCGCCCCGCTGGTCTGGTCGTCAGTCCAGAATGAGATATTGCAGTCTCGGGCACAATGGAATACTATCTGCGTGACTTGTGTGGGATGAACGTGGCTTCTGCTTAGGGCTATGGTGACACCTTGTTCAGAGAAGAGGTAATAAACGTCAAGATGGCAGAGCTCCTCTGCGATTACGGTCTTGACGCCATTCCCGAGACGATTACTCCACATAAGAAGCTGCCGGACGTCAGCATTCTGGTGCGAGGCACAAAGCTAATCCTTGAAGGTAGGAAAGCCTCTCAGAGAGCTCAGCTTGAGAAAGACGCCAAGGGCAGGATTGAGCAGGGATTGTGTGACATCAGTATGGCGATTGTGTATCACCCCGAGCTTTATGCCTGCACAACGACCGAGAAGCTGGCAGATAGCCTAAGAGTCTATTCCTACGGGGGTCGTCTCTTCTATCAGACGAAGGAGGGAATCAAGCAAGAAACGCTTGCCGGGGTGGACATCGAGACTCTTGTAGCGTCGATTAATGCCGGGGTGAGCCTGCTTGTGGACAGTGACGTCCTCGCGGCGACAGTCGATGAAGTAAAGGGCAAATTGGAGCAGATAGTCGAGTATGCCTCGGCTGGCAGCTTCTGGTTCGACGAGACAGTAATCGCACGCCTTAAGGAAGCTCTCGGGCTTGAGGAAGAAGATGAAACAGAGAAATTCAAGAAAGACCTTATAAGGATAGCTATGTTCGTTCTGTTTGACGGGATGGTCTTTCATGAGATGATAGCCAACTGCCGCATCAAGGTGGACTCGCTCACCCTTTGCTCAGAATCGCAAAAGCTATTCTTCGATGATGAGTGGAAAAGGATTCTGAAGATAAACTATGAACCAATATTCAATCTCGCGTTCTGCATCCTCAGTGCGCTTCCAACGGGTAGCCCGGAAACCGAGAGTCTGCTGAAGAACTTGCGAGAACTGGCACTTCGAACCGTGGCGACAGGCATCCTCCGAAAACACGACTTCATGGGAAGGATATACCACAAGCTTCTGCTCAAGACCACGGGGAAGTATTACGCCACCAATTACACGGCAGTTCCGTCTGCCTACCTGTTGGCCTATCTGCTCTACAAGACTCCCAGCGACAGTCTGCCCCTGTCGAGCATGAGAGACTTGAAGGCAATGAGGATTATAGACCCGGCCTGTGGCTCGGGGACTCTGCTGTCAGCGAGCTATGTAGCGCTGAGAGACATTTATGCATGCGTGCTCACGGCAGATGAGTTACCTGACTTTCACAAGACCCTTCTGCAGAAGACCATCTATGGATGGGATGTCCTGGACTATGCAACCCATCTGACGCTGACCGTTTTGGGGCTTCACAGCACACCCACCTTGGTCAGGAAGACCAATATGACCACGCTCGCCAATGGCGCCGATGATACGGGCACTTACTTGGGCAGCCTCTCATACTTGAATCTTCACGCATCCCTTAAGGGGAAGACATGGGTGAAGCCTTCGAAGACCCAGTCTATGGACAAGGTGACCCAGACCTATAAGCCGATGAACATACCACCGGGCACATTCAACGTAGTCATAATGAATCCGCCTTTCTCGAGGAGCGCTAAGCCGAACTGCAAGTTCGGATACAAGTCAGAGGTCATCAAGAAGAGGATGGCCGCAGAGCTGGCGAAAATCCTCGTCTACAGTGGACTGGATGGAACTGGCCAAGCGGGTCTAGGAGCCCCGTTCATCGGCCTCGCAGACAACCTCTTGAAGCCGGGCGGGCGATTAGGTGTCGTAATACCTCGTGCCATTCTGTCAGGTGTCTCATGGAAGAAAATCCGGGATCTCCTCCACAAAGACTACGAGATTAGATACATAATCTCGAACCATGACCCTGGAGACCGGGCAAGTGGCGTGGAGCCCTGGAACTGGAGTGAGGATACTGACTTGGGCGAGGTTATGATTATCGCTGAGAAGACCACTAAGCTTCCGGCAGACAGAGAAACGGTTTACGTCAACCTCTGGAACAAACCAAGAAATGAAGTTGACTCGATACTTATATCTCATCAGATTGTTTCGAAGCGCCCCGAGGGACTCCTCAGCGAAGGCGTGTTTGAGACTTTGAAGATGAAGCGGGATGTGGAAGTGGGCACTTTCTACAGACTCCGGCAATCGGAGCTTGCTGATGGCTGGCTCGCTCCTTGCTTGTTTGCCAACCCCAGCCTTAACAGATTCACGATGGAGCTGAGGCAGATGTTGCCGACTGCCGGCATCCACGGCCTTCTGAAGACCTGGAGCTCAATGAACAAGACAGGTCCTGTGCGGTGCTTTGACGGTGTTGATATCAAGCAAGTGAAAACCGCCTTCGAGCAAACCTCGGTGCAAACAGAGTTCCCTATCCTGTGGGGGCAACAGTCGGCAATGAATCGGCTCTATCTCGGTGAGGATTTCATCGGATATGGCAGGGCCAAGTCTGCCGATTCCGCTCGATTGCACGAGATTAACAAGTCCTCGTTTATCCTATCTGAGCGGCCTCATCTTCATAATGATGCTCTGATAGCTTTCAGGACAGCAAGAGCGGTGCTCACTACGGCGTTCTGGGAGCTTGGGTTTCGAGATGCTGAGATAGAGCCTCTAATGCTCCTATGGTTTAATTCCACCTTCGGGTTGCTCCTATACCTGTCAGCCTCTACGAGCAGCATGGGCGAGATTTTCAAGACCAAGAAGGCCCAGATGAGCCTCATGAGGGTTATTGACCCTGGTAAGCTCAAGGAAGGGGCCTCCGTCAGGAGCGCCGAGTTATTCAAGGCTATCAATGAGAGGGAGTTCAGGGCGTTTCCCGAAGAGTTCGCGCTCGCTGCAAAGGGCGAGGGTCTAAGGGCCGAGGTTGACAAGTTCTTTAGCGACGAGCTCGAGCTTGCTTATGACTTAAGGCCATACTACGAGATGTTGGCAAACGAGCCCGCACTGACACTCAAGCGCCTCTGAGCAATGGTCGCCCCCGACAGGCTTGTGCAAGACCCTTCCCCTGTTTGCCGTCAGATGAAAGTGGACACGAGAGGGGTATAATCTAAGCTGCACTTTGGAGGTCTTCTTGGCCTCAGCCCATTCCTTGTAACTGATTTTTTCACAATGGGTTAGGAGATTCTGCAATTGGCTTGGCGGTGTTCGTCTAATTGCTTCAATATCAACGAGATGCAGAAAACGAGACCAACGTGAAACCAATTCTACATTCGAGGCATCTTTCTGCCTTCTCGTCGCTTCTTCATCTCTCGCTGTCTTCCTGGTTCTCCTCAGTCGCATTTGGGACAAACGAGTCGATAGTCCTCTCAATCAGATCACTTTCCTTTCGGATCGCGCAGACAGATACGTAGCTAGTACCCGCAGAATGACCGGGGGGCGGATGTTGCCCATGGCGTTCTTTGGAGGTGCACACAATCCCGGGGAATTGCTGCTCATCTTCCGAGATATAGGAACACGAAGGGTGGGGTGGTGCTCTCTCATGGGATGGTTGCCACCAGTTCGAACTCCACCACTGGTTGTATTGCGTCCACGGCATCGGCATGCCTGAGGAGGCAGGGGAAATCCGAGGATGCCCTGGCCCTCCTCGAGGGGCTGATCCCTTCGTTCGAGGGCCGCGGGAGACGCGACCTACTTGCCGAGAAGGCCACGCTACTTTGTCTTGTCGGTAGGTACGGCGAGGCCGGGGATATCTGTGAGATGGTTCAGCGGGAGGAATCCGTCAGTGAGCGCTGCAAGGATGCCGGTGTGTATCTCGTCCTCGGCCACGTCCTTTCGAGGCTCTGCAAGTGGAAGCAGGCAATTGCTTGTCTGGAGCATGCGGCCACTTTCGCCAGGATGTCCGGCGATGCAAGTGCTCTGGGGAACGCTCTCAACAATCTTGGAATCGTTTACAAGAATCTGTGCAGATTTGATGACTCGGCAAGGTTACTGCGGCGGGCAGTACGGGTAGCTCGGCGCACGCGTGACGATGCGAGTCTTTCAGTGCGGCTCCTCAATCTCGCCACAACCCTCTTTAAGCAGGGTGAGATCCAAGAGGCCGATAGCGCAGTTTCCGAATGCATCAAGATCTCGTCGCTTCTCAGTCTTAGACGGACCCAGAGTCTGGCGACGATATGCAGGGCAAGGATTGAGAAGGTGCGGGGCAGGCTTGGGGAGGCGGTTAGCCTGCTCAAGCGGGTGATAGCTGAAGCCCAGTCGCTTGACGAGCCGAGAGTGGGGCTCCTGGCAGAGGAAACCCTGGGGGAAGTTCTCTGCGAACAGGGTGACCTCTCCCAGGCTCGGCGAGTGCTTGAAGAGTGTCTCGGGAAGGTCCCCGAGCATGCCAAGGACCTAGAGGCCGAAATCAAGTGCCGGCTTGCGGAAGTCTATCTGGCGCTGGGGACGAAAGACCGGGCACGACGCTGCGGCACCGAGGCCCTGAAAGTTGCCGAGTCCACTGGTGATCTCTATGAGGCCGCCAGGTGTCTTCGCGTGCTGGCGGGGACCGCGGCAACCCCGGCGGACGCAGCGAAGCTGCTTTCCAAGGCCGATCATACCTTCGCCCAAATGGGAGCCAGGCTGGAGCGCGCTCTGACTCTTGAGGCAAGGGCCGCCTTGGCCGGAGTCTTTGAGTCGACCCGGGCCAAGACGGTGGAAGAGGCCATATCGGTGCTTGAGATCTGCTGCGCTCACGGCAGATTGACGCGCGCCCTTTGTCTGGCAGCTTCGATCTATCTGGACGAGGGGCGGGATCATGACGCCATGATGTCGCTCAAGAAAGCCGAGGACCTGGCAGGCGAGTCCACGCTCAAGCGCGCGGTCTCACAGGTGCGCGTGAAGCTCGACCGGCGCCTGTCAGAGAAACTGGTGTGGCCTGCGGAGGCAGGCCTGGCTACCGCGCAAGAGGCCTTCGCTTTTCTGCGCACGAGGCTGGGTGCGACCGGCTTGATCCTGGGAAAACCGAGTGAGGATGGACCTCCCGAAGTGGTCACCGCCCTGGGGATAGATCCGGAGACCGCCGTCGGGTTGCTCAAAGCTGTCTCCGCGCGTGGTCCGGGTCCGGTGGTCTCGACCAACGTGACCGATCTGGCCCCCACTCTTGGGGCTCGCCCCGCCTTAAGGTCGCTCCTGGGCGTCAGCCTCGGCGCCGGCGCCTCAGATGCCCTCTGCTTGACATGCTGGCCGTCGGGCGGCAAACTGGGCCTTCATTCGGAAATCTCGTATCTCGTCGAGGCATATTATGAGATCCTCCGGCTCGCGCCTGTTCTTGAGCGAGCCATGTTGCCCGGTCGCGAATGCGTGGTGCCGATCTGCCTGGGTGGCATTCTGACTGCCGATCGGCGGCTGAAGGAAATCCTGTTGTCGCTTGCGAAGATCGCACGCACACGCGCCAACGTACTCGTCACCGGCGAGACCGGGACCGGCAAAGAGCTGGTAGCTCGAGTCATTCATGCCCTGAGCCCAAGGAAGCGTGAGCCTTTCGTCGTGCAGAACTGCGCCGCCTTGCCTGAGAGCCTCCTGGAGAGTGAGCTCTTTGGATACCGTCAGGGAGCTTTTACCGATGCCCGGACCGAAAAGCGTGGTCTCTTGGAGACCGCGAGCGGGGGTACCTTCTTTCTCGATGAGATCGGAGACATCTCTGCGTCGACACAGGCCAAGATGCTCAGGGCGATCGAGAGTGGAGAGATCAGGCGGCTCGGGGACACAGTGGCTCGTCCCGTAGATGTTCGTTTCATAAGTGCCACCAACAAGCAACTCGAGCAGGAGGTGGAGCGGGGGCAGTTCCGCCGCGACCTCTACTACAGACTGAATGTTGTCGCGCTCGCACTTCCACCCTTGAGGGACCGAAGAGGCGACATCGCTCTTCTGGCCAGGCTTTTCCTCAAACGCCTGGAAGGGCGGGGACGTAAGTGCTCCCTTCGGATTGATCCCGGGGCCATGCGCGCTCTCGCCAATTACACCTGGCCCGGCAACGTGAGGCAGCTTGAGAATGAGATCCAGCGGGCGGTCGCCATCCTTGGCTCCGATGATGTCGTCGGCGTGGGCTCACTCTCCCCATCGGTCACCGGGCACGGGATCGGCGGCCAGGTGACCACCCTGAAGGATGAGGTTCGCCTTGTCGAGCGGTCGCGGATTCTTAGCGTGCTTGAGAGGTGTGCTTGGAACAAGACCCATGCCGCCAAGATGCTCGGCGACCTCAGCCGTCCGGCCCTGATCGGCAAGATGAAGCGGCTTGGGATCCCGCTTGCCAGGCCTGACGCTCAGGGGCAGCGGCTCTCGCCTCTCGGCGGCTAGCCGCAAGATAGCGGGAGCACACTCGGCACGGAGACAGGGCGCACCAGCCGGGGGATGTTTCGCTTGACTTGCGCGTGTGAGCGACCATAGACTCAGGGCGTGAGCCCGGGAGAGAACGCGACACACACTAAGCCATTCGTTTTCAGGTATGGAAGGGGGGAGATCTCTCTTCGCCTGGACGGCGAGTGGCCGGTGAAGGTCGTGTCTCCTCGAGTGCCGGGGAGCGAGCCGGACCTTCCATCCCTGGTGCTCGACTCCCTCCAACGACCCATTGCTACGCCGCCGCTGGCGACCCTTGCCGGGGATGCAAGAAGCGTCGTCATTTCAATCCCCGATGGCACGCGGCCGCCTGTTGCACGCACGATCCTGCCCCCGGTGATCGAGGAATTGCTGCGGGCCGGAGTGGACCTCGCAAAGATCAAGATCTTCATTGCCGCCGGTGTTCATGCCGGCACAACGCCCGAGGACCGTCGCCGCTTGGTGGGCGACGGCGTCTCACCGGCGATTGAGATCGTCGAGAACGATTGCCGCAAGGCCGCCGGTTTTGTGCCGGTGGGAAGGACACGGCGAGGCACACCCGTTGTGGTCAACCGCCTTGTCCGCGAGGCGGACCTCAATGTCGTAATCGCGCCCCTGGCTCTCCACTATTTCGCCGGCATGGGTGGCGGCAGGAAAATGATCGTGCCGGGCGCCTGCAATGCCGAGACCGCTCGCGCCAATCACCGCCTGACCTTGAGCGATCGTGGCGAGATTCACCCGATGTGCCGGAGCGGCGTGCTTGAGGATAACCCCGTGCATGAGGACATGGTCGAGGGGATGAGTTTCCTCAATAACATCTTCTTGATCAACGTGATTCTGGATGGCTGGGCCCGCCCCTGCGACATCGTCTCGGGCGATGCGGTCAAGTCCTACCTTGAAGCGGCTACCCGCGCCCGGGGCCTGCTTGAGGTCCCTGTGGGCCCGAGGTGTGATCTGGCCGTTGCGGGCGCCGGAGGGCATCCCTTTGATACCAACGTGATCCAGGCCCACAAGTCGATCGATCACGCCGCCGCAAGCGTGAGGGACGGAGGGGTGGTGGTCGTGGCTGCGGAGTGCGCTGCCGGCATAGGTTCCGATACTTTCCTGCCGTGGTTCGGCCTGGGTGACGCGCGGGCTGTCTCCCGTAGGCTCCTTGCTCAGTATGAGCTCAACGGTCACACCGCGCTTGCTCTAATGCAGAAGCTGGAGCGATTGAAGATAATACTGGTCTCATCACTCGATCGATCTTTGGTCGAACGGATGGGAATGATCCTCGCACGAAGCCTCGATGAGGCTGTATCGCTTGCAGGGGCCTACGTGGGGAAGAAGCCGTTGACTTACATTCTCCCGATGGCATGGGGCATCTTACCGGTGGCCGAGGGGTAAGCATGGTGGCTCGACACCTCCGTCATGAACTGAGGAATGCCAGGGTGGTTTTGGCGCGGCTGGCTCCGTGGGCCTACGGGCAGTTGATTGCCCTTGCCGCGCTTCTGATTGTGGCGGGCTGCGCCGGCATGACGCCGGCACCGATCTTCACTGCACGAGAAGTACCGGTCGCAACCAGCCTCCCCGAGGTCGCCCGGGAGGACCTCTTGAATGAACTGAGCATGTATCATGGGGTGCCCTACCGCGAGGGTGGGGACTCCATGAAGGGCACCGACTGCTCCGGGCTTGTGATGCAGGTCTTCGGTCCCCTCGGCGTAAAGCTGCCGAGGACCGTTGCCCTACAATTTGAATCGGGCGTTTCGGTAGGAAGGCGGGATGTGAAGACCGGGGATCTGGTTTTTTTCGGTGGCGGTCGCATCCCCGATCATGTCGGGGTGGCCGTATCGAGCGACGAGATGGTCCATGCCTCATCCTCCAAGGGTGTGGTCCTGGAGAAGATCGATTCGTTCGCCGAGTCGGCCGAATTCCACGGCGCGAGAAGGGTCGTGAACCTGCGATAAGAGGCACGCGTCGGAAGTGCGGGAACAAGGAGTGCGAGCGTGAAGATTGCGATCATCGGTTCGGGCGGCAGAGAGCACGCCCTCGGCTGGAAGCTCGCGGGCGAGGAAGCTACCAACGAGATCACATTCTTGCCCGGCAACGGGGGGACCGCTGAGATCGGCACCAACGTCGAGATCGGTGCGACCGACGTCAAGGCGCTGACGGACTTCGCAGTACGGGCGCGCCCCGATCTCATAATCGTAGGCCCCGAGGATCCGCTCGCCCTCGGGCTTGTGGATCGTCTTGCCGACCACGGCCTCACGGTCTTCGGGCCCACCCAGGCGTGCGCCAAGATCGAGACCAGCAAGATCTTCGCCAAGCAGCTGATGTCCAAGTTCGGAGTGCCGACGGCGCCCTACAAGGTCTTCACCTCCGAGGCGCGGGCGCACGCCTGGATCGAACGCGCCACAAAGCAGCTTGTGGTAAAGGCCGACGGACTCGCGAAGGGCAAGGGCGCGATCGTTACCAAGGAGAGGGCCGACGCCCACAGAGCTGTGGAGATGATGCTGGCGGAAAAGGTCTTCGGGCCGGCCGGTGAGGCCATCTTGATTGAGGAACGCCTCACGGGCGAGGAAGTCTCGGTGCTCGCCATAACCGACGGCCACAGGTATGCGCTGTTGCCCCCTTCACAGGATCATAAGCCCATTTTTGACAAAGACCGGGGACCCAACACCGGTGGGATGGGTGCATATTGTCCTGCTCCCCTGGTTGATCGTGATACCCTCGGTCGCATCGAGGACGTGATCATTAAGCGATTCCTGAAAGGCCTCGCCAAGCAAGGTCTCGCGTACCGAGGGGTCCTCTATGCTGGGCTGATGCTCAATGAGGACGGCGTCTATGTGATCGAGTTCAACGCGCGTTTCGGTGATCCCGAGACGCAATCGATCCTGCCGGCCATTGATGCCGACCTGGGCGGTCTCCTGGCGGATGCAGCTGCCGGGAATCTCAAGAAGACCCAAAGGATCAAGCCGTCGAGGTGGGCGGTCTGCGCGATCGCGGCATCGGGGGGTTATCCCGACGCTTACGAAACCGGCAAAGTGATCACGGGCATTGCCGAGGCGGCTCGGCCCGGCGAGGTGATCGTATTTCACGCCGGGACCAAGCGTCTCCCCGACGGGCGCCTGGTGACCTCGGGAGGTCGGGTGCTTGGAATTACAGGGGTGGGCACGACGCTTCGTCAGGCGCGGCGAAGGGCCTATGAAGCAAGCCATATCGTGCGATTTGCAGGCATGCATACGCGCACCGACATCGGGCTCAAGGGCCTGAGAAGACTTCACAAGGCGGGGGTGATCCAAAGTTGAGCAGACCTGAGGTTGCAGTCTTGATGGGTAGCCAGTCTGACATGCCCGTTATGGAACGGGCCACCAAGATGCTTGACTACTTCGGGATTGGCTACAGAACCTTTGTGCTCTCGGCACATCGGAGCCCAAAGAAGACGCGTGAGTTCGCCCACACGGCGCGCAGGCAGGGTATCAAAGTCATAATCGCGGGCGCCGGCATGGCGGCTCACCTGCCGGGTGTCCTGGCGTCGGAGACGACCCTGCCGGTGATCGGGGTTCCGCTTGCGCGATCCGCGCTCGGTGGACTCGATTCGCTCCATTCGATAGTGCAGATGCCTTCGGGGGTGCCGGTCGCAACGATGGCAATCGGTGAGGCCGGGGCCGCCAATGCAGCGATTCTTGCCGCCGAGATTCTTGCGCTGTCCGATCGGCGCCTCGAGAAGAAGCTCCGTGCCTACAAGCGAACCCTCGCTCGTTAGCCGGTGTCCGCGCTCCGGCTTGGGGTGGTATGCTCGCAGGGAGAGGCTTAAGTTGCGTCGCGTTGCTTTGAGACTGCGGGGTCGAAGCCTGTGAAGGCAAAGCTCTTGAAGGTCACGCGCGAGCTCCCGGAGTGGAAAGCCATAGATGCTGCAGCCCAGGCCTTGACGCGCGGGGGCATCGTGGCATTTCCGACGGATACCACTTACGGGCTCGCAGCAAGCATATACTGCGGGCCGGCGATCGAGCGCTTGCGTCGCATCAAGGGGAGAGCGCTTCGCGAACCCTTTGTGGTGCTCGCTGCAGATACCGACTGGGTCGCCGAGCTTGCTTCCGGTATGACTGCCAGGCACGCGAGACTGATGGAGGCTTTCTGGCCGGGGCCGCTGACCATAGTCTTCAAAGCATCGGGGGCCGTTCCTCAGTATCTTAGGTGTCGCCAGGGGACGATCGCTCTTCGGGTTCCCGACGATACGCTGACCCAAGCGATTCTGAGGGCGTCCGGCGTCCCGCTGGCCGCACCCAGCGCAAATCCAAGAGGGAAGGCCCCGGCTGCTTCTGCCCGCGAAGTTATCGGTTATTTCTCGGAGGAGATCGATCTGGTCCTGGACGGCGGGACAAGCGAGAACGTTGTGCCTTCAACGATCGTTGCCGTCGGCGGGCGCGGGGTTCGAGTCTTGCGGCAGGGAAGGCTCTCTATCGGGAGGGCGCATCCTTGAAGAAGGACCTCTCCATTCTCTTTGTTTGCACGGGTAATACCTGTCGGAGCCCGCTGGCCGAGACGATATTGAAGGCCGAGCTTGTACGCCGGGAGATCGGCAACGTCACCGTATCCTCTGCCGGCACAGATGCCGGTGCCGGTACCGGCGTCTCCAGATATGCCGTGGCCGCGGCCAAACGGATGGGCCTGGTGCTGCGGGGGCGGCGCGCCAGAGCGCTCACGCGGGGCCGTACGGTGTCGGCCGATTTGATACTTACCATGACTGAGGCGCAGCGACAGACGGTGACCGATCTCTGGCCGGAGGCCGCAGGGAGAACCTTCGTGATCTCCGAGTTTTCAGGCACCCACCGCGGAGACGTCAGAGACCCCGTGGGCGGCTCGGAACAGGTCTACCTGGACTGTGCACAAGTGCTTGCGGGTGAGGTCAGGAAGATGATGCCGCGGCTTCGCGGCATCCTAAGGCAGAGGAGGGGCCGGAAATGAGAATCGCGTTGGGAAGCGACCACGCGGGGTTCGATCTCAAGGAGCGGATAAGACAACACCTGGAGACGAGGGCAATCGAAGTCAAGGACTTCGGCACCACCGGCAGGGAGTCCGTGGATTATCCCGACTTCGCTTTTGCCGTCGCCGAGGCGGTGGCATCCGGGGAGTACGATTACGGCATGATGGTTTGCTCGACCGGGATCGGAATGAGCATCGCCGCAAACAAAGTGAAGGGCATACGCGCGGCGTTGGTGTACAATGTCGACGTGGCAGCTCAGAGCCGCGCCCACCTCGACAGCAACATCCTGGTGTTAGGTCAGAAATACATGACTCCGGAGGAGGCAATCGCGGCTGTCGCAAGCTGGCTTGCCACTCCGTTTGAAGGCGGGAGACATGAAAGAAGGCTCCAGAAAATCGTCGCCTATGAAGCGAAAGCCGCGAGGTGAGCGTCCCGGCTGGGACGAGTACTTCATCTCGATCGCGACGCTGATCGCGGGCAGATCGACCTGTCTTCGGCGGCACGTCGGTGCAGTGGTCGTGAAGGACAAGCGCGTCCTCGCCACCGGATATAACGGTGCTCCGCGAGGCTTCGCGCACTGCAGCGAAGTTGGGTGCATCCGGCAGGTGCGCGAAGTGCCTCCGGGTGAGCGGCACGAGCTGTGCCGCGGCATACATGCCGAACAGAATGCGATCGTGCAGGCCGCAGCTTTCGGTGTGAGCATCGCCGGTGCGGCGCTCTATTGCACCCATTTTCCTTGCGTGCTGTGCACCAAGTTGATCATCAACGCCGGGCTGACGCGTCTGGTCGCGGCGGGGACCTATCCCGATAGCCTCTCGAGGGCCATGCTTGAGGAGGCCTCGATCGAAATCGTGATAGTGGATTGAAGAGATTTTGAGAAATATTGAGATTCGTTACCATCGGCTTACCCCCTTGCCTGTAGTTAAGTTCCGCCGCCCAGAACGACCCCAAAAAGAACTTGACAACCCAATATCTTGGGTCTACCTTGTGCGCAGGCCCAATATATTGGAGTGTTGTCGGTGAGATGTCCGGCTTGTGCATATGAGGAAGACAAGGTCATAGACTCCCGATCCACCAAGGATGGGACTGTCACCCGCCGCAGGAGGGAGTGCCTCAAGTGCGGGCACAGATACACCACTTATGAATACATCGAGCCGGCGCAGCTGGCCGTTGTGAAGAAGGATGGAAGGCGAGAGGATTTCGAGCGTAGGAAGGTTCTTGAAGGCATCATCAAAGCCTGTGAGAAGCGGCCGATTCCCAGACAGAGAATAGAAGAGGTGACCGACTCGATCGTCTCCGAGATTCAGAACGAGTTCAGAACGGAGATTCCCTCGAGCGAGATCGGCGAGCGGGTGATGAAGCACCTGAGAGAACTGGACGACGTCGCCTACGTCAGGTTCGCATCGGTCTACCGGCACTTCGAAGACATAACCGAGTTCATGCAGGAACTGAGAACCCTAATCAGAGAAGCGAAAGCTGAGAAGTTAGGGTGACATGGAGGTTACAGATGAAGCCAACGAAAGACGTGGCGGCCGCCGAGGAGGCGGACAAGTTTGTCTACCCTGATGCCGAGATAACGACTCTCCACAATAAGTTGGCTTCCCAGCTTTTTCATTTGGTGAAGAAGCGCGACGGTCAGATTCTCAAGTTCGAACGCGAGAAGATCGTCAGCGCGATCTTCAAGGCTGCCGAATCGGTCGGGGGAAGCGACCGCTCGACCGCCGAGAGGCTCGCCGATGAAGTGATCCTGTATCTATTCGCCACGCGGGGATCGAAGCTTCCGGGAGTTGAGGAGATTCAAGATACGATCGAGAAGGTCTTGATCGAGCGGGGGCATGCCAGGACTGCAAAGGCATTCATCATCTACCGCCACGAACGGGCCAAGCGGCGCGGCAACGGCAAGACCAAGGCCGAGGCCGATGCCGAGAGCAAGGACTTGACCCTCGAGCCCGACCCGACCGATCTGGCTATCTTCGTGAGGACCTCGGACGACGACATGGCTCAGTGGGACAAGCAGCGTATGGTCAATGCGATGGTTCGGGAGGCCGGGGTGCCCGACGGCATAGCGCGGACCATCAGCGATGAAGTGGAAGAGGTGATCCTGGATTCCAGGGTGACCGTGATAACGGTATCGCTCTTGAGGGAGCTGGTGAACGCCAAGTTGATCGAGCACGGGCTTGAAGATGCAAGGAAGCGGCACGCCAGACTCGGCGTCCCCCTCTATGACGTCGAGAAGATAATCACCTCGCGCAACAGGGAAAACGCCAACATCCCGCATAATCCCGAAGCCACAAACATGACCCTGGCGGAATCGATCAACAAGCAGTACGCACTCCTGAGGGTTTTTTCCCAGGACGTTGCCGATGCTCACGCCCGGGGTGACATACATCTGCATGATCTAGGATTCATAAATAGACCGTATTGCTCGGGCCAGTCGCTGGAATACGTGAAGAAGTTCGGACTGAATCTCCCCAACGCTCTTTCGATCGCGAAGCCCGCGAAGTATCCCGAGACTCTGCTTGCGCACATGGTCAAGTTCTCGGCGGCGCTTCAGGGTCACTTCGCCGGCGCGATAGGGTGGGACGCAGTAAACATCTTCTTCGCACCGTTTCTTGTGGGCTTGAGCGAGAGGGAGATGAAGCAGATCGCGCAGATGATGGTGTTCGAGTACTCCCAGCAGAGTGTGGCCCGCGGCGGGCAGGCGATCTTCAGCGACATCAATATCTACTGGGAGGTACCGTCCCATTTCGAGAATGTGGAAGCTATCGGGCCGGGTGGGGTTCCGACCGGCAAGACCTACAGCCATTTTGAGCCCGAGGCCCGCAAGTTTGCCTGGGCGCTGTTCGACGTCTTCATGGAAGGCGACGGCACCGGCAGACCTTTCTTCTTTCCCAAACCGCTGGTACATATCACGGATAAGTTCTTCAGGACCCCGGGGCACGAGGAGTTTTTGCACCACATAAGCGACGTCGCGGCGGAGAAGGGAAACACCTACTTTGTCTTCGACCGTGGAGAGACAGCGAAGATATCCGAATGCTGCAGGCTCTCCTTCAAGCTGGAAAAGGAAGACCTTGAGGACGCCAAGATGCCCTGGAGAATGAGATACTGCGCGCTGCAGAACGTCACCTTGAATCTGCCGCGGGCAGGAATCATTGCCGCAGGCGATGACGCGAAGCTCTTCGCCACGCTCGATGATTTCTTCGATCTTGCGATCAAGGCCCACATCCAGAAGAAGAACTTCATCCTGTCGCTGCTGAATCTGGGCAGCGAGGGCCCGCTGGCGCTCCTCACGATGAACAAGGACGGCGAGCCTTATCTCAGGACCAAGCGCGCAACCTATCTGGTCGGGCTCCTGGGCCTGAACGAGCTGGTCCAGGCACACATGGGAGTCGAGCTTCACCAAAGCGAAGAAGCCTTCAAGCTCGGGCTCAAGGTGACCGGCTACCTCAACCTTAAGGCCAAGGCGGCCTCTGAGAAGTACGGCATGCGATTCGTGCTCGAGCAGACGCCTGCCGAGAGCGCTGCCTTCAGGCTCTCGCGGCTGGATCTGGACAGGTTTGGCGCTCGCGCCGAGGCGGTGGTAAAGGGCGATCTGGCCAAGCACCACGTCTACTACACCAACTCAACCTTCCTCAATATCGCCGAGGTCATGAACCCGATCGATCGGGTTCGCATGGAAGGCAAGTTCCATGACCTGATAGAGGCGGGAGCCATAACCCACCTGTGGATCGCCGATTCGAGGCCCTCTGCGGGATCGATCGCCAACTTCGTGCGGAAGACCTTCAAGCAGACCCGGAATGCCCAGATAGCCTTCTCACCTGAGTTCACCGCCTGTAACGCCTGCGACAGAGTGACCAGGGGCTTGAGTCAGACTTGCCCGCATTGTGGTTCCATGGATGTCGATGGAATCACGCGCGTGACCGGTTACTTCTCGAGAATCTCAGGCTGGAACAACGGCAAGCGGGCCGAGCTCAAGGACAGAGCGAGGAGCGGAATACTATGAGGATAAGCGTATTCGGACGGAAGGACTGCGACGCCTGCAAATTGGCGCTCACCAAGTTGGAATACTTCTCCCAGAAGTGGGGGAAGACCGAGACCACGGCCATAGAATTCGTAGACATGGGGACCCCGGATGGGCTGGCCGAAGGCGCTTGGCGGGACGTCTACGATATTCCCACCGTGATCCTCGAGGACGGGGGCAGGGAACTGACGAGATGGGTCAAGCAGGTCCCCATATCTCGTGATTTCAAGAGGTATTTCCTCAGCGAAAACATAGATGAAGAGCCTCGAGATCAAGGGCTTTGTTGAGGCATCGTTCTGCGATTGGGACGGCAGGGTCTCCTCGGTCGTATTTCTTCCGGGTTGTAACCTGCGATGCCCCTTCTGCCAGAATGGTGATCTGATCCTGCAACCTGAATCTATGACCTCCATTGATTTCGCATCTCTCCGTGCCTATCTCTCGCGCAACCGAGAATGGATCGACGGGGTCGTAGTGACCGGGGGCGAACCGACGATCTGGGATGACCTTCCCCAGCTCCTCCTTTGGATCAAGGACCTGGGCTTCCCCTTGAAGCTGGACACCAATGGCACAAGGCCCGACCTCCTGAAGTTGCTGGTGGATCGGGGTCTCGTGGACTACATAGCGATGGACCTTAAGGCTCCGCTGGATGCGAGATATGCTGTGGCGACCGGTGTCCATGTGGACCTTGGGGCGATCACCCGTTCGATCGAGATAGTGCGTTCCTGCCCGGGAGATGCTTACGAATTCAGGACAACGTTGGTTCCCGGGTTGGTGGGTGAGCAGGAGGTCGTGGAAATAGCCCGCTCGATTGAAGGTGCCGCGCGTTACGTTCTCCAACAATTTGTGCCCGGAAACTCGCTTGACAAGAGCCTCCGTCGAGCTATACCATACACGGACGATTTTGCCTTTCACCTGATCGGAAAGGCTAGGACCCACGTTAGGTTTTGCTTCTTCAGGGGAAGGGCCGGAACTTCGCCATCCTTGGGAGGGGGGCTCAGTTAGTGGCAAAGACCTTTGGTGGTGGTGTTCATGTCGCGGACTCCAAGTCTGCGACCTCAAGCAAACCCATATCCGAGATCGCTCCGCCGCCCAGAGTCATAATCCCGCTCTCCCAACATATTGGAGCCCCTGCCACGCCCATCGTGAAACCTGGTGAGAAGGTTAGGATCGGATCGAAGATTGCCGAGGCGGACGGCTTTGTCTCCGTTCCGGTACATGCTTCAGTGGCGGGGACCGTGAAATCGATCGCGGAGTTTCCGCACCCGTTGGGACACTCGATGCCGGCGGTCGAGATCGAGAATGACGGCACCGACCTGTGGGTGGAGCCGGCCCGATCACGGGATCTTTCGGAAGCTCCCCCCGACACAATCCGTGACGCGATCAGGGAGGCCGGTATCGTGGGTCTTGGTGGCGCTGCCTTTCCAACCCATGTTAAGCTATCGCCGCCGGAGGGTAAGAGGATCACGACGGTCGTCCTCAATGGGGCTGAATGTGAGCCCTACTTGACCGGCGATCATCGCTTGATGGTGGAAAGTGCCATGGAGGTAGTAGAGGGCCTGAGAATCATGATGCGGGTAGTTGGGGCGGAGCGCGGCGTAATAGGCGTGGAGCGGAACAAGGCCGACGCGGTCGGTCGACTCAAGGAGACCGTCCGTGGAGAGCAGGGGATTGACGTGATCGATCTCAAGGTCAAGTATCCGCAGGGGGCGGAGAAGCAGCTGATCCATGCCGTAACCGGTCGCGAAGTGCCGCGTGGCGGCCTTCCAATGGATGTCGGGTGCATCGTGCAGAATGTGGGCACCAGTCTGGCCGTCCATGACGCGGTGAAGTATGGCCGCCCGCTGGTGAGCCGTGTCCTGACGCTCGCCGGGAGCGCCGCCAATGGACCGGGAAATTTCAGGGTGAGAATCGGCACGCCCTTTAGCCACGTGATCGCCTCTGCCGGCGGCGCGAGCGATAACTGCCGCAAGATCGTGATGGGTGGCCCCATGATGGGGATAACTCAGACAACCGACGAGGTCCCGGTCGTGAAGGGAACCTCAGGTATAGTCCTCCTGGCAGACCAGGATATGTGTCTGGATGAACCCGGCCCTTGCCTCAGATGCGGCCGCTGTGTCGATCATTGTCCCATGCGGCTAATGCCCAACGAGCTTGCCAGATTCGTCGAGACAGGCATGGTCGACCGGGCTGAGGAGTATGGTGTGCTTGATTGTATTGAATGCGGTGTCTGTGCCTACGTTTGCCCTTCGAAGATCAGACATGTGCAATTGATGAAAGAGGGCAAAGCCGAGGTTCTGGCAAGGAGAAAAAGAGCTGAACAGACCAAGGACAAGTAAATGAAGCAGATCCTTACCGTCTCCCCGTCGCCTCACATAAGAGATGGGCTCGACATAAGGGGCGTGATGTATGCCGTGGTGGTCGCGCTTCTGCCGGCGGCTGCAGGGTCGGTTTACTTCTTCGGAATGAAAGCCCTGCTCATAATATCGATCACGTGCCTCTCCGCCATTCTCACTGAGGCGGTCTGCCAGCGGGCGATCAAAAGGCCCATCACTATTGCCGACGGGAGTGCCCTGGTTACCGGAATGCTGCTGGCTTTCAATCTCCCTCCCGGTGTGCCTTATTGGCTGCCTGTGGTGGGGGCAGCCTTTGCGATCGGGATCGCCAAGATACCTTTCGGAGGACTTGGCTACAATCCCCTGAACCCTGCGCTTGCGGCCCGAGCTTTTCTTATGGCCTCATGGCCGGCCTACATGACGGCGGCGTGGGCCGCGCCATCACGCGGATCGCTCTCGGGGATCTCGGGAACAAATGCCATAACCACGGCCACACCCCTGGGCGTCTTCAAGACAGCCAATCAAGTCCTTGGTGATCCTTCCGCGTCGCTTCAAAGTGTGGCTCTCGCAAAGGACAATCTGAAGTACCTATATTCTACCGATTCGCTGAAAAACCTCTTCTTTGGCAATCGCGGCGGATGCATCGGAGAGACATCGGTGCTGCTCCTCGTGATAGGTGCCGCCTATCTGCTCTTAAGGCGGATCATATGCTGGAGGATTCCAGTCTCTTATGTAGCTACGGTGGGGTTGCTGGGCTGGATAATGGGCGGACAGGGTCTGCTCCATGGTAATGCGCTGTTTCAGGTCCTCTCCGGCGGACTGATCCTGGGTGCTTTTTTCATGGCCACCGACATGGTGACGTCCCCGGTAACGCCTAGAGGCAAGTTGATCTTTGGGTTTGGATGTGGGATCATCACCAGCGTAATACGACTGAAGGGGGGATACCCGGAAGGCGTATCCTATTCAATCCTCATTATGAATATCACGGTTCCCCTGATTGACAAGTTCACGCGGCCCAGGATATTGGGCGAGGTGAAACCTGCCAAATGATGCTGAGACTGACGTTTGTGCTGGCACTGATATGTCTGGTTGCGGCTCTGGCCCTTGGATTCGTGTATCGCGGCACGGCTCCCATGATCGAGAAGCAGAAGATGATCATCGATGAACTGGCGAGGCGTTCCGTCCTGCCCGAGGCGCTTTGCGGCGCATTCGTGCCGGTTGAGACCAACGGTTTTGTCTACTATAAAGGTTACCGAAATGCCGACACAACCGGTCTGGTGGGTTACACCGTTACGGCCCGGGGCCGCGGCTACAGCAGCACTATCGAGACTATCGTCGGCGTGGACTTAAGGGGTCGGATAACCGGCATGAGGATAACATCTGAGAAGGAGACTCCAGGCCTTGGCACCAGGATCGAGGAGGTGAAGAGCGCCAGGACCGTGCTCGATGCCCTGAAAGCGGTTGCCGGCAGAGACACTCCGAAGAAGCTGGTGGTGGAAATCGGTGGGGAGGGGAGCGCCCGCCACGCGGTTGAGGCCGAAATAAGGGATGCCGGCCTGTGCGCAGAGGTGGAAGAGGCGCTGGCCCGCGGCGATACGGCGGAAGTGACGGCTGTGGCTGCAAGAGCAATTGGAGTAACCGGCGCTGATGCGGCGATGGTCTTCGCCGATCCGGCGCTGACCTGCGAGTTGTGCGATAAGGTTATCAAGAGGCTCCGCTCGGAATCGACCCCCTGGTTTCAGTCTCAATTCGTGGGGAAGTCCCGGGCCGAACTGGTGCTTGCCGGGCAGGCCACCGATAAGCCACCTGAGGCCACGTCAGGCGCAACGCCACAGTCGCAGAAGACCTGGAAGCCGATTCAGGCGATTGCCGGGGCTACCATATCGTCAAGGGCGGTTGCAGAATCGGTGAGAAATGCTATAGTAGAGCTTGACAAGGCGACAAGTGGTTTTCAGGAGGTCACGGAGTGAGCCTCGGACGAGAGTTCACAAAAGGGCTCTACAGCGAGATGCCGGTGTTCCGCATTGTGCTGGGCGTATGCCCGACACTTGCCGTATCGACTGCTCTCAAGAACGGGGTCGGTATGGGTATCGCAGCAACCTTTGTCCTGGTCGGGTCAAACGTGTTCGTCTCATTGATCCGCGGCGTGATTCCACCGAAAATAAGGATACCCTGTTACATAGTTGTGATTGCCAGCTTTGTAACAATTGTCGATCTGGTGATGGCCGGATACACTCCGGAGCTTCACAAGAATCTCGGCATATTCATACCGCTGATTGTCGTCAACTGCATCATACTTGGGCGAGCAGAGGCCTTCGCGGGCAAGAACGGCGTTGTGGCGTCGCTCATGGATGGGCTTGGAATGGGGATCGGCTTCACCTTCGCCCTGTCAATCGTGTCGACCATACGGGAGATAATTGGCTCCGGCAAGATCTGGAACTTGGTGGTCTTGGGCCAGCACTACAATCCGGTTCTCGCGGTCGTGCTCGCGCCGGGTGCCTTCATCACGCTTGGATTGGTGATCGGTTTCTTCAATCTCCTGGACATTAGGAGGAGAGGACAAGGTTAGCCTATGGACCTAGGCAAACTCCTGGCAATTGCGATAGGCGCCATCCTGATCAACAATTTCGTGCTTGCCCGATTCCTTGGACTGTGTCCGTTTCTCGGTGTCTCCAAGCAGTTGGATTCGGCTGTAGGAATGGGTTTCGCGGTGATATTCGTCATGACCATGGCATCGATGGTCTGCTTTGGGGTGTATCAGTACGTGCTCACTCCCCTTCACATCCAGTACTTGAGGACTATCGCCTTCATCCTTGTGATTGCCGCGCTGGTTCAGTTCGTCGAAATGGTGCTTGAGAAATCGTCACCAGGTCTTTACAAGGCGCTGGGCATATATCTGCCGCTGATTACCACCAATTGCGCAGTCCTGGGCGTTGCGGTCCTGAACGTGGACAAGTCCTATGGCTTCATTCAAACCACGGTTCATGGCTTCGCTGGGGGCCTAGGTTTCATGGTTGCCATGATCTTGATGGCGGGCCTGAGAGAACGGATTGAGCTCGGGCCGATACCGGAGTCTCTCAAGGGCTTTCCTATTGCCTTCATAATGACCGGGCTGATGGCTCTCGCTTTTCTCGGTTTCGCCGGTCTGATAACTGAGTGACTAAGGCTATCTATAAGGAGGTGCTCAAAATGAGGATCTCGGTGGGGTTGTTGCTTCTGGGTATGATCTTCTACCTGGGTTGTGGGGGCAAGACGACGGTCTCCACGATGTCTGAGCCCGTGCGACTGGCCTACAAAGACGTGGGCGGCCGGTCGATGCAATACAAGATGACGTCCAGTGTTACGGTAAACGTGGGAGGCTCGACCAGTACGTGGGTCAGCGATATTACCTATTCCGCCAAGGTGGAGAGCATCTACTCGGAGGGTACGATAGCGAGAAGGATAACCTTTGACGACTTCTCAATAAGTACCATATCCGGCGGTAGGCCCGAACCCGATGAAGCGGCGGCCGGATACAAGGGACAGTATCTGTGGCTGAAGCTCGGACCTGCCGGCCAGATCGTTGACTGGAAGGGGCTGGACAAGCTCAGCAGTTATACTGCGGAAGATCGTAACTTGAGGGACGTACTGGTTCAGCAGATGGCAGCCCTTTTCCAGCCGCTTCCCGCCGACCCCGTCAATATCGGCAGCAAGTGGCAGTCGACGGTCGAGATACCGGTGACGATCAGGGGCGGCGACTTCAAACAGACGGTGAAGACGGACTACGAGGTCTCGGGTTTCGGTCTGCGTTCGGGCAGAAACTGCGCGAAGATTGCCGTTGTCGCGGCGGTGGAGGGCGAGGGTAGCGGTACGCGCGGAGCCGACAGGAAATTCTGGGTGGAAGCTTCGGGGCTTGGCAAGGGCGAGATGTGGTTCGATTATGAGAATGGTCTGCTGGTCGATTACGGCGTGGGCGTTACCGCTGACCAGACCATTAACTACGAGAGAGCCGGCAAGGCCGATGTTGCGACCGAAGTCGCAACGATTGACAGCCAGTCCAAAATAAGGTTAGTGAAGTAGGAGACTATCGGTTGTCCGACGTGGTTCTCTATTCAGCCTTGAGTCTCACGACGATGGGCGCGGCATTCGGTGTGTTGCTTGCGCTTGCTGCCAAGAAGTTCGCCGTGGCTCGGGATGAGCGTGTTGAGAGGATCCAGGCGATCCTGCCCGGGGCCAATTGCGGCGGTTGCGGCTACGCCGGGTGTGAAGGCTTTGCCAAAGCGCTCTTGGCGGGCAAGGTCGATGCCGGCCTGTGTAGCTCCATGGGCGGCGAAACCGCACTCAGGATGGCCGAGATCCTCGGCCGGGAGGTCACTGAGAAAACTCGGCGGGTCGCCTTTGTCGGCTGCAAAGGCGGCAGTCGCGTCAGGCCCAGGGTCGACTACCGGGGAGTGCGTTCATGCACGGCTTTGGTGCTCTTGACGGAGAACCTCAGAGAGTGCCGCTACGGCTGCATCGGGCTCGGAACCTGTGTCGAAGCTTGTCACTTCGACGCCATCGCCATGGTCGACGGCTGTGCGGTGGTTGATGATTCCAGGTGCACGGGCTGCGGCGCTTGCGTCAAGGCCTGTCCCAAGAGGATCATCTCCCTCGTGCCCGGACCTAAGAAAGTGAGGGTCGCCTGCAGCTCTCACTACGTGAGCAAGGACGTCAGAGCGGTTTGCGACGTCGGATGCATAGCCTGCGCAATCTGTCGTAAGAACTGTCCCGTCAAGTGTATTGAAATCAGGGCCGACCTCGCCGCCTTGGACCACGAGAAGTGCATAAACTGCGGCATCTGCGCGGCCTTGTGCCCGACCGGCACCATCGTGGACAGGGTAGCCGCAAGGCCCAAGACTTTCATTGGAACCTCGTGCTCGGGTTGCGGCGAGTGCGTCAAGGTATGCCGGCTCAAGGCGATTGAAGGAAAGATCGGGAGCAAGCACGCCGTGATTCTCGAGAAGTGCATCGGCTGTGGGCTCTGCATTGATGTCTGCGGTGAGAGGGCCATAACGATGGTGGGAGCCCTTGGTCATCAGCGGGACGAGTAGCAGGCCTCCTCAAGGCCGGAAGCTTGCTCGGTGTGTTCCCGGGGCGATCGTTTCCTATGGGTGAGACGCGCGAGAGGCAGATGACATTCATCGAGCATCTTGAAGAGCTCAGGTGGGTGATCATCTGGATAGTGATCGCGACGGTCGCGGGCAGTGTGGCCGGGTGGTACGTGTCGGATCGGGTGATAGAGTTCGTCAGCGGCGATCTGGCGAAAATTCTCACCAGGATCTACGGCCCTGGAGTTGAATACAACCTGCATGTCTTCGAGGTCTCCGAGGCCCTGACTACCAAACTCAAGATCGCCCTTCTTGTTGGGCTCCTCCTGGCACTCCCCTTTAACATCTATAAGATATGGCAGTTCGTTTCTCCAGGCCTGTTCTCGCGCGAGAAGCGGACCGTGGGGCCCCTGGTGCTGCTGTCGATCGTGCTCTTCTACGCGGGGGTTGTCTTCGCCTATCTGGTGATGGTGAAGATGACCGTGGCATTTCTCTTTAAGGTGAAACCTGGGCCGGTAGTCGCCACGGTGAGACTGGGCAGCTATACCTCGTTTGTCGCCAAGTTCGTTCTGACCTTCGGTCTGATCTTCCAGTTGCCGCTGGTGATGGCGGTCCTGGCCTGGGCCGGCATAATTCCCACCAGGATTATGAGAACAGGTTGGAGGTATGCGGTGGTAGGAATCCTCGTGGTCGCGGCGATCCTGACCCCACCGGACGTGGTATCCCAGACAATGATGGCAGTGCCTATGCTGCTGCTGTACTGGCTTGGCTATCTTCTGGCCAAAGTCTTTGAGAGAAAGCGGCGGCAGCGAGATTCGCCTTGACAGCCTCCGCCGGCCCGGTTAGGATAACCAGGGTTGCCTCTGTGCTCGATCCGCAGAGGCAATTTCTTTGGCTGGTTCCTGGCTGGTTCTTTGCCGAGGGAGACGATGCATCAAGCCGATCCGCATCCCGAGAAAGTCTGCGTTGCCCAGTTCCTTGACGAGGTTGAGAGCCAGAGCGGCGAGAAGGTCAGGGTCTGCTACCAGTGCGGCAAGTGCTCCGCAGGTTGCCCTGTCGGCTACGCGATGGATCTGCTTCCCAACCAGGTGATGAGGCTGGTGCAGCTCGGGCTCAAGCATGAGGTCCTGGGCTCTTCCAGCATCTGGCTTTGCGCCTCGTGTGAGACCTGCGCTACACGTTGCCCGCGAGAGATAGAAATCGTAAAGGTAATGGATTTCCTGAGGCAGAAGGCCCGGCTCGAGGGATACACCCACGCCGCGAGGGAGGTCCCCATATTCATACACGCCTTCACCAATAACCTGAAACGCTTTGGGAGGCTCTACGAAGCCGTGCTTGTCGGTTCATATAATCTCACCAGCGGCCATCTCACCAAGGACATGGACAAGGCGCCCGCGATGATTCTCAAGCGTAAGATTGCCCTCCTGCCAACCAGGGCCAAAGGCATGGGTAGGGTCAGAGAGATCATCAAAAACATCGAGGATTCGAGGAGCCGATGAAGTTCGCTTTCTATCCCGGGTGCTCCCTCGAGTCATCCGCCACGGAGTACCGGGCCTCGACCGAGCTTGTGACCCGTACACTTGGAATCGAGCTTGAAGAGATTCCGGGCTGGATATGCTGCGGTTCGACCCCGGTTCACATGTCGGACAAACTCCTGGGAATAGCACTTCCGGCGGATTCGCTGCTTCAGGCTGAGAGAATGAAGACCGACGGGGTGCTGGTGAGCTGTGCCTCGTGCTACAGCAGGCTAAAGGCCGCCAATCACGCCATCAAGACCAATGAGCGGATTCGCCACGAGGTTGGTCAGGCTTTGGGGGTGGATTATCAGGGTAACGTGCCCGTATATCACATGTTGGAGATCGCGGCCAAGGCCGCGGCCGCGCCCGACTTCGAAGCCAAGATAAAGCGCAAACTCAAAGGTCTCAAGGTTGCGAGCTACTATGGATGCCTGCTTGTCCGCCCGCCTGAGATCACGGGTTTTGATGACCCGGAAGATCCCCAGTCGCTGGACAGGATTGTCGCAGCTCTGGGGGCCGAGCCCATCAAGTGGCGGTCCAAGGTGGAGTGCTGCGGTGCAGCCCTGGCTTTCACTCATGCCGACATTGTGCTCAAACTCTCCGGCGAGATTCTCGAAGATGCCAAGGATAGTGGCGCGGATGTGGTCATTGCGGCGTGCCCTCTCTGCCATTCCAACCTGGACTTGAGACAGCGCAGCATCGAGAAGTACCTCGGGGTTGATCTTGAGGTCCCGGTGCTTTACTTCACCCAGCTTCTGGGCCTCGCGTTTGGATACTCGGCCGGCCAACTGGGGCTCGGCAAGCACATGGTCAGCCCGGTCCCGGTCTTGAAGAGACGCGGCATTCATGTCTGAGGGGTATAGATGGCGCGAATAGGCGTTTTCATCTGCTGGTGCGGCTCTAACATCGCCGCCACCGTTGACGTAAAAGCGGTGGCAGAGGCCGCTCGGAGCTTTCCCGGGGTGGCGCACTCGGTCGAATACAAGTACATGTGCTCCGATCCCGGCCAGGGAATGATCAAGCAGGCAATTCAAGATAAGCACCTGACCGGCGTGGTGGTCGCCGCCTGCTCACCGCGGATGCATGAGACCACCTTCAGGCGGCTCGCTCTGGCGAGCGGACTCAATCCCTACCTGGTTGAGATGGCGAACATAAGGGAGCACTGCTCCTGGGTTCATGAGGACAGGCGGCTGGCAACCGCCAAGGCGATCGAGACGGTGCAGATGCTGGTCGAGAAAGTGAAGCGCAACGTCCCTCTTGAGGAGATCAGAGTGCCGGTAAAGCGGAGAGCGCTGGTCGTGGGTGGCGGCGTCGCCGGAATCCAGGCCGCACTTGACATCGTAAATGCAGGGATCGACGTAGTCCTGGTGGAGCGTTCCCCATCGATTGGCGGGCACATGGCGCAGTTGGACGAGACCTTCCCCACGCTGGATTGCTCCCAGTGCATTCTCACGCCTAAGATGGTAGACCTGGCCCAGAATCGGCGGGCCAAGATCTACACGTATGCCGAGGTCGAAAGTGTGAAAGGCTTCGTGGGTAATTTCAAGGTCACCATTCGGCAGAAGGCGAAGACCGTCGATCCCTCCAAGTGCACAGGCTGCGGTCTTTGCGTGGAGAAGTGTCCCACCAGTCTTGCGAGCGAGTTCGACTGCGGGCTCGCCAAGCGCACGGCGATCTACGTTCCTTTTCCTCAAGCAGTTCCCAATAAGCCGGTGATCGACCGGTCGACCTGTCTGTGGTTCACCAAGGGGCGGTGCAAGGTGTGCGAGAAGGTCTGCCCTGCCGGGGCCGTCGACTTCGCGGACAAGGATCGTCTCGTCGAAGAGGAGGTGGGGGCGATCGTGGTCGCCACGGGTTATGACCTGATTGATCGCGGCCTCTACGGTGAATACGGGTACGGCAAGATCCCCGACGTGATCGATGGGCTGCAGTTCGAGCGCATGCTCAGCGCCTCGGGGCCTACCGGCGGGCGCCTGGTCAAGCCCTCGACCGGAGAGACGCCCAAGACCGTCGTTTTTATTCAGTGCGTGGGCTCCAGGGACGACTCCAAGGGCCTGCCCTATTGCTCGAGAATCTGCTGCATGTACACGGCCAAGCACGCGATGCTCTTCAAGCACAAGGTCAAAGACGGGAGGGCCTACATCTTCTATATTGATATCCGAGCGGGCGGCAAGGGCTACGAGGAATTTGTCAAGCGCGCCGTCGATGAGGACCGCGTGGTCTATCTGAGAGGACGCGTCTCACGAATCTATGAGAAGAACGGCAGTGTGATAGTCAAAGGAGCCGACACGCTCTCGGGCCAGCAGGTGGAGATAAAGGCCGATCTGGTGGTGCTTGCCACCGGGATCACTGCCTCTCAGGGCGCCAAGGAACTTGCCCAGAAGCTGCGGGTAGGTTTCGATCAGTATGGCTTCTTGACCGAGGCGCATCCGAAGCTGCGGCCGGTCGAGACCAATACGCCGGGCATCTTTCTTGCGGGCGCTTGCCAGGCTCCGAAGGATATCCCAGACACGGTCTCTCAGGCCGGCGCCGCCGCGAGCAAAGTGCTGGGGCTCTTGTCGGCGAGCGAGCTGGTCCGCGAGCCCCTTGTTGCAGAGGTCGATGAGGCGGTCTGCATCGGTTGTTTCGCCTGTGAGAGCACCTGTCCCTATGGCGCAGTCGAACACACGACGCGCAAGGATGCCGAGACCGGAGCCGAAGTGGAAGTTGCCACGGTGAATCCCGGAGTCTGTGAGGGCTGTGGCGCCTGCATCCCGGTATGCAGGCCGAAAGCCGTGGATCTTGAAGGTTTCAGTGAAGAGCAAATCTATCGTGAAATCAATGCCTTATCAGATACGATTAAAGTAAAGGAATAAGACGTCCCATGGCCGACTTCAAGCCCCGCATAATCGCTTTTCTGTGCAACTGGTGCTCCTACGCCGGGGCGGATCTGGCGGGAACCACGCGCGTCAAGCACCGGGCTGATGTCCGGGTGATCAGGGTCCCATGTTCCGGCCGGATCGATCCCAGTTTCGTCCTGAAGGCCTTCGAACGTGGGGCGGACGGGGTGATCGTCGGAGGTTGTCATCCGGGTGACTGTCACTATGTGAAAGGCAATCTGAACGCGCGACGACGCTTCCTGCTCCTCAGGCACCTTCTGGGTTTTCTGGGTATCGCCCCGGAGCGCTTCCAGGTCACCTGGTGCTCGGCGGCCGAAGGCGGTAAGTGGGCAGGTGTGGTCAATGATGTATGTGAGGCCGTGGAGAAGCTCGGGCCTCTGGAGGGCCTGAGGGAGATGTCGGGTTCAATCAGGGCCCCCGATAAGGAGATAGATCTCAGTGCCGAGTGATGCGGAGTCGATCTTGAGGGAACGGGCCAGGGACCTGCTTGCCAAGGGACAGGTGAGACTTGTCCTGGGTTACGGCAAGACTCACTCGGGCGAAGGTGTGCGGCCCCAACTGGTCGAGAAGCCCGAGGAGGCCGCGAGTCTGGTCTGGAACGCCGGGTGTGTGCAGAACCTTTCGACCTATCTCACGCGGGAGCCCAGTCTAGGCATAATCCAGAAGGGTGGCAGAGTCGCAGTGGTGGCCAAGGGCTGCGACGCCCGGGCGATAGTCGGGCTGATCCAGGAAAAGCAGCTCAAGCGGGAAGCGGTCGTGGTGCTCGGGATGGTGTGTGACGGAGTGGTGACAGGGGAGGCCGGTGGGGCCGGCGTGCCCTCGAAGTGCCGCCAGTGTGAGTGGCACACACCTCCCATCTTCGATGAACTGATTGGAGACAAGGCTGCCACAAGATCCAAAGAAGGCGATCCCCTGGCCGACATCAAGCGGATCGAGCAGATGTCGGAGGCGAAGCGGTGGGCATTCTGGACCTCGGAACTCTCCAGGTGCATCAAGTGCTATGCGTGTCGCCAGGCCTGTCCGATGTGCTACTGCAAGGAGTGCATCACCGAGAAGTCACGACCCCAGTGGATAGAGAAGTCATCGTCGCTCCGAGGCAATCTCGCATACCACTTCATCCGCGCTATGCATCTCGCCGGCAGATGCATTGCCTGTGAGGAATGCCGGCGTGCTTGTCCGATGGGCATACCGGTGGATCTGCTCTCGCGATTCCTTTCCGCGAAAGCGGAGGAGGCCTTCGGCTACAAGCCGGGCTCCGATCCCAAGGCTGAGCCCTTCTTTGTGACATCTAAAGACAGTGATCCGGATGACTTCATAAGGTAAAGATAAGGTGAAGGTGATGGCGTCTAAGGAAGACATCTTGGGAATCGTCGATGCTGCCCGAGGCAAAGGCTACGCGGTTTTTGCCCCGGTCAAGCGGGACAACCTGGTGTTCCTGGCCAGAGTTGACGATACTGCCTCGATCGATTTCGATCATGTGCTCACCGTGACGAGCCTCAAGGATGTTCTGCTGCCGAGGTGTGAAGCGGTGGCAAAGCTGGACCTGGACGAGGCAAGCGCGGCGCCGCCCGAGGAGGCCCGAGAGGCGACCCTCATCTTCGGCTCGCGGCCGTGCGATGCGGCCGGAGCGAGCATCCTGGACGCGATCCTCTTGGGGCCGATAGGCGACGCGCACTATGCGCGGCGGCGCGAGAGAACCGTTATCGTGACTCTCGCCTGCTCCAGGTCCGACCAGGCTTGCTTCTGCTGGTCGATGGGTTACGGTCCGCATGACCCTACGGGGAGCGACGTCCTCATATTGCCGGCGGGTGGCCGGTTCGAAGTGAAGGCGATCACCGGGAAGGGCAAAGCGTTTCTTGAGGGAATCGGTTTCGCGGATAAGGATCTAGAGCGAGGCGGCGGCAGTGTCGGCGCTGTGGATGCGCCCCCTACCCTGAGCCGTAAAGTTGAGATAACGGAACTCAAGGCTTGGCTCGATTGCAATTTCGATAGTCCCTTGTGGCGGGCGGTGTCCGAGAACTGTGTCAGTTGCGGGACCTGTTATTACCTTTGTCCCACCTGCCACTGTTTCGATATCGTCGATGAGACCGGTCTCTCCAAGGGTGATCGAATGAGAATCTGGGATTGCTGTTCCTTCTCGGGTTTCACCAAGATGGCGGGCCATCAGCCGCGGCTCGGTAGACACGCGAGGTACCGGCAGCGGGTGATGCACAAGTTTAGTTATTGCGTCGATAATGTCGGCAAGGTGGCGTGCGTTGGGGACGGCAGGTGCATCCGGCATTGTCCTTATGGCGTGGATATCTGCGAAGTGCTGGAGGACCTGGCCGGGGGGCATAGGAAAGAAGCGGGCGGCGGTAGCCAGGGAACCGGGAAGTAGGAAGAGGTGGAGCGCGTGCAAGAGGATCTCGTACCCAAGATCGTGCGCGTCATAGAGGTGAGGCAGGAGACGCCTGACATAAGGTCGGTGAAACTTGCCCTCGAGAACTCCGGCCGGCAGGCCCATTTCACCTTCAAGCCGGGACAGTTCTGCCTGGTCTCGGTCTTGGGCACGGGGGAATCGGCTTTCTGTATTGCATCGCCTCTTTCCGAGACGGATTCGATCGAGATAAGCGTCAAGAAGGTGGGGACAGTGACCGCGGCGGTGCATGACCTCGAGGTCGGAGATAAGGTCGGCCTGCGTGGCCCATATGGCAACTGGTTTCCGTTCGATGCGATGCTTGGCCGGGATGTGGTCTTTGTGGGTGGTGGGATCGGGCTTGCGCCCCTGAGACCTTTGATCTGGCAGACGCTGGCTGCGAGAGATAGGTTCAAAGGCGTTTACATCATATACGGTGCCAGGACCGCCGCGGACCAGGTCTATAAGAACGAGATTGCCGACTGGGGCAAGCGCAAGGACATCAAACTCACCAAGACAGTCGACCCCGGAGGGGAGAATCCCGGTTGGGACGGTGAGGTCGGGCTTGTACCCAAGGTGCTCGAGAAAGTGAACCCTCCGCCGGATGCGGTCCTCATAACCTGTGGCCCACCGATCATGATCAAGTTTGTAATAATCGCGGCGACCGGGCTTGGTTTCAAGCCCGAGGATGTCGTTACCACGCTCGAAATGAAGATGAAGTGCGGCGTCGGCCTTTGCGGACGATGCAACATCGGCAGACGCTACGTCTGCAAGGATGGACCGGTCTTCACTCTCAAAGAGATTCAGTCTCTTCCCGATGAGTTCTAAGCCTGATGACGTCTGAGGCTCGCCGGCCCGCCCGCCCGGCAAGGCTCGGCCTGTGGCTTCGCGCCCTAAGAGCACCCTTCCTCACGGCATCGGGAATCCCTGTTCTGGTCGGTGCGTCTGCCGCCTTCTGGAAGACCGGGGATTTCGATCTCATGCGTCTGGCGCTGGCGCTCGGAGGCGTGCTCGCCCTCCACCTGGGCGCCAATCTGGCAAACGATTACTTCGACTGGCGCACAGGCTGCGACCAGCTTAACCCCGAGCCTACTCCGTTCTCGGGAGGCAGCCGCGTGATTCAGGAGGGACTTATCTCTTCGGCGGCGATCCTGGCCGTCTCATGCCTCTTTTTCGGGCTGGGGGCGGTTCTCGGTCTCGTGCTCAATACCATGGTCGCGGGCAACAGGGTCCTGTGGCTGGGGGTTGCCGGCGTCGCAGGCGGATTCGCATACTCTGCGGCGCCCTTTAAGCTCAGCTACCGTGGGATTGGGGAGCCGGTGGTGTTCGCCCTGTTCGGTCCTCTGGCTGTTGCGGGCAGCTATCTGGTCCAAACAGGGACCCTGTCCGGTTTCGCGCTGCTGGCGTCTCTGCCCTCCGGGCTGATGGTGCTCGCGATTCTCCTGGTGAACGAGGTCTTGGACGTCAAATGGGATCGCGAAGCCCACAAGCGGACGCTGGTGGTGGCGCTCGGCGAGCGGCGCGGCTACTTGCTCTTTCTTGCGGTGTATCTTGCGGCTTATGGATCGCTCGCGGTCGGACTCTTGACGAAGGTATTCCCGCCGGTGGCAGGACTGGGATTCTTGCCGGTCGCCGTCTGGGTGAGAGCGCTGCTGCCTCGTAACGCCCTGAGTGACCGCGCGCACACCATCGGCGCGAGCCGGGCTGCCATCGTCTCACATACGGCGAGCGGTATCGCGATCGCAATCGCCTACCTCGTCTGACCCAAGGGCCCAGCCTCAAGATCGCCCATCCCTTCGTTTGACAAAACGCGAGGGCGGTATTAGGATTTGGCAAACGAGGGCGACGATGGCTGCAACCGTGGCAATTGGCGAACAGATACGAGCTCCGATCCGTCAGGAGCTGGACGCGCTTGAGCAGGAGCTTGATCGGGCCTTCGCCTCCGAGATCGGGCTTGTCTCCGCCATCGGACGGCATCTGGCCACGATGAAGGGCAAGCGCCTCAGACCCGCGATGGCCCTACTTGCGGCGAAGATCGGCGCTTGCGAGACCTCGGTCGCCGTCAAGGTGGCAACTGCCGTGGAGATCGTGCACACGGCGACTCTTTTGCACGATGACTCGATTGACCGAAGCCACCTCAGGCGAGGGCTTCCCACCGTCAACAGGCTGTGGAACGATCAGGTCTCGGTGATCATGGGAGATCATCTCTTCTGCAAAGCCTTCCGGATTCTCCATGAGGCTGGACTCTTCGACGTTGCATCGGTGCTGTCCGCAGGTTCCGACAGCATGACCTACGGTGAGATGTTTCAGATGGATCTGCGCGGCAAGTATGACATCTCCGAAGACACGTATCTTGCGATGGTGAAACACAAGACCGCTTCGCTCTTTGCTTCAGCCTGCGAGGCGGGCGCAATAGTGGGAGGGCTTACCGCAGAGGAAAGGTCCGACCTTAAGGCCTACGGCGAGAACCTCGGCATTGCCTTTCAGATAATCGATGACATCCTTGACTTCATAGGAGACGTGACCCTGATGGGTAAGCCCGTGGGGAATGATCTCAGGGACGGCCGTGTCACTTTGCCCCTGATCGTGGCCCTTAGAAATGGTGGGAGTGCCGACGAGATCAGGCGCGCCGAGTGGGCCGATGTGGTGCGCTTGGTCGAAGACAGCGGCGGTGTGGAGTATTCCCGGCGACTGGCCGAGAGCTTTGCGGCGCTGGCCAAAGAGCACTTAGCCGGCCTGAGGTCCTGCCCTGCGGCCAATTCCCTCAGACTTGTTGCCGATCATGTTGTGCTGCGAAAAAAGTAAGCTCGAACATCGATGAAGAAGTATGGATATATCCTCCCCGCCGCGATCATCCTTGTAATTCTCGGCATCTCGCTTGCGAAGACCCTCCAGCGGGAGAAACAGCTCCATTCGGATTCGGCCCTATTGATGGACACGCTTGTCGAGGTCAGTGTGTGGGGCGAAGGCAGAGTCTCGGCCGAGGCGGGTGTCGATTCGGCGCTCGCTGCGATCGCGCGGATCGATACCCTTCTGGGCGATGCCCGCGTCGACACCAAGAGCGACCGGAGAATCGTCGAGTCGTCCGAGTTTCGTGAGATCATGGCAGTGGCTGGGAAGGTCTGCAGGTTGACCGGCGGCCTTTTTGACCCCACGGTCGGCAGCGTCACCAGGCTATGGAACTTCGGCGAGAGTGTGGTGCCACCCGAGCCCGACTCGATAAGAGCCGCGCTCACCCACGTCGGTCTGGCCCGATTCCTGGCCGCAGGTGATTCCGAGAGATTCATTCTTGATCTTGGCGGGGTTGCCAAGGGCTATGCCGTCGATCTGGCTGCACGGAAGCTGGTCGCACTGGGATTCACGTCGGCGATCGTCGTGGGTGGCGGCGACATGAGGCTCGTGGGCAAGCGCCCTGACGGAAAACCGTGGCGCATAGCGATCCGGCACCCGCGTCGGCCGGGAATCTTCATCGGGTATCTTGATCTCGAGGACACCGCAGTTGCGACCTCCGGAGACTACGAACGGTGCTTCATCTACCAGGGTAGACGCTATCATCATATCCTTGACCCGAGAACTGGGATGCCCAGCGGGGCTTCGACCAGTGTCACGGTGGTAGCACCCAGCGGCGCTCTTTGCGACGCCCTTGCCACCGGGCTTTTCCTCCTGGGCCCACAGGCAGGGCTCGAGCTTGCCGGGTCCCTGGACGATGTGAACGCGGTCTTCGTGTATGCCGACGGTGAAAGCCTGGTGGTGACACCGGGACTTGCCGGCAGATTCGAGAGGGCTTCCCTTGAGCCATGAGTCGCGCCACAGCATCACCCTCTGGGACATGGTTCTCGCGGTCGCGACGGTTGCCCTCGGAGTAGCTTTCGTGGCTTTCGGGGAGGCCCACGTATCGGGCACGCAGGTGGCGATCACCAGTCCCGGCGGTAAGGTCCTGACCTTCGACCTCGGGCAGTCAAGGACTATGGAGGTGGAGGGGCTCAAGGGCCGAACCGTAGTCAGTCTCGACGGAGGGTCGGTCCGTTTTGTCTCTTCCCCCTGTCCACATAAGGACTGCGTCAGGCGGGGCCGGATTTCAAGGAGTGGAGAATGGATTGCATGCGTACCCAATCGTGTGGTGGCAACAATCACAGGCGAACGAACCTATGACGGCATCACACCCTGACCGAGGGCGCCCTGCGCGGGCTACATCGCTTGCGCGCCTCGGGCTGCTTTCCGCCTGCGCGGTGGCCGTCTACGTTTTTGAAGGGCTGATGCCCATGCCTATTCCCTGGGCACGGCTGGGGCTTTCCAATGTGGTAATTGTGGTGTCGCTCTTTGGCTACGGCCTCGGGGATGCCTTGATCGTCAACCTGGTTCGGATCGTTGCGGGTAACCTGCTGCTGGGTATGCTCTTCAGTCCCGCCTTCGTGTTCTCTCTGGTCGGCAGTGTGTCCGCTCTTGCGGCGATGGCCGCGGCCCGCTGGAAGCTGGTGCCTCCGCTGTCGGTCGTGGGAACCAGCTTGATCGGGGCCGTCACCAATAATGTCGTGCAGGTTGTGCTATTCACCGCAATGTTTTCCGCCTCCGGCGCCGCGCCGAGCCTGCTTGGCGGCTTCATCTTGCTGGGCGTGGGTGTGGGCCTGGCGACGGGAGTGATAGCGGCCAGAATCCTTGATAAGGTAGCGCTTGCAACCCCTAGAAGCTTCAATTAGAGTATTGCCAGCATGAGGAACACGGGATACGTGGTCAATACCAGGGGCAATGTTGCCGAAGTAGTGCTCGGGGAGCAAGCCGACTGCACCCGCTGCGGAGCCTGCTTGGCGATCGTCGACCGCAAGCAGCATGCGATCCGCGCAGCGAACGAAATAGGAGCCAGAGTCGGACAGAAGGTGGAAATAGAGATCGCGCCCGGAAGAGCCGTTTTAGCTTCGTTCTCATTCTTCATATTGCCTCTGGTTGTGACCTTTGGCGGCGCCATCCTGGGTTATCACCTGGCGCGCCGCGCGGTGCTCCCACCTCTATTGGGCGCCGCGATCCTTGGCGGCGGTCTCCTGGTGGTTTATTTTCTGAGCTTGCACCATCTTCACGTGGCCGACCTGGGAGCGACCTCTGTCACTGTGGTCCGGCTTCATCAGGGACCGAGCGAAGAGCAATCATCCGAGAGGGGGTGCTAGTGGCTGCTTTGACGCCCAAGAACTTGGCGAAAACCTGTTGTGATATTGCCCTCGAGAAGAGGGCCGAAGATGTACTGATTATCGACCTCAGGAAACTCAGCGCCCCGACCGATTATTTCGTGATCTGTAGCGGCACCGGTGAGAGACACGTCCGGGCGGTCGCCGACGGCATCGTTGAAGGGCTCCTGAAACAGGGTGTCCGCCCCTGGCACGTGGAAGGTATCACGGCCCGGAAGTGGATCCTGGTGGACTACGTCAACGTTGTTGTTCACGTCTTTAACAACGAGACAAGGAAGTTCTACTCGCTTGAGACTCTGTGGGGAGACGCCCCTTCGGAGAAGGTCAGGCCAAGGACCCGGAGGACGCGGAAGGCGTGACAATCAGGGAAGAGATGGAGGGTGTTCTCAGGACGGCTTTGGAGCTCGAGTACCCCGCGCTCGGCCACCTCAAATTTGAGGTTTTCAAGTCCCACGGAAAGGCCTTCGGCGATTTCGCGAGCAACGTGGCCATCCTGGCCGGTAAAGCCCTTGAGGGCGATCCCATGGCGCTGGCGGAGACGCTGGGCCGGAGAGCCAGGACCTCCTCTCGAACGATCGCCGCGATCGAGACTGCCCGGCCCGGATTCATAAATATCTCCGTTACGAGCGAGGCCTATCTCGCCAAACTCGGGGAGATCGTCGCCTGGAGCGACGATGAGACTTACGGCTCCTGCTCCCTCGGTGAGGGCAAGCTGGTTCAGGTGGAATTCGTCAGTGCCAACCCGACCGGGCCTCTCAACGTAGTAAGCGCGCGGGCAGCGGCTGTGGGCGACTCTCTGGTGAGGCTGCTCCGGCGAATCGGATTCGATGCGCGGAGCGAGTTCTACGTCAACGATGCCGGGACCCAGATTGAAATGCTCGGGAATTCGCTCGAGGCCCGTCTGCGCGAAATCCTGGGCGAAGGTGTTGAAATCCCCGAAGGCGGCTATCCCGGCGAATACTTGAAAGCGGTGGCCCAGAAGGTGAAGGGGCTTGCCGACTGGGCAGACCGGCAGCTGGAGGCCGACCGCGATCAGGCTGAACTCCCGCCCGCCGAAGAGGCCGGCATCATAGAGGATTTCTTGGCGCGGGAGGCGCTCCCCGGCCAGGCCGGATCCGGAGAGATCAGGGATTGTCTTGCCGAGTACCGCAGCTTCAAACAGGCGCTTCCACCCGATCAAGGCGATTGGTGGGCGGCGCTCTATATTTGCAATCTCTCCGGCAGGTCTCTTGGGACAGACGATCTGACGGCCAGATTGGTCTGGCTGGACCGATACCGCAGCTTCTTGCGTGCGACCCGCAGAGGCGAAGGGACAGGTTATTCACGGGTTTCGACTCCCGCGGCGCGTGTGTTCACGGGAGAAGCAACGCCCGGGCGGCGTTTCGACTTCAGCAGGTTCGCAATTGAGAGAATTGTTGAGGGGCAACGGACATCGCTCCAAAGATTCGGCAGGCGCCCTGAGGGAGGCCTCACGTTCGATGCCTGGGTGAGGGAATCCTCGCTTGAGGATCTCCTCGGCGAGGTTTCGGCAAGGCTGGTCTCGGATCGCCGCTTCGTCTATGAAAAGGATGGAGCGGTATGGCTCAAGGATGAGGAATCCCAGGGCCAAGATCGAGATGCGGGCGGGGGAGAGGAGAGCGATGAAAGAGACGAGTGGGTGATACGGCGCAGAACAGGCAAGCCCACCTATTTCTTGACTGACATAACCTATCACATTGACAAGCGCCGGCGCGGCTTCGAGCGCGTTATAGATATATGGGGTCCCGACCACCACGGCCATGTGGGCCGAATGAAAACGGCAATGGCAATCGTCTCCCGCGTAATGCCGGAGCTGGCAATCGGGGACGACTGGCTTGAGGTCTTGATTGCCCAGCAGGTCAACCTGGTGCGGGAAGGCAAGCGCGTCCAGATGTCCAAGCGGGCAGGGGAATACGTCACGCTGGACGATGTCGTGACTGAAGTGGGGGCTGACGCCGCACGCTTCTTCTTCCTAATGCGGAGATCAAACAGCCACCTGGATTTTGACCTGGACCTTGCCAAGAGAACCTCCGAGGAGAACCCGGTATACTACATTCAGTATGCCCATGCGAGAATATGCAGCATCCTGGAATTCGCCGGACAGAACGGTTTCGACCGGCTACCTCCGCCCGGGGCCGGACTCTCGCTGCTCGTATCTCCCGAGGAGATGGATCTCGTCAAGGGGCTCGGCGACTTTGAGGACGTGGTGAGAGCCAGTGCCCTGGCGCATGAGCCCCACAGGATTGTGGGATACCTCGTCGATCTTGCCGGACGATTCCACAGGTTCTACCATAACCACCGGGTGGTGACCGAAGATAGGCCCCTCTCGGAAGCCAGGCTCTGCCTTTGCTGGGCGATGCGGACCATCTTGCGAAGCGCGCTTTCCTTGATCGGCGTATCCGCCCCGGCGTCGATGTGATCGAACGGACGGCCAATCATGAGTGACGCCAACAAGCCCGATAGACTGTGGATGGCAATCCTCGCGGGCTACTGTATCTACGCGGCGCTCTTCATCCTGAGAACCAGCTTCGTACTTGACGGTGAGAGGTATTTCTCTCTCTTCGACGATGCCATGATCTCAATGACCTACGCCAGGAACCTTGCCCACGGGCAGGGTCTGGTCTGGAATCCGGGTGGCGAAAGGGTAGAGGGAATCACCAATCTCGCCTGGACCCTCTACATGGCATTGCTCCATCTGATCCCGCTTGCCAAGTCGAAGATTAGCCTGCTGGTTCAGGCGACGAGTGCGGTGCTGCTGCTTGTGAGCCTGGTCTTCATCAAACGCATAGCCCAGGCGATCTCCGAGGGTTCAAGGTTTGTCTGGGTTGGAGCCGTAGTCCTTTCGGCATTCTACATGCCCACCAACAACTGGAGCCTCCAGGGGATGGAGGTCGGGCTGCTGATTCTGCTGGTCGGCCTCGCAGTCGACCGCACCATACGGGCGATCCAGTCCGGACGATTCTCGCTCGTGCCCTATGCGATTCTGGCCCTGGCAATGCTTGTGAGATTGGACATGGCCGTACCTTTTGCAGTCGTGCTGGTCTTTATGGCGGCCACCGACCGAGAGAACAGGAAGAAACACATCACCTTCGGTCTCGCTTTCTTTGGAGTCGCAGTCGCCTCCCAGACTATCTTCCGGGTCTTGTACTACGGCGACCTCCTGCCAAACACCTATTATCAGAAGCTGACGGGCTACCCCTTCCTCTGGAGGATCACCCGCGGTCTTTATGTAACCTTCGTCTTCATATGGCGAATGAATTGGATCTTCTTCCTGGTGCCCGTAAGCCTCCTCTTCATGAGGCGGAGCCGACCGGAGAGGCTCCTGGCCTGCGTGGTAGGCGGCCAACTTGCGTACAGCATATTTGTGGGAGGCGATGCCTGGGAGAACTGGGGTGGAGCCAACCGCTATGTCTGTATTGCCATGCCCTGTTTCTTCATCCTGTTCTGCCGCGGCCTCGATACGATCGGCGAGCGCATCAAGACCTACCTCACCAAGTGCCGGCCCGGGCTACCGGCCGAGATTGGCGCAAGATACATCCGGCGCGCCGCAGTTGCACTCGTCCTTGTAAGCCTGGCCAGCTTCAATGCGATCTATGGGCCCGCCGCGCTTACACAGTTGCTCTTGCTTAAGAGACCGGTTCACGCGGATGATAACGAGAGAATGGCGGCAAGGGGCCTGGCGATTGCCAAGATCACCGGCCAACGGGCGCGCGTTGCGGTTGTGTGGGACGGGGCGATTCCTTATTTCTCGGAACGATACGCCATCAGCATCCTGGGAAAAAACGACCGCAAGATAGCCCACGAGCCCATGAAGACCTTCTCCGGACCGAAGAAGCTGGTCGCTTTCTACCCGGGTCATCTCAAGTGGGACTACACCTATTCGATAGGGCAACTGAAGCCTGATGTGGTGGCGCAGCTCTGGCAGAATCCGGAGACCGCGGCGCCCTATCTCAAAACGGACTATCTGCAGGTGCGGGTCGGCGGCTTCGGCATGCACCTCAAGAGCGGCTCCCCTAACATCCGCTGGGACAAGGTCTCCACCCTATCGCCCAATGGATGAACGAACCCGCCGGTTCTCCCGAGGGCTTTTTGCTTGATAGCCGGTCGGAGTTGTGGTATGATTCGACGTGGCAAACAGCCCTCTGGAGGCGAGTTTGGCGTTACAGCGTGACGTTCCTGAAGAAAAAATCAAACGGGCGATCGCCTCGCTGCCCGATGTGCAGTCCTGCAATGTCGAGTTCAACCCTGACGGTTCGATCTCAGCCATCCACATAGTCTCCTCCACCAAGAGATCACCCAAGCAGATTGTGCGGGATGTCGAGTCCGTGTTGCTTGCCGACTTCGAAATAAAGATCGACCATAGGAAGGTGTCAATCGCCCGAGTGGAGGACAAGGCTGCCCGACGAGCCGAGCGGCATCTGCGTCCCAAACTGGTGGCGATCAAGCTGGCTATATCCGGAGGCAAAGGCAGTGTGGAGGTGGTGCTGGAGAGGGCCGGGTTTACCGTTACCGGCGAGGCCGGAGGTGTTGCGGAGAGGGGCGGGAATCTGAGGCTTGTCGCGAGGGCGACCTTCCGCGCCCTGGAGAAGATGGTTGGGCCGGAGGCCGCCTTTGAGCTCCTGGACGTAATACGGATCCAAAGCGGCGAGAGAAAGGCCGTGGTGGTGCTTGCCGGTTTTGCGTCTCCCAGCGAGATCAAGAGCCTCGCCGGGTGCGTGCAATTTCATGATGATGAACAGAAGGCCGTTGCGCTTGCCGCACTTGACGCCTCAAACCGCATCGTCGAGATTCTGGAGCAGCCTGAGCAGACCGAGTATGAGGTAACACCCTTTCCTGAAGACTGAGGTGTCCCCAGATTTACACCGCCGTTCATATTCCTACACCTCGCTTTAGAAGTGTGTTGAGTAAGTTTGCGGTTAATAGCAGAATGCTTCAGTGTCTTGATGGCACGCCTGATGCAATATTAGGAGGCCGGCAGAGGTGGGGATGAAGCGAATCACTTATAGCCAATCCGGGGTCGATCTGGACCGATATGACGGCCTGGTCAAGGTCATCAAACAGATCCTCACTCGTTCGAGTCGAT
The DNA here is from genome assembly GCA_043808325.1 of Candidatus Eiseniibacteriota bacterium. GTDB lineage: Bacteria > Arandabacterota > Arandabacteria > Arandabacterales > Arandabacteraceae > JAZDEY01. The sequence goes on from JAZDEY010000031.1 coordinate 56,100, forward strand.
CAAGCGGCAGCGGCCACTTCGCAGGAATGATCGAGCTCGGCGGCAGGACCGGCCAGATCCTGGTGGCCAGCGTCGACGGCGTGGGCACCAAGGTTAAGGTTGCGGCCCAGTACGGCCGGTATCGCGGATTGGGAAGAGACATAGTGGGCCACTGCGTCAACGACATTCTGTGCATAGGAGCACGGCCGATAGGCTTTCTCGACTACATCGCTTTTGACAAACTGAATGTGAAGGCCTTCAAGGAGATTCTCTCCGGGCTGGCTTCGGAGTGCAGGAGGTGCGGTATTCAGCTGATCGGCGGCGAAACCGCCGAGATGCCAGGGGTCTATCGACGCGGGGAATGCGATCTCGCGGGATTCATTATCGGACTCACCACCAGATCGACTATGCTCGATGGAACAAGAATCAGCAAAGGCGACCTGGTGGTGGGGCTCCCTTCAAACGGTTTGCACACCAACGGGTTTAGCCTTGCAAGGCGGGTACTGCTCGAACGGCGCGGCATGGATCTCCATCGCCCTCCCACTGGTTGGCGCGAGCCTCTGGGCAGGGTGCTCCTCAGGCCGCACACCAACTATCTCGAGTCGGTCTATCCGCTCGTCCAACGAAGGCTCCTCACGGGCGTTGCCCATATCACCGGTGGAGGGATTGCCGGTAATCTCGAAAGGATACTGCCGAGGAACCTGGATGCCACTCTGAAGAGATCCCTGTGGCGTGTGCCCAAGATATTCGATCTGATTGCCGAGAGCGGCCCGGTGGACGAGGCCGAGATGTTTCGGGTCTTCAACATGGGCCTCGGCATGCTGCTTGTTGTTCCTGAGCGGAACCTCCCTGCCGTAATGAAACAGACTGAGGATTCGAGGGTTGTGGGGGAGATTGTGGAAGGTGTGGGGAAAGTAATCGTCAGCTGACCCGCAGCAGATTCTAACCATGAAAAGCGGCGATGTCGTCTTTCGAAGCAAAGAGATGGAGCTTGCGATCAGGACGGCGCAGATGGTTGCGCCGGCCTCCAGTCCGGTCTTGATCGAGGGCGAAAGCGGTACCGGCAAGGAACTGATAGCCAGGTTGGTTCACTCCGCAAGTCCGCGGCGGCATAAGCCGTTCGTTGCCGTCAACTGCGGCGCGATCCCGGAGACCCTTTTTGAGAGCGAACTCTTCGGTCATATCGCAGGATCATTCACCGGCGCCTTTCGTGACAAACCCGGAATCTTCGAGGTCGCCAACGGCGGTGTCCTCTTCCTCGACGAAATAGGTGATCTCTCGCTGCCGATACAGGCCAAACTCCTGAGGGTGCTGCAGGAGAGCGAATTTAGACGCCTGGGTGACACTCGGACAAGTCGAATCGACGTAAGAGTGATTTCCGCCACCAACAAGGATCTCGAAAACGAAATGAAGCACCGGCGGTTCCGGGAGGATCTCTTCTTCCGAATCAGCGTCCTCAGGGTCTACGTGGAGCCTCTGAGGCGCAGGCGGGAAGACGTGCCCGTGCTCGCCGATCACTTCGCCGCCAAGTATGCGGCACTCCTGGGGAAAGAGAAGCCCGAGATTGCCGAGGAGGTCCTGCACCTGTTCGACGCTTATGCCTGGCCCGGAAACGTCCGGGAGCTCGAGAATGAAATCCAGCGGTTGATCGCCCTCTCACCGGACGGGACGCTGGCGGCGCATCAGGTCTCCAAACGGATTAAGGACAGTCTGTGGAGAGACCTCGACCGGCGCGTGGTGGGTGGCCTCAAGGAAAGGCTTGCGGTCTTTGAACGGGAGATAATCAAAGAAACACTCGAGAAATACCAGTGGAACAAGAGCGAGACTGCACGGCACCTGGGACTCACGCGGCAGGGCCTGCATCGCAAAGTGCACCGGCTGGGTATCCTGAGAGAGCACTGAAGCGGCGCCCGCAGCCAACAAATGGAGTTGACGCGGCCCGGCAGGTTGTGTATTTTGTCGACGACCAAGGAGGGACCAGCGTGTACGACCGCCTTCTCGAGCGGATAGTGAAGCCCGGCGATTCGAAGATTCTCCTGATTGTAGTGGACGGCCTGGGTGGACTTCCCTCACCTGATACCGGGAAGACCGAACTGGAGACTGCCGTCAAACCCGAGATAGACAAGCTCGCCCAGAGGTCAGCCTTGGGCGTTACCGATCCCATCGCCCCCGGCATCACACCCGGCAGCGGCCCCGCTCATCTGGCTATCTTCGGCTACGATCCCGTCAAATGGGAGATTGGCCGAGGTATCTTAAGCGCGCTCGGGATAGGCTTCCCGGTCGAGCGGAGCGACCTCACGGCCAGAGGCAACTTTGCCAGTGTGGATGCCGGCGGAATCGTTACCGATCGTCGAGCCGGCAGGATTTCAACCGAGAAGAGCACCGAGCTGTGCGGGTTGCTTGACGGGATGAGGATCGGCGATACCCAAGTCTTCGTGAGGCCCGAGAAAGAACACCGTTTCGCGGTGATCTTTAGAGGGCGCGGGTTCTCCGATCGATTGACCGACTCCGATCCTCAAGTTGCAGGACAGAAGCCTCGGCAAGTGGAAGCTAAGGAAGCGGCCGCCGCCGAGACCGCACGGATCGTGAACACCTTCCTAGACCAAGCGATCGAGGCCCTCAAAGGGAAGTCGCCCGCCAATGCGATTCTCTTGAGGGGTTTTGCCAAACATCCCGAGTTGCCGTCCTTCTCATCACGATACAAGATCAAAGCCTGCGCGATCGCTGCCTATCCCATGTACAAAGGGCTGGCGCGCCTGGTGGGGATGAGCGTGATCGATGGCCTTGAGTCACTTGACTCGCAGGTTGATGCTCTCGCGAAGGCATGGCACGACTTCGATTTCTTCTATTTCCACTATAAGAAACCTGACTCACGCGGTGAAGACGGCGATTTCGCCGGCAAGGTGAAGGCCATTGAAGAGCTTGACCGGTATCTTCCCCGAGTGATCAAGCAGTCTCCGGACGTGCTTGTCCTCACCGGAGATCATTCGACGCCGAGCGTCTTGAAGATGCATAGCTGGCATCCGGTGCCGCTCCTTGTGTGGTCAAGGTGGATCATTGCCGACGGCCTTCCCCTCAACGAGAGAACCTGCGCGAGGGGCGGCCTCGGTAGGCTCAGGGCGGTTGAGGTTCTCCCCCTTATGATGGCGAACGCCCTCAGGCTTGAGAAGTTCGGTGCGTAGGGTCCGTCTCCATCGGTCGGTTGCTGCTTCGATCGTCTGCCTGTCCTCGGGCCTGTCGATCGGTTTCTGCTTCTGGCCTTACCGTACCGGCCTACTTGCCTACTTCCTTCTGGTTCCCTTCATCGTTGTGAGCGGACTTAGGGATGGGCGCGGGCGATTTCTGCTCAATAGCTACATCTTTGGCTTCGGTTATTTCATGGGAAGCCTCTACTGGATCGCGATGCTCCAGAAGGATCAGATCACCCTGCCGTGGTTGAGGCTGCCGGCAGCGGTCCTGCTGTGCCTTTATCTCGCGCTCTTCATGCTGCTCGTGGGTTACCTCTCGCGCCGGCTCGTGCTCCTGCGTGTGCCCTACGAGATAGCCCTGGCCATCGCCTGGGGCGGTGTGGAGTATCTGCGATCGCTTGGACCGCTCGGGTTCCCCTGGGCATCGCTGGGTTACTCCCAGGTACCATATCCGCCGGTGATCCAGCAAGCCGCGGTGGTCGGGACCTATGGGCTCTCGGCCTGGATCGTGCTCGTCAATGGACTCCTGGCAAGGCTGGCACTTTCGCGGAGAGCATGGCTTGGGGTGGTGGTGGCCGCGGTGTTCGGTCTTCCGGTCCTGGGTGGCGCGCTTGTCCTCTCCCATGCACGAAGCGAGACCGATCTTCGGGTGGCCCTGGTCCAGCCCAATATCTCGGGCGCAGTCAAGTGGGATGAAGCCTATCGGGACAGCACGATGGAGGTGCTCACGGAGATGACTCTCAAGACCCGGGGGGCCGACATGATAGTCTGGCCTGAAACCGCGGTCCCGCTTTACGCCAAGCATGAGCCGTCATACCTGCAGGGTGTCACGGGACTCGCCCGTGCCACGGGCTCTTACCTCCTGACCGGTTTCCCCGATTATGAACGCACGCTGGACGGCATCGAGTACTATAATGCGGCGATGCTGGTCTCCCCCGCGGGCGAGATCGTGGGTGAATACCGCAAGATCCATCTTGTGCCTTTTGGAGAGATGATACCGTTCGAGGATAGGATACCGCTCTTGAGGGAGATCAACTTTGGGGAAGGCGATTTCTCACCCGGCACCTCCTACGACGTTTTCGAGGTCGGCGCCAAACGGTTCGGCGTGGCTATCTGTTTTGAGTCGATCTATCCATCGCTGGTACGGAAGTTTGTCGGAAATGGGGCCGACTTCGTCGTCAATATAACCAATGACGAATGGTTCGGCCCTAGCGCGGGCCCTTTCCAGCACGCGGAGATGGCGGTAATGAGATGCGTCGAATGCCGGGTGGGGCTGGTGCGATGCGCCAACACAGGGGTATCGATGCTGGTAGATCCTTACGGGCGAGTCACCGAGCGAACCCGCATTTTCTCGAGGGAGGTACTGGTCGGTCGCGTGGCAACCGCCGGTCACGGAACGCCCTATCTACGATGGGGTTATATCGGTGAGCTCATCCTAATTCTAACACCAGTTACGCTGGCGGTGCTCTCCTATCTGCCGGGCTTGCGCCGCGGGAAGCGATCGGGGCAGAAGCCTTTGACAGCGGCCGGTCCGGAGTGATATAGTCTCGTCGGCCGTGTGGCCGGCAGGGGACACACATGGAGGGCAGGTGGCTGAGTTGCCGCAGAAGAGCCGGGCTGTTTCGATCGTGGGAGCCACAGGGCTCGTGGGAAGTGAGATCGCGAAGCTTCTTTTCCTTCGCAAGTTCCCGCTCGGGGAGCTCTCGCTCTTTTCGTCGGGCCGCACCAGCGAGCGCAGGGCCACCATAGCAGGTAAGGAATTTCCGATCCGCCCCTTCAGTCTGGGCGCGCTTGGCGAGCCCGGGTTTTGTTTTCTTGCGGCCGGCGGCGAGACCAGCCGGCAGCACGCGCACGCAATCGCCGATCTCGGCCACGTTGTCATAGACAATAGCAGCGCCTTCAGGATGCATCCGGACGTGCCGCTGGTGGTCCCCGAGGTCAACGCCGGAGACCTTCGGTGTCACAGGGGGATCATAGCCAATCCCAATTGCTCCACGATTCAGATGGTAGTGGTGCTAGCGCCTCTTCACCGGCTCTGGGAGCTTAAGCGCGTGATCGTCTCCACCTACCAGTCGGTTTCAGGGGCAGGCCTTCAGGCCACCGGCGAGCTTGCTACTCATTCCTCGGCTGCCCTGGAGGGCAGGACGCTTGCCCCCCGTGCCTTCGCTGATCAGATCGCTTTCAATGTGATCCCTCGGATCGATGTCTTCGACTCCGAGGGTTGGACCGGCGAGGAGCGAAAGCTGATGAATGAGACAAGGAAGATCCTGGGCGACGGGTCGATCGAGGTCGTGGCCACGGCGGCGAGGGTGCCGGTCTTCCGATGTCACTCCGAGTCGGTCTACGCCGAATTCGGCCGCGAGCTCGACCTTGCGGTCGTGAGGCAGGTGCTTGCGTGTGCTCCCGGCGTCAAGGTGGTCGATGATCCCGCATCGGGCAAGTATCCAATGCCCGTCAACTGTGTGGGACAAGAGAGTACCTTTGTCGGACGGCTGAGGCTGGGTCCGGCATCGGCTAAGGCGCTCAGCATGTGGATAGTGAGCGACAATGTCTGGAAGGGTGCGGCCTTGAACGCAGTACAGATAGCTGAGGAATTGCTGTAGCGAGATGGCATTTGGGGCACGACAGAGCTTCGGACGTTACATAGCCGTCCAATCTCATCTGCATCTACTTGATCCCCTGGTCAAGATCCTGGGCTTTGCGCTTGTCATGATCTCGATTTTCTCCTCGGCAAGCTGGCTTGCCATAGCCGCGGTCATGGGCTACGTGATCTTGCTTGGGCGGGCCTCACGGGTGAGATTAGGGTTCTATCTTGAGAGCCTCAAGTACTTCGCCTGGATGTTTGCCCTGTCCTTTGCGATCAACGTGATCTTCCCCCGAGACAGCACGGTCGGGGCCTTTAGCCCCCAGGCACTCGCGCTGGCGGGCATATTTGCGTCGAGGCTGGCTCTTATGATCTTTGTTGCCGCCATATTCACGGTGGTCACCTGTCCATCGGAGATCGGGGAAGCCCTGATGGTTCTTTCACGAGTCAGAGGCCGTGTCGGGCGGAGGGCGGCGGAGGCGGCAGCGGTGCTTTCGATGGCGCTACGCTTTGTGCCTGTCATGTTCGAGGAGGCGGAACGAATACGAGCTGCGCAGATCTTGCGGGGTCGACGGCCAAGAGGCCTCACGGGGCGGGTGCGGTCGGTGGTCGAGGTGATAGTGCCTCTGATGGAATCATCGCTTCGGCGGGCCGGGAATCTCGGGTTTGCGCTGGAGGCACGGTGCTACGGTTACAGGGTGCCTGCCTCGCGCGGTGTGAGCCTCGGCCGGGATGAGGTCGCGTTCCTGGCGAGCGTGATTGGTTTGCTTTTGGTCGTGATCCGATTAAGATAAATTATGCATGGAAGCGGTCTCAGTGTGAAGAACACCAGGTTGGTGATCGAATACGACGGCAGTGATTTCTGTGGGTGGCAGAGGCAGCCTAAGGTCAGAACCGTCGAGGGGGAGCTGCTTGAAATCCTATCACCCTTGCTGGGAGCGGAGCCGGAGCTCATAGCGGCTGCGAGGACCGACTCGGGGGTGCACGCGCTGGGCCAGATTGTCAACTTCAGTTCGTTGTCACCGATGGAGCCCGACGAGATCCGGTCGGCGCTCAACACGCTCCTGCCCGAGGACATAAGGATCGTCGGTGCCGAGGACGTGCCGCTGGCGTTCAATGCCAGGTACGATGCCAGGCAACGCAGGTACACCTACCTGGTCTCCACGAGGCCGACAGCCGTCTGGAGGCGCCATCGATGGTGTGTCAAGTGGAAACTCGACGTTGGAGCGATGAGTGAAGCGGTCCAGGCTGTGATCGGCGACCACGATTTCTCGGCCTTCACCTGTAAGGAGGAACGTCGCAGCCCCCGGATAAGCATGTACGAGGCTTCGGTTGAGGAGATCGAACCGGAGGTGGTGGCAATCACGCTCGCGGGCAGCCGGTTCCTGAGGAAGATGGTGAGAACCCTGGTCGGTACCTTCGTTGAGATCGGTAGGGGGCGGATCAAACCCTCCGACGTATGTGATATACTCTCCAGCCGGGATAGGAAACGAGCAGGACCGTGTGCCCCGCCACACGGGCTCTATCTTGTGCGGGTCGATTACTGAAAAGGAGGAAGCCGAATGAAGTTCTTCATAGACACGGCGAACATCGATGAGATAGCCGAGGCCAAGACGCTCGGCATTCTCGATGGTGTGACAACCAACCCGACGCTACTGGCGCGTGAGAAAGGCAAGGGCGACTTCAAGGAAATCCTAAAGAAGATCTGTGAGATCGTTCAGGGGCCGGTCAGTGCCGAGGTCGTGGGCAACGACGCCGACACCATGGTCGAGGAGGCCGGGAAACTCGTCAAGATAGACAAGCACATCGTGGTCAAGGTCCCTCTGACGCGGGAGGGGCTGAAGGCGATAGGCCGGCTTAAGGCCGAGGGCGTCAGGACCAATGCGACTCTGGTCTTTAGCGCCAACCAGGCGATCCTTGCGGCCAAGGCCGGAGCGTCCTACCTGAGTCCCTTCGTGGGTAGGCTGGATGATGCCACTCACTACGGCATGGATCTTATCCGGCAGATAGTCACCATCTACGATAACTATGACTTCGAAACCGAGATCATTGTCGCAAGCGTGCGCAATCCTCTCCACGTGATAGAGGCAGGGCTTGCCGGTGCAGATGTGGTGACGATTCCCTTCAAGGTGATAGAGCAAATGATCAGGCATCCTCTGACCGACTGCGGCGTCAAGGCGTTTCTTGAAGATTGGCAGAAGCTGGGGGCCAAGATCTGAGGTGTAGTATGAAGATCGTAATCGCGATTGTGATTTCGGCTCTGGTCGGGCTTGCGATTGCGCTTGTCACTTACCTGCCGGGCCTCAATTCCGGCGAGAAGAAAGCCGGGGAGGAACTCCGCCAGGAGGCGGCGCCCGCTGATGAGATAACCGGTTCGCGCCGAACCGCAATCGTGCGGGCAGCCGAGGAGGTCGGCCCCGCGGTGGTATCGGTCAGTGTGACGCAGTCCAGGGTGGTGAGGGCCTCGCCCTACATGCCTTTTCGAGATCAGTTCTTCGACGATTTCTTCAGGAATTTCTTCGGCGGGCGTGAGTACGTGGAGCAGGTGGCGAGCCTGGGTTCCGGTGTGATCATAAGCAAAGACGGACTTGTGGTCACGAACGAGCATGTGGTGAGAGACGCAAGCGAAATAAAGGTGACCTTGACCGACGCCCGTGAATTCGCCGGCACCGTGATGGCAAGCGAGCCCGAATACGACCTCGCTCTTGTCAAACTGGACGCCAGGGATCTGCCCACCGCCAAATTGGGTGACTCCGACCAGATGATAATCGGGGAATGGGCGATAGCAATCGGAAACCCCTTCGGCTTTCTCCTGGAGGACACTCATCCCTCGGTTACAGTCGGCGTGATAAGCGCTCTGCACCGGTCGATCAAGACGGGCGGGGGAACCGAAGGCGTTTACAAGGACATGATCCAGACCGATGCCGCGATCAACCCGGGCAACAGCGGCGGTCCTCTTGTGAACTCCCTGGGGGACGTTATCGGGATCAATACCTTCATCATCTCGGGTAGCGGCGGCTCAATGGGAGTGGGGTTTGCGATTCCCGTCAATCGCGTTAAGCACATAGTGGATGAGGTCGCGCAGTACGGCCACATAAGACAGATCTGGATAGGGTTCCTGCTCCAGGAGATGACACCTCTGCTTGCGCGATCGCTGGGGCTGGAGGATACCCGCGGTGTGATCGTGACCCAGGTCGTCAAGGACAGCCCCGCCGATGCGGCCGGCATAAAGAGGGGAGACGTGATCATCGAAGTCAACAACGAACCGGTGAGAAACATCGAGTCGGCGCAGAAAGCGATCTTCGGAGCTGAGGTCGGAGACCGGCTTGATTTCAAGGTACTCCGGCAGGGCAAGGAAAAGAAACTGGCGGTCACGGTCGAGGAATTGCCTGCCAAGTAGGAGGCGAGGCTTGATAGATCGGTACACTCTCCCCGAGATCGGGACGATCTGGAGTGAGGACAATAAGCTTCGGACCTGGCTCAGGGTGGAGCTCGCGATCGTGGATGCGCTGGCCAAAGAGGGTAAGGTACCCAGGGCCGCTGCCGCAAGGATCAGAAAGAAGGCGCGGTACGACGTTCGAAGGGTGGCCAGGCTTGAGAGAAGGATCCGGCACGACCTCCTGGCCTTCGTCGAATCCGTGTGCGACGGCCTGGGCCCCGACAGCAGATACTTCCACATGGGAGTTACCTCGTCCGATATCGTGGATACCTCGACCGCACTCTTGCTGCGGGATGCCAATCGGCTGGTCTTGAAGGAGCTCGCGGATCTCAGGCGGACGATCGCCATACTCGCAAGAGCTCACCGGGACACCCTTGTGGTCGGCCGAACCCATGGCATGCACGCGGAACCTACGACGCTGGGGCTCAAGTTCGCAGTCTGGTATAACGACGTGGGGCGCGCGATCTCGCGCCTGGAAGAAACCGGCGCCGCGGTGGAGGTGGGCAAAGTATCGGGTGCCGTAGGCAACTACTCTCATCTTGCGCCCCGCACTGAAGAGCGGGCGCTCAAGTCGCTGGGACTCAAGCCCGAGCGGCCGGCTACTCAGGTGGTGCAGCGCGACAGGCACGCGGATTACGTGTCATGTCTTGCTCTTGCGGGCGCAACGATGGAGCGTATCGGGGTCGAGCTGAGGAGTCTCCAGCGCACCGAGATCGCCGAGATGGAGGAGCCCTTTGCGCGTGGCCAGAAAGGTTCCTCGTCGATGCCTCACAAGCGTAATCCCATCGTACTCGAACGAATCTGCGGCCTGGCGAGGCTCGTCAGGGGTTATGCCACGGCTGCCCTGGAGAATGTTGCCCTGTGGCACGAACGCGACATAAGTCATTCCTCGGTCGAGCGAGTGATCCTGCCGGATGCGACCATCGTCGTTCACTACATGGCGCGGCAATTGAGAACCGTGCTCGAGGGCATTCGGATTGACAGATCGAGGATGAGCCGGAACCTTGAAATCACCAAGGGCCGCATCTACTCTCAGAGGCTGATGCTTGCTCTCGCGGAGGCCGGATGGGAACGCAAGCGTGCCTACGAGCGGGTCCAGCATCTTGCCGGTGCTGCGGAGGCCCAGGATCGACACCTCTCCGAGCTTGCCCGCAAGGATCGTGAAATCATAGAGCTCGTGGGCAGGGCCGGGATAGATCGGATCTTTGACCCTCACTTCTACGGAAGATATACCGGCCAGATATTGCGAGAGTTAGGGATACTATCGGGGGCGGGCGTTGATCGTAAGAATAGAAGGAAGCGAGTCTGAGATAGAGGATCGACTCAAGAGCGCCGGTGTGCACCTGTCTGCCGAGGAGGCACACCGCATAAAGAGCCTGGTGGGTCGTGATCCATCCCTGGCGGAGCTCTTCATCTTCGACATAATGTGGAGCGAACACTGCTCCTATAAGAGCAGCAGGCATGTCCTCAAGCAGTACCTTCCCACCGAAGGCAGCCGCGTCGTCATAGGGCCGGGCGAGGATGCAGGCGTGGTGAGACTCGCCCGGGTGGACGGCGTCTCGTATGTCCTGGTGGTTGCCCATGAGAGCCACAACCATCCGTCGCAGATACTCCCGGTTGAAGGGGCGGCGACCGGCATCGGCGGCATCGTCAGAGACGTCTACTGCATGGGTGCCGATGTGGTGGGAGTGATGAACGCGCTCCGTTTCGGAGATCCGTCGGGACCGAAAGCCGAGACTGTAAAAGAAATATGTGCAGGCGTGGTCCGGGGCATATGGGAATACGGCAACGCGCTCGGGGTGCCTAATGTCGGGGGCGATGTCTTCTTTGACAAAGGGTATGACGATAACTGTCTTGTCAACGTGATTGCCATCGGTGTGGCCCGAGAGGACGAGATAATCAGGAGCCGTGTGCCCGGCGTGGCGGCAACCGAGCCCTATGATATCATCATTGTCGGCAAGCCGACCGACATGAGCGGATTGGGGGGCGCCACCCTTGCGTCGAGGATTCTTGATGTCGGAGGGGACTCCAAGCTGAGTGAGGTGCAGCTGCCTGATCCATTTCTCAAGCGAGTCTTGACCGAGGCCACCAAGGCGGTGCTCGCGTTTCTGCGGGAAGCAGGAGTGGAGTTGGGATATAAAGACCTGGGCGCGGGCGGGATCGCGTGTGCGGTCAGTGAGGTGGTGGGCGCCGGTGGGTTCGGTGCGGACATCGACCTGGGGAGCGTCCACACTGCTTCGGACTCGATGGAGGCCTACGGGATTGCGTGCTCTGAGACTCAGGAGAGATACTGCCTGGCCGTGCCGTCGCGCCTGAGCGGGGAGGTGCTCACGATCTACAACGAGGATTACGAGCTGCCCCATATCTACCGGGGTGCAAGAGCGTCGGTCGTGGGCAAGGTTACCCGCGCCACCGATCTTGTGATGCGCCATCGCGGCCAGGTGGTCGTGAACCTTCCCGTGGAGATCGTGAACCGCGGGATCTCCTACGAGCGTGAGATGAGGCGGCGACCGGCGGTGACCCCGGCGGCGGAAGAGCGCGACGTCACCGACATCAAGGCGGCTGCACTCGGTGTGCTGGGGCTTCTCTCCAACTGCTCCAAACAGTACGTCTACAGACATTACGACAGCGAGGTCAAAGGGCTCTCGGTCTTGAAACCGGGGGAAGCCGACGCCTGCGTAGTATGCATAGCCGGCACCAGTGTCGGGATTGCCACCTCGGTTGATGGGAACCCCCGTTACTCAAGGGTCAATCCCTATCTGGGCGCGATCCACGCGGTATGCGAAAGCGTGCGCAACGTCGCCGCGGTCGGAGCGATTCCCGTGACCCTGACCGACTGCCTCAATTTCGGCAACCCCGAAGATGCCTATGTCTTCCAGGACTTCGTGGACACGGTCAAAGGCATCGGCGATGCGGCGAGAGGCCTGCGCTCGCACGATACAGGGGAATCGATCCCCATCACCTCGGGCAACGTAAGCTTCTATAATGAATCCAGGGGAGGAGCAGCGGTCCCGCCCTCACCCATAATCGCATGTTACGGCGTGCTCGCCGACTACTCCGTGGCGGTCGGCATTTGCCTCAAAGAGGCCGGCAGCGAGCTGGTGCTCCTTGGCGAGCGAAAGCCGGGACTTGCCGGCTCGGCCCTATGGGCCAGCATGGGCATCGAAACTCCCGGCATGCTACCGGAGGTGGATCTCGACGAGGAGAATCGCGCGATACATGCAGTGACCGAGATCATCGACAGGCGTCTTGCCCTGGCAAGCCACGACATCTCCGAGGGAGGTCTCGTTACCGCCCTCGCGGAAATGGTGATCGGTGGCTGGGGCGCGGGTACGTTGGGCGCCGATGTGAGCCTTGATTTTGCCCGAGGCCGCCGACTTGAGGATCTTCTCTTCTCCGAGAGCGGCGGGTTCGTGCTTGAGGTTCCGCCGGGCCAGGTGGGGGAGGCAATCGCGATCTGCGAGAAACTCGGCGTCAAGGCTCACAGGCTGGGCCGGACCGTTCGCGAGCATCGCTTGGCGGTAACGAGCGCGGGCCGCACCGTGCTCTGCCTCGACGGCAGTGAGATGCGCCAGGCGTTCTTTGAAACCTACGAGAAGTCGACAAGGTGAGACAGTGAATGAAGCCTAAGATGGCCATAATCCAGTTCCCCGGCGTCAACTGCGAGTATGAAACCGCCCTTGCGCTCGGGAAGGCCGGCATGGATGCGGCGATCGTGCGCTGGAACCAGCCGGTCCGTGAACTCGCACGGTACGATGGTTTTGTCTTGCCGGGAGGGTTCTCCTATGAAGATCGGGTGCGTGCCGGCGCGATAGCTGCTGCCGACGATGTGGTGGCAGCTATAGTGGACGAGGCCGATCGCGGCAAGCCGGTGGTCGGCATCTGTAACGGTGCCCAGGTGTTGGTCGAGGCGGGCTTGGTGCCCGGTCTCAAGCGCGGGTCGATAGATCTTGCGCTCGCGCCCAACCAAGGTATGGGCCGGGATGGCTATTATGCCAACTGGGTCTTTGTCCGGGTCTCCTCTAGCCCGCGGCGAAACCTCCTCACCTATGGTCTCGAGCCCGGTGAGGTGGTCCCGATTCCGGTCGCCCACTCTCAGGGGCGATTCACGTCATCCGATAGCGGCATTTTCGACCGGCTGGACCAAAGTGGACAGATCGTACTCAAGTACTGTACGAGCGACGGCCGGGTGCCTGACGGCTTTCCTGATGATCCAAACGGATCGGCGAGGTGCGCTGCCGCAATCTCGAATCCCCGTGGAAACGTGGTGGCGATCATGCCCCATCCCGAGCGCGCGACTTGGCTCAGGCAGGTCCCGGACCAGCTGAATTCTCCCTGGTCGCGACGGCGGCTCGAGGGCCGGGCCTCGTGGTCGGCACTGGAAGAGGATGGCCCCTGCGCACGAATGTTTCAGTCAGTCAGAGCGTACATAGAGGAGCATCCATGACGGCGGTCGAGGTCCTGGTGCGACTTACGGGAACGGATCCTTGGAGTTTCACGGTGTTCGATACCCTCAAGCGCAAGTTCTCGCTCGGTGAGTTGGTCGGGGTCACACGGATGAAATCCTGGCAGCTCAGCTTCGGCCTGGAGAACGCGGAAGATGCGCTGGACGTGGTGGCGCTCCTGCTCAGAGACACTGCATTGCTGGCAAATCCCAACAAGGAGGTCTGGTCGATCCGCGGCGCGCGGCAGGATAGCGCAGGCCGGAACTTCTGGAGGAAATCCCCGGGTTCGGCCGATGCCTTTGTCGTCAAGGTGACCGACATCGATGACATAATCGGGAAGTCGCTGCTTAAGGTCCTGCGAGGCAGGCTCGGCATCCGGGAGATCGCCGATGCTCGTTTTTCCTCGGTTTGGGTGCTGGAGCTATCCGAATGTGGCCCGCGGTCCAGGGCGGTCGCCGGGGATGTCGCGGTGTCACGCTCCTGGAGGCGCGGGCTGCTTTCCAATCCCCATTTTCAAAGTGCGGAGATCTTCAAGGCGGAGGAGTATCTGCCGCCGAGTGAGGACATGGTCTAATCATGAATGTAGGACATAATTGCGGACTCTTTGGCGTGTGCGGCTCGCCAAGTGCCTCAAGACCTGTCTATATGGGGCTCTACGCGCTTCAGCACCGCGGCCAGGAGAGCGCCGGCATAATTACCTCCGACGGGACCTGCTTCCACGGATACAAGGCTCTCGGACTTGTGGTCGAATGCTTCGATGAAGATACCCTTGCCGATCTCACGGGGCATCTCGCCGTGGGCCACAACCGCTACTCCACCACGGGTTCCACCAGGTCATCCAACATCCAACCGCTGGTCGTGGACATCAGGGGTGTGCCGGTTGCCATCGCCCACAACGGCAATCTCGTGAACGCTCGCGAGCTCCGGACCGGAATGGAGAAGCAGGGGTCGATCTTTCAGTCCACGATGGACAGTGAAGTGGTCCTGCACCTGATGGCGAGGGCCGGCACCGAAGACATCCCCGACATGATCGAGAAGGCCTTGCATTCGATCCGTGGGGCCTATTGCCTCCTCGTGCTTACCCCGGACTCCGTGATCGCGGTCCGCGACCCGTTCGGTTTCAGGCCTCTGTGCTATGGGCATACCGGGCGGGATCTCTTCTTCTCGTCGGAAACCTGTGGACTGGATGTGGTGGGCGCCGCCTACCAGAGGGAGATCATGCCGGGAGAGATGGTGATCGCCAAGGACGGCAAGGTCACCTCCAAGATCATAGCGCCTTCCGAGCGGCGGGCCTATTGCGTGTTTGAACTCATATACTTCTCCAGGCCCGACAGCGTGGTTTTCGGAGTGTCCGTCGATGCGGTAAGAAAAGCCCTGGGCCGCAGGCTTGCCCGGGAGTACCCGGCCTCGGCGGACCTTGTGATCTCGATTCCCGACTCCAGCAATGCGGCGGCTCTCGGCTACTCGATGGAGTCGGGGATTCAGCTGGAGCTGGGCCTGATACGCAACCATTATGTCGGTAGGACCTTCATCTATCCCACCAAAGAGCTCAGGGATAACCGCGTAAGAATAAAGTTCAATCCCGTCAGGGAGCTGGTCCGCGGCAAGCGGGTGGTGGTGGTTGACGATTCCATCGTCAGAGGAACCACCTCCAAGAAATTGATGCAGATGCTCCGCGGGTGCGGGGTCAAGGAGATTCACCTGAGGATCAGTTCGCCTCCGATTACCTTCCCGTGTTTCTACGGCATCGATACGCCGGACCGCGACGAGCTGATCGCCGCCAATTGCAGCGTTGAGGAGATACGGCAGTATCTCGAGGTCGACTCTCTGGGCTATCTTTCCGTCGAAGGTCTTCTGGGATCGACGGGACTTCCGCCCGAGGATTTCTGTGTGGCTTGCTTTACGGGAGACTATCCTGTAAAGTTTACTCAAGCGCCGACGAAGCTGGCGCTTGAGTCGAAGAGAAGCCGTCCCCGTGCCGGCGCGAAGCCGTGAGAACGGGGAGCGGGTCTTAAGAAACGAGTTGCCTCCTCTGAGTGGGGTGGGGAGCTTGGGTTGGTGGGGGGATCACTCATGAGAATAGATCAGATGCCTCTTGAAGACAGGCCTCGAGAGAGGTTGAAAGCCCTTGGGGTCGAGGTGCTCTCAGTGAGAGAACTGGTGGCGCTAGTGATAGGAACGGGTGGACCGGCCAGGGGTACGATGGAGATCGCCGAGGATCTGATATCGGGCCTGGGCTCGGTCAGGGACCTTGCGGGCGCCAGCGTGGAGAAGCTGGCCAGGACCAACGGGATAGGTCCGGCTAAGGCCTGCCGCCTCAAAGCAGCAATCGAGCTGGGTCGTCGCGTCCTTAAGGCTTCACGGGGTGAGGTCCGGACCATAAGGTGCCCTGAGGACGCCGCGGGCCTGGTGATCGACGATATGAAGAACCTCGATCGGGAGCACTTCGCTGTGATGTTGCTGGATTCCAAGAACGCAGTGATAAGCATTGAACGGGTCTCAGTGGGAACGGTCAATTCCTCCATCGTTCATCCAAGGGAGGTCCTGAAGCCGGCTCTCGAAAAAAGCGCGACCTCAATCATTTTGGTTCACAATCATCCCACAGGCAACGTCTCACCCAGCCGCGAGGACATAATGATAACCAGGAGATTCGAGAAGTGCGGGCGGATACTGGGGATTGAAGTGATCGACCACATAATTGTAGGAGACGGCAACTACAGGAGTATGAAAGAAAGCGGATACCTCTAGGAGGAAGCGATGGGTTTCAGGCTCAACAAGATATTCACAAACGACATTGCGATAGATCTCGGCACCGCGAACACGTTGGTCTGCGTGAGGGGCAAAGGCATCGTCCTGGATGAACCGTCGGTGGTTGCCGTGGAACGGAGCACGAACAAGGTTCTGGCGGTAGGGAGACAGGCCAAAGAGATGCTGGGTCGGACCCCCGCGGAGATTGTCGCCATCCGCCCCATGAAGGACGGCGTGATCGCCGATTTTGAGATCAGCGAGATAATGTTGCGCGAATTCATCTGGCGCGTCATGGGGAACCGCTTCCTCTCCAAGGTTGTTCGGCCTCGCGTCATAATATCAGTTCCCTCAGGCATAACCGAAGTGGAACGCAGGGCAGTCCGCGATTCGGCCGAGCACGCGGGTGCGCGTGAGGTCTATCTTATCGCCGAGCCGATCGCCGCCGCGATCGGGGTGGGCCTGCCGATCGACAAGCCGGCAGGCAACATGATCATCGACATAGGGGGAGGAACCACCGAGATCGCGGTGATCGCCCTGAACGGCATCGTCGACGTCACCAGCATCCGGATAGGCGGCGACGAGATGGATGAGGTCATAATGCAGCGCATCAAGCGGAATTATGGCGTCCTGATAGGTGAGCAGACCGCCGAGAGGATAAAGATCTCCATAGGTGCGGCCCAGGTGATCGGCGATGATGAGTTCGAGGTGAGGGGAAGAGACCTGGTAAAGGGCGTGCCGCGGATCGTCAAGATTTCGCAACGGGAAGTCGTGGAGGCCCTACAGGAGCCCATAGGCCAGATCATCGAGGCCCTTAAACTCTCGCTGGAAAAGACTCCGCCCGAGCTGGCCGCGGATATCGTGGACAAGGGCATCCTGATGACCGGTGGGGGTTCCCTCCTCAGAGGTTTCGATGAACTGCTGAGACAGGAAACCAATCTTCCGATCTACGTTGTGGAGGATCCTCTCAAATCGGTGGTGCTCGGCGCCTATAAAGCCCTCGAGAACCCCGAGAAGTATGAGAAGCTCCTAATGAAGTCGAGAAGGATATGGTAGTTGATGAGAGTTCCATGGAAGGCGCTGTGGCAGAAGGATTCCCCGGTCTTCATCATCCTGGTGGTGATCTCCCTCGGCATTATGGCGCTGGGTAAGGTCGCCGGCGTCAACCCCGTTTCCAACGCGCTCGGGTACGTCTTCCTTCCCTTCGAAGCCCTTTCATACAAGATGATGAATCTTGCCTTTGTCTACCAGGAGAATCACCTGCTTCGCGGGCGACTCACGGAGGTCTCGAATGAGAACATGATGCTGCGGGAGCAGGTTCACGAAATCGACCGTCTGAGGACTCTGCTTGGTTTCCGCGATGCCTCGCCCTTGCCGCTTAAGGCTGCGAAGGTAGTTGCCGACGTGGATGAACGTCTGGGCGGAGGCATCATAATAGACAAGGGCTATGATCAGGGTCTCGCGCGAAACATGACGGTTGTGTCCCCCCAGGGTCTTGTCGGACTTGTGATCAGAGCGCAAGAGGGCGCATCGGCCGTCAAGCGGATCGTCGATCCCGGCAGCCGCGTGAGCGCCTGCCTCCAGTACGGCAGGACCTCCGGTATCCTCAGAGCGCGGACGGACGGTCGGCTCTTCATGGAATGGGTAGCGCCTGATGCCGAGGTTGAGCCGGGAGATACGGTGATATCTTCGGGGCTCGGTTCGGTGGTCCCCAAAGGAATCCTGATCGGCAAGGTCAGAGAAATCCAAGAAGACCCGGACAAGTTCTCACTCTCCCTCGAGGTGGGCGCCTTCGTCGATTTCGACCGCCTTGAGGAAGTATTCGTGCTGATGGTAAGACCTTCGGAATCGGGCATAGTTCCCGAGGATATCGGAAGCGTGGAGGTCGGCCGCTGATGCGCAGAACTTTCCTGTGGCTCTTCCTGTTCGTTGCGCTGGTCCTCGACGTGACGGTCTTGAGCAAGGCCGAGATACTTGGTGCCAGAGCCGACGCAGTGCTTATCGTCCTGGTCTACATATCGCTGACTTTCGGTGCGGTAGTCGGTTCGATCACGGGGTTTATGGTGGGTCTGGCCCAGTTCGCAATAATATCGACCACGGTGGCTTCACTGCCGCTTGCGGGGACCGTGGTGGGATTCCTGGTAGGGCGGTACGGCACCAAGATCATGTACGAGAGCTATCTTGTCCAGGTCCTGATCATCTTCGTCAGTGTCGTCGTCTTCGACACCATCAATCTCCTGTGGTCGGTCCCGGCGGAATTCTTAACCGACCTCTTGCGTTGGTCGCTTCCGGGGGCGCTCTATACAGCTCTTGCGGGCGTCGGGCTTGTTATTGTCTTTGAGCGGATATTCGGCCTAAGGTTGGTTCTTTAATATGCGCGGCCCGGGCGAGGGATTCACAGCGGCGCCGATCAAGATGGCATCCCTGCTCACGATCGGAGTATTCATAGTCCTGGCCGGTGGACTGTTCTATCTTCAGATCATAAGAGGGGCGCACTACACCAAGCTATCCAAGCAGAATTATGTCGTGCAGGTCTCACTGAAGGCGCCAAGGGGCGACATTGTTGACCGCAAGGGCCGGGTTGTGGCCGGTTCGAGGCAGGCCTTCTCAATCTGCGGCATCCCGCGGCTGCTCTTGCACAACAGGGACGAGGTCGGGGCCTTGGGTCGCATACTCGGGATCGATGCGGAGACGATCGCAGCCAGACTCAAAGCGAGTGCGATGTCCTTTAGGCCGACCCCGGTAGAGAGGGATGTAGATTTTGCGACCGTGAGCCGCGTCGAAGAGAACTTCGCAGACCTTCCCGACGTGATGGTTGTCTCCGAACCGGTGAGGTACTATCCCTACGGCGTCGAGTTTGCACATCTGGTCGGATATCTCGGAGAGGTTACACAGCAGGAGATTGATGCCGGCGGCCGCGCATACTCTTCCGGAGATCTGGTGGGCAGGACCGGGGTCGAGAAGATCTATGAATCTTATCTGGATGGCAAGAACGGTCTCAAGTTCATGAAGTTCAGTGTGACCGGCGGCTCGAGCCCCGCCGATATGACCGACCTGCCCGCCAGAAGCCCCGAGCGCGGAATGAAAGTGGTGCTCTACGCGGATGCCGGCCTCCAGAAACTCGCGGAGGTCTTGCTGATCGGCGAGCGCGGCGCGGTGGTCGCGATGAACGTCAAGACCGGGGGTATACTGGCGCTTGCGAGCGCTCCGGGATACGATCCATCGCTATTTTCAACCGGCATATCCGCTCCGGATTGGGAGGCGCTTGTGACGAGCGAAGACAAGCCCCTAGTGAACCGCGCGATCCAAAGCGCCTATCCGCCCGGGTCGACCTTCAAGATTGTGACTGCGGGCGCCGGTCTTGAAAGTCGTGTGATCGGGGAAAACACCTGTTTCAGTCCGTGCTTCGGATCTTTCAAGTACGGCAATCGTGTCTTCTCATGCTGGAACAAGTCCGGTCACGGCACTCGCAGCCTGGTCGACGCCATAACCGTTTCCTGCGACGTCTATTTCTACCAATTGGGCGAGCGGCTCGCCCTGGATCAATTCTCGGGTCTGTGCCAGAAGTGGCACGTCAATGAACCTACGGGAGTCGATCTTCCGGGTGAGATCAAGGGGTTGTTCCCGAGCCGGTCATATTACGATTCCAGGTACGGCAAGGGCAAATGGTCGAAAGGCCTTATGCTCAATCTCGCGATCGGCCAGGGCGAGGTACTGGTCACTCCGATCGAGATGTTGACCTTTGTCTGTGGCGTGGCCAACTGGGGCCGATATTACCCTCCGGCGTGCGTGGCCAGGATTGAGTCGGATTGGGGAAGTTTCGTTCCCGAGAGGAAACCGATCACACTTGCCATGTCACGGTCCACGCTGGAGATCTTGCAGAGGTCGATGCTGGCGGTCTGCGAGAGTCCCGAGGGTACCGGCAAGGCGGCAAGGCTTGAAGGCATAGAGGTCGCGGGCAAGACCGGGACTGCGCAGAATCCGCATGGTGGGGACCACGCCTGGTTCGTGTGCTTCGCGCCCTACGACGATCCCGAGATAGCGATCTGTGTAATCCTCGAGAATGCCGGCCACGGCGGATCGGTTGGAGCCCCGATCGCGCGCCGACTGATGCAGCACTACTTCCATATGGATGGCGGGAATGAATCAGTGGACTCGACGGCTGCGGTCGCGCCGGGCGAGGTCAGTGGGGACTAGGGGATGTTTAAAAGGCCGATGATAATCGCGGTCGTGGCGCTGATGGGTTTCGGCCTACTGGCGATATATAGCAGCACCATGTATGAAGCAGGCACCTCTTACCTCGTCAAGCAGGCGATCTGGGTTGCGATCGGCCTGGCAGCGATGGTGGGCGTGACCTTCGTCAGAACCAGGAGCCTCGAGGCCTTCGGTCCGGTGATCTATGGGGTGACCATGTTGATGCTGGCACTGGTGCTGGTTGTCGGTAGTGGTCCCCACGGAGCCAGGAGGTGGTTCAACCTGGGCTTCATGAGGTTCCAGCCTTCCGAGCTCGCTAAGATCGCGACCATAGTGATGCTTGCACGTTACCTTTCGGGACAGAAGGTGATCGGTGACTCGATTCGGAGCGTGCTGGTAGTCTTTGCAATCGTAGGGGCGCCGGCGATTCTTATCCTTTACGAACCGGACATGGGTACCGCCCTGGTGGTTGCGTTCATCGCTTTCCCGATGCTCTATGCGGCCGGGCTTGATCCCCTGTATCTTGCCTTTCTTGTGAGTCCGTTCCTCGCGGTGATCTCCGCGGGCGAAATCGTGGCATGGATCATCTTCTCCGGCTTCCTGATCACCGTGATGCTCCTGGCGAAGTTCAGGACCTCGCTGGTTGCGCTGATCTTCGGAATCAATTTCGTGGTAGGATCATTGGCCCCTCGCATCTGGATGGCCCTCGAGCCCTATCAGCGCCAGCGGATCGAGGCTTTCCTCAATCCTGATGCATACCAGCACGGTGCGGGCTTCCAGACGATTCAGTCGCAGATAGCAGTCGGATCGGGCGGCCTAATCGGCAAGGGTCTTTTCAAGGGGACTCAGAAGGCTCTCGGACTTGTGCCGGAACAACACACCGATTTCGTCTTCTCGGTACTGGGTGAGGAATTGGGTCTGGCGGGGTGCCTGATAGTGCTGGGTTTGCTGATGTACGTGATTATGAAGTCCTTCGAGACTGCCAAGACGGCCAGGGACCGATTCACCACCTATTTCTGCTTCGGAGTCGCCAGCCTGATTCTGATCCAGACTCTGATAAACGTCGGCATGAACCTGGGAATGCTTCCGGTGACCGGGCTCACCCTTCCTTTTGTGAGCTACGGAGGCTCTTCGATAATAGTGCTTCTGGGGAGCATGGGCGTCGTTCTTTCGGCCTACGCGGCGAGAAAGGGTTACTGAGGGGCCATGCACAGAACAATAGTCGATTTGGGACCGTTGAGCATTCGCTCGTACGGTGTGATGTTGGTGATCGCCTTCTGGCTGGGGATCGAGCTCTCGGCAAGGATTGCCAAGAGGCGGGGTCTCGATCCCACGAGAATCCTCGATCTCGGGCTTGTAGTGCTCGTCTCGTCGCTCGTGGGCTCACGGCTGGTCTATGTAGTGAGCCATCTCGCCGAGTACCAGCAAGACAAGCTCGGTGTGTTCAGGGTGTGGGAGGGTGGTCTTACTTTCTACGGTGGGCTCGTCGCCGGCGTGATCACCGGCATGCTCTACCTAAAGATGAAGCATATGCCGGTGCTCCGGGCCAGTGACATTGTGGCTCCGCAGCTGGCGCTCGGGATAGCGATCGCGAGAATCGGCTGTTTCCTCAATGGGTGTTGCTTTGGGAAGCCGTCCGGGCTGCCGTGGGCCTGCGTCTTTCCACCCGATTGCCAGGCCGGTTGGATCCTGGCCGGTAGGTCGGTCCATCCGACCCAGATATACTCGTTTGCAGCCAATCTGGTTATCTTTGTTGTCTTGAGGAAGCTGCTGAAACGTGACCTGGCGGGCGGTATGGTCTTCTTCTCGTTCTTGGTGCTCTACGGTGTCTGGCGCTTTGCGATCGATTTTCTGAGATACTACGAGAGCAGCATGTATTCTGGGTCTTTGGGCATCACCTGGAATCAGATTGTGAGCCTCGCGATGGCTGCGGCCGGTGGGGTTCTCATCTTAAGACTGGTGAGACATGGCACGACAGATCGATAACCTTAGACTGCTGGCAGGCGCCCTGCTTGCCGTGGTGGTCCCGCCGCTTTGTGTGGTGTGCGAAGAGCGGCTGACCGCGTCGGAGCGATGGCTGTGCCGGAGCTGCAGTCGCAGTGTGGTGACCGGTGCAGAACCTCGTTCGAAGCTTATTCCCATTGGGGCCCGAGGCTCGCTCCTCGTACGGTACGCGCTGGAGTATACTCGCGAGGTCTCGCGGCTGATCCATGAGATGAAGTACGGGGACAAACCCGGCGTGGCCGGGTTCTTGGCAGCGTTTCTCTTGCTGGGGGCGGAGGAAAGCATCTCTCGAGATGCGGTGATCGTACCGGTCCCTATTCACCCTGCCAAACGAAGGGAGAGAGGTTACAACCAAAGCGAGCTTCTGGGTCGGCACTTGAGCCGGCACAAGCATGTCCCGATGACGACCGGGGTTCTCCGCAAACGGCGCAATACTGCTTCGCAGACTGCTCTCGAGAGAGATGCGCGGGTGCGCAATGTGGTGGGTTCGTTCCACGTGAGATATGTCTCGAAGCTCGTATCAAGGAGTGTTATCCTCGTCGACGATGTGGTCACGACGGGGTCGACCCTTGGAGAATGCGCCCTAACTCTTCTCGATCACGGAGTTGAGGATGTGTCCGCGTGCGTAGTTGCATCATCGGTATGAAAAAGACCGGCAATCTCAAGCCGACTGATCATCCGCGCCCGGCGGGAGCGCCGGCGGTAGCTCTGGCGGGCTTGCTGCTCCTATCGCTCGCGGTGACGGCGGCATATGGGGCTCCTACGGAACCGAGCTCAAGCTGGGTCTATGCCTATTTCGATGAGTGGAGGCTGTCGACCGATTGCTGTCCCGTCTTTGCGATGACGGCGCCCTATGACCGGGTTGATCTCGCACAGTGGCTAATGAGGGACAAATCTGCCACGATCCGTGAGACCGGTAGGAACCTCTGGCTATTCCACATGCTGAGACGGGAATTTGAGCCTGAACGGCCCCTGGCTGAGGCTGATCTGAGACTGAGGCGCAAGGGAGAGTGGAAGCTTGATCGGTCGGTCTGGATGTTCGATTCTGCTGTGAGCTCACGGTTCAAGACCGACGAGAAACCACGCCCCGAGGTGCTCGCCAGATTCCTCTTGTACACAGGGCACGGGTTGAACTTCTGGACATCCCTCAGAACCACAGCCAACGCCCCGGCCGATCACAAAGTCGAAACCAGGCCATGGAAAGATCGCTGGAGATCGAGTTTCGACTACGGCGGCGTCGGTTACCGCGGGGATAACATATCGCTTTTCCTTGGAAGGGATGAGGTCAGCTGGGGAGCGTCCCGCGGACGAGGACTGCTCTTTTCGGGTGCGGCGCCCGCGATGGATATGGTCAAACTCGCCTATCGAAGCAAGCATGTTCTCTTCACGTCGTTTCACTCCCAGCTGCGGCGGGGCGCGGCCGATCCCTGGGCTGCCTCTGTGCGGCGCTTCGTGTCGGCCCATCGGCTTGAGTTTCTCGTACGCGGGCTGGATTTCTCCATCGCGGAGGCCGCGATCTACGGCGGCGACGGTAGAGATTTTGAATTCGGCTACCTCAATCCCCTGGCGCCTTTTTATGCGGAGCAGTGGAACTTGGGGGACAACGACAATATATTACTAGGTGGGGATTTCTCATATCTGTTTCCAGGATATGCCGAAGTGCGAGGCGAACTGGTGGTGGACGATTTCCAGATTGACCCGGGCAGCGAACCCAATGAGATGAGCTTCGGTCTTGCCGCCGATGCCGTCAATCCCTTGTATGCGGGCGGCTCTGTAGTCGGCGCCTCCTATTTCCGCATAGCCAACCGAACCTACGGTCATGCCGTCCCATGGAACCGCTTCACTCAGGAAGGTCAGGTGATGGGCTATCCCGACGGACCGGATGGAGACAGATTTGAGGTATGGTCGTCAGTGGCCTCGGACAGATTATTCTATGGAGTGTGCGATCAGTTCTCGCTGCGGATCGCGTACAGCCTCAGGCGTCAGGGCCAGGGCCGGGTGACCGATTCCCAGGCTGAGCCGGGACGCAAGAGCAAGTTTCCGTCGGGAACCGTTGAGACTACTCATGCGGCTGCCGCCGAGCTCTCGTGGCGCCCATCCTATCTCTTGCTGGTCAAGGGAACGGTAGGGTGGTCCCGGACCGAGAATGCAGGAAACACTTGGGGTCAGACCCACGATGGATTCGAATTCACTCTCAATCTGACCTACAACCTTAGGTTTGCACAAGCGCTGCAGGGAGAAAGCCCCGATGAGTAACCGCCGGCCGGATCGCCTGTTCGATCTCACAACCCTCACGACCCTGGTAAAGAGATATGCCTTGCTTGCAACTGCCTCGCTTGGGTGCGTGATAGGCTTCTCATCCGGAGGCTACGGCTACACGGTGGATCTGGAGTACGGGTGGGGTAAGGGAGCGGTGGAGGTGAAGGCTATGGGGGAGTACGACTATATTGGGGTTCCTGGGAGTGTATATTCGGCTGGGAGTGCGGGCACGATCTATGATGTTCAGCCTTTGGCTTCGGGGTATGAGGTGAAGGGGTATAGTGTCGAGGGTGA
>JAZDEY010000032.1:0-12383 GCA_043808325.1 Candidatus Eiseniibacteriota bacterium
AATCACTCGTTGAAAAAATCCAGCTCTATATCGATAACTATAACCTCCATCCAAGACCTTTTGTCTGGACGGCAACTGCCGACTCAATCCTTCATAAGCTTGAAAGACTTTGTCAACGTATTTCTGGGACACGACACTAGCGCATCGGCGAACATGCCGACTACGTGCCGTCCGGTCGCCGGATCGGTATCTCCCATCGGGACTGCGAGGATCACGCGGCGCCCCTCGAAAGTCGCTTTTCGCTCACGGTCATTGGCCTTTGCCAGCCATCGGTCGACAAAGGCCTTGAGCTGGGCAGACGGGCCCCACCAGTACACCGGAGTCCCGAGTACCCAAACGTCGCTTTGCTTCATCTTCTCGAACAACTCCTGCATGTCATCCAGCTGGACGCACTTGCCCTCATCGCGGCAACTGTAGCATGCCTGGCACGGTGCTATCGCCAGCTCGCCCAGCAGAATCTTCTCCACTTCGGCACCAGCCTCTTTCGCGCCCTTCAGAATCTCATCCACCATGATCTCGGTGTTGCCATCCTGACGCGGGCTGCCTACGATTCCAAGCACTCGACTGCGGTCTGGTTTCTTCATCTGTCCCTCCCTGGGTAATCCATACCCAGTATTAGCGTCTCTCATGATAACTCTACCGGAACGGCAGCGCGGATTTCAACGGTGAATCACCGATTGGCGCTGAATGACCGATCTGGTGCAGCATGGTCTGTTGCCCCGCCGCCCGGCACACATTAGAATACCGATCATGAGATCCACCCTTGCCTATCTCGCCGGAAAGGTCGCGGCTGCAGGGCGCGGCCCAGGCCTCAAGTCCGGTTTGCCTCCGGCCCGGATGAACCGGCTGCTGGCCGTTTCAGCTGTTGCAGTTGCTCTGCTCGCGGCGATCGTACCGTCCGCAGCGGCCTATCAAACCAAACATGTGGTCCTCGTGATCATCGACGGCCTGCGCTATAGCGAAGGGCTGGGCGATCCCCAGCACACGCTTGTTCCTCGGATGTTCGAGCTCAGCAAGCAGGGGGCGATCGTCGAACCCTTCATCAACGACCGCTACACGTTCACAGCGCGGGCCATCCCCGCCATCTGGTGCGGCGCCTGGACGGAAGTGCATTCGGTCTCGGGCTCCGGCTGTAGCGGCGGCGCGATGGAGTACTGCGAGCTTCCGACCGTATTCGAGTACTATCGCAAGCAGCTGGCGCGGCCTCCGGAGGACTGCGTCAACGCTTTGTGCGACGTAGGTTCGGTGTGGAGGGGAAGTCTCGATCCCAATTATGGCCCCGACTACTGGCCGCTCTACCGGAGCCAGGAAGTGAGCGATATCGACGTCTGGCGCCTGTCGGAGAAACTGTTGGGTGCCGACCACCCGTCATTCTTCCTACTCTATCTTGCGCGCGTCGATCACTTCGCCCATACGGCCAGCTGGAGCTATTACACCCGCTCGATAGAGCTGGCCGACAGCATCGTCGGTCTGGTCTGGGATTTCATCCAGAGCGATTCCGTCTACGCCGGAACTACCACCATGCTTGTCACCAACGACCACGGACGGCACACCAACGACTTCAAGACGCACGGCGATGACTGTGAGGGGTGCCGCACGGTTCAGCTTCTCGCGGTGGGCCCCGACATCAAACGCGGGTTTGTGTCGCACACGCCCCGCACGATCTGCGACGTAACCCCTACGATTGGCGAGCTCCTAGGCTTCACGACCGAGAAAGCCACCGGCTCGGCGATGACGGAGCTGCTGACGAGCCCGAACTAGCCCGCACATATGACCACCTGCCGAGATGTGGTGGAGAATTCCCTTATTTCAGGGCTTGCCAGGCCGAAGTTTGAAGTTAGGGACGCTTCACGGTAACGGGATAGACAACAAAGAGACCGCACAAAGGAACACGATGAAGCGCCGGCACACCTCTCAAACCCATGCCATCGGATGTCAATCGACGAAAGGGGACTCAACGTGAAACGCATGCACCCATATCTGGGGAGTGGGTTCCTGCCGCTCATCCTGATCTTTGGAATCCTGGCGGGCAGCGGACTGGCAAGCAACGGGGGTGACGGCGATCTCCAGGCACTGCTTGAAGAGGAGGGAACCGTCGAGGCCGCCTCACGGCATCCTCAAAGCCTTGCCGACGCTCCTGCCCACGTGACCATAATCACCAGGCAGGAAATCGAAGAGTTCAATTATCAGAGTCTCGCCGAGGCTATCTCTGCAGTTGCCGGTTTCTTTGTCAGGGATGACCGCAACTACACCTACCTCGGCGTACGCGGTTTTGCCCCCTTCGGCGACTACGGCTCCCACGTTCTGGTGATGGTGGACGGGCACCCAATGACCGAGCCAATCTTCAGCAGCTCCTTCTTCGAGCGAAACCAGCCCGTCGACCTCAGATACGTCGAGCGTATTGAGGTAGTGCGCGGCCCGGGCTCGTCTCTCTATGGAACCAACGCCGTGCTTGCGGTGGTGAACATAATAACCACAAAGGCCACGGAGTCAGGCCCGGTCGCTCTCGGCGCCTCAGTACTTTCCGACCAAGGCACTGACGCCTTCGCCAGTCTGAGCCGGGTCGGCACAGGCGGGTTTCAGGCCAAGATTTCCGGTGCTGCCTCGTGGATCCGAGGCTTTGACTACTACTTCATGGAGTTCGACGACCCGGCCACGAATTACGGCAAGGCCGACGGCCTTGATCGCGAACGAACCTGGAGTGTGCATACACAGATAGGCAAATACGGCTGGTCATTATCGGGCCTGGTCTCGCGACGAGCCAAGGCCATTCCCACGGCGTCTTGGGGCTCGATCTTTGGCGACGACAGACTCGAGACCAACGACATGGTCGGGTTCATTGATTCGAAGTACGAGACCCGCCTCGGCGCGGTGTCCCATCTGTCCGCCAGGCTCACCTTCGACTGGTACTCCTATAAGGGCGTATGGCCAATGCAAGCTGATGACGTCATAACAGTGATGGAGGACCCTCACACCAGCGAAGTCGCTGGCGGAGAGCTGGTGGTATCTTCTCAAGCGCTCAAACGCAATTATCTGCTTGCCGGGTTGTCGCTCAAGAGGGTACTCGGCGCCCACCTTGGCTCGTACCAGACCGAGCCCGAATACTACGAGAACGTGGATTTGGAAGAGACCGACCAGATCTTCTCGGCCTTCGCGCAGGACGAGCTATCGTTGTACGCAGGCCGCCTCACTGGCATTCTAGGCATCCGGTATGACCATTACCGAAGCTTCGGAAACACGCTTGCTCCCAGATTCGGGCTGATCCTCAAGACCCGAGCAGGAGCAACCAAGCTGCTCTATGGCAAGAGTTTCCGCGCCCCCACATTCTACGAGCGCTATTATGATGACGCGGGCGACGACTGCGAAGAAGGTGCAGTTCGCGGTAACCCCGATCTCAGAGCCGAGGATGCGTACACCTGCGAGATTGTTCACGACGCCGACATAGGGAATGTGGCGCATGCGACTGTCTCCGCGTTCCACTACAGAATCTCCAGCATGATTGGCGAGGTCGAGCTGGACGGTGGCTGCCTGACTTCGGTCAACTCGGGTGTAGTTCATTCTGAGGGTCTCGAGGCGGAGCTCCACGGAGCACTTCCCCGCGGGCTCCGCTGGTGGGTCAGTTGTGCATTTATTGATGCAAAGAACAGGGAGACCGGCGAACGCCTGCCGGTATCTCCGGATAAGCTTGCGACTGTGCGGTTGTCGATGCCGTTCCTGATGCCCAGGACCTCTCTGGGGCTCTCGATGAGATACATCGGCACGCGCTTAACGAAGACCGGCGTGGAGATCGAACCTTCCCTTGTGACCGATGTGACATTGTATATGCGGAAACTGGCACAGGGCGTCTCGTTGTCCGTCTCTGCTAAGAATGTATTCGATGCCGTACACCTTGAATCGGCAGGGCCTGAACACGTGCAGGACGCTCTGCCCCAGGACCGGCGAGTGATCGCGATAAGAGCAAGCTGGGAGCTATAGAAAGGCTTGGGTCAATGCAATCGAAGGGAATGGGTATGAGAGGAGACAGCATGGGTCAAGCCCTGTTGGGCTTCGGGCTCCTGACTCTGATCTCTATGGGCTCGGCCCACGCCTCTGAAATCATCGTTCTGAGGAGCTCCGATCTCGCACCATACAAGACCGTCGCGGCCGCCATTGGAGTCAGAGAAGCCTCAACGGTTGAGGACATCACTCTTTCCCAGGACAAGAAATCTGACCTGGTCGTGCACGCGATATGGGAAGCGAGGCCGGAGGTGATAGTGGCACTTGGCGCCCGTGCTCTTGACCTCACGTCGCGGGAGTTCCCGGGTATCCCGGTGATCTTCGGAATGGTCGCGGACCCCAGCCAGTACGCTGAGAAGAAGGATGCGGTCGCCGGGGTCGAGCTAATCCCCTCAGAGATGCAGGTACTTAAAGCAATCCACGCGGTTCTCGCTCGAGCCCACAAGATCGCGTTGCTGTTCGATCCCGACCGGTCGGCCAACGTGGCCGAGGAGTTCGTCAGAACCGGCAAGGAGATCGGCATCACCGTTCTGCTCCTCGAATTCTCCAAGGACTCTGATGTAAGAGGCCGGCTCCGGTCGGTTGCTGAGACTTGTGATGCCTTGATAGTCTACCCCGATCTGGTACTGCTTTCGGACAAGGTCTTCAGCGACATAGTTTTCCAGGCATTTGAGTTGGGGCTGCCGGCGGTCGGCTATTCCTCGGCTTTTGCTCGCAAGGGGGCGCTTATGTCCGTCGAGGCCGACTATGGTTCAGTCGGGGAGGATCTGAGCCGAATGGTTGACCAATTACGCAATGGAAGAGATCTACGTTCCATAGGGGTTCACCCTCCGTCCCGGGTCAGGATAACCGTCAACAAGGCAGTCGCCGATGAACTGGCGGTCGAGGTCGATGTCACCCCCAACGGCGTCGGGTCCGGCATTGCCCCGACGGTGGATGTGATAGCTGAGCGGCCGCCACGCCGGTAAGCTCTGTCGATATTCATCACTGACCGTCCGCCCCCGCGCTCACCACGAATGGCCTGTCGCACCCCAATCGCTCAAGCCGCCTGATTGACCCGGCCTTCCGGTTTCTGATATAATGTGTATAGGAAGCCCTTGACCGGAGGGGCTTGAACCCACGCACGCGATCGTTGCGCGCTCGTCCGTGGACCCTTGACTTGAGAGGTTTGTCACTATGCGTCAGTCTCTCTTTCCCTTACTGGTAGCGCTGCCCGCGCTTATCTCACTGTCGTTGCTGTTTGCAGTCCCCGGCGCAGCCTCCGGTCCCGCGATCGATCAGTTTCCCGACCCCGATCAGTATGAAGTAGGTTCGAGGGAATGGCTCAAAGCGTCGGAGGCGCTCCGGTATCGTCCCCTGGGGACCGAGCACCTTGCGGACAACTGTCCGCACTCCTTTGACGTCATCAACTATGACGTCACCATGCGGATCGACATCGACAATCAGCTGATCTATGGGGACACCAGGGTAACATCGGTCAGCGAGGAGGCCGATCTTTCCGGCATCAATCTCGATCTGACCGCGCTTACCGTAGATACGGTCCTCGGCGGGGATGATACGCTCGGCTTCACCCACAGCGATCCCGTCTTAAGCATCGATCTCGGCCGGAGCTATGCGGTGGGCGACACCTTCCAGGTGCGGGTGATCTATCATGGCCAGCCCGGCAACGAGGGTGTGGGCGGATTCGGGGGATTCTGGTTCGATGGTGCACCGCTGATGGCGTATCAGATGGGCGTCGGTCTGGTCGCCGATCCGCCATCGATGGGAAAGTACTGGATCCCTTGCTGGGATTGGCCCTGCGACAAAGCGACTGCGGACTACCGCATCACGGTGCCGGGCCTCGGCAGGAAGGTGGTCTGCAACGGGACCTTGGTCAGTGCGACGCTTGATTCGGTTGCGAACACGGCGACCTATGTATGGTCGGAGACCCACGAGATTGCGCCGCATCTGATGACGGTGCACGCCCGCCGATACACCGAGCTGGTGGACTCCACCTATAGCTGGATCCACTATTGGGTCTTCCCGGGCGACGTCGACGCGGCCAATGTCCATTTCCAGAATGTTGACGTCATGATGGATGGTTTTATCGCGCGCTACGGGCCCTATCCTTTCTCCAGGTTCGGATATGTCGCCGCAACCAAGGGCGACATGGAGCACCAGACCTGCGTGACCCACAATGCCAAGACGATCCAGGCCAATCATCTCTACGACTGGCTGCTTGCGCATGAGATGTCCCATCAGTGGTGGGGCGACTGCGTCTCGGTGAATGATTGGCGCGACGTCTGGCTAAGCGAAGGCTTCGCGACTTACTCGGAGGCGGTCTTCCAGGAGTATGCATACGGGATGGACGCCTATCGTGCCTACATGCAACAGAGCTTGATGAATCCGGTTTTAAACTCGCCGGAGAACTTTCCCATCTATGATCCCGACTACCTTTGGGGTACGACCGTCTATGAAAAGGGAGGCTGCGTGCTCCATATGCTGCGGCATGTGGTTGGGGACTCCACCTTCTTTGCAGCGCTGGCGGCCTACAGGCAGGCCCACGAGTATTCGAGCGCCGTCACACCCGAGTTCCAGGAGGCAGTGGAGGCAGCGAGCGGCCAGGAGCTTGACTGGTTCTTCACCGAGTGGATCTATGATGTCGGCTGGCCGAGCTACCAGTACTCTTGGCGTGCTCTCGAGGCCGGCGGCTGGTACGCCCTCAATCTGGTGGTGGATCAGGTGCAGACCAACGGCCCCGTGTTCACGATGCCTGTGGATCTTAAGATCACAACTGTGTCCGGTGATACCCTCGTGACGCTCTGGGTCGATGGGGCCCACGAGGTCTATGATCTCGTGCTGGCCTCCGAGCCGACCGCGGTCGCAATCGATCCCGACAATTGGATCCTGAATACTGCCGAGGAGGTTCCGCACGCGGGGGTAGGTGAAGGCGGCAGTGCAAGTGAAGCCTTGGGCGAGCCGAGGCTGGAGCAGAATGCGCCCAATCCTTTTGGCCCCGTTACGGGAATAGAATACTCCGTGCCGAGCGCACAGCACGTTCGTCTTGAGATCTATAGCAGCCGCGGCCAGCGGATTGCTTGCCTTCTGGATCGCATCGTGCCGCAGGGCACGGGCCAGGTTACCTGGAACGGCACTGACGATCGCGGGCGCGAGGTCGCTCCCGGCACTTATTTCTGCAGGCTCTCGAGCGTCGGCGGCGATCAAGTGACGCGCATGATCCTGCTGCGCTGAGGTGCTGCATTACTTGTTGATTGGCCGCCGACCTATTAGATTGGTAGCATGATCCCGGGTTGTGTGCGTAGAGTGCTGTCGCCTTCTAACGGTGTGATCTCGCAGAAGCATGCGATCCTGATTTACGTGCTGCTGGGTGTGTTTCTTGTTGCCCTTTCCGCGCCCTCGGCACTTGCCTACGACAGCGAGCATGTTGTTGTTGTGATTGTAGACGGCCTGCGCTATACGGAGGGGCTGGGCGATCCCACTCATAAGTATGTCCCCAACATGTATGCGTTGAGCCGGCAGGGAACGATCGTAGAGCCCTTCAAGAATGACGGTATCACTTATACCGCCAATGCGATTCCTGCAATCTGGTGCGGGGCGTGGACCGAGATCGTTAGGTTCAACGATCCTGACTGTGGCAACACGCAGAATAGTCGCGCCAAGCTTCCGACAATCTTCGAATACTACCGCAAGCAGCTCTCCCGCCCGCAGACCGATTGCATATATGTGCTCGAAAGCCTTGGCTGCCCGTGGAAGGCCAGTTTTGACCCTGCATACGGCACCGGCTACTGGCCGCTCTACCATAGCCAGGGAGCCCGCGATCTCCAGGTGTGGCAGGAGGCCCGGACGATCCTCACTACCTATCATCCGTCATTGCTTCTCCTGTATCTCGTGGACGTGGATGGCTACGGAGGATCAGGCAACTGGAATGATTACACCCGGGCAATTGCGGTCGCCGACAGCATCGTCGGCATGCTCTGGGATTTCCTGGAGAGCGATCCCTTCTATGCCGGCAAGACCACCCTTATTGTGACCAATGATCACGGCCGGCACACCGACAACTTCCGAAGTCATGGCGACGGGTGCGACGGATGCCGGACCGTCGAGCTTCTCGCAGTCGGCCCCGACGTGATCCGAAATCATGTTTCCCACGTGGCGCGAACGATTTGCGATGTGACGCCGACCGTCGGCGAGCTCTTGGGCTTCACCGCGGAGCGCGCGACCGGATCGGTGATGTCGGAGCTCTTGATCGCGGGTGTGACCTCAATCGACGGACTGAACCAAGACTACCCCAGCGGGGAACCTGTCTTGATTGGCAAGTCGGTCAGGATAAGGGGAGTCGTGACCGCGGGGACCGGCACGTTTTCAAGTGAGGACAATGACATATTCGTCCAGGATGCAACCGGCGGTGTCAACGTGTTCAAGGGCTCATCGACTACGCCCTACGTTTCGGTCGGGGATAGTGTGGAGGCGACCGGCATGGTCGATACCTATTTCGGTCTGACACGCCTTACCAGTCCGGCGCTCAAGGTGATCGCTCCGGGCGCAGGCGCCCCGGAGACCACACTTGTTACGACTGCCGACATCGGCTCGCGTGGAGAGAACTACGAAGGTCGGCTGGTTCAAGCGAAGGGCTGCACGATCGTCGCCGGGACTTGGCCCTCCGAGGGCACCGATGGTAGCGTGACCCTGAACGACGGGAGTGGCGATTGCGCGCTCTTCATAGATAGGGATGCCGGCATCGACGGGACTGCTCGGCCCGACTCAACCATCGATGTCGTGGGCATAGCCGCCCAGTATGATCCGGCTTTGCCCTACCTGTCCGGCTACAGGCTTATGCCCCGGTCGACCGGGGACGTTATGATCGCCGGCGGCACTCCGGATTCCTTGGGCGGACCGGGGCTCGTGAGTCGTGTGCTTCCAAATCCCACCGAGAACACGGTCACGATCGTCTTTGGTCGAAAGGCTGATGGCATTGAGAAGCGGATCACGATCTACGATGTGTCCGGCGGCAAGGTGCGAGAGGTCGTTGTTGCCGCCGACGGAGCTTCCTGGGATTGGGACGCCAGGAACGCAGGCGGCCGGGATCTACCCAGCGGAATCTACCTTGCTCTGGTGAAGACTACCCACGGAAAGGCGGCCGTCAAGATTGTTCTGGTAAGGTGACACGCACCTCACCAGGAACCTCAGGTGGACTTCTTCCCACCCCTGCTTACACCGCGTTTCTGGTCAGAGTCGTAGTGACATCTCTTGTATTTCTTCCCGCTGCCGCACCAACACGGGTCATTGCGCTGGACCTGCGGCCCGCTCTTCTTCCGCTTGCCTCCAAGAACTCTCGCTAAGAGATCCGTGAATCCCATTTATACCGTCACCTCGTTTAGTCTCCCTTGGTACAGTGCTTCCCGCCGTACTGCTCTTCTGAGATTCAGTATAACCGTATCGGCATCGAAGTTCCAGCTTTTGTTCCCATGCATCCCACAAAGGAGGCATGTGCAATGAGGCATGGCATGCACTGCTTTACGACACGGTTGCCCCGAGGCGATCGGCTGTGCTAGAATAGCTAGAATGGATGGAACGTCGATTGAAGGGGTGTGCCGTGGATCAAGACGCGGGTCGGCCTTGGGACGGGCGCGAAGGCGGCAAGCTCGGATGTGAGACAATAATCAAGAGCCTCGCCGATGCGCTCGAGCCTCTCGACTACGTCTATGCCTTCTGGGAGGGAGGGGCAGCCGCATTTGACCGCGCCGACGCCTGGTCAGACATCGACCTCTACGTCGATGCCGATGACAATCGTCTCCAAGATGTACTCACGGTAGTTGAGGGGGCGCTCACCGCCCTGTCCGGTATCGAACTCAAGTACGCGGCTCCCACGCCGGCACCGCATGATTACGTCCACGTTTTCTATCGATTGGCCGCCGCGGACAAGTTTCTGCTGGTGGATATCGCGGTAATCAAGCACACCAGTCCCGACAAGTTCCTGGAGCCGGAGATCCATGGTAGGTCCCGCTTCATCTTCAACAAGTATGACGCGGTCACGTGCCCCCCGGCGGACCGCGAGAAGCTTGCCCGCGATATGAAGGATGCCCTGGCCCGGAGCCGCACGCGCTTTGATCTGCTCGCCTGTTTCATCGATAAGGAGCTCACGCGAGGGAATTGCGTTGAAGCCGCCGATCTCTACTCTCGACTCGTACTTGGCTCGCTGGTGGAAGCCCTCCGCATGAAGTACGATCCCCTGCGCTACAATTTCGGACCGCGCTACCTGCGCTTCTACTTTCCGGAGGATGTAGTGACGAGGCTCACAAACCTGTACTTCGTCAGGGACGGAGAGGATCTCAGGCGCAAGTACGAGCTCGCCGAGCGTTGGTTCCGTGAGACTGTCGAAGAGGTGGACCGATAGATGCAATCCCAGATCGGAGGTTCCTGATGCGGGCTCACGCACTCTTCCGCATCATGGGCTACGCGATCAGAGAGTGCCGAGTGGTCGCCGAGGCGGACGCCTTGTCCCACCGCCCTCACCGTTTCCGGCGAACAGGGCGACGGCTCATCTGGCGCTGATGGCGTGCGAACTTCTCTTGAAATGCGGTGCGCCCGGGTGTGCCGAAATGCTCCGCAGGAATCTCGGGATGCTGCGACAAGGACAGTGATAGCTTGATCAGCTTCTCAATATTGCGCACATCGCTACCCTGGTCGGGAGTGGCCAGCGAAATCGCACGGCCCTCCATGCCGGCCCGCCCGGTGCGGCCTATCCGGTGAACATAGCTTCCGGGGTCATCGGGCAGATCGTAATTGAGAACCAGTTCGATGCCGTGGACATCGATACCCCGCGCCGCTATGTCGGTAGCCACGAGAATCCGGTACTTGCCGGATTTGAAGCCGTTCAAGGCTTCCTTGCGCTGGGGCAGAGACCGGTCAGAATGGATCTCGGCCGCGGGATGGTTCCCCCGCCGCAACGACTGCGCGACCCTGTGGGCTCCTCGCTTGGTCCTCGTAAATAGAAGCACGGGACCCTTGTACTGCTTGAGCAGTATCCCCAAGAGCAGCTCCTTGTTGTCCTTCTTGACTACGAAAACCTCGTGCGAGACACCCTCCGCCGCCGTCCCAGAGGGAGCGATCTCGGTTCGTACCGGGAGCCTCATGTGGGACCGGGCCATGTCCATTATCTCGGTAGGCATGGTCGCCGACAACAGCATGGTCTGCCGGTCTTTGGGCACGAGCCGAACGATGCGTTCGATCTGCGGAGCAAAGCCCATGTCCAGCATGCGGTCGGCCTCGTCGAGGACAAGGACGTGCACGTCATCGAGCCGGAGGTAGCGCTGGCTCAGGAGATCGATCAGGCGGCCGGGTGTGGCTACGAGGATGCGAGGATTCTTCCTGAGAGATGCCACCTGGGGAACTATGGATTCGCCGCCTATGTAGACTCCAGTTCCCATACCCAAGGCCTGTGCGAAAGGCTTCAAGGCATCCCGTATCTGAATCGCCAACTCGCGGGTCGGGGCCAGCACGAGCCCCTTGCCTTTCTTCTGAGCGAGGCGCTGGATCATGGGGATACCATAGGCAAGAGTCTTGCCCGTACCCGTCTGGGCGATTCCGATGATGTCCTTGCCCTCAATCGCAATCGGTATTGCCTTCCACTGAATGGGCGTAGGTATGGTGTAGCCCAGGGCCCCGATTTTCTCAAGAAGCCCGGGCGCGATACCCAGGCCGTAGAAATTGTTCGGTGTCGGATTCATGCTCTCTCCATTGTTTGGTGGCTGCACCCACGGTTCTCATCCCGCCTTCCTGGATCAGACCGGCAACCGCAACCACCTTATCACATGTGTGAATCCGTATCAAGCACCACTTGCAGAATGCCTATCGGCTTTACCGGGCACTACCGAGGTCATGGCTGAAAGCGTGAAGGCCGCAGCCTGCTGTGGCACGGATGAAAGTGTGCATAATGGAATTCCCCATGCCATCTCAATCTGCGGGGAACTCCTTGCTGGGATATGCGGCTGGCAGGCTGTGAGTCGGCGGCTGTAAGCCCCGGCGCCGGTTTCCGCGCTCAGCTTAGATGCGCCCTCTCGACACTAGTAGTATGAGTGGTATTACCGTTGGGGGCGGGTCAGGAGTTGCAAGAGGATCGTGATGAGCCAGTTCCACTACTTCAATGCCAAGTGGGCTCATCCGAGAGAAAGAATGCAGGCTACAGCTGATTCCCTGATGCAGGTGGCTTAATAATATGGTCCGGGGAAGGAGACACCTCTCAAAGTACACAGAGGTCTCTGAAAAAGTCCCCCCGGGTGGCTGGTATTGTTGTTTTTTTGTCTTGACGATAATGTAGTCATACAATAGTGTGGCGGCATGAGAAAGACAATGGCAGTTAAGGAGATCATGAGGATGCTTCGGGAGGA
>JAZDEY010000033.1:0-106333 GCA_043808325.1 Candidatus Eiseniibacteriota bacterium
CGGCGCTGCGACGCGAGATACTGACACTTCAGCAGAGACTCCACAAACTGGTGGCCTCCAAGAGGCCGCCCCTGACGACCCAAGAAACCCTGGAGGATGTGGCTTATGCGGCTGTCTCCTAACCCGCCCCGATCGGAATCATCTCAGATACATTTATTTGTGAGGCAACGAATACCCGTTCAGATACTTTTTTACTTGAGGCAACAGGCCCTCGGCCTCGTTCCTACCTGCGCGTCTCTTTCCGGTTCATTCCCGGACTCGCCCCACCTCCTCCGAGCCCCCTCCCGGCCGCTTTCAATATAATCTTCCAATTGCAGCAAACTTGCTTGACATTATTGCTAGTAGATGCTAAAATGGTTTCACTCTTGGAAAAAGGTGGTGATGTCGGAAGAACACTGGTTGTTAAAGGTCTTTCTGCGCGAGTTCATTTCAGCCGAGGAGTGTGTTATGAAAAAAGGACTAGCTATCGTTACGGCTTTGCTTTGTCTTGGTCTTGCATCTGCAGCATCGGGCGCCATCTGGAACTTCAATTTCCAGATCTCAGGGACGATCATGAATAGCCCGGCTCAGTATAGCGGCATCTTTACGAGCGGCGGCGACGGCACACTGCAGTACACGCTCAATGACGCTGCTTGGCCACCTCCTTCCGACCCTGCGGCCAGATTCGCTTACATCTGGGCGACCTATTTCGCATCGAATTATAACAACTCAACCCCAGGCGCTGAGAAATGGGTCGGTCAGATTCCCGGTACCTTCTCAATGGTGGTAACAAATGCACCAACTGGGTATACGGGAACGGTCCAGGGCAGGATCAACGCCAAGTACACCATCAGAGACATGGATGCTGACGGCGTGCTGGATGAAGAGGAGAAGGTGAACTGGAACAACATGCTTGATGGTCGCCTCGCCAAGCTGTGTACGGATCCCAGCACCGGGGAGATGGCCTGCAAGGCGGGTACGGGTGCGCTCAATCATAACGGCTTTGGGTTCGTCTATCCGCCGGATGTCAATGTTGTCACGGGCGCCGGCAATCTTAATCTATATCTCCCGTGCCCCTCGGCCAATGAGCCGTCATCCTGGGGTACGGTCAAGTCACTTTATAGGTAAAGGCACAGATGCAAGAATCTCATTCGGAAGGGGGGATGCTCAAGACCGAGAAGCGTTTTCGGACACAGGGCTAGTATCCTATCGAAGGAGGGTTTGAGAAAATGAGGAAAGCTATTGTGACCTTTGTGGCGCTGATGTTGATGGCAGGGGCGGCGGGCGCGTACGAGCAGTACCTGTTTCACTGCGACGGCTTTGGGAATCTAGTGAAGGCCAGTCCTCCCATCTTCACCGGGCCGGTAAGCGACGGCGCTTTTGCACCGGGCGTCTGGACGATGACCGTCAACGATACCGGGTGGCCTCCGATTACGAATCCGGCTGCAAGATGGGCATACATCTGGACCACCTACTACGCTCCCAACTATGATGGAGTGACCTGGACCGGCACCTTTGATTGCGCTCTCTTCATCAACCACACCGGTATTGGCACTTTGACCGGCGTTTGCGACCTTACCTTCCAGTTCATGGATGGCGACGGCGACGGGGTGCTGGACGAGGAAGAGTGCATGGATGGGCTCTCGGGCGCCGTGATCATCCTGCACGAGGGCACCGGACTTTATGCCGAGCTCTGCGGGAACGGTTCGTACTCGGGCTACTACTACCAGACTTGCAACATGCCGCCGAGCGACCCGAATTACATACTGGACGAAGTCCACTTTGACGCTGACATCTGGCTACAGGAGTGCGGACTGGGTAACGAGCAGTCCACCTGGGGCGCCGTAAAGGCTCTCTTCAGGTAGACCGCACGACTCAATCGACATCTGGCCTGTTGGCAGAGATTAGGTAGGGCCTGCAGGCGGCACCGGGGCACTGAGTGCCGGCCCGCTCAGGCAGGCTGTTGGATGCAAGGAGATTTGTAAGGACCGCACTTGACACCCTAAAGGACGAGACGCGGGAGATGTGCTTTGTCGGCAGGTCTCCATAGAGGTGCGGATGTCTAGAGTGAGTGTACGCGGGAACACCTTTCTGGGGATAGCGACGGCGGTTGCCATCGCTATCCCCGTGTGTTTATGCGCGCCCAGGATGTGCTTCGCAGTCAACAACGAGGCGGTTTCACTCTCATTTCCGCCGGGCAAGCTCCGGCTTCAGGACCAATCCCTATGGTTTCCCATACCCGAGTGCGATGCTGCAGAAATGGAACTGGACTGCGCTGCCGGCGCGATCCCGGGGACCCTCGTTGAGACTGCCTACATAAGGGACCAGAAGATCGCCCTGTTCCGATTCGGGGCGAGCCCCGATCCACTGGAAGAGGTCGAAGTCAGGCTTCGGCTGGTCTCGCCCCGCGGTGAGCGATGTGTCGACGCCGGCCCGCTGACCAGGGTACTAAGTCAGTCACTTACGGGCTACGGTCTCGCGCCTGGGAACACCTTGAATTCCGGCCCAGGCACAGTCGCCAGATGTCAGAATCTCGCGGAATGTGCCGGCGCCTCGCCGGATGTCCTTATGGTGTGCGGCCACGCTTTATTCACCAGCAGTTACGTTGACTCGCTCGCGCACCTCTGGACGGACAGGATGGGTCTCAACGTGGCCGTGATCGACGTCGCCAACATCTCCACCACCAGCCCGGTAGTCTTACGGGACTTCATAAAGAATCTTTACGACCTGCAGTGCGCGGCCCACTTCGGCGATGGCCACCTTGGATTCGTGGCGCTCCTGGGAGATGCATACGAGGATGACAATGTGACGCGGATGGTGCTCGATTACGACGGCTACGGCGGGACCACTGAGGCCTCGGATCACTACTACGCGTGCGTGAGCGGCAACGATGATTTCGAGGATGTGATGCTCGGGCGAATTCCTGTGGGCAACGTGACGGAACTCGTGACCTATTATGGCAAGCTCAGCTCCTATTCGCCCCTCCCCCCATCCGGATGGACCAAGGCGCTGCTCTTTATCGCAGGCTGCTTCTTCGCGGCCAAGGACGATTATGTGGAGCTCTTCGATCAGCTGGAGAGCAGCGTTCCTGACAATTATAATGTCTCGAGATTCTATAGATACGATTATCCCCTGAACGGCACCGGCGACATCGCGGCTTGCCAGGCGGTTGTTGACTCTCTGAACAAGGGATTTCTCTTTGCCCTCTATACCGGCGACGGCGACAAGTGGGATTGGGGAGCTCTGAATGAGAGAGCCTTTAAGAGCTCTTACATACCCAGCCTGCACAACGTTTCCAACCTTCCCATAGTGCTTGCGATCGCATGCAGCAACGGATGGTTCGACAACAAGACTCAGACCTACAGCGATGGGAAGGTCGACTGCTTCGCGGAGCGCCTGCTTACGGCCCCTGCCGGCGGGGCCATAGCATGCCTGGCATCGTCGAGAGAGACCGGAGGCGGGGCCATAACGGTATTTGCTCCCGAGATACTGGAGGCGGCCTTTGTCAACGGCTCCTCATATCTGGGCGATCTGATCCTAGATGCCAAGACCAAGCATCTCCTGAACCTCGGGAGCGTTGCCTACGTGAGGCAATTCAGTCTTTTCGGTGATCCGTGCCTCAGTTTCACGGCCAGTCAATTCCCCATATCGGTGCCTGACCTGGTGATCCAGTCTTATCACGTGTCGATAGCGCCGGAGTTTCCTACGCCGGGGCAGTCCCTGTCGATGTCGGGCGAGGTCTGGAATGCAGGCGGCGTCTACTTGAACACAGTCAATGTCGGACTTTACTCGGGGCATCCGGATTCGGGCGGAGTGCTGCTTGCTTCGAACGCCTTGGCCGATCTTTACCCCTGGGAGAAGCGGACAGTCTCTTTCAATATCGGAAACCCCGCATCCGGCAACTTGAAACTGACGATGGTTGCGGATTACGACCATCTCGTGAGCGAGGCCGACGAAACCAATAATGCGGTCGAGCGGATCTCCTATGTCTACCCCTGCCAAGCGGGCTTTCCAGTAAGAATGGGGGACGACGTCAAGGCTGAGGTTATGGCGGATGTCGATGGTGATGGGGGGCCCGATATTCTGGTGACCTCAGCCGGCAGCATGGCCCAGGCCATAGATCTTAGCGGCAACACGATCTGGCTCAGGACCGACCTCGGGCCGGCACACTGGTTTGCAGGAATCGAACCGGCTGCCGCCGACCTGATTGGGGATGGAACCGTCGAATGCGTGATCCCGATGAAGGCCGGGTTCACAGTCGCGGACGGCGCCACCGGTGCTACCCGGTGGAAGGCCTACACCGACTATCCGTGCCTCTCCCCCGTGCTTGCGGACCTTGACGGTGACGGTTCATTTGAAATCATACTTGGCACCTACTCGTTCACCAATTCGAAGCTGTTGGCCTTCGATGCCTCGGGATCGACAAGATGGACACGCGATGTCCTTCCCTACGGCGACAGGCTTACGGGCATAGTGATTTTCGATGTCGACTTGGACGGGGCCAAGGAAATAGTCTATAGCACTAACTCCGGCAAACTGACCTGTATCACCTGTGATGTCGAGCCTCCAAGCGTTGCCTGGTCGGTGGCGCTTTCCACCCAGAGCATAACCTCGATCGTCGGCGGGGATCTCGAGCGGGACGGATCGATCGAGATTGTGGCCGCCCACGACACCACCATCACTGTGTTGGACGCCCTCGACGGCAGCATAAAGGACCAGATACGGGTCTCCCCCTGCCAGTGGAGCCTCTCGCTTGCGGATGCCGACAACGACGGTGTGCTCGAGATGGTGTGCGGATCCAGCTGCGGGGAGATCGGCCTGGTGGACAACGGTGTGATGGTGCTCGACCTGATGGTCGGAGGCACACCCTTCAGATCTCCGGTCGTGGCGGATGCGGACGGTGACGGCAGCCAGGAGATCATATTCGCTCTCGAAGAGGGTACGATACGAATTATGAACCTCGACGGCTCCGACCAGATCCCGCCGGTTCCCTTGAGGGGCACCTGCGTGGTGACCCCGCTCTGCGACAATCTCGACTCCGATCCCAGCATCGAGGTGGTGGCAGGCTCGATCGATTCCTTGCTTTTCGTGCTTGATCTTGCTTCCGAGGGCGGTGCGGTCGAGTGGCCCTGCGCCGGCGGCTCGGCTATGAGAAGCGGGCTCTACGCCCAGCCGGTGTTCGGCACCTTCTCGGACAACCTGCTCTTGACCGG
This sequence comes from Candidatus Eiseniibacteriota bacterium, assembly GCA_043808325.1. Lineage (GTDB taxonomy): Bacteria > Arandabacterota > Arandabacteria > Arandabacterales > Arandabacteraceae > JAZDEY01. The sequence continues at coordinate 5,193 of JAZDEY010000033.1, forward strand.
ACGGCTCGATGTGGTCGGCGACATCCAGATTGATCCCGGAGCGGCCCTGACACTCGAAAGGGACGCAGACATGCGATTCGTGACCGATGCCGCCTCGCCAACGGGGATGACTGCCGGCAAGTGCGAAATACTGGTGCTGGGCAGCCTCGTCGTGAGGGGAAGTCCCGCCAACAGGGTCAGGCTTGGACCCGTTACCTATCCTTCTACCAAGGAATGGTGGCAGGGCATCGTGGTCAAACCGGGCGCAACGGCTACCTTCACTATGAGCGAGTTGTCGGGTGCGGTCACTGCCGTGGACTGCCAGACATCCGATGTCTATATCTCGGAGTGTACCTTCAAGAGCTCGTCGGTAGGCGTCAAGGTGAGCGGGTCGTCTCCCCAGATCGACAGCAATGTCTTTGTCTCGAATAGCTACGGTATATCGGGAAGCGGTGGCAGTCCCGTGATCGTGAACAACGTGATCACCTCCAGCCTCTACAGCGGCATCATCCTTTCCAGTGCCTCTAGTGCCGTACTGGAGGGTAACCGGGAAAGCGGCACCACCCAGGGCAACGGGTTGACCCTTTATTCTTCGTCGCCGGCCGTCAAGGGTGGCAACAAATTCGAGAACAACTCGGGTTGCGGCATATACCTGAGCAGCAGCTCGCCCACGATTGACTCTTGCTGGGTGAGTTTCAACGGGGATTGCGGCATCAAGGCGGCCTACTATGCAAACCCGATCATCAGCAAGACTTCCATTGTCGGCAACAAGTACGGCGTCGGCTCCTATATCAACTCCAACCCCGTTCTGGGAGATACCGCAAATGCATTGGGGTGCCTCAATGACATACGCCAGAACACTCTGTATGCGGTCTACAACAGGACCACGAACCGCATAAAGGCGCAGTCCAACTGGTGGGGAACCGATACGCCGACCGCGACTCTCTTCTATGGACAGACCGATTACTCATCCTGGCTGACCGAGCCACCGGCCGGGGTTGAGGGCGGCACAGTCGAGACCTCGCTCGTCGAGGCGCTGGGGCCCAATCCCTTCACTCACTCCCTGAGACTGACCCTTGCGGTCGCCCCTGAGGACCTGCCGCTGAGTGTTGGCATATATGATGTAAGAGGCAGACTGGTGAGGACGATGGTCAATTACGACCTGACAGGCAGGGTGACCCTCGACTGGGACGGCTTCGATGAGTTCGGCAACCGGGCGGCCAGCGGGGCCTACTTCATTTCCATATCTTCAGCGGCCACAACCCAGGTCCGCAAGGTAGTCCTTCTGCATTAGAGTCCGCGGGTTTCCGCGGGCTAGGTCTCAAGCTCACGTTTGAGGATATCGTGAACCATCGTGGGATTGGCCATTCCACGGGTCCGCTCCATCACCTTGCCGACCAGGAACCTGAAGGCCCGCTCCTTGCCCTTCTTGAAGTCGCCTACGCTTAAGGGGTTCTCCCCAATCACCTGGCGCACTGAACTGCGGATCACGTCCTCGTCGTTTATTTGTAGGAGGCCCCGTGCCTCAACTATGGCCGATGCCCCCTTGCCGAGAGCGATCATCTCGGCAAACACTTCCTTGGCGATCTTGCCGCTTATCCGTCCCTCTCTTATCATGCCGAGGAGATCGGCGATGTCCCGGGGCGCGAGCCCGAGGCTGTCTATGTCGATCCTCTTCTCGTTAAGGACGCGGAGCACCTCGGTCATTATCCAATTGCTTGCCGCTTTGGGGTCGCCTGTGAGCTTGGCGACCTCCTCGTAATAGTCGGCCAGCCGCTGCGTGGAGACCAGTGCGCCGGCATAATAGCCCGGCAGTTCATGCTCTCTAGACAACCTTGTCTCACGCTGGTGAGGAAGCTCGGGGAGCGCGGCTCCCAGGGAATCGAGGTACTTCCTGGCAAGGCGGATCCGAACCAGGTCGGGTTCGGGGAAGTACCGATAGTCATTTACCTCTTCCTTCGATCGCATCTCCACCGAGACCTGGCGGGCAGCATCCCAGAGCCTGGTCTCGTGTTTGACGAGTTCGCCCCGCTCCACTATGTCGGTCTGGCGCCTCAGCTCGTGCGCCAGGGCGCGCGCGACATTGTGGAACGAGTTCAGGTTCTTAAGCTCGGTCTTGGTGCCGAGCTCCCGCTGCCCTATCGGGCGCACCGAGACGTTGGCGTCGCAGCGCAGATTGCCCAGCTCCATGCTACCCGCACACACACCTGTGTACTCGAGGATCTGTTTGAGTCTCACGAGATAGAAGTATGCATGATGCAGTTCGCATATCGCAGGGGCACTCACGATCTCAAGCAAGGGGATGCCGCAACGGTTGAAATCGATTCCTGTCTTGTCCTCAGTCCCGAAATGCAGCGACTTGCCCGCATCCTCCTCAAGGTTCAGCCGCTCGAGCGGGACGGCGATCTCCCTGCTGCCGTCATTGAATACCACTTGGCCCCCCACCGCAAACGGTTTTTCGTACTGCGATATCTGGTAGCCCTTGGGCAGATCGGGATAGAAGTAGTTCTTGCGCGCGAAAACCGACTCCTCGTTCACGCGTGCTCCGAGCGCGAGCCCTCCGATCGCGGCAAGCCTGATCGCCTCCGAATTGACGACCGGCAGAGCCCCGGGAAGGCCCAAACAGACCGGACAGACTTCCACGTTGGGCGGAAGCCCGTGATCGGCCCGGCAACCGCAGAACATCTTGGTCCGGGTCACAAGCTGGGCGTGGACCTCGAGCCCGATTACGGCTTCGTACTTAGGATCGGCTGCCATCTGAATCGTCACCTATCTCAGGTATCGCCTTGTGCCATGCGGTCTCCTGCTCGAACAGGCGCGCAACTTTAAGGAGCCTTGCCTCATCGAAGGGCTTTCCCACCAGCTGCATGCCGATCAGCAGGCCGCCGTTTGAGAAGCCGCACGGCAAAGAGAGCGCCGGAAGCCCCGCAAGGCTCGGCGTTATGGTGAAAACGTCCGACAGATACATCTTGAGGGGATCGTCGAGTTTCTCGCCCACGAGAAAGGCCGGGGTCGGAGCTGTCGGCGCAATCACGACATCGACCTCGTCAAAGGCCTTCGCAAAGTCGCCGGCGATCCTGGCTCTGACCTTGAGCGCCTTAAGATAGTACTCGTCATAATAGCCCGCGCTCAGAGCGTAGGTGCCGAGCATTATGCGGCGCTTGACCTCCGGGCCGAAACCCTCGCCGCGGGACGCGGCGTAGAGCGACTCGATGGTTTCCGCCGCCTGGGAGCGATACCCGTAGCGAACTCCGTCGTAGCGCGCGAGATTCGAGGATGCCTCGGCGTCGGCCAGGATGTAGTAACAGGCTATCCCGTAGGGCGTGTGTGGCAGCGAAATGCTCTTTACCTTGAAGCCCCTGCGCTCGTAGAAGCATATGGCCATCTCGACCGCGTATCTCACGTCATCGTCGATGCCGCTACCAAAGAATTCCTTCGGCAGCCCGATCGTGAGGCCGCCCACATCAGCTTCCATCCCGCCCGCAAGACTATCGACCTCACGCGCCACCGAGGTCGAGTCCATCACGTCGTGGCCCGAGATTACGCTTGCGAGGAGGGCGCAATCGACGGTATCGCGAGCGATCGCCCCGACCTGGTCCAGCGACGATGCAAAAGCAACCAGCCCGTACCTTGAAACCCGGCCGTAGGTGGGTTTGAGTCCCACAACCCCGCAGAAGGATGCCGGCTGCCTGACCGAGCCGCCGGTATCCGTGCCCAGACTGAGGGCAGCTTCGCCCGCTGCGACTGCCGCGGCCGATCCGCCGCTTGAGCCTCCCGGGACCCGGCGTGTGTCCCAGGGATTCCTGGTCGTCTTGAAGGCGGAGTTCTCAGTCGACGAGCCCATCCCGAACTCGTCGCAATTGGTCTTACCGATGATGACGGCGCCAGCCTGCTTCAAGCGGGCAACACAGGTCGCATCGTAGGGAGGTATGAACCCCTTGAGAATCCGCGAGCCGCAGGTGGTCTCAACATCCTTGGTGACTATATTGTCCTTGACCGCGATCGGAATCCCATAGAGCGGCATGCGGTCAAGATCGGCCCCCGCCAGATCGCGATCACGGGATCGCGCCTCGGCCAAAGCCTGGTCGCCGGCAATCGTAATGAAGGCCGAAAGCCGGCCTTCGACCTCTCCGATTCTATCCAGGAAGGCTTGGGTGCAGGCCTCGGCGGAGAGCTCGCGCCGACGAACGAGCGCGGCAAGCTCGTGGGCCGGCAAGAAGCAGATCGAGTCACTCACGAATCACCCCTCGCTATCGATCACACGGGGCACCAGGAAGAGCCCGGCGCGGCTCTCGGGCGCATTCTCGAACACGCCCCGGCCAGGGAGCGCCGGCCGCGGATCATCCGGCCTGGTCACATTCTCGAGGTCCACCACGTGCGACATCGGCACAGCCCCGGTGGTGTCGACCTCGTTCAGCCGTTCCATATACCCGAGGACATCGCCCAGTTGCCTGGCAAGCATTTCCTTCTCACGATCGCTGAGCGCGATCTTCGCAAGCCCGGCAACGTGCTCCACGGTCTCTCTAGTTAGTTTCAAAGTTCACTCTCCTCGAGCAGCTCAAGGTTAGCATATCGCGCAAGGATCCGCTTGGTAAGCCCGGGGCCAAAGGTGACCGTCAACCTTAAGCTGTCGCCGAAACCCTCGGACCTTACCACCCGCCCGATTCCCCATTCACGGTGCCTGACCCTGGTGCCCGCTCTTATGACCTGCTCCGGAGGCGAATCCCAGTCGGTGTCGGCCCGGGGGTAGGACACATATTCGGACGTGAGAATCTCAAGATACTCCTGAGGTATCTCTTCAAGAAACCTGGAGGCCACCTGCGGCGTCCATCCCTGAAAGCCCCGGCGCCCGGAGGCGAGCGATATCATCACCTGTTCCTTGGCCCGGGTGAGCCCCACATAGAAGAGGCGTCTCTCCTCTTCGATTTCCTCCTGGTCTTCGAATGAGGTATAGTGCGGCAGCAGACCCTCTTCCACGCCGGCAATGAATACAATGGGGAACTCGAGCCCCTTGGCATTGTGCAGGGTCATCAGGCTGACCGCATCCTTCCTGTCGTCCCAGAGATCTATATCCATTATCAGCGAGACTTCCTCAAGGAATTTCTCCAGCGTCGGCTCCCCCGCCCTTTCCTCGAATTCGAAGCCGCTTGCGACAAGCTCTCTCACGTTTTCGGTCCGTGTGACCGCTTCGACTGTAACCTGATCTTTAAGGTGGGCGAGATAGCCGGATTTATCAACGACAAGGTTGATCAGATTCCCCAGGGAGTTCACCTTGGCAAGCGACATCAGCTCGGCGATGAGGCTTGCGAAGGCCGTAAGCTTCTGCTTGGTTCCCCCGTGGATCGTGCCCATCTCCGAGACTCGCCCGACGGTCTCGAAGACCGAGCAGCCCGCCTCGGCCGCGAATTCCCTCAGCCTTGCAATGGTTACGTCTCCGATCCCTCGCGGGGGAACGTTGAGAATTCGTAAGAGACTCACCGAATCCTGGGGATTGGCAATCAGCTTGAGGTAAGCGACGACGTCCTTGATTTCCCTTCGCTCATAGAACTTGATGCCTCCCACGATCACGTAAGGGATGCCCTTGCGCCGCAGGGCATCCTCGACCGATCTTGACTGGGCGTTGGTGCGGTAGAGCACCACGAAGTCGGCATACCGCCGGGCTTCCTCCCGCGCCACACCATCGATCATATCCGCTATCAGCCGGCCCTCATCCTGCTCGCCACTGACGAAAGCGACTCCGATCTTCTTGCCGACCTGGTTCTGGGTCCACAGATCCTTGTGCTTGCGCCGCCGGTTGGATGCTATCACGGACTGGGCCGCTGCCAGAATGGTCTTGGTCGAGCGATAGGACTGCTCAAGTCTGATCACCTTGGCATCGGGGAAATCCTTCTCGAAATTGAGGATGTTGCTGATATCGGCGCCTCGCCATCTGTAGATCGACTGATCGTCATCGCCCACCACGCATATGTTGCGATGGCCGCTCGCCAAGAGCTTCACCAGCTCGTACTGGGCCCTGTTGGTATCCTGATACTCGTCGATCAGGATGTATCTGAACCTGCCGGCTATCCGCTCCAGGGACTCCTTCGACTGGCGCAAGAGCCTCACCGGAACGCCGATCAGGTCGTCGAAGTCAAGAGCGTTACTGGCTCTCAAGGCCCCCTCGTAGCCGGAATAAACGTCGGCCATCACCCGGTCGTAATGGCCGCCAAACTCGCGGACATCGTCCGGAGATTGCAGATTGGACTTGGCCCAGCTGATCTTGCCAAGCATGGTAGCAGGAGAGGTCTTGATCAGGGACATGCCAAGATCGGCCATGGTCTGCTTAACAAGCACCATCTGGTCCTGCTCGTCGTAGATTGTGAAGCCCGGCGAGATGCCCATGTGTCTGCCTTCCAGCCGCAACAACCTGGCGCACACCGAGTGGAACGTTCCCATCCATAAGCCCGCGAAGACTTCACCCACCAGGCTTCGCACCCGCTCCTTCATTTCGCCGGCGGCCTTATTGGTAAAAGTCAAGGCAAGGATTTCATATGGGCGGGCCCCGGCCAGGGCCAAGAGATAGGCAATCCTGTGAGCCAACACCCGGGTCTTGCCGCTGCCCGCGCCGGCCAGGATCAATAGCGGCCCGGCGACGTGAGCGACAGCCTCTTTCTGGGGAGGATTGAGGCTATCAAGCGGGTCCACCTAGAATTCTCCCCCAAGCGAGAAGTGGACGTGGCGGCCTGTCTCGCCGGCGAAGTTGGTCGCCCATGCGAAATCGAGCTTCATCAGGAAATACGCGAGCCACATCCTGACGCCGAAGCCGTAGCTGGCATTGAGGTCCTGGAGTTGGTCCTGGCCGTTGACCACGTGGGCAACTCTGAGATCCTCGAAGTCGCCATTCCACGCGCCCCCTATGTCGAAGAATATGACTCCCCTGAGGCCACTCAGGGAAAGCGGAATCGGGCCTCGCATAATCAGTCTTTCGATGAACGGATATCGGAGTTCCACGTTCGCAAGCAGGATGTTGTTGCCCTGAAACTCGAAATCATCGTACCCGCGCAGCGTAAAGGCGCCGCCCAGATAGAAGGCCATCGGATTCGTACCCCGGCTCGTGGCCGTAATGAATCTGGTCGCCAGCTGGGTGCTCGAGCTCAGTCTGAAGTACTTCCTGTAGTCAAGCATGCCCGTTGTGAAGGAGAGATCGCTCCCGAATAGATCGACCAGAGACCGCTCGACGCTCAGCGAGTAGCGAGTGCCTCCGGCCGGTCCGGTGGACCCCCATATGGTTGTGTCTTTGACGTAGGACAGGCGCGGCACGAAGATGTCCTCCCGCTCGCGGTCGGCGACTGGCGGGTTATTCTGATCCTCGGACCCCTCTTCATAGATCTCGCGGTCTATCCGCATCGCCGTGAAATCGAAGTCAAAGCGCCGGAATATATCCAGAGGCACCGAGAGGGCCAGGACGCCGCCGTAATTCCGCTCGGAGAAGAGCCGGTCCTCCCGGCCCGCCCCTATGGGCGTCCCCATCGTAGTACGGTCCGAGTAGTAGTAGTTCTTGAAGTGGAAGATGCCGGCGCCGTAATCGGTTCTTCTCGCAAGGTAGTAATAAATCGCGAGAAAGTCGGTCTCCTCCAGGGAAGAGAAGAAATCCGAGGCCACATAGATTTGATGATTGCCGAGAATGTCGCTGACGGAGATCTCCGTCATGCCGCCCAGGCCGAACGCGGTGCTGTACTGGAACGAGCCGGAGACCCAGTCGGGGGTAAAACGGAGTTTATAGCGGGTCTTCTCGTATTCTCCCGGGGGCAGGGCGATGGACGTATCCGAGACTCCGGCAATGGCCGAGGGCTCAGGCCTGAGCCTAGAGGTGAGCGTGTCGAGCCCCCCAACCGCGCGCAGTGAATCCAGCGCGCCGAATTCCCACTTGGCGGCGGGATCGACTGTCTCACGAGCGGCAGCCGGCTTCTCCTCGCCGCGGGCCTCGGCCACCACGGGTTCCCTCACCCAGGGGGCCTCATACTTCCATTCTTGCTCGGGAAGACTCCGGATCGGCTCCAGAATCTTGAGCGGCTCCTTTATCTGGTAAACGTCCCAGCCACCCTTGTTGAAGCAGGTGTATGCCAGGCGATCACCCTCGGCCGACCAGGAGGGGCTAAAGATGCCGCCGAGGACGTCCGTCATCTGGGCTGTCGTAGAGTCTGCGAGATTGTAGGTGTAAAGGTTGTAGTTGCCGTTCCGGTCGGAGACAAACATGACCTTCGTGCCGTCCGGGGCCCATATCGGAGAGACATCCTCAGACCGGCACCACGTTAGCCGGGTGGTCAGCCCTTGGTCGACATCCACAAGGTAGATGTTCCGGTCGGGCTTGGTCCTGGGACCTACTTCAGAGAAGATCGAAGTGGAATCGATATAGCCGGGAGCGATGCCGGAAAAAGCAATCTGCTTCCCGTCGGGCGACCACGATACCGCGGAGTACTCCAGGGCGCCGATGTGAAGAGCATCGACCTCTCCTCCCTTGAGGTTCAGGACGAAAATACCGGGCCTGCCGTCGGTGCTGCCCACGAACGCGATTGCCTCGCCGTCGGGGGAGAAAGCCGGATAGTACATCAGGTCAAAATCCAGGACGTGCCGCTCGCGCCTGCTTCCGTGCTCCGCATCGACAATATTGAGGACGTCTTTGTCCTTCCGCTTGCTCACCAGAGCTACCCGCTTGCCATCCCGCGACCACGAGAAGGAGGACCGAAGCGAGTGAAAGGATTCAAAATCCTGAGTTCGCTGCCCCTTGACCAGGCGTCTGATGATCTTGCCGTCCAGGGCGGACATAAGATAGACGTCATCGTAGCCGCTTCGGTCCGAGAGAAAGACCACCTTCTGGCCGTCAGGCGAGATCGCCGGCATGATATTAGTGAAGGAACCATCCTTGGTGTGATCCGTAAGCTTGGTGCCCAGGTCGTCGGGATCGGTCCTACTTGCGATTTCCGGCCAATACTGTTTCTTCAGGTGCTCAGTCCATGCCCGGGTGAGCCCCTCGGAGTCCACCCCAATGCTCGAGACCAGCGCCTTGTCGATGTTCCTCGTGGCGGCGACGTTCTGGATTATATCGGTCAGCTTCTCTTTGCCGTACTTCTCAACGATATAGCGCACCACCGACTGCCCCTGCTTGTAGGCAAGATAGCCCTGAACATCCTGATAGAGCGCGAAGTAGTAGCCGGTGATCGCGGCATCGCGCATCACCATCTCCGCCTCCGCATCCCACACCTGGGATTCGTACTCGGTCATACCCTCCATGAACCACAGCGGCAGCGGGAAGAGGTACTGCTTGGTGAATATGGATTCCAGGAGACCTCCGTACAGGAGATCGAAGCTAAAGACGTGCGTGAGCTCATGCATCATCACGTGCCGCAGATCCTCGTAGGAACCGGTGAAAGGTATCACCACGCGGTTCTTGAGGATTTCACTGAAGCCCCCCGTCCCTTCACCCAGCAGTTCCAGCGTCACATTGGTCTCCTGAAACTCATTCTGCGACCGGTAGATTATTATCGGGATGCGTGCCTTGAGTTCGTGGCCGAAGCTCCGGCTCAGGGTGTCATAGGATGCGTCTGCCAGTAAGGCGGCCCTGCCGGCCAGGAACTCCTCTTCCTTGTAGTAGTAGATGTCGAAGTATTTGGACTTGAGGACTGACCAATCGAACTGCCGGTACTGCACCTTGTTCTTACCGAAGGAGAAAGCCAGTGAAGGCACGCAGACGGCTATGGCCGCCAAGATGAGAATCCTTTTCATTTTGCTTCTCCACGCCTGTCAGTAGCCATAGGTAAACTTGAGATCGACGTCGAAATACCCCAGCCCTCCGACGCTTCCGGCTTCTCCTTCCATCGAGAAGCGGTCGCTCAATCTGTATTCAACCTGGAACTGCCTCTCCGGGAAGGCCAACCCCCTCTGGGTCAGCTTGCCCGTCCCACCATATAGACTTCCGAGAGCCTGCGTATATTTCAAATAGACCTGATCAGAGACGTACTTGCCGAAGGTGACCCTGGTGTTCGATAGCAAGCCGCCCTGGGCGACGTCGCCGAGCTCCACCCCGAACTCGTCCAGCTTGAGATCTCTGGCAACATCGCTTCCGAAGCGGTTGACCAGGGCAAGCCCCCACGATCGCAGGAATTCGTCGGTGAAAAACCTGCCCTTGGGCGCACCTTCGGTCTGGATTCCCCGGCGCAGCGTGAGGGCCTCGAAGATCTGGGTCTCGCTCCATCCGCTCTCGGACGTTGCCGTGACATCGAGATTATCCATGTTGCCCTTGGCGGTGATGTCGATCTGCTCATCGAGCACCCTCGAGGTGGCCTCCAAATCAATATAAACATTCTTCAGGCTTTTGACATCGGTAAAACGGAACTCGCCCCTGCTGATCCGGAAGTCATTATTGTAGATGTAGAAGGTGCCCCTTATGGTCCTCATCATCCCAAGCACCAAGAGGCCCCCTTCCCCTCGCCTCACGTTGAGGCTTCCCTGAAGCTCGGCATCGATGTCCTGGCCTCTGACCCAGAAGGCATGGGGGATCTCCACCCCGACGTTCATGGTCCACGTGGGAGCGGCCTCCGGACCCATTCCGCCTCCCCCACCGCCGACTTGCCCCGCCGAGTAATTGTACTCGCCTTCCTCGACCGTGAGGTTTCCCTCCACCCGCGGCACCACCCCGGCGTATTCAATCGGCTGAGCGGTAACCTTGAGGTCCCCGCTCAACACGACGTAGAAATCCTCGAACTGGTTGACATCAAGCTCCTTCAGGGTCAGGGCAAGATCCCAATCGGAGACCTTGAGTCCCTGTAGCTCGACAAATCCCCGGGCCTTCAAGGCCCCATCCTCGGCGACCAAACGGGTCACGTCGAAGCGTTTGCCCTTGGCCTCGACATCGAGATTGATGTCCTCAAGACCCTGAGGAACGCCCTCCAATCTTAGCCGCGCGCCAGCGAGATTCACGTTGCCCTTGAAGGTCGGGTCCTCCATGGTCCCGCCGATCGTGAGATCGGCATTGTAGATGCCCGAACAGACCTTGAGCTTGGGCGAGAGCTCGCACAGCAGGCCCAGGTTGCCGTTTTCCGCCTTGACCGTGATGTCCATCGGGCGCGGCGGAAAGCTGCTTACGAAGGGCAGCATCGAGATCGCTGCCGGAATACCACCGGAGATTCTTACCTTCTCCGCGCCCTTGACAAAATCCAGGCTCGCGAGCCGGAGCACGGAATCCTGAAGCGCCAGGTCCCAGACAACGTCCCCGAGCGCGGTCGCGCCGTAGAAGGCTTGTTTGAGTGCGCCTTTGGTTACGATCGTGGGATTATCCTTCTCTCCGCTCAAGGTGAGATCGATCTCCGCGAGACCCTTAAGCTTGGCGAGCGGAGGCGCCAGCTGCCAGAAGATCGAGATGTCCATATCGCTGGCTTTGAGCGAAAGACGGCCGAGATCGCTTAGGACCTCGTCCATCTTGCCGGCCTTGGAGAGCGCAGCCAGCCTCTCGGGAGACAGGTCGACCGGCAGGGTCCCCTCGACGCGGACGCTGCCGCCATTCTGATTAAGGGAGAGGTGATCGATGGCGAGCGACTTGCCGCCGTAGGCCAGCGCCCCGTCCAGGGTGTCGAACTTGATCGAACGCATCTCGCCGTGCTCCACCTTGAAAGCCAGGTCGAACCTGAGGTCATCGCCGGCGCCCTCGGCCTTGAGGCCGAGACCAAGCATCCCGGTGGGGATGTCCTTGCCCGTGGCTCTCTTCAGGAGCGCGAGGTCCAGATCTCGAATGCTGGTCTCGATCCTGTATCTTCCCTTTGCGAAGAACGAGTTCGCGACCGAGAGGGTTCCCATCTCAGAGGCCAATTCAAACCTGGAGACCGTGACCGAGTCACGGCCCGAGGCCACAACTATCGGCGCTCGATTTCTCCAGGTATAGTCGGCCACCTCGATAAAGAGATCACTGATTGTCGCGACCGCTCCCTGCTTCAGGATCGTGACCTCGCCGCTTGCGCCCACCAGCCTGCCGTCAGGCCGTGTCACTTGGAGCCGCTCGATCTTGACCGTGCTGTCTGCGATTGCCACGTCTCCCTCGAGCTTGCCCGCCTTGAAACCCCGCAGGTTGATACTGGTCGCAAGCACTGCGCCTCGCCCGCCCCAGATCCCAAGGGCCCGGCTGAGGTCAGCATCCACAAGCAAGCTTTCAAGATAGGCCCCACCATAATCTATGCCTCGACCCAGGGACTTGAACGAAAAGGCCAGGTCGCCACGCGTAATCCCGAGCGTAGCGCCGGCCGTGGCCTCACCTGTAAGCCCCTCAACCTTATGGTAGGGATATAGGGCTGCGAGATCGGGGCACTCCAGCGCGAAGGCGAGATCGACATCGCCGCTGAAACCTATGTCGCCTGCCGCGGAGACCTGGGTCTCCTTGAGCCGCGCAAAAACCGTATCGAGTTCCACTTGAGTCGGGGTCACATCCAGCCTGCCCTCGATCGAGTCAAACTGCCACTGGCGGTATCTGCCCGCAGTTAGGCGCGGCCAGGCGGTGACACTCAACTGGTCCCGGGCGAACCCGCGACCCTTGAAGACGATGCTTCCATCAAGGTCGCTCGAGTAATCAGTAGGTCTTTCCTTGGCAAACTTCGCGAGATCGAGGCCGTCGAAACTGAAGGTCCCGGTATACTCGGGAGGCTTGGACATCGCGACCTCGGCCTTGAGCCCCACCGCAGATCCGTTGAGGATGCAGGAGAGGCGGTCAATGGTGATGCCGCTCTTGGCATAGGTGCTCGCCACGACGAGACTGTCGACTGTGAGGTTATCGACATTGCCCGCAAGATCGAGTCCGAGAGACATCCTTGTATAACGGCCGGCGGCCGTGACGCGGCCTCTGATGCTGCCGGTTGCCTTGCTCCGGGCCTTGCCGTAAAGCACCGGTATCTCGGCCACACGGAGGCTATCGATCACAGCTTCAGCGCTGAGAGAGTCGTTCCTGGCTACGCCGAAGACGCCTGAGAGCGCAAGGCTCGTTGAGGGTGTGCGAATCCGCGCGTCTCGGACCTCGACCCGGTCGGGAAGGCTCGTGATCACAGCGTAGAGGTTGTCGATTCGGGCCTCTTCACCATAGCCGACCTTGGCATCTCTTATGGTGACCGTCGTGGCGTCGCCTTCTTTGGAGAACGATCCAGTCAGGGTGGTCGCCTTTATGATCCAGGGCTGGGGTGCATCCCAGACGACCGAAAGATCGGTCACCGCGATCGTGCGGACTGCGATGTCCTTGCCCTTGGCCTCGCCGGCCCGGGCCGGCATCGGATCCCCGGCAGGATAGATCCTCGAGCCGTCCGATCTTAGGGGCACGACGAGTCTCGGGGAGACAACGTCGATCGAATCGATCTTGATCTTCCCCGAGATGAAGGAGAGCGCATCATACCTTACATAGATGCTGGAGGCCGTCAAGAGCACCCTCTGCTCTTTTCCTCCCGTGTAGGTCACCCGTGCATCTTTGAGACGAAGAGCCCCGAAGACGCTTCCGGCCACATCGGCTGCCTCCAGCTTGATGTGGCGATCCCGCAAGAACTTCGACGTGATCACTTCTCCAGCGGCCGAGGCAATTCTCTCGCCCTGGGTGCGAAAGACAACCACCGCCCCTACCCCGATGACCGCTACGACCACAGGAATCCAGACTAGAATCGTGGTTCTTCTCGTCATCTCTCGGACCCGTGTCGAAGTTCGGTTATGAGGTTCTTGATTCTTCTAGTCATCACTAGAACGCGTGTCCTATGGTTACGTGGATCATGCCCAAGCCTTCTTTCTTCACCGGGCCTATCATGCCCCGCTTGAGCCTGAGGCCGTAGTCTATGCGCGCGGGGCCGACCGGGGTTTCGATGCCCACCCCGACCCCGGTGCTGTACTTGACGTCGGTGGCCCGGCGCAACGTGTATTCGTCGGTCGGTACATGAAGATCAAAATCCGACCGCTTGACGTCGCGGATGGAATTCCAGGCGTTGCCCATGTCAAAGAAGGCAACTCCGACCAGCTTCCAGACGATAGGATATCGGAACTCCACGTTGCCGACCAGGAAGAAGTTGCCGGGACCGAATTCGCGCTCGTCGTAACCGCGGATGGTGCTCGAGCCCCCGACAACGAACCTCTCGTAATCCGGAACGCCCTTTGATTTCGATTTGCCGAAGGCCTCGGCATGGCCGGCCTTTACTCCGAGCGCCAGCACGCTTCGCCGGTTGAACCCCAGGTACCGAGCATAGCCCAGGGTCACCTTGGTATACGAGTTGTCACCGCCGAAAATCCCACCCGACGTTCTGGCCGCGATCCGGGTGAGCGACCCCCGATGCGGGTCAAAGAAGGGCACCCGGGCGTCCCGCTCCGCCGAGAGCAGCGCCGAGCGGTTGACCTCTTGTCCCAGGCTGATCCTCAGCTCTTCCGGGTCCTCAACGTCCCAGGATAGATTACGGATGTCCACGATCTCATGGGTGTAGGCGAGAGTCAGCTTGGCTTTTCTCGAAAGGTCTCTCTGAACCCCCAGATTGACGCCGACGCGGTCAAGCGTATAGGTCGCATCCACGAGCTCCTTGTATTCCTCCAGGGTCTCGTTCACAAAGAGCGAGATACTGCCCACCAGGCGGCGCCCGAAGAGCCATCTATCGGTGAACGAGATGTCGCCGCGCTTGCGGGTCAGCCCCTTCTCGAAGTTTCCGCTCGCAAGTATGGTACGCACCTCGATCTGCCGGCCCGCATTCCAGAGATTACGATGGAGCCAGCCCAGTGTGAGACGTGCCTCATCCCGCGTACCGTAACCGAGTCCGGCGGAAGTTTCCCTGACTTTCCTCTCTTTGACCTTCACTATCAAATCCACGAGCCCGGAGTCCGAGCGCGACTGGGATGGCTCGATCTCAACATCCTTGAAGTAGCCCGTATCGTAGAGTCTCTGCTGGCTATCGAGCACCTTCTGCCGGGAGAATATGTCCCCAGGCTTAAGCAGTACCTCTCGCCGAACCAACCTGGGCTTGATGTTGGCATTGCCGCGGACGTCGATGCGAGCGATGCCCGCGGGCTCGCCCTCATTGATGGTGTAGGTGATCGTGGCCTCGCCGTCCGGGCCTTCGAGCTTGTGGGCGATCGAAGCAAAGACGAAGCCCTTGTCGGCATAATAGGCGTAGATGTTGTACTTGTCCTCGCCGATCGCCTTTTCATCAAGCGGCTCTCCGGCTTTGACGGTGAGGATGCGCCGAAGGGCGTCGCCGGCCACGCGATTGTTGCCCTCGACCACGACGTCCTTCACGATGGTCTGAGGGCCTTCCACGACCTTGATCGTGACCCAGGCACGGGTTCGCTCCTCGTCGTAGCGCAGCTCCTGGACCGTGGCCTCGGCCTTAATGAAACCATTCCTCTTATAGAGAGCGACTACCGAAACCAGGTCGGATTCCAGCGTGCTCTCTCTCAGCCGCCGCTTCCGGAGAAATTTGCTCGCCTTGGTGCGCATCACCGACTTGATCGCGCCCTCGCCAAGATAGACATTGCCGACGAGCGTTACCTCTTTGACGACGGGACCGCCAGAGGGACGCTTCCTGGCGGCCTCGGCGCTCGGGCCGGCCAGGACCAGTATCAGTGCGGCTAGGAAGATCACAGCGGGCTTTTTCATAGTCTCAAACGCATGGTAACAAAGGGGGTAGGCCCTGTCAACAACGCTGCGAGCGGCGTGCGCGGCCTCGTGAGGCAATTGGCGAGCCAGCTCGCGAGCCGTGCGGCGGGCCACTTTGGGAATTGGATTCCCCGGCCGGTTGGAGTACAATCGCTGCATGAGATCATTCCCGATTGTTGCTCTCGTCCTGGCTTTGGTTGTGGCTCTACTCGTGGCAGGCGCGGGCCTTGGCGGGTGCGCCAGGGAAAAGAAGCTGCCGGAGGACCCCAGGCTGGAGCGCTTCATCGCCCTGTCCGCGAGGTGCGCCTTTGTCGACCGCGCCTTCGCCAACGATCCCGAGCTCTATAAGGAGGAGTTGGCGGAAGTCAGTCTGCCGCCCGATTGGAAAGCGCTGGTTGACTCGCTCCTCGAAACCTACGGGACAGACGCCGACTTCTGGTCCCTGGTCTACACCGAAATCCTGAATCGATCCAGGAAGTAGCAGCTACTTCACGAGAACCCTTACGATGTCCTTGAAGGTGAGACCGACCATAACTGCCACGAGGAGAGCAAAGCCTATCTGCTGAGCCACGATTCGCTGTCTCATGTTGATCGGCTTGCGGATCGCAGTCTCGACCCCGAGAATCAGGATATGTCCGCCATCCAGGATGGGAATCGGAAGCAGGTTAATGAGTCCCAGCTGGGCGCTCATCACCGCGATGAAGCTTAAGAATACCGACCAGCCCCAGCGGAAGGTCTCCCCCGCAATCTGGCCGATCCTCACCGGTCCACCCACCTCATCGCTCGAGACCCGTCCGGAAAGTAACTTGGGGAAGAAGTTGAAGATCTCCCGGGAGACCAACATGGTCTGCCTCGAGCCCATTACCAGAGATTCAAACAACCCTATCCGCCGCTTGTCGAACCGGTAGCTGACATCGATCCGGCCGACGCCCATCTCCTTCCTTGGAGTCACCGTGGCCGAGTCCCGCGCACCGTTCCTTTCCCACGCGATCCTTAGCGGCTTATCCGCCGATGGTTCAACCATAGCTCGGATATCTCGCCAATTGGTTATGGGTAGCCCATTGATCGCGATGATCTTATCCCCGCCCCTCAGGCCCGCCTGGTGGGCCGGCCCGCCTATCTTGGCAAAATCGAGAATGGCCTGGTCAAAGGGCGACATCCCGAGCCCGGAGTAATCCTTAACCTGGCTGAGATCGAGCTCGGCGTCGACGGGACTGCCGCCACGCTCGACCGCGATCGCGATCCGTTTGCCCAGATTGCCCGCAATGATCTCGAGCATCTCGTCCCAGGTTTTAACCTCGATACCCCCGACCGAGAGAACCGTGTCGCCTTCCCTGAGGCCTGCCGCTGAGGCGGCCGAATTGGCCTCCACCCCGCCGATCACCCGAGTGTTGGTGACCCCTACCCCAATGGTGTAGATCAAGAAGGTGAATATAAGGATCGCCAGCACGAAATTCATGGCGGGACCCGCGACCACGATCAAGGCGCGAGTCTTCTTCGTCTTGGCGAGAAACTCCCACGGGTGGCCTTCCGGTTCCTGCTCGGGGTTCTCGCCGGCCATCTTGATGAAGCCCCCGAACGGGATCGCGCTCAGGACATAATCGGTTTCCCCGCGCGTGACCGTGAGGAGGCGGGGGCCAAAGCCCATCGAGAAGACTTCGACACGAACCTTGGAGCGCTTGGCAGCGACGAAATGGCCGAGCTCGTGAACAAAGATCAGTACTCCCAAAACGATCACGAAGGCCAGCAGAGTTAAGAGCACCTTATTCTCCGGACTTTATTCATTCGGCACATCAGGTTCGCAGGGTTCATCGGACACGCCTCGCAATCGCGCCTTCGGCGGCAGCTCGCGCCCACCTGTCGGCGTCCAGTATAGTCTCGAGGTCGTCGGCCGGCGCCGGCGCGTGCTTCGCCAGGACATCTCTTAAGATCGGGTGGATGTCGCCAAACTTTATCCTGCCCGCAAGAAAAGCCGCAACTGTAATCTCATCGGCTGCGCTCAAGACCGCCGGCGCCGTCCCATCGAGCCGCAAGGCCTCATAGGCGAGGGCGAGGCACGGGAACTTGTCGCGATCCGGCTGCTCGAAAGTGAGGCCGCCGATCGCCCCCAGATCGAGCCGCGAAAACGCTGTCTCCATCCTTTCCGGAGAAGTGAGGGCATACTGGATCGGAAGCCGCATATCGGGAGCCGACAAGACCGCCGAGACCGAGCCGTCGACGAATTCCACCAGCGAGTGGACGATCGACTTGCGCTCGATCACGACCTCGATCCGCTCGGCTTCGATCCCGAAGAGCCACCGCGCTTCGATCACCTCGAAACCTTTGTTAAGCAGGGTGGCCGAATCTATGGTGACCTTCCGGCCCATCTTCCACGTGGGATGGCTCAGGGCCTCCTCGGCCGTCACATTCTGGAGGGTCTCGGGGTCCATATCAATCAAGGACCCTCCCGAGGCCGTCAAAATGATCCTCCTGACAGCCTTTGCGTTTTCTCCCCTGAGGCACTGGTAGATCGCGCTGTGTTCGCTATCGACCGGGATCAGGTTCACGCCTACTTCCTCGGCCTCTTCAAGAATCAGCTTGCCGGCGGCAACGAGACTCTCCTTGTTGGCGATCGCAACATCCTTCCCCGCATAAATCGCAGCAAGCGTGGGTTCAATGCCCGCGGCACCTAGCAGGGCATTCACGACGAGATCGGCTTCGGGCAGCGTGGCGACTCTCGCCAGGCCTTCCCTCCCGCAGACCAACTCGGTGCCGCAGCGCAGGCACGCGGATTGGAGCTCCGCGGAAGGCTTCTCGCCGGCCGCAGCCGCGATCGGCTTGAATTCCTCGATCTGACGTACGAGGTCAGCTTCCCGCGTGTTGGCCGAGAGCCCGAAAACCCGAACCCTGCTCTTGAGGCTCCTTACGACATCGAGCGTGCTCTTACCGATCGAGCCCGTGGACCCGAGGATCGAGATCTGTTTGGGCGCATTTACCAAAGGACAAACCTCACATAAAGGTAAAACACCGGTCCCGCGAAGAGCAGGCTATCGAATCTATCCAGGATGCCGCCGTGACCGGGGACCAGATTGGATGAATCCTTTGCCCCGGTGCTCCGCTTTATCATCGACTCGGCCAGGTCGCCGATTTGGGCGACCACGCCGATCAGGAACCCCAGCACGATCGCGTGACCGTAGCTCAGGAAGGGGACAAACGTGGCCCGGGAGATGAGGGCAGCAGCGACCGAGCCCAGGAGGCCGGCCAGCGCGCCCTCGGTGGTCTTGGATGGGCTTATCCGCGGAAAGAGCTTGTGCCGTCCGACGAGCGAGCCCACCAAATATGCGACGCTATCGTAGCTCCACGTGAGAATGAGAACAAAATAGACGAGCAGGGTCCCGATCTCGAACCGCCCGATTTGGCTCATTCCGGAGAAATCCCCGGCGATATTCCTCAGCCATAGGAAGAAGCCCAGCAGCCACCCGCTATAGATCGCGCCCGAGAGGGTTACGGCAAGGCTCGAAAGATATTGCTCCCTGGTCGAGCGCACGATGCGCTCAGTCAAGAGAACCAGTAGAAAAGCTGTGAGCACCAGAGCCGGTAAGACGCCCCGGCCGAAATGGAAAGCGAGGCAGAGACAGATGCTTCCCACGATTCCGACGGTCCTTGAAGCCTGCCATCCCACCGCCGAGGCCATCTTGTAGAATTCGTATGAACCCAGGCCCGCGAGAAGGGCGACAAAGAGAGCAAACACGATCCCGCCAAGATAAGTGACGGCGAGAACCAGTGGGATAAGGATCGCGCCCACGAGGACCCGGATCCCTAACGTCCTGCCACTCACGGGCTGCCTAACGCGCTGGCTCTCTTGGGGCTGAGACTCTTCCAAACCGTCGCTCCCGCCTTTGGTATTCAACTACGCCTTCGTAGAGGTGCTTCCGCCTGAAGTCAGGCCAGAGCACCTCGGTCAGCCATATCTCGGAATAAGCGATCTGCCACAAGAGGAAATTGCTGACGCGCACTTCCCCGCTAGTCCTTATCAAGAGATCGGGATCGGGTATGTCGCCTGCGTAGAGATGGGACCGAAAGATCTCCGGGTCTATGTCTTCCAGGCCGAGCGTGCCTTGCTTGATCTCGCGGCTGATCGACCGGCAGGCATCAAGGATCTCGGCCCGCCCGCCATAGGAAAGCGCCAGCACCAGCGTAAGCCCGGTGTTCTTGGCAAGGGCCTGCTGCGCGCGCCCAAGTTCCGCCCGCACGGCCTCCGGCAGATCGTCGAGCCTCCCGATCGCCCGGAGCCTCACGTTGTTACCGTCGAGCTCGCGGACCTCCTTGCGCAGGGTCTGTCTCAAGAACGCCATCAGAGCTCTTACTTCTCGTGCCGGGCGGCTCCAGTTCTCGACCGAGAAGGTATAGAGCGTAAGATACTCGACCCCAAGATTGCCGCAGCCCTTGACGGCCTCGCGGACCGCGGTGATCCCGGCCCGGTGGCCTGCAATCCGGGGCAACCCCCGGCGCTTTGCCCACCGGCCGTTGCCGTCCATAATTATGGCGACGTGCCGGGGCAGATTTCCCCGGGCGACGATCCGCTTCTCAATCACCCCTAGTTCTTTTTCGTTCATAGGAGTAAGGAGCCGAACTCGACTCTGTTCAAGGTCTTTGAGTCCAAGGACTCTGAAGGGCTTGTGGGGCAACGGGGGCTTCCGCGCCCTACACTTCCATCATCTCTTTCTCTTTGCCCGCGAGGGAACCGTCGATTTCCTTTATGTATTTGTCGGTCAGCTTCTGGATCTTCTCCTGGGTCTTGTGCGAGTCGTCCTCGGCGACCTTGCCGTCCTTCTCGTCCTTCTTGAGGCTCTCGTTGATGTCGCGCCGGATGTTGCGCATCGAGACCCGGGCTTCCTCGGCGTGCTTGCGGACCAGCTTCACGAGCTCCAGGCGGCGCTCTTCGCTCAGAGCCGGAATCGGAAGCCGGATGATCGCGCCATCGGTATTGGGTACGAGCCCCAGGCCCGACTTGTGGATCGCCCTCTCGACGTCGCTCAAGATCGTTCGGTCCCAGGGTTGGATCAGGATCATTCGCGGCTCGGGCACACTGACGCTCGCCACGTGATTGAGAGGCATCGTCTGCCCGTAACATTCCACCTTGATGCCATCAAGCAAGGCGGTGCTCGCCTTGCCGGTTCGTATCATTGAAAGCTCGCGCCTGAAGGCCGCGAGCGATTTCTTCATCCGTTCCTCGGTATCGGTAAGCAGCTTATCGATCATGCGACACCCCCCTGACAACGGTTCCGATCTTCTCGCCACTTGCTACCCGCTTGATGCTGTCCTTCTCAAAGATATTAAAGACCACGACCGGCATCTCGGCTTCGTTACACAGGCAGAGCGCGGAGCGGTCCATGAAGCCTAAATTCATCTTCATCGCATCCTCGACGCCGATTGTGTCGAACCGCTTGGCTGCGGGGTCCAGCATCGGGTCCGCGGAATAGACCCCGTCAACCTTGGTAGCCTTCAAGATCACGTCGGCCCCGATCTCGGCAGCACGAATCGCAGCGGCTGTATCCGTAGTGAGATAGGGATTCCCCGTACCCCCGGCGAAGACGACGACCTTGCCGGCCTTGAGGTGAGCGATTGCTTCATCGACGGAGTAAGACTCGGCGAAGCTGGAGCTTGGGATAACCGACATCACGTGAACCTCGAGGCCGATCGAACGCCCAATATCGCGGAGCGCGATACCGTTTATGATGGTGCCGAGCATTCCGATCGAATCTGCCGAGACCCGCCCGAGGCCGCGCCTCACAGCCTCAGAGCCCCTCAGGATATTGCCGCCGCCCACCACGACCCCAACCTCGACCCCCATCGCGACGACGTCTTTGATTTGGGCTAGGACTGTGCGCGTGAAATCAACGTCGAGGACGGTGCGGGCCGCGCCACCTAAGACCTCGCCGCTTAGCTTAAGGACAATCCGCTTGTAAGGCCCCACTAGGATGCGTCTCCCAGCTGGAATCTGACGAAGCGTCTCACCACTATGTTCTCGCCGGTCTTGCCGGAGAGCTCCTTAACGAGATCGCCGATCCTCTTCTCCTGATCCTTCACAAAGATCTGCTCCATAAGACAGGCGTCCTCGTAGAATTTTACGAGCCGCCCCTCAACTATCTTGTCGAGCACTTTCTCGGGCTTGCCCTCGGCAAGCGCCATGCTCCGGTAGATTTCCTTCTCTTTGTCGACCACTTCCTGGGGGATGTCTTCCCGCGCGAGCCCCAGCGGCCTCGTGGCCACAATCTGGAGCGCGATATCGTTCACGAGATTCTTGAAGTCGTCGGTGCGGGCCACAAAATCGGTCTCGCAGTTGACCTCGATAATCACGCCGATCCTGCCGCCGGGGTGGATATAGGCGTGGATCAGGCCCTCGGTTGCCTTCTTCTCGGCAAACTTGGCGGCCCGCGCGATACCGCGCTTACGGAGCCACTCCACGGCCTGATCTATGTTACCCTCGGACTCGGCCAAGGCCTTCTTGCAGTCCATTATGCCGGCCGCGGTTTTCTCCCTGAGCAATTTGACATCGTCGGTTGATACTCCCATTGCAGCCTCCATATATGTTCGCGTTACCCGGTTATTTACTCTTTGTCCGATTCGGCTTTGGCTTCGAGCCCAGGCTCGGCGACGGCTTCAGGCGCACCCTCGGCCGCACCTTGAGCTTCCGGCCCGGCTTCGCCTTCCGCCTCCGCGCGCCCTTCCATCTCGGGCACAAAGGCGCCCTCGGTCGACATACCCTTGGCCTCGATCACCGTGTTGGAGATCGCCCGGGCGAAGAGCCGGATCGAGCGGATCGCATCATCGTTCCCGGGGATCGGAAAGTTCACGGGATCGGGATCGCAGTTGGTATCGACGACACCCACCAGCGGGATCTTAAGCCGGTTGGCCTCGGCCACGGCGATACGCTCCTTGCGGGTATCGATCACAAAGACGACACCCGGAAGCGTTGTCATGTGACGTATGCCGTCCAGGACCTTCTCGAGCTTCATATGCTCTTTGCCGAGCCGGGTCGCCTCTTTTTTGGAGAGCGACGCCATCCGGCCCGTAGTTTCCATGGCCTCGAGCTCGTTCAGGCGAGTGATGTTGTTCTTGATGGTGTTAAAGTTGGTGAGCATGCCGCCCAGCCAACGCTCGGTGACCCACGGCATGTTGCAGCGCTTGGCCTCTTCCTTGAAGACGTCCTTGGCCTGCTTCTTGGTGCCCACGAAAAGCACCGACCTGCCCTCGGCCGCGCATTCCTTGACGACCTTGCAGGCTTTCTCGAGACAATCGAGGGTTTTCTGGAGGTCGATGATGTAGATGCCGCTTCGCTCGACGAAGATGTACTTCTTCATCTTCGGGTTCCAGCGGCGTTTCTGGTGACCAAAATGAACGCCTGCTTCGAGCAGGCTTTTCATAGTGACACTCTTGGCTGGCATACTGCTACCTCGCTTTTGGGTTGAGCCTCCACCCCCTTCAAATCCCCTCTACTGAATCTCAAAGATCCATACCCAGAAGGGAATCCGGAGATGTGTGAACTTGTTCTCTATCTCTTGGAGAACTGGAATCTCTTTCTGGCACCCGGCTGACCGTACTTCTTGCGTTCCTTCATGCGCGGGTCGCGCGAAAGGAAACCACCCTCGCGGAGTTGCTTATGGAGCGAAGGGTCAAGCGTTGCAATCGCCCGTGCCAGCCCGAGCCGCACGGCGCCCGCCTGTCCGTTCTTGCCGCCACCCCGTACCTCAACCACCACATTGATCTTGTCGGCAGCAGAATAGGTCCTGAGCGGCTCCTCAGCGATCATCACCGCATTATCCATCTGGAAATAATCCATAATGGACTTGCCGTTGACGGTACGCTGCCCGTCGCCCTCGGTGATCGCCACTCGCGCTACAGATTCCTTCCTCCTGCCTGTCGCTTGCGTCAGGTTCTTCAATTACTCACCTCCTCCCGTCGTAGTCTAGTTTCACTATTTACTTAAGGTTCTTGTTCAAGTCCTCCAGGTTCAACGGTTCAGGCTTCTGAGCCGTGTGCGGATGATCCGGCCCGCGATAGACCTTGAGCTTCTTGGCCATCTGGCGGCCGAGCCTGTTGTGCGGAAGCATTCCCTTGATGGCCTTCTCGACCACCAGCTCGGGCTTGTCCCTCATCACTTTCGTGTAAGGCACCCTGTGCAAGCCACTGGCATAGCCGCTGAACCGCTGGATCTCTTTTTCCTCGATCTTGTTACCGGTGAGCTTCACCCCTGCGGCATTGATCACAATCACGTGGTCGCCCACATCTATATTGGGGGCGAACTGCGGCTTGTGCTTGCCGCGCAGGATGGCCGCCACCGGACTGGCAAGTCTACCTAAGACCTTGCCCTCTGCATCAACGACAAACCATTTCCTTTCAGGCATATTCTGACCCATCTCAATCCTCCCAAGCTCTGAATTATACAGGAGTTCTCGATTTGCTGTCAATGTAACACGGCGCAGGCCTTCTGTCAACGGCTTTCGACGGAGAGCGGGGGGTTCAGGGCAGACGGCGCTGCTCAGCGGCTCGGCAAAGCCGAGTCCGTGTGGTGCGGCTGGTTGGGACGCCCACACCTTCGCGCCGAAGTACGGTACGCGAACCGCGGTTCATGAACGGCCGGGAAGGCGTCCATCCAAGACAAGTCCTTGCCGATGACGAGCTCCTCCATCATCGCGTGGTGCGTATTGGTCATGGGGATCAGCCGCATCTGCAGACCGTGACGGCGAGCCATCCGTATGACTTCCTCGGCATTGTCATAGGTCATTAGGAAATCGCCGCTTATCTCCTGGCAGAGAGCGAAAAGCCTATCGTGGTCAATCTCGGAGTATCGATAAAGTCGCTTGCCCACCTTTTTACCCCCGGCTGTATAGGGGGGATCTATGAAGAAAATCACATGGGGATCAGACTTATACTCTCGAATTACCTCCAGCCCATCGGCACAGCGGAAATCCATCCGGCCAGCTACGAGATCGAGATTCTGAAAGCGTCTCGCCAATGTGGCCGGGTACCAGCGTGATCGAATCCCCTTTCCGTTCTCGCCGTACTTCAGAAACCCGGAGCCGTTGGCTAGGATGCCCCCATGAAGGGTGCGATTCTTCAATATTGTCTGAAAGGCTCTCTCTCTCGTGGAACGCGGCTTCTTGGAAATCTCCTGGATCACCTTGTCTTTGGTCAAGTCGAACTCGAGAATGCGCCTCGCAAGCCATTTCGCGGACCCATCAACGACTGCCTGCCAGACAGCGGCGATATCCTCGTCGAGCTCCACCATGACGACCGTATCCACAATGTTTTCAAACAGCGCCGTGAGGCCGATGATACCCCCTCCTGCAAACGGCTCAACGAGAAGCCGCGGGCGCGCATGAATATGTCTAGTCCACTCTCTGAACGTTGGGACGAACCACGTCTTGCCGCCTGGATATCGGAACGGACTTCTCTGCGGCACCGACGCAACGTTCACGGGTTTCGGCCGCTCGTCACATGCCGCTAGTTCCGGGAATAGCGATGTCTGTTTCGTGGCTCTCATGTCAGGATGGCCCTTCAATGGTCGTGTTCTTTGGAGAGGCTTCAATCTGCCCGTCGAGCTTGCCCTGGAGCTGTGTGATGAAATCGCTGACCGCCCCCGCACTGGAAGTCGTGATTGAGGCCAGCGCGGGCTGGAATCCTGTGAACACTTCGTCCACCTTTACAAGGGATAAGCGGTCCCCGTGTTCCTTACCCCTTCTCGGCTCTAGATCATACACGAACCATGCTATGTCGGCCTGCGCCTTTTGCACTCTCGCTATCGGGGGCAGCGTCTCAAAAAAGCCCTTGCTGAGCGCAACGGCCATCCTCTTGCCCCACATGTTGAGTATACCACCTTTGAAGAGGAGTTGCGGAGCCCATCTCTTGCGAGATGAGGATAGATAGTCGGGTCTCGGATAGCCCGGCTGATCCGTCCAATCCATCGCCGCATGACGCTGCGGGTCCTTCATGTAGTACGTGAAGGGCTCGCGCACGTTGCCGGAGATATACACAGCCTGTACCTCAAGAGCTCCAAAATCGTAGACCCGTCCCTTCTCATCGTGTGCCGCCAGAACAACGTCAATGTTCCCAGCTGAGCCACCCCGCGAATCTTTCAACCGCACTTCAGTCAACCGCCTCCAAGTCACGCCTTCGCCGAAAAAAAACGAAGCGGCGTCTTCGGTGATCAGCCAGTCCTCACGGAATCTTATGGGGCAGGTGATTACGGCTTGCGTCTCGAAGTATATGCTGCAGACCCCGAGCGGGTTCTTCGCCTTGTCTTTGGTGCAATTGGGCACCTTGTTGTTGAAGGGGCATAAGCGCTTCGCCCGGAAGCGAGATGCTTTCGCCGAGAAATCAGTAACTAAATGACCAAAGATTTCTGCCAAGGGGTGCGACGGTGGAGTCATATCTCTCCTGTTTCCTTGCTAAGTAGCATCTGCGACATGCGTGGTCGCCGCTGCGCGGATCACGCAAAGTGGTATCGAGTGCAGTATCGTATGAGGCTACTGCTTGGTGGACGCAGTTATGATGTACGTGTACCCATAGTGCCAACCTTCGCCACCACCACCTCCTGTATAGCCGGGTTTGGCAACCATGTCCCTCTCCCAATCCCGCGCCTCCTTCTCTGTCGAAAAATATCGCTGCCACCAGTCCGATGGATTCCCATGTGCTATCTTACGCTGCCCAGGATCATCTGTCAAACCGACGTACTTCATCTGCTCCTCCTCCCACCACGTGTCGTTCCTCGACGTCCCAACGCCTGCGATCAGGGGCTGCGTCAGCCGCGCGTAACGAAGCGACGCTGGCAAAGCGGTCCCTGCATCGCGCGAGAGACTATCAGGCTGCCTCGGCGACGACACTAGAGACTGACCTTCTGATACACGGAGTCATTGTGGAAGCGATCACCCCCAGCTCCACGCTCGCGTTTGGCGTATTCGTCCGGAAAATTATCGAGCGCGCATTAAATGATGGCCATTTTGAACTCCACATGGACCACGTACTCTTCTTTGAGAATCGGAGGACAGCGCTCTGGGTCCATGGGCCGCTTCCCATTTAGGTTAACGGCAATCATCGGCCCATCGCGATTGAGGCACATCTCAAGCTCCCACCGGACGAACTTGTATAGATACTGTGTGCTCTCTCCGATGAGTACGATCGCCTGCCTAGTGTTGCCCAGCCGTTCACTCAATCTGGCGCGAACGGTCTCTTCCGACGCTCGCTCGGTAAGGGGTCGAATGTCGTGGGCGTCATAGAAGTCGAAATCCATGTGATCGTGGATGTTCCAGCCCTTCATAAACGCGTAGGCCCACATGTCTTTGTCGCCATCGAATATCACGTAGGTTTTGTTGCGATACCCCATGAGAACCTCCGTCGACCTTCTGCTCTCTGATGATGGCTCAGGCTGTTCCGTCGTAATCACCATTGGGCTGCATTCGGGTCGGCGATCTGTTCTTGTCACCATATCAACGAACTATCACAATTACAATGGATTTTGCATCGTTCAATACGTCAAAATGGGTCTTGTCCGGTTTCCGGATGTGGCCCGGTTGGTGTTCTTATGCTGCTTCCATCCGGCTAATTGCTCCCCTCAACCCGGAGCAGCTTGAAAGCGGGAGGGCTTTCGACTTTACAATGCAAGGAGTGTCGTGTTCACTGTTGGCGGCACTATTAGTCAGAATCGCATGGAATAGGGATTGCTGGCCGCCCGGCAGATCGGTGTCTGGAAACTGACCGCTCCGCCTACTAGAAATCCAGTCCGAAGGCCAGATACAATTCGTCATTGCTGCTGTTGATCGAGGGTTTCAACGACGCCGGAACTCGATATACTGCCATGGGACTCTATGCAAACCGTATCTACTTCGCAGGTGGCGGCTGGCTGTCATCGGGGTCGATCCAAAATGATTCAGCGCGCTTCTTACCTGGCAGCCCCACTCTCGCCGGCGACCTGGAGTCGGCACCATGCGTAGAGCGCATCGTACACGCGGAACTGACGCTCAAGGTTCTCCTTGTCGTCCGGGAACAGAACGCCGAATCCCGTTGCGATCGCTTCCAGCCCCGGTGCTACGTCATCGGTGCGAAGATCCGCCCCGATGTCCGCCGCGTGTACGATCCGCGCCAGTCGAAGCAGCGCCGGATCCGTCAATTGATACTTCTTGATGATGGACTCGAAGGAGCATCGACCCTCGACGTGGCCAAGCTCGACCCCGGCCACATCGAACGGGATGGCGCCCGTCTCCCGAGCGACCCTCTCCACCTCACTCCTGGGAACGAAGAGGAACTCGGCATCAGAATCGATGAACCGCTTGATCAGCCAAGGGCAAGCCACGCGATCGACGTGAACGTGAGAACGAGTGATCCAACGCATCTGCTATTACCTCCCCATCCTCAAGCCACGTGTTCAGCCTGGATACTACTGAATGGATTGGAGGAGCTGTTTGTTGGTGCGCAGTATCCGGTTCACCGCTGTCTGTGCATCCAGATTCTTCTTGCGTGCAAGCTTCTGAACAAAGTCTGCGACATCTGCCTCAAGGTAGATTGGGAGGCTAAGGCGCAGATTCCGCCGATAGAACTTGCCTCGCTCAGCTCCGGAGAAGTCGTACTCTTTCCTCATCGACAATCACCTCAGAGAATACTGCCTCGCCTCACGTCTCGTAGCACGCCGGGCCGAGATCACCCTGATACGAGAATCGTTCTTGGCCATCTGCCGGAAGGTATGGACAACGACCAACAATCTGTTGCTGCCGTTCTTCCCAAGGGTTATCCACCGATCCTCGCCTCGGCTGTGCTGCCGGTCATAAAGGGAGAGAGACAATGGATCCAGAAACACCTGCGCAGCACCCTCGAAACTCACCCCGTGTTTCCGGAGGTTTGCTGCAGCCTTCCGAGGATCCCACTCGAATATGTAGTGCAACGCGTACCCCTCTCCACGCTAATCCCAGTATAAGGCCCATTCTCTCGAAACGCAAAGCGTTTGCCAGGCCGAACGTTGCAATTGGGCCCGGTTATCCTTTCTCACATCGTCGCAAACATTCCGATTGCGGCGAGTGTCATAATTGCAGCCGTTGCCCATCCTAAGTAACGCAGCGGTCGCGAACTGGCACGACTGCCCATAATCTTAGAATTGCTCGTCAGCAGCACAACGAGGACAATCAACGGCGGTGCCAGCACTCCGTTAAGAACTGCCGAATAGAAGAGCATCTTGACTGCGTTGAAGCCCACAAAATCCAACGCCAGGCCTAACACCATCGCGGCTGCGACTATCGCGTAAAATTTGGGCGCAAGACGTGGGCGATCTTCTAACGAGCCGTGTTGCCACCTTTGTGCTTCCGCCACCGCGTAAGCGGCAGAGCCGACAAGCACGGGAATCCCCAGAAACCCCGTTCCGATCAAACCGAGCGTGAATAGCAGGTAAGCTCCATCTCCGGCTACGGGACGCAACGCTTCGGCCGCTTGCCGCGCAGTTGCGATGTTGGTCAGTCCATGTGTGTGTAGCGTCGCGGCAGTAGTCAGAATGATGAAATACATCACTAAGTTAGAAAAGAACATTCCAATAACGACATCTTTTCGCGCCACTCGCAGTTCCTTGTCAGTCGCACCTTCGCGCTCTTCTACCGTACATTTTCCTTGCGCCCGCTCGTCTTCAACTTCTTGCGTCGCCTGCCAGAAGAAGAGGTACGGCGAAATGGTTGTCCCGAGTATGCCGACAAAGGTTGCCAGAAACGCGCTTGACCACTGGACGTGCGGTACAAAGGTCGCGCTCAAGGCAGATAGCCAGTTCGGTCGAGCAAGAAACGCCGCCGCAACGTAGGCGAAGAGGACGAGGGTGAGCCATTTGAGGACGCGAACGATGCGACGGTACGAGGAGAAAAAGAGTAACAAGACAATCACTATGGCATAGATCGGCGTCCAATAGTACGACTTGACCCTCGTCATCATTTCGGTCGCTTCAGCCATACCGCCAAGATCAGCCCCGATGTTGAATACATTAGCTACAATCAACAGCGAGCACGACACCCACAGAACCCAACGTGGATAGTGAAGCCGCACGACACCTGCCAGCCCACGCCCCGTAACCAAACCTAGACGCGCACACATCAACTGGACGGCAGCCATCAGCGGGAAAGAAAAGGGTGCCGTCCATAACGGTGTGTAGCCGAAGGATGCACCGGTCACTGAATAAGTCGAGATGCCTGAAGGGTCGTCATCGGCGGCTCCGCTAATCAAGCCGGGACCGAGTTCGGCGAAGAAGTTTCGGACTCTCCCCTTCCGGCGAGGCTCCCCTTGCGGCAGTTGCTCGATACCAGGATTAGTTTGGTTCATTGGTTGATCTTCTTCATTCTTTGAAAATCTTACTCGGGTTGATGTTCCCTGCCAATCCGGCACCAATTGAATCTTACTGCTTGACTCGATGTAATACACTTGTTATAATACTGCCCGAAAGGAGAAAGCACAATGCTCAAGACATCCGTCCGCCGCGTCGGCAACAGTCTCGGCATCACTCTGCCCAAAGCAGTCGTCGACAACTACCACCTCTCCGAGGGCGATCAACTCAATCTTGTTCAGACTGAGGAAGGACTCTTTCTGACTCCCTTCAACCCCGAGTTCACCGCCTGGGCCAAAGCCTACGAGAAAACCAACAAGCGGTATCGAAACGCCCTCAAGGCCTTGGCCCGTTGATGGCCACCCGGTTCGTACCTGAGGAAATCGTGCCCTTTCTCCATGCCGACCTGATCCGAAGATACGGGGGGCGATACGGCCTCCGTGACCCAGGGCTCCTTTCCTCAGCTCTGGCTCAACCCAAGACGACCGGCGCCGGCAAGCACCTGCACCGAACGATCTTCGACAAGGCCGCCGCATATGGCTACCACCTATCGAGAAACCATCCGTTTGTGGATGGCAACAAGAGAATTGCCTTTGTCGTCATGGACATCTTCCTTCAGATGAACGGCTGGCAGATCGATGCATCCGAGGAAGAAGCTTACTCGACAATCTCGACGCTCGCTGCCGGCAGCATCTCCAAGCCCGCTTTGGCAAAGTGGCTGAAAGCCCACTGCTCTCGACTCTCAGAATAACCCCCCGCAGCGTGACGCTGTCGGCATCACCTGCAGCCGCGCAGCGGCTGGTGGATGCCATGGTCAGGTGACAGGTGCTGATCGCGCACGTTCTTGCCCGGCAACGTCCGGCGCGCACTCGCAGACTTCGATCGAAACGTGCGCAAGGCCAAGGTTGCGCGGGATGCGCGCCTTGTACTCGTCAGGTGACGAGGGCTTGTGCGCCACCACTTTGATGATCGCAGCGTAGATACTGGGGCCGATGGACCACACGTGCAGATCCGCCACCCGGCTGTCTTGGTCAGCCTCGACACTCGCCTTGATCTCGTCCGCGATACGATCCGGCCCCCGCCGATCGAGCAGCACGTCACTCGTGGCACGCAGAAGACCTATGGACCACCGGGCCACGAGGATCGCGCCCACGATGCCCACAGCGGGGTCCATCCAGGAGAGTCCGAGGTACTTGGCGCTGAGCAGGGCCCCGATGGCCAGGACGGAGGTCAACGCGTCGGCCATCACGTGCAGGTACGCCGACCTGAGGTTATGATCGTGATGGTGCCCTTCCCGATGATCGGTCTCGTGCTCGTGCTGGCGGTCGCGCACGTCGAGGATGAAGACGCTGATCCCGTTCACGGCGAGGCCCAGCACAGCGACGAAGATGGCCTGATCGAACGCGATTCTCATCGGATGGATGAGCCGGTGTATGCTCTGCCAAGCCATCAACGCGGCGAACGTCGCCAGCAGGACCGCCCCGGTGAAGCCACCGAGCGCGTTAACCTTGCCGGTGCCGAAGCTGAACCGCGGGCTGCCCGCATGTCGTCGTGCATACCCGTAGGCATAAGCGTTGATGCTGAGCGCAGTCGCGTGCGACGCCATGTGCAGGCCATCCGCCAGCAGCGCCATGGATCCGAAGAGCAGGCCGGCCAGAATCTCGACAGCCATTGTGATGGCAGTGAGAGCGATAACGACCAGGGTACGGGACTCTCCCGGTCGCTTCATTTCCTGCCCAAATGTGTGGGCGTGTTCCCACTCCCCCAGATTGTTGGTGTGCATTCTTTCTTGTTACCTAACTATGGGTTAAACTGTCCCGTCCTAATCACCATTGGGCTGTATTCCGGTCGGTGATCTGCTATGGCGATCGTATCAACAGGCTGTCGTAATTGCAATGGCTTCGCATTGTCTTTACAATGCAGGAGGCGTGATCCTCACTGGTGGCAGCGCAATTGGAGGGGTAGCGAACTTTGGCACAAAGCGGTGAGGCGGAGCCTGACGAGGATCCGAAGGCGGCTGTGGTCGCATCGGGCGCCGTGGGTGAGCGAGAGAAGTCGGCTAAGTCACGCCGACGGCCTTGCGGGACGCCTCAAGAGACTCCTCACGGCTACACCACAGACCGCGAAGCCAAACAGAACAAAGGGCATCTGCCATACAATGAAGTTAATGCGGGTGTGTATCTGCGAGTGCGCCTTGAAGACGACAAACCAGGATAGCGGGGCAAGGACCGAAAACCATGTTGCCGCGATCAGGGCAAGGTTTCTCCGGCCTCCATTGCCGACGGCTGCCCTCTTCCCGAGAAGATACAGGGTCGCGGACATAATCAGAAACACAATCACAAGATGTGAGTAACGTACGGCCAGCGCCCCTCGCTTTCCCCCAGGTTCCGGCCGGGACCCCCAGTTGCGAACATCGAAGAAGGTCCCATTGAGGTAGGTTGTAAGCACTGGCGCGGTGGGGGCTTCAAGACTTGGAGCCAGTTTCGATGGCAAATACTCGGAATCGCCATGGGTCCGCTTCTCAAACGAATACACAATATGATCGACACCGTCGAGGAAACTGCCCTCGACCGACGCTATCTGGAAACACAAGATGAGAAGGCTCAAGAGGACGGCAAGACCTGAGCCGACGATCACCGCCAGCGTAACCTTGAGCAACCTTCGAAGTCCAGCCCTTTCCAGGATGCCGTAATAGACGGCAGGCACCACCATCATGATGAGGGTAGAAGTGCCGTACTCGTAACCATTGAACAGGCACTTGACCAGGACCGCAAGCAAGACTATGGCCCCAAGTGCCACGAGCCTCACTTCTCGCAGTCCTCTTCTCGATCTCAGATAGTACATGACTACAGCCACCGGCATATAGAAGGCCCAGAGAGACCACCAGAGGTTCCGCCCGAAGACCACGAGCCATTGGGATGTAACGGCGGACACGAGGACAAACAAGGCGGGGACCAGTCCAAACTCCAGGAAGAACCAAAGTACGATCGCGGTCAGGGCGAGGGTTGAGAGCAAGGCGGTGAGGGTGTTGAAGAGCCGCAGCTTCGCCTGAGGTTTAAGAGGCAGCAGTCTGTCAAGGACACTCAGGACGATTCCCTGTCCCCCGATCTGCGATTCGTAAGGTGTGTAGGCTCCGAAGGGAAGGCCCTCGATGTAGGCCTTGTATTGATCCGCAAAGGGCATATCGGCATAACGCACCGGGGTGCGGCTGAGGCTTCCCAGACCGGGCAACCCACCGGCTGACAGGATACCATCCTGGCTCGATTTGGCCATTCTCCCTATGATGAAGCTCTCCATATCGAGCAGATGGTAATCGAACCACTGCCGGTCAGCTGCCCGCCAGACGTCCGCAACAAAGCCGAGGAAGAGCAGCACAGCTGAGAGCGAGCAAACCAAGAGTGGCAAGGCGATCCTCGCGGGGAGCCGCGCTTTCAGCTTGGCAATCTCGCGGGAGACGAGTGACATGGACCGATCGTATCAACAGGTTGTCACAATTGCAATGGCCTTCGAATCAGGTACGGCGTCCCCAGATTTCTGCTGTTGATTGTGCCCGTCTGTGACTACTTGAACAGCGCTTTGATCGATCCCCAAGTTGATGGGTCGGCGGCCGAGGCGGCGGATCCTCCCGCCACGTAGTCAATCGATACGTCACCTCCGCTCAAGTGAGTCTGCAAATCCACGATGTGGGCGACGTTGCCGAATCCCGTCCCGACCAGCCTGACATTCGTGGACACATTGTGGAACGAGTTGTACGCGAACTCGAAGAGGCCGTCCACATAGACGTCGACCCAGCCGTCGTTGTTGTCGCAGTTCATCAGCTGAACCACAACCTCCTGGGACGGATTCAGGAATGTGCCCTGCCACCAGACGATGAAGGTCGGGCTGTCATAGAGGAAGCACAGCATGTCACCCGCCGCGGGATTGTTCCAACTCCATGAGGGGAAGAACCTGACTCCGCCATTGAGACCCCCACCCACATTCGGCCACCACGTAATGACGTGTACCCCGTCCATATCCTCGCCCGGCAGTACCTCAGTGCACTGGCCAGCATTGCCCTGGCCCACGTGCACACCGTCTTGGACGTCCCAAATCCCGACTCCAGAGTAGCCAGGAGCGGCGCTCAGGCCGAGCACGACTCCGACCAGCCCTGCGAACCCTACCTTTATCAGGCGCTGCATGGCCTGCCTCCTTTGGTGCGGCTCACACATAGCCCTACAGTTGAGTGGAATCGATCTTACGCGTCGCAGCTTCTCTTGTGGTTTGAGCGTATCAGGGCGACTGGCTTATGTCAAGCGGAATGCTCAGGCCCTTTCGAGAGGAGATGCTTCAAGCAGGACTGCATAGCTCCGAGCAATCTTGGGAGAATCGACCTGCCGGAGGCCGCTGCGCTCAGCGGCGGAGAGCGACTCCTCGAAGCCGCGCCCAGACACGTGGGTCTTGGGCTCGGCGAAGAGCACCCGGCCCCCCACCTTGAGGACGCCGCGAATCTCTGAGAAGAGCCGGGCCCTGTCGCCGACCTCATGGACGACCGCAAAGGCCAGTACGAAGTCGGTCTGGCCGGCAAGATCGGCTACACCAAGAGTCTCTGCCCCACACACCCGGGTCTCGATGCGATCGGCTAGGCCGGCGCGGCGCGCACGACGCACGAGTGCCCGGAGCATCTTCTCCTGGAGATCCACGCAGACCACTCGACCACTCGGGCCGACGAGTCTCGCCAAGGGAAGGCTAAAGAACCCCATGGCCGGACCAACTTCCAAGACCTGCATGCCTGGGCTTACGAACGGAGCAAGGATCTTCCCTGGGTTCTGGATAAGCGTCCTGATCGGGCTGGCGAGAAGATAGCCGACCCAAAAAGGGCACAAGTGATGCTTATCTCGGTCACCGCGGGCCACCACAAGGCCTCCCCTCACATCCTCAGCATGACATCGAACTTGACGCAGACTTCCTTCATAAGCTCGTCAGATCTTGTCGAGGTGACCCGCCCCGGATTCATCTGCCTCCCCAAGTGACACCTCGTACCGGAGAGCCTCGCGCCTTTAGCCCTACACCCACCGTCGACTCCAATCAACCATAAGCCAAGACCTCGCGCATGTATGTCACGCGTTACCCTGACGCTCCGGCGGGACATTGCCCGTCCCTGGCCGGACCTGGTAATTGCGACGGGTGTATCTGCGCAACACCACGAGAGGGCTTAGAAGGCCGACCAGGAAACCACCACACCCGAGCCCCGCCCACCAGAACATCCTCAGAGTCGTGTCACGATGTGCGGCTGTTTTCCAAAGGATTATGACACAGGTGATGAGAATTGCCCCGAACCAGAGGGTCACAGCTGTCTTCTCGATTCCTGCGCGGAGGTTCTTCTGAGGCGAGGGCATGCCGCTATCCAGCCGTAAGGCGGCATCTCGATTTATTCGTTCGCTCGGAAGCTGCCGCTTGATCTCGTCAGCCAGGGGCTTAAGGAGTGTGAACCGCTCGTGCAGGCTTGCCCAGTCACGCGCCACGAATAGGAACATCATGGCGCTGATCGTCGGGATCGCTGCAAACAAGAAGAAAAAGGGACCGCCTGCAAGCTGCTCAATGACGTCTCTAGTCGCTGCTGACAGGGAGACGCTTTTGATGCCTGCAGCCGCGGCCCGATCCACCTGAGCGCCGGCTCTCAAGATTATCTGGCTGCCCAGCCATCCGAATGCCGCAACCAACCCGGTGACGTATGTGACCATAACCCTGAAGAAGTGGGCATCGAACATCTGGATCTCGTCGCGGTACTGCTGTTGCTCCTGAAGCAGCACTTTCAGCACGGCATCGTTGTCGGCACCGTTACTCATCAAGTACCCCCTCTCCGATGCAGAGCATCACGTGCGGAACATCGCGGAAATGCACATTCGGACCACCCGGCAGATTACCTCCCTATGGGACTCAAGTTCCCGGACTTCGCTTCGCATAACCGACAGGTTAGCGCATACACGAAGGCGGAGCAACTGGTATTGCTAGCTCGGACAGGTGAGTTTCTTCGCGGTTCTATCTCATGGCAAGTAGCGCTAAGGCACTTTGTACCCACGCCTACCCTCCATACGTTTTCGCATTGCATACGCCGGGCCCGCTGTGTAATATTAGCCAACTTCCATTATGAACAGAGACCTTTCAAAACTGAGCATCGACCCGGCGGCAAGAGAGCGAGCAGGATTCAACTGGCGTGCGGTCCTTGTAATCGCAGTGGCCGCGGTCGCCATCCTTGTGGCAGTCATCTGGCTCACGGTAGCACGGCGCTCCGTTGAAGTGCGCGTGGCTGTAGTGCGGGAGGCCAGGGCATCTCAGGCCGCAGTGCTCAATGCCAGCGGCTATGTCACTCCACGCCGCCGCGCAACCATCTCAGCCAAGATCACGGGGAAGATCGCTGAGGTCTTGATCGATGAAGGCATGCAGGTCAAGACCGGCGACGTGCTCGCCCGGCTTGACGACTCTGATGCCATTGTCGCCCTGCGCGCCACCGAAGCCCAGAGCGCCGTCGCGGCGGCCGCCCTCGATGAGATCCAGGTCAGGCTTGCGAATGCGGCACGGGACCTTAAGCGCGTCCGGGAGCTGCGCACGCAAAACCTGGTGAGCGATAAGGACCTGGACAACGCCGAGACCGCGGTAGCGAGCTACCAAGCCCAGATCAAGGTTGCCGAGAGCAGCGTCACGGCGGCCGAACGCGCAGCCGGGATCGCCCGGCAGAATGTCGAGAACTGCATCGTTCGCGCTCCCTTCGCCGGCATCGTGGTCTCCAAGGACGCCCAGCCCGGAGAGATGGTTTCCCCGATTTCGGCCGGCGGCGGCTACACGCGTACCGGCGTGGCCACGATCGTGGATATGAGCTCGCTCGAGATCGAGGTCGACGTCAACGAATCCTACATCGCTCGGGTGACACCGGGGCAGCGCGTCGAAGCCGCGCTCGATGCCTACCCGGATTGGAGAATACCCTCAAGGGTCCGAACCGTGATTCCGACTGCGGACCGGGAGAAAGCAACAGTCAAGGTGCGCATCACTTTCGACGAGCTCGATCCACGTATTCTCCCCGACATGGGAGTCAAAGTCTCCTTCCTCGAGGGTGCCGGGGATTCCACGAGTGCAAACCTGACGTTTGTGCC
Source organism: Candidatus Eiseniibacteriota bacterium (assembly GCA_043808325.1). GTDB lineage: Bacteria > Arandabacterota > Arandabacteria > Arandabacterales > Arandabacteraceae > JAZDEY01. The sequence goes on from JAZDEY010000033.1 coordinate 42,253, forward strand.
CAGCGATGCCGTCAGGCGTGAGAAGGACCAGGCCTATGCCTTTGTCATCAAGGACGGCCGGGTCGAACGGCGCGGCATCCGGACCGGGCGCGAAAGCGGCTCCGATATCGAGATTCTCGCGGGACTGAGGAGCGGGGAACAGGTCGTGACATCCTCCGGCGGCGAGATCCACGACGGCTCGCGCGTCTCCACTGCGAAGTAAGTGATCCAAAGCAAGGGAATCAGGCAAGGAGATCATTATGGTGAGGGTCGACGGCAAAGGTAGCGGATCGCTTGTTGAGGTCCGGAACCTCGACAAGAAGTACCGGCGCGGCGAGGAAGAGATCGATGTCCTCCGCGGGCTCAATCTCGACGTCGGCAAGGGCGAGTTCATTGCCTTCATGGGTCCTTCGGGCTCCGGGAAAACGACGCTCCTCAATCTGCTCGGCGGCCTCGACACGCCTACCGCAGGCACGGTTCGAATCGCGGGAGTCGAGATCAGCGGGCTTTCGGGGCGCAAACTCGCCGCGTGGCGCGCACGCAACATTGGATTCATCTTCCAGATATATAACCTCATTCCCGTCCTCACGGCCTACCAGAATGTGCAGCTGCCGCTCCTCCTCACCGGACTCTCCAAGGCAGAGCGCCGCAAGCACGTGGAGGCCGCGCTGGACTTGGTGGGCCTCAGCGATCGAAAGGATCATTACCCGCGGCAGCTTTCCGGCGGCCAGGAGCAGCGCGCCGCGATTGCCCGTGCGATCGTCGCCGACCCCACGATTCTCTTATGCGACGAGCCGACCGGCGATCTTGACCGCGCAGCGGGCGATGAAATCCTCGACATCATCACGAGCCTCGCCAAGGATTACGGCAAGACCATCTTCCTGGTGACCCACGACTCCCTCGCTGCCAAGCGGGCCGACACCGTGCTCCATCTGGACAAGGGGACGGTCCTCGAGTGCGGCCCCACGGGATCTGGCCCCTGCGCGAGTGACGAGGAATCCTGATGAAGTACTTTCATCTCATCCTCGTGAACCTCAGACGCAAGAAGATGCGGACGGCGCTAACGGCGGGGTCCTTCCTGGTAGCGCTTTTTCTCTTCGGACTTCTTATGACCATCCGAACCGCTCTCACGGGTGGGGTCGACGTGGCCGGCGCGAACCGGCTGATCGTGCGCAACAAGGTGTCCCTCATCATGCCGCTGCCCTTCGCCTACCGGGACGAGATGCGGCAGCTGCCGCACGTCGCCGACGTCACCTTTGCCTGTTGGTTCGGGGGATACTACCAGGACGCGAAGAACTTCTTTGCCAATTACGCGATTGACACCGACACTTACCGCCGCGTCTATCCGGAATACATCCTATCCGACGACCAGTGGAATGCCTTCCTGAACGACCGTCAAGGATGCATCATCAGTCCTCAGCTTGCGGCCCGTTTCGGCTTCAAGCTGGGCGACCGCATCCCCCTTGAGGGCACCATCTGGCGGGGGACCTGGGAACTCAACGTGCGCGGCATCTACGAGGTGCGGCGAAGAGAACTGGCGACCTCCGAGCTTTGGTTTCAGTATGCCTACCTCGAGGAGCGAAGGCCCTTCATGAAGGGCACAGTGGGTTGGTACGTCATCCAGGTTGACGATCCCGAGAATGCAGTCGATGTGGCCCGCACCGTGGACGAACGTTTCACGAATTCCCCCTATGAGACCAAGACTGAAACCGAGAAGGCATTTGCTGCCGGTTTTGCCAGCCAGATCGGCAACATCCGGCTGATAATTATCTCAATCGGGAGCGTTGTGTTCTTTACCCTGCTCCTGGTGACCGGCAACTCGATGGCGATTGCCGTCCGCGAGCGGACCGGGGAGCTCGCCGTCATGAAGACCCTCGGGTTCACGGACATTTCGGTACTCATCCTGGTCCTCGCTGAATCGCTCATCGTAGCGGCAGCAGGCGCCGCAGCCGGGCTTATACTCGCCAAGGCCTTCACCCTGAGCGGCGACCCGACGCATGGAATGCTTCCCAATTTCTACCTTGGGAACAAGCAGATTGTTATGGGTTTTGGAATTGCGCTGCTGTCAGGCGCCGCAGCCGGGATCATCCCTGCAGTGGGTGCGATGCGCCTCAAGATCGTCGATGCCTTGAGGGGAGTCTGAGCGTGCCGATACCTTTGGAATATAACTTCCGGAGCATCATCAAGCGTTGGGTCTCAACCCTTGTCGCAGTCTTGAGCATTGCGGGCACGGTGGCCGTCTTCATCGTGATGCTGGCGATGGCCCAGGGATTCCGGGCGACGCTGGTTTCATCCGGCTCGCCCCAGAACGCCATAATCCTGCGGGGCGGGGCTGATGCCGAAATGATGAGCGCCATCATGCTCGACCAGGTCAAGGTGATTGCCGACGCACCGGGTGTTGCTCGCTCGGCCGGTGGGGATCCGCTGGTGAGCGCCGAGGTCGTGGTGATTGGGGCCTTTCCGCTGATCGCTTCCGGGTCTGACGCCAACGTTCAGATTCGAGGCATCTCACCGCTTGCCCTTGAGGTACGTCCCGACATCCGCATTGCCCAGGGACGGTTCCTGCAGAGCGGCCTCGCCGAGCTAGTGGTCGGCAAGAACGTGCCGGGCATTTACAAGGGTTTCGAGCTCGGCTCCAAGGTGAACTTCGGCGGCGGCACGTGGACCGTGGTTGGGGTCTTCGACGCCGGCAACAGCTCTTTCGATTCGGAGGTCTGGTGTGATGCGAGCGTGCTCAACCAGATCTACAAACGTCCCACCAATGTCTTCCAGTCGGTCACCGCGCGGCTATCATCCCCGGCCGGTTTGCAGCAGTTCAAGGATGCCCTCACGAGCGACCCGCGCCTCACGGTTGATGTTTTCCAAGAGCGGGCGTGGTACGCCGAACAGTCGCGCACGGTGGCTATGGTGATCCGCACGCTCGGCTTCCTGGTCGCCGCGGTGATGGCGGTGGGAGCCGTATTCGCCGCCTCGAATACCATGTACTCGGCGGTCGCGGCACGGTCCTCGGAGATCGGCACACTTAAAGCCCTTGGGTTCGGCCCAGGAAGCGTTGTGGCCTCATTCTTGACTGAGTCGATGATCATCGCCCTCTCTGGAGGCGCACTCGGCTGCCTGGCGGCTCTGCCCTTCAACGGGTTCACAGCGGGTACGATGAACTGGGCGAGTTTCTCTTACCTGGCGTTTTCCTTCCGCGTGACGCCGGCGATCCTGGGAACCGGTATTGCCTTTGCGGTGCTCATGGGTGTGATCGGCGGGCTTCCGCCTGCGGTGCGCGCTGCGCGCCTGCCGGTAGTCGTGGCGCTGCGGGAACTATGAGTAACTGCGGAGGGCTCCGGTTCACGACCCAAATTACGCGGTTTTCCGATTGTCCGACTGGCCGGCCGGCACGGATCAGGACCTGAGCCTGAGGAGGCCCTCTTTGAAGGGGCGCTTCACCAGGCCCTTCTCGGTGATTATCCCGGTCACCAAGTCGGCAGGTGTGACATCAAAGGCCGGGTTCAGGGCAGGGACGCCCTCGGGCGTAATCAGCTTGCCGGCCAGGTGAGTGACCTCCGAAGGGTCACGTTCCTCGATCGGTATGTCCTCTCCTCTTTCAAGGTTGAAGTCCACGGTCGAGAGGGGAGCAACCGCATAGAAGGGTACGCCGTTGGCCTTGGCGGAAAGGGCCACACCGTAGGTGCCGATCTTATTTGCGAAATCGCCGCTTAAGGTGATTCGATCCGATCCTACGAAGACAAGATTCACTTTGCCTCTTGCCATGAGCAGGTGACACGCGGAATCGCATATCACGGTGACATCGATGCCGGCACGCTTAAGCTCCCAGGCCGTGAGGCGCGCGCCCTGTAGGAGAGGTCGGGTCTCGTCGGCCAGCACCTTGAATTTGACTCCGCGTTGGTGAGCCACATACATCGGGGCCACCGCCGTTCCAAAACCCGAGGTCGCAAGACCGCCGGCGTTACAGTGAGTGAGCAAAGTCATACCATCCTTGACGAGTTCCGCCCCGATCTCCCCCATGCGTCGTCCCGTCTCAAGATCATCTTCATAGATTGCGAGCGCTTCGCGGACGAGCTCATCTGACAAGTCGCGAGGGCTACGCCCCGCATTCGATTCGAGCACGGCGGACATCCGTTTGAGGGCCCAGAAGAGGTTCGACGCCGTGGGCCGGGTGGCGCGGATCAACTGGATTGCCTCCTGTACCTTCTGCCTGAACTCTTTCTCACCCGAAGCCAGCCGGCGCCGCGACTCCGCAGCCACACCCATTGCTGCAGCAACCCCGATCAAGGGAGCGCCACGCAAGGCCATGCTGCAGATTGCACCGGCCACCTCCTCGGCACTCTTAAGGTCAAGCCGGATTTCGCGGCCCGGCAATTCCCGTTGATCGATGATTCGCACCCGATCCTCGGACCATTCGATGGGTTTGACGGGTAGTTCAAGCATTGGTCACTCCCCCATAACCTGGACGACCACCTTACGCCTTCTTGGCCGGTTGTCGAAATCGACGACCACGATTTGCTGCCACGTGCCCGTAATCAGGCTGCCGCCTGAGAAGGGCACCGAGAGCGAAGCCTTAAGCAACGCGGCCCTCACGTGGGAGAAACCGTTGCCGTCGCCCCACCGGCTGTCGTGATCATAGCTTATGTTCCTCGGGACGAGCCTCTCGAAGGCGGCTTTCAAGTCGGCGACAAGGCCCGACTCGTATTCGACAGTTGTGACACCGGCAGTCGCTCCGGGCACAAAGACGGTCGCGAGCCCATCCTTGAGCCCCGACTGGCGCACGAACTCCTGCACTTCCTCCGTAACATCGATGACATCGCAATAACCCTTGGTGCTGACCTGGAAGTCATAATTGAAGACCGGCATTGCTGACCACTCCCATCAATCGCGGCGCGAAGCCCGCGTGCACGCGTCGCCTAAGCGACCATCCTTTACTTTCGCTTCTCCGTGATCTTCTCAAGTTCCCGCACGAGATACAAGAGTCTCACAAGTGGGAGCCCGACCACGTTGAAGTAGCAGCCGTTCACTTTCTCGACTATGGCCGCCCCGTAGCCCTGGATCCCGTAAGAGCCCGCTTTGTCCATAGGCTCTTCGGTCGCGATATAAGCATCGATCTCGGAGCCGGTCATGCGCCTTATCTTGACCAGGCTGCGTTCGTAACCTCGCACCTCGCTGCCCGTGGCCGCATCGATGAGGGCAAGACCCGTATAGACCTGGTGCCAGTGTCCCGCGAGCCTCCGGAGCATGCGCTTGGCATCGGCCTTGTTGCGAGGCTTCTCCAGGATGTCTTTATCCAGAACCACGATAGTATCGGCACCCAAAATGATGCCGCGCGCAACTTCGGGCCGCACCGAGCGGGCTTTTAGGCTTGCCAGCCGGAGCACGTGTTTCACGGGATTCTCGTGGGCGTGATCTTCCTCCCTCAGCCGAGGAACGATCACCTTGTGTCTTATGCCCACGAGGCCCAGAAGATAGCGCCGCCGCGGCGATTGCGACGCAAGTATGATTCGCTTGTCGAAAAACGGGAAAGGTTTCAAATTGGGATCACCGCTCGAGAATCAAAGTGACCGGACCATCGTTGGCGATCTCGACCAGCATCTTGGCCTGAAACTTGCCGGTCTCGACCTCTACGCCTTCTTCACGCATAGCATTCACAAAGACTTGGTAAAGCGGTTCGGCAATCTCGGGTGGCGCCGAATCCGCAAAGCTCGGCCGCTTGCCCTTGGAGCAGTCGCCGTAGAGCGTGAACTGGGAGACCACGATCGCCTTGCCGCCGACATCACTGAGTCCGAGATTCATAAGACCTGCTTCATCCTCAAAGACTCTCAAGCCCGCGCACTTCTTGGCGAGCCACCGTGCAGTCTCCTCGGTATCTCCCCGAGCCACTCCCAGCAAGATCACAAAACCCTTCTCGATCCGGGCAATCGTCTCGCCCTCGACCATGACCCTCCCATGTTTCACCCTCTGGACAACTGCCCTCAAGGCCCACCTCCGAATTCCACCTTACCCGCTAAGCCCGAGAACGGCTACTATCCTGCCGCAACTGTTACCGTCCCGGCGATACGAAGGCAACGCACGCTTACCAGCATACTTCTGGCACGAGGTACAGGTCTTGTCAATTGAAATCCTGGATGTATCGACGCCCTCGCCGGCGAGCCGCGCAGCGACCACCTGTTTGAGATCGAAGAAGGTTGCGCCGCGTCTCGCTTGCGAAAAGCGGCTTACTTCATCGGAGGGGAATTCCCGCAAGAGATCGCCGCCGACCTCGTAGCAGCACCGGCCAATGCCCGGACCTATGAGGCAGCGCGTCGTCCGAGGATCACCGCCAAGCTTCCTCAGGGACCCTACGAGCTCCTCCACTATGCCCGAGGCGATGCCTTTCCAACCGCAATGCGCGACACCGATTACACGGTTGGCGATGTCGGCCGCAAACAGCGGGATGCAATCGGCTACGCTGACACCGATCACGACGTCGGTCCGGTTGGTAGCCAGGCCGTCACAGACCAGGGTGTTCGGATCAGGATAGGCGCTATCGGCATCAGTCGTTCGGATCACATTGCCGTGAACCTGGCGCGGCAGCAGGATCGCGACACCGGATGCTTGGCCAGGATCCGGCACCGGTTCTGGGGCCGGTCGCTTGGCCGCGGGCGGGACAAGGAGATGCCTTCTCAGGAAGTCCGCAGCGACTCCGGTCCACCTATCGTACGGCACTCCGGAATCGAACTCTTCGAAGACCACGATACCGTGAACCAGCCCCGGGGAGCACAGTTCAGGATAGGTAAGCCAAATCCTGCCTTCACGCCTGGAATCCTCCGGTTGGGTCACGCGCGGCTCAGCGAGCCGCGGCTCGGCGTCGCTCACTGCTCACCCGCCTCGCCTTTCCTCGCCACCTCGCGCACGCCTTTGATCTTGGATAGGGCCTTGATCACGCTGTGGAGTTGCCGGAGGTTCTTGACTTCCACGATGAAGGTCCCCGTGCACAGGGCGCCGCGGTTCGCCATCTGCATATCGGAGATGTTGGCCTGCTCGTCGGCAATCGCCTTTGCAATTTCCACGAGCAGGTTCCGTCTGTCTTCGCTCGTAAGACTCACTTTGACCGAGAAGGTTTGATCGCGGTCGGTATCCCAGTCTGCCTGCACGATTCGCTCCTCGGGCACACCCTGCTTGAAAATGTTCTGGCAGATCTCTCGGTGAACCGATATGCCCCTGCCCTTGGTTATCACGCCGACCACCGGATCCCCGGGAACCGGCTGGCAGCACTTGGCGAACCTTATCAGGATGTCATCCATTCCCTGGATCCTGATGCCATGAAGGGGCCGGACCCGAGATGGTCCCTTGGCAGGCACAGGTTCTTTCTTCTTTGCGGGATAGATCTTGCGCAGGACCTGATGGCAGGAGATCTCACCGCAGCCGATCGCAAAAAGGAAATCTTCATGGTCATCTTTTCCGAACGACTGGGCCACGTCTTTGAGTTCCTTCTCAGAGGGAGTGGGCTTCCGCGCTTTTCGGAACTCGCGCTGGAGCGACTCCAGGCCGAGGCTCACGCTCTGTTTGTAGCCCTTGGCCTTGAGCCAGCGGTTTATCCGCGAACGGGCCCCCGCGGTCTTGACGATCTTCAGCCAGTCCCGGCTGGGCTGGGCATTGGCCTGGGTTATGATCTCAACGGTGTCACCGTTCTTGAGCTCGTGATTGAGGGGCACGAGCTTCCCTTTGACTTTCGCGCCCACGCACTGGTTCCCGACCTGGGTGTGGACGGCATATGCGAAGTCTATCGGGGTCGCTCCCCGCGGCAGATTTTTGAGAGCTCCCTTGGGTGTAAATACAAAGATTTCATCATGATAGAGGTCAGCCTTAAGGGAATACATAAACTCGCTGGGATCGGTCAGATCCTGCAACCACTCAAGGGTCCGCCGGAGCCACGCCAGCTGGTCATCCATCTTCCGGTCGGCCTCACCGCCGTCTTTGTAGCGCCAGTGGGCTGCGATTCCCTCCTCCGCGGTCTTGTGCATTTCGCGGGTGCGTATCTGGATCTCCACCATCTCACCCCGCGGCCCGATCACCGTCGTATGGAGCGACCTGTACATATTCTGCTTGGGGATCGCAATGAAGTCCTTGATGCGGTCCAGGACAGGGGTGTAGTTCGCGTGGACCACGCCCAAGGCCTTATAGCACTCGGAGATATCGTTAACGATAACCCGGACCGCAAGCAGATCGAAGATGTCCTCGATCGGTCTTCCCTGGCTCTTCATTTTCATGTAGATGCTGTAGAAGTGTTTGGGCCGCCCGGCAATCTCGGCATCGATTCCAGCAGATCTGAGTTTCTCAAGCAGAGGCCCGGTGAGCTCGTCGATGAAGGTCTCCCTGTCCTTGCGGCTGTGGGCAACCTGGTCGGCCAGCTGGTCGTAAGTCTCAGGTTCAAGGTACTTGAGCGAGAGATCCTCAAGCTCCCACTTGATCTTGGCTATCCCCAACCGGTGCGCAAGCGGAGCGAATACGTCAAGCGTCTCCCTCGCGATCCGGCGGCGGTCAGGCTCGGGAAGATACTGAAGCGTCCTCATGTTATGGAGCCTGTCGGCGAGCTTAATCAGAATCACCCGCACATCCTTAGCCATCGAGATCAGCATCTTGCGGTATTTCTCCATCTGCTCCTGCTCGGGGCTCTCAAAACTCATGGCACTGATGTGGGTGACGCCGTCGACGATTGCTCCGATCTCCTCTCCGAACTTCTCCCTGACCTCATTGAGTCCCACGGGAGTATCTTCAACGATGTCGTGCAAGAGCCCGCAAACCATGGTCACCGAATCGAGACGCAGACCCGCCAGGTTGCGCGCCACTTCGACGCAGTGGGTGACGTAGGGATCGCCTGACATGCGTAGCTGGCCGTCGTGGGCACGGGCGCTAAACAGATAGGCTCGTCGTATGAGGTCCTTGTCGGCTCCGGGGCGGAGCCTGTCGATGTCGGCGAGCAGCGCCTCGACGCTAAAATCCTGAGGGGAATTGTTCTTTTGGCTTGGATCCTCAGTCATGGTAGACCTTACTGTAATCGGCTCGGGCGCATGCTACAAGAAGAATATCGGAAACGGCAGGCCCCGGCGGAAGTGAAAACTCGCCTGCTGAGGCGCAGCATGGGCACGAGCCGCAAGGAGGCGCACTCGTCACAGGAGGCGCGATAGAGTGCGGAAGCCGGAGCAGGTAGTAAGCCGAGTTCTGTCGTGACGGCGCGGCGTCCGCTCGCCGGCTGCCACCGGTGATCATTACTCTGGGATGCGAGTCTCCTCGCACCTCAAGCGACCCTACCCGGGAATCATAGCGAAGCGGGCCACTTCTCTTCCCCTATTTGGTCTTGCTCCAGGCGGGGTTTACCAAGCTACCCCTGTCGCCAGAGGTACTGGTGAGCTCTTACCTCACCTTTTCACCCTTACCAGCCGAAGCTGGCGGTATGTTTTCTGTGGCACTTTCCTTAGGATTGCTCCCACTGGGTGTTATCCAGCGCCCTGCCCTCTGGAGCTCGGACTTTCCTCACACAGGACGAGCCTGTGCGCGACCACCTAACCTACTCCGGCCTCCATCTCAGGTGAAGTTACTATCATCTGCGTGAAGTTGCTACAGTCTCTGTGACGCTGCCTCAAACTGCGCGATACCGTGCTCACTTGCGCGATGCGACCGCCAGATTGGCGAGTCGATCCGCCTCTTTATTGTCGGCCCGACCAATCGCTTTGATGTCGAAACTCTCGAATTGCGTCGTCAGCTGTTTGAGGTTCCAGTAGAGCGTCGCGAGGTTCGGGCTTTTGACCTTATACCCACCCTTAATCTGATTGGCCAAGAGGGTGCTGTCAACTCTTAATTCGATTGCGCGCACGCCCAGCTCCAGGGCGCGCGTGAGGGCCAGGATCGCACCCTCGTACTCCGCCACGTTGTTGGTGGCCTGGCCCAGGTACTTGTGATCCTCAAGCACGACTTCACCGGCCTCGTCCACGAGGAGCACTCCGCAGCCGGCATGTCCGGGATTGCCGATCGAGGCCCCATCGGAGTAGGCTATGATGCGTCCGATCGGGCCCGCACCGCGGGTCTGGCCCTTCTTGGAACGGGCAGGCGTGTGCTCGGCAAGCGCAAAGATCTCGTCTGCGAGAGCCTTGCGCGAGGGGTAACCGGCTTCCTTCCATATGTCGGCCAGGGCTTGCCCTCCGGCAAGCAGCCTCAGGGCGCAGGAGATATCGCCGCTCAAGGCTCATCCCCTCGCCAGAGAATAATCCTGCCGCATCCTTCACAGCTGTTCACTCGATCGCTGCGTCTCAAGATCTGCATCTCCTGAGGAGGGATCCTGCGGAAGCAGCCGCCACAGGCGCCGTTCTTGACCAGGGTCACCGCCAACCCATCTTTGTTTTCCCGTATCCTCTCATATCTTGTGAGCAGCGCGGAGTCGACCCCGGAGACCAGATTCTGTCTCTCAGCAGTCTTGGCCGCAATCGCTTGACCCAGGTCTCGAGCCTTCTTATCAAGCGCGGCGTGCCCCGCCTTGACTTGCTCCGTCGCGGCCTTAAGGGCTCTCTCATCCTCGACGCGGGCCGCAGTCGTCCTCTCGGCGCGTTCGAGAATCTCAAGAACCTCGTCTTCGAGTTTCGAGATCTGCCCGTCAAGACCGGCTATCTCGTGCTGCAGCGCGTCGTATTCGCGGTTGCTCTTAACCTGGTAGAGCTGGCCCTGGAACTTGGCCTTCTTTCCACCGATGGACTCAAGATCGATCTCTTTCTCCTTTCTCAGTTTCGCCAGGTCAAGTGATTCCTGCTTATGCGCCTTGACCCTGATCTCGATCTCGTGGAGCTGGCTCTCGAGGTCGAGTTTCTGCTGAGGTAGGGCGTCCTCTTCCGATCTCAAGTCGTCGATCTCGTCGTCAAGCTCCTGAAGCTGGAAAAGCAGGTCTATCGTCTGCTTCATGAAGTTACCCCTTCCTTCCCCACCCTTGAGGGCAAGAAAGTCCTAAGAAAAGCAAAAAGGCGTGTACCGGCTGCGGCACACGCCTCTCGGGTCGCTCGTCGACCTCGATCTCCCAGACTTTTCTACATTTCTTTAATCGATCCAGCATCTCTCACATCGATCCGGCATCGTCACGCAAATGGTGGGCGATACTGGGATTGAACCAGTGACCTCCCGCGTGTGAGGCGGGCGCTCTAAACCGCTGAGCTAATCGCCCTTGTCTCCAGAGATCCTATAAAAATTGGTGGGCCCACTAGGTCTCGAACCTAGGACCTTCCGGTTATGAGCCGGGCGCTCTGACCAACTGAGCTATGGGCCCCACTGGCCTTTTTATAACATGCCCCTGGCATAATCAAGCTAAAACTGGCCTGCGTTTCAGGGCACATCTATGTAACCGGTGAGTTTCCTGGCCCGGGACGGGTGCTTGAGTTTCCGAAGGGCCTTCGCCTCGATTTGCCGCACCCTCTCACGTGTCACATTGAAGATGCTGCCCACCTCTTCAAGCGTTCTCGGGCAGCCGTCACCGAGCCCGAACCTGAGTCTTATCACCTTCTCTTCGCGCCGCGTCAGGGTCGAGAGCACGCTGCTCATTGCTTCCTGAAGCATCACGAAAGCCGCCGATTGGGCCGGAGACACCACGCGGGTATCCTCGATGAAGTCACCCAGATTGCTGTCCTCATCTTCACCTATCGGCCGATCGAGCGATATGGGTTCCTGGGCGGCCTTAAGGACGCTCTTCACTTTGTCGGCCGGCAGATCAAGGTTCTTGGCGATTTCCTCAGGCGAGGGCTCACGCCCATATTCCTGGACGAGCCGCCGGGAAGCGCGAAGCACCTTGTTTATGGCCTCGATCATGTGGACGGGCACTCGGATCGTTCGCGCCTGATCGGCGATCGCCCGCGTTATGGCCTGCCTGATCCACCAGGTCGCATAGGTGGAGAATTTGTAGCCTTTCTTGTAGTCGAATTTCTCGACCGCGCGCATGAGGCCGCTGTTGCCTTCCTGAATCAGATCGAGGAACTCGAGACCCCGGTTGACATAGCGCTTGGCAATCGAGATCACCAGCCGGACATTGGCCTCGACCATCCGCTTCTTGCCGTCGTTGACCATCAGCTCGCCTACTTCGATCTCCTTTACGAGATGAAGCAGCTCGCGAGCGGTCATCCGTGCTTCGACCTCAACTCGCCGCGCTTTCCTCCTGGCGTTTCTTATGCGTTTCTCGAAATTCTTGGCTTCCTGGGACGTGATGTCTGCGGACTTCAGCGCCTTCTTGGCCTTGGCGCCACCCCGCGAAGCAAGCCGGGCCAGTTCAAGAATCATGACCGCTTCGCACGCGGCTTCCTTCTCAACGTCCTGAACCTCTTTGTCGCACTCCGATATGCGTGCCGCGAGACTTCTCGGCCGATCGGCAAGCTTATCGATCTGCTGGCGATGGAGCCTCAAGTTGGCCAGCTCCTTGAGCCTGCGGCCCAGCAGCCGTTCCAGCTGAGTACGATAATGCTTCTCCTTTTTCTTGCCGGCCCTGGTCAGGAGTTTCTTCTCGACCCGCTCGATGTCTTCGTTCAGCCTCAGGACTTTCTTGATGTACCTGAGGGCCCTGTGTTTCTCCCTGCGGCCGGTGTACATCGGCCCCCATGCTCCGACATCGACCTGGAGAAAATCCTCGATCTTTATCTTGCCCTTATCGAGGCGCTGGCCGAGAACGCTCAGATCCCGGAAGGACGTCGGACAGCTGAAGACCGCCCGCTCCACCCGGGTCTGACCTTCCTCAATCTGCTTGGCCAGCCTGATCTCGCCCTCACGGTCAAGCAAAGGAACCTTGCCCATCTCCTTCAAGTACATCCTGATAGGATCGTCGTAGCGAGCGCCCTGGCTGACCATCTGGGCCTCGACCTTCTTGGCCTTCTCCTTCTCATCCTTGGCCCGCTTCTGAAAGGCTTCTTCCGGCGTGTCCACCACGACGATCTTCATGTCGCGAAACATTATGGTCACCCGGTCCATGTCATCGACAGTGGCGTCGATACCGAGGCACTCGTTGATCTGGTCCCAAGTGATGTACTTCTGCCTCACGCCGAGCTCTTTTAGGCCTCTTACTATCTCCGGCCTCAATCCAGATTTCATCTCCTGCTTTCTCCTTTCCCTTTAGTGTAAGCCGCTTACCTAAAGGTTAGGTCGAAAGTAGCCTGAGTTCGTGAGCAAGTTCCTGTCTCCGAGCAAGCAGCGTTCCCAAGAGATTTTGATCGCCTTCGTTTTCCGCCGTGCGGATTTGCTTTCGCAGAAGTTCAATATCTCTTGTGAGCATGCGCTTCTTCATGCAAAGGATATGATCGGATACCATGCGTTCGGGGTCACCGGCGGCATGGGCCACAACCGAGCAATCGATAAGGAGACTCCTGGTCGGGCCGTCTTCCAGCACCGTCAGGAGCGCACTGGCCTCGCAGCCGAGCCCCCGAGATCTTCTGTCCAGTATTGTCTCGGCGATCTTTCGCATCCTGTGGTCCAGGAAATCCGACGGTGATAGACTCTCGAACACCCTCTCAGCCCGCTCCGGAAAACCGATCAGTATAGAAATTAGGGATTTCTCAATCTTATCGCAAGGGGCGAGCCCATTATCTTTGATTTCGGCAGGCCCTTTCTCGGCCGGCCTTTCCTTTGGCTTGGCCATGCCGGCAAGTGCTCTCGTGAGAGCTGCCTGGCCGACACCGCTGCCATCGGCCAGGCGCTTTGTATCAAGCGAGGCCCTAATCGGGTCTCTTATTCTACTGATTATGCCCAGCGCGAACTTGACTATGTCTTCCTTGTCCTCGCCCCCGCCCTCGGAAAGCACGAAGTCCACGTAATGGGCCGCGTCGCCCAGGAGTTTCACAAGGGCCTCCCTGCCGCTTCGGCGCACGAAGGAATCGGGATCCTGTCCCTGGGGGAGCCGGGTAACCCTGGTCTTGAGATCGGCCTCGGCGGCCACCGCGCAGGCTCGCAGGGTCGCAATCCTGCCGGCTTCGTCGCCGTCGTACAGGAAGACGGCCGTGTCGCAGTAGCGCCTGAGACTGCGCCCCTGTTCGGCGGTAAACGCCGTACCGAGAGAAGCCACGGCATTTTGCAGGCCGTTGGTGTGCAGCGCAATCACGTCCATATAGCCTTCGACCACTATGGCGAGGCCTTCGGCACGGATCTCATTCTTGGCGGTATGGATTCCATAGAGCGTATTGGATTTCCGGAAGACCCGCGTCTCGGGTGAGTTGAGATACTTGGGTTGGGAGGAGTCCAGCACTCGGCCGCCGAACCCCAGGATTCGCCCGCCGGCGCTTACTATTGGGAAGATGAGGCGCCGCCTGAAGAGATCGCGCATCTCCCGCCCACTCCCAACTGCAAGCCCCAACGCCGCGAGTTTGGCTTCGTCGATCTTGTAACGTCGCGCCTCCTGCAGGAGGAGATTCCCCTCGGAGGGCGCATAGCCCAGCATGAACTCGTTCTCGGTAGCTTCATCTATGCCCCGCGACCTCAAGTATGCTCGCGCCTGAGTTCCCTCCTTTGTGGCCGACATCGCAGCACTGTACACCTTGGCGGCAAGGGCATTGAGCCTGTAAGCAAAATCCACATCCGACCCGACCTGGGGTCCGGTTCTAGGGACCGGAATTCCGTAACGCTTGGCGAGGGCGCGAACGGCTTCGGGGAACGTGACACTCTCGTACTGCATCAGGAAGTTGATAACGTTGCCGCCGGCTCCGCATCCGAAACAATGATAGATCTGCTTCTCCCGGCTCACTACGAAGGACGGAGTTTTCTCGGGATGAAACGGGCACAGCGCCTTGAAGCTCTTGCCGGTCTGCTTCAGGGTCACGTGGTCGGAGATCACCTCCACGATATCGGCGGCCTCTCTGACCTTGTCGACGACATCTTCAGGAATCGAAAATGCCATCGTCACTCCTTTTCAAGATCGATTATCGTGACCCCCGTGCCGCCCTCGCCCGAGTCCCCGAACCTGTGAGACTTGACCCTGGGATGCGCGGCAAGCATCTCGGCGATCCGCCGCGCCAGGACGCCCTTGCCTTTGCCGTGGATTACCCTCACAAAGGGAAGCCCGCACAAGGCTGCATCATCAAGGTACTTGTCCACAATCTCCCAGGCATCTTCGGCAGTCATACCTCGAACGTCAAGCTCCGGAGGCACCACCTTGGCTTCGAAACGTACCCCGCCCGCAGGCTTGGGCGCAGCGGCCACACCGGGTTCGAAGAGATCGCCGGCGCCGACCTCGGCCCGCATGGCCCCCACTATCACCTCGACCCTGCCCTTCGCATCGGGGCCTCGGACGATCACGCCTTCGCTTGCCAGAGGCTTAACGTAGGTTCTCGCCCCGACGGCGACCTGCCGCAAAGGCTCTCGGGGCGAGCGCGGGGCTTCCATCTCCTGGATCGCCTCTGTGAGTCGCCAGGCCTCTTCCCGGATCTGCTTCTCAATCACCTTGGCAGCCTGCGGCGCCCTCGAGGCTCGAGCCTCCCTGCGCTCCTCGAGCTCCTTGCGCTCCTCGAGTTCCTTGAGCTCCTTGAGTTCCCGCACCACCTTCTCGGCGGTTCGCTTGGCCTCCTCGACAATGCCCCGCGCATCCTTCAAGGCCTGCTTGCGCAGATCCCTTTCGTGGGTCTTTATCTCATCCAGCCTGCCCTCGTACTCGGCCAGAATCTCATCGGCCCTCCGGTGCTTGGCCTCGACCGTCGCCTCCTCCTCTTCGATTTTCCTTATCTTCTCCAAGAGATCGCGGCTCAGGTCTTCGAGGTTGACGCGATCGCCGCCGCAGTAGGCTCTGGCCCTCGCAAGCGTGGCCTCATCCAGTCCCATCCGCGAGGCAATCTCAAAAGCGTGGCTCGCACCCGGCACACCCTGGATCAGCCGGTATGTGGGCTCGAGATTGCGGCTGTCGAACTCCATCGATGCATTCTCAAGCAGCGGGTTCTCATGCGCCAGGACTTTGAGATCCATATGATGGGTGGTCGCAACCAGCGTCGCTCCCTTGCCAAGGAGTTCCTCGATCACAGCCCGGGCAAGCGCGGTGCCCTCTGCCGGATCGGTGCCTGCGCCGATCTCATCTAAGAGCACCAGGGCGTCGTTGTCGGCATTGTCCAGCACTTTGATGATGTTCCTCATGTGCGAGGAGAAGGTGCTGAGGCTTAGCTCTATCGATTGCTCATCGCCTATATCGACATAGATCTTGCCGAACAGTGAGATCACGGTGCCGTCGCCGCAAGGTATATGAAGGCCCGTCTTCGCGAGCAAGGTCATGATGCCGAGGGTCTTCAGGGCGACGGTCTTACCTCCGGCGTTGGGCCCCGTGATAATCAGACCGCGCTTTTCGGGTCCCAGGACGATATCGATCGGGACGATGCCGCCGTTGGTCTTGTGCTTCTGGGTTTCAATCAGGATGGGATGTCTTCCGGCACGCATCACAATCCTGCCGTCGCAATTGAGGTCGGGCTCGGTGCAGCTGAACTCCATGCTGAACCTGGCCGCGGCGAGAATCATGTCCAGCCTGAAGAGCACTTCCATGTTGGAGGCGAGTTGGTCGCTGGCCTCTCCGACTGAGCGCGTAAGAGCGGCGAGGATCCTCAGGATCTCGTCTTTCTCGTCCATCTCAAGGCTGCGGAGCGTGTTATTAAGGAGAACGGTCTCCATCGGCTCTATGAAGACGGTCGATCCACTCTGAGAGGTATCGTGCACGATGCCCGGCAGTTTGGTCTTGGCCTCGGCTCTGACGGGGACCACGTATCTGCCGCTTCTTATTGTGATCAGACTTTCCTGGAGGTGCTGGCGAAGATTCTCGCGCGCAAGAATGTCCTGCAGGGTCGAGGAAATCCGCGCGGTGACTTTGACTTTCTCCTGCCTTATCTTCTTGAGGTGAGCCGACGCGGTGTCGCGGATGTTGGTGTCTTCATCGATGGCGGAATCAATCGCGCGTTCGAGCCCCCCAAGATCCGCCAACCTCAAGGCCACTTGACCCAGAAGCGGGGTCTTCTCGACATTCTCGGAGAAGAACTTCTTGGTGAGGCGCGCGGTCCGCGCGGTCTGGCCTATCGCAAGGAGCGTCCGGGCATCGAGCACGGCACCGGCGGTTCGGGCTTTGCCCACGGCGTCCCGGGTGTCGACCGCGCCACCCAGCGGAGGAATCTTCCCCCATTCCAGGAGCGACCTCATCTCCGAGACCAACTTCAGGCGACGAGTGGCCTCGGCGAGATCTGCGAGCGGCTCGAGCGCCAAGACCCTCTCTCGGCCGGCGTCGGATGATGCATAGCGGGCAACCAGGACCAGGACTTTATCGTACTCAAGCGTGCGGATAGTATGTCTATCCATGTACTATCCCTATGCGGGGTTCCAGAGAAGCCACGGCATAAGGGTGCAGCTCAGTCCTTTGCCTCGGCAAGCAGCTCCCTCACGATCCTGTTGACAAGGGAACCTTCGGCCCTGCCGGTGACCCTGGGCATCGTGGCCTTCATCACCTTGCCCAGGTCGTTAGGGCCGGTGGCGCCGACCTCTTTGATGGCTTCAGCGACAAGCGCCTTGATCTCGGCTTCGGAGAGCCTCGGAGGAAGATAGGTCTCGAGGATCTCGATCTCTTCTAGCTCGCGTGCCGCGAGGTCTTTCCGGCCGCCTTTATCGAAGAGGTCAATCGCTTCCTTGCGCTTTGCGACCTCGGACATGACGATTTTGTAGAACTCATCATCGGTGAGTTCGGCGCGCTTCTCGACCTGAGCCTCCTTGAGCCTAGTCCGAAGCAAGCGGATGACGCCAAGCCGCAGGCTCTCCCCTGCTTTCATCGCAGATATGAGGTCCTGACCAACCTTATCCGTAAGACCCATCAGTAGCCTGCCTGCTGAGCCACCTTCTTCAGGAGCTTGCGTCTGGCAGCGAGGGTCTTGCGTTTCCTGCGCTCGCTAGGCTTCTCGAAGTGCTGGTGTCTCTTGTATTCTGACAAACGCCCGTCGCGTTCGCACACTTTCTTGAACCTTCGAAGAGCGCTCTCGAAGGACTCATGATCCTTCACTATGATGCCACCCAAAAGGGCCACCTCCCCTCCATAATGCACAAAATAGTGCCCTGCCGGCACTTTCGACGTTTTGATCTCAATGCCAATAACCAAATATAGCAGACCGCCTTCAGGCTGTCAAGACGCTGCGTGATTTTGTGTGGTGACAGAGGCCGTCGCGAGATGCCGCCCAGGATATGACAGAGGTATAAGGCCATGCTATGCAATCAGGTAAGATGCGATTTGGCCGACCGGAGAACTCGGACATGCCCGGTGCCCCGGGTAAAGAGCGGCAAGCTTCAATCGGAAAACAGTCCATGAATTAGGGCGAGGGATGCCAGCGTTGCGGTTTCGCTGCGGAGCCTTGAGGCACCCAGACTAAAGGTGACCGCCCCGGCCGCCCGGAGGGCCTCGGCCTCATCATGGGCAAAACCCCCTTCGGGACCAACCCACAGACCTATCCGGTCGGGCTTCCGATACTTCAGGACTTGGGCCAGGCTCGCGCCTCCTTCTTCGGATGCAACCAGGATCATGTCAAGTCGCCTGGCGGCCTCAAGCGCCGCGCCGAAGGTCTGAGGCGCGGACATCTCCGGAAGGTAGGCCTGCAACGACTGTTTGATCGCTTCAATTGCGATTCGCTTCCAGCGCTCGGGGCGGGAGTCGGCCACGCGTCTCACGGACCGCTCGCCTCGGACGGCGACAAAGCCTGCTACTCCCAACTCGACGCATTTCTCGATCACGAGATCCATCCTCGCGGGCCTCACAATTCCCTGAAACACCCAGACCGACCTGCGGGCCGGAGCGACCGAGGTCACTTTGAGAATCTTGCCTACAACCTCGCGCCCGCTCGCCTCCTCCAGTCGGATTTCGTAAATCCTGCCGGCCCCGTCGGTAGCAGTGACGATATCCCCCACCCCGAGCCTCAGGCTTGCAGTGATGTGAACACTCTCATCTTCAGGGAAGCGAACCAGGTCGCGCGCGATCGATTCGGGTGGGCAATAGAATCGGTGGTGATGGAAGGCTTTCCCCTTCAATCTATTCTCCCAGGAGCTTCCTCAATCTCTTGTGGAAGCCCCGGCCGATTTCCAGCTTCTCTTTATCGCTGTGACCGGCGAGATTCTCAAGGAGTTCGCGTTCTTCCTTCGAGATCTTGGTGGGGACCCAGACAGTGACCCTCACATAGAGATCTCCCTTGCCCCGCCCGTCCAAACGTCCCAGGCCTTTGCCCTTCACCGTGAAAACCTTCTGGGACTGGGTCCCGGCCGGTATGGTCAGATTGTGAGGTCCGTCGAGCGTCGGGATCTCGATCCGTCCTCCGAGGGCGGCAAGCGTGTATGTTATCGGAACATCACACAGAATGTCATTCCCGCTCCGTTCGAAGACGGGATGTTCCTCTTCCTCGATGTAGACAAGCAGAGCCCCCGGGGGACCTCCTCTCAAGCCATCGTGCCCCTTGCCGGCAATTGGAATGTAGTTGTCGGCCGAGATGCCGGCGGGTATCTTGACCAGGAGCGTCTCTTCCCCATCGATCCGACCTTCGCCGAGGCAATCCGGACAGCGCTCGGAGACGAGCTTGCCCTCGCCGCGGCAGTGGCCGCAGGTGGAAACGTTGACGATCTGACCCAGGAATGATCGCTGCACCCGCCTTATCTCACCTGCGCCCTGACAGGCTGAACAGGTCTTGAGCGAGCTGCCCTTCTTGGCTCCCGAACCGCTGCAGGTCTTGCATGAGGCCATCCGTTTAAACTTGATCTTCTTCTCAGTTCCTTTGGCGACTTCCTCAAGACTCAGGCTGACCCTGACTCTGAGATCGCTGCCTGAGCGCGCCGTGGTTCGCCGCGCTCGAGCGCGCGAGCCGAAGAGGCCATCGAAAGCTCCCCCGAAGGGATCGCCGAAATCGCGGATCAGGACCTGCAGGGCATCTCCCAGATCAAACGCGCCGAAGTCGAAGCCGTAGCCGCCCTTCAAGCCACTATGGCCGAAGTGGTCGTACTGCTCGCGCCGCGAAGGGTCCCTCAAGACCTCGTAGGCCTCGGTGGCCTCTTTGAAGCTTTCCTCGGCAGTCTTATTCCCCGGATTCCGATCGGGATGATATTGGAGTGCCAGCTTGCGGTAGGATTTCTTTATCTCTTCGTCGCCCACATTGCGGTCGACACCGAGCACTTCATAATAGTCTCTCTTATGCATCTACTTCACTTCTCACTATGGCCCATCTTGCCTGCGTTCTCTGCGCTTTCCCCGAGAGTGATTCGAAATGCCGATTCTTGCTACTTCGATACCACCACCTTGCTGGGTCTTATCAACTTCCCATTGAGCATATAGCCCTTCTGGATTTCCTCGATCACGTTCTCGGCGCCCGTACCCTCCTTTTCGAGGGCCATGATCGCCTCATGATAATTGGGATCGAACTTCTCTCCAAGGCATTTTATTGAACAGAGCCCCTCCTTCATAAGGATTTCCTTGAGGCTGAGATACGTGAGCTCGATCCCTTTCTTTAGGCCCTCGAAATCCTTTGTGCCCTCGGCAGCGGCGAAGGCGCGCTCCATGTTGTCGATCACGTCCAGAAGGCGCCTTATCAATTCCTCGTTGGCGCATCGAGTGCGCTCCTCATTCTCCCGAGCTATCCGCTTCCTGTAATTGTCGAAGTCGGCAAGCGCACGCAGGTATTTGTCGTTCGTTTCCTTAAGTTCGACCTTGATCCGGTCGACCTCAGCGGCAAGCTCCTCCACCTGTTTGTCGATTCCCTTCTTCGAATGAGGGGCCTTCTTTCTGGTCTCTCCGTTGCCTTCCGCGTGTCCGGAGGACTCGCGATGCTCATGATGCGTATGTTCAGGTGTTGCGCGGTCCCTGCTCTTGTCATCAGTTCGCACTGTGGTGCCGCCCTCCTCGTTTGGCCAAATGATTGGTCAGTTCTCTTGACGTGAAATCGATAAGTGCAACAAGCCTCGCGTACTCCATCCTCAAGGGACCTATCACGCCGATCGCACCCCTGGCGCCGGCCCCCCGGTAAGGCGAGCTCACGACACTGCACCCCTTCATCGGCTTCGAGCGATTCTCACTGCCTATGGTCACCGTGACCCCGGCGCCGGCCGTCCCCGCAAGGAGCGCACGCGCTACTGCTTCCCTGCTCTCAAGGACTCTCAAAAGGGACGTCGCCTGGGCAAGGTCGGCCAGCCCGGATACGATATTGCCCGTACCGAAGACGTACGTGCTGTAATCCCCCTGGGTCTCCAGAAGCGCAAGGCTTGCCATGTGCGAAAGTGACTCGATCTGTTTGGATACCCGCTCCAGGATCCTCCCGACCGAGAGCCTGGACTCGACCGCATCGCGGGCGACGGCATCGTGGATCGCCTTGATCTCCCGGCGGCTCAGGCTCCCCGGTTTCATGAACCGGTCGACGTAGAAGCGATATCCGGCTTCGGTCGGAACCCTGCCTGCCGATATGTGAGGTTTGACGAGAAAGCCCAGGCGCTCCAGCTCGGCCATCACGTTCCGTATGCCGGCCGGACTAAGCTCAGGTTTCCAGATCCGAGAGAGGTTGGAAGAGCCGACCGGAACTCCGCTGCGGATGTAGGAGACAACAACGGCCTCGAGTATTCGTCTCTGTTTCTCGGTCAGCCCAGTCTGCATTCTATGCCCTTTGGCACTCTCATGCCGTGAGTGCTAATCCAAGCTAATAGGCGCTCGCTCTCAATGTCAAGCGAAAACCCCGAAGACGAAATCCACGGATTGAATCGATCGTAGACGCGAAACCGCGTGGCCCAGCCCGCCTAATAGATAGATGTGGCCTTCTTCACCACGCTATCCGGGATCCTGAGGCCTATGATCTCTGCGGTTCGCAGGTTGAGCGAGAGTATCACCTTGCGCGGGGACGCAACCGGAATCTCGGTGGCGGTCCTGCCCGCCAGCATCTGAGCCGCCAGCTCTCCAGACTGCCTTCCAACGTCCTCGTAGTCGGGGCCGACTGCGAAGAGCGCTCCCATCTTGACAAAGTGGTCGGAAAGCCCCATCAGCGGAAGATTGGTCTGAAACGCAAACAGGAACACGTACTGGAGGGATTGAGTGGTAAGGACTATTCGGTCGCTGATAAGCCAGAGAGCGTCGATCTTGGGTCTCAAGGCGCTCAAGGCCGCCGAGACTTCCGCCTCGCTGTAGACCGCGTAGGTCACCAGGCCGAGGTTCATTTCGTTGGCCGTTTTCTGGGCCTCATCCACTATGAACTGGCTCTCATCGGGATTGTAGATCACGCCGATACGCTGGACCTTTGGGACCACATCCCTGAGCGAGGCAAACTGGTCCCGGACGGGTACATCCAGACACGCGCCCGTCATCGGGGTGCCGTCGTCGCGTGAATCGTTGAGGAGGCCGCTCTGGCCGGGCTCGGATACCATCGAGAAGACGCACGGAATGCTGAGATCGGCCTCTCTTACCGCCCTGGCGGCATCGGTACCCAGGGCCAACACTATTTCAGCGCCGCCGTCTTTCACCATCTGGTGAAGGTCCTGGGGATCCAGCGAATCAGATTCCAGAGCATAATCGACAAACTGAATCCCGAAACCCTTGCGCTCCATGGCCTGCGTGAACCCGGACTTGGCCAGGTCGTAGGCCTTGAGATGCCTGGTCTCGACGATAGCGACTTTTACGCTCTGGGCCGTCCAGCCTGCCGAAGGGCACAGCGGGACGCCCAGCACATACAAGACGAGAGCCGTCAGCACACTCCCGCATCTGTTCCTTCCGATTATCACACTACTCCTCCCCAAAGGGGTCAGTATGCTGCCAATAACCCTAAGTTGTGTGCGCGTCCTTGTGATTGGTATCGGCCCGCTAACTGCCTGTCTTTACCACAAATTAGCGGGAGTTGCAGGCGATGGCAGATGCGAGTTCTACGCAAATTGCATCGTGCAGCAGGATTCCTTTTGGGGAGAGCGAGATCGCGTTGCCTCTCTTGACCAGGTAGCGCTCGGCGAGGAGGCCGTCGAGCCCCGGATTCAGGCGCTCAGCGGCTGCGCCGTAGCAGGCGGCCAGATAGGCAAGATCTATTCCGCCGTCGGTCCTCAGCCCGAGCATAATGTCTTCCAACAGCATTTGCTCCCGGGACAGTTGCTCGGAGAACTCTATCGCCTCGTGCGGCGTATTGACCGATTTCACGTACTTGCGAGGATCCTTGGTTTTGGAGTACCTCCTGCCATCCTTGTGCGAGTGAGCTCCGGCACCAAGCCCGACGTAATTGCCCCGTCGCCAGTAGGTCTCATTATGCAGGCATCGGTGGCCGGGACGGCAGTAGTTGGATATCTCGTACCGCGCGAGTCCCGCAGCGGACAGCGCCTCACGCGCAGCCTCATAGAGATCGACCACGGCATCGTCATCGGGAAGGCTCACCAGCCCCCGGTCGACCATCGCCCGGAGGGGTGTTCCCGAGTCAGCCGTGAGGATATAGACCGACACGTGAGTGACGCGGTCCACGAGCCCGCTTAAGGTGGCACGGAGCGAGCTCTCAGTCTGGCCCGGGATCCCAAGCATCACATCGGCGCTCGTTTCGATGAAGCCGACCTCGCGAGCAAGATCAAGAGCCCGAAGAGCATCTTGAGGAGTGTGGATTCTTCCGAGGAGCCGGAGCTCTTGATCACACAGCGACTGAACCCCGATGCTGAGCCTCGTGACTCCCAGTTCCCGATAGCGAGCCAGCTTGGCCGCGCTTGCGGTCGCCGGGTTACACTCGACGGTAATCTCGGCCCCCGGCTCGACCGAGAAGGCGCTCCTGGTCGCGGTGACAACCTTCTTCATTTGATCCGCGGTAAGCAGCGATGGCGTGCCGCCACCCAGATAGATCGAGGCAAAACCATCCTGCCCGGCCCATCCCCGGCTCTCGGTCTCGATATCGATGAGAAGGGCCGCGACGTATTGATCGGGAATCGCAGGCGCAGGAGCACGAGAAGACGGCAGGGCGTAGGAATTGAAGCTGCAGTAGTTGCACTTCATGAGGCAGAACGGGATGTGAAGATAGATGCCCTGCCGACTGCGGCGCGCCCCAGGACTCAAGGTGTGCCTATCTTTCCACTTTGAGGATGTAAAGAAATGCTTCCTGGGGCAAGGTCACCCGGCCGACGCTCTTCATGCGGCGCTTGCCCTCCTTCTGTCGCTCCAGCAGTTTCCGCTTGCGCGTGATATCACCACCGTAGCACTTGGCGGTGACATTCTTCCTCAGGGGAGCCACCGATTCCCGCGCGATCACCCTGGACCCGATCGCCGCCTGGATTACAACCTGGAACAGCTGCCGCGGAATCAAGGTCCTCAATTTCTCCACAATCTGCTTGCCCCACCGGTAGGCCTTGTCCTTGTGAGTGATCACCGAGAGCGCATCCACGGGTTCCCCGTTGATAAGGATATCGAGCTTGACGAGATCCGACGGCTTGTAGCCGCTGAAGTCGTAATCGAAGGAGGCGTAGCCTTTGCTCAAGGACTTGATCTTGTCATGGAAGTCCACCAGGATCTCCGCCAGCGGCAGGTCACAAGTGATGATGGTCCGCGTGGAATCCAGCATCTCCGATTCCCTATAGTTGCCGCGCCGCTCCTTCACCAGCCGCATCACCAGATCTATGTGTTCCATCGGGGTCACGATCTTAGCCATAACACAGGGTTCCTCTATGCGCTCGATGTCATGAGGCTCCGGCATGTGGGCAGGATTCTCAACTTCAAGCGAGGTTCCATCCTTGAGATGCACGATATATTTCACGCTAGGCACGGTAGCAATCAGGCTGAGGTTATACTCCCGTTCCAGCCTCTCCTGGACAATCTCCATATGGAGGAGACCCAAGAAGCCGCAACGGAAACCGAATCCCAGCGCCTGCGAGGTCTCCGGCTCGTAAGTAAGCGATGCATCGTTGAGCCGGAGCTTCAGGAGAGCATCTCTGAGGAAGGCAAAGCTCTCGCCGTCCGTGGGATAGATGCCGCTATAGACCATGGGTTTCATCTTGCGGTAGCCGGCCATCGGCACGGGGCTGGGGTCATCGGCCTCAACCACCGTATCGCCCACGTTGGCGTCGATGATGTTCCTGATCCCCGCGACCATGTAGCCCACCTCTCCCGCAAGCAACTCGTCCCTGGGAATCATCCCCATCCTGAAGACCCCGACCTCCATCACCTCATATATGCCGGTGGTGGCGTAGAGCCGTACCTTCATCCCCGGTCTTAAGGTGCCCTCAAATACCCTTACATAGGCCACTGCCCCCCGGTACTGATCGAAGGCCGAATCGAAGATCAGGGCCTTGAGCCTTGCCTTCCGATCCCCGCCGGGGGGTGGGATCTTCTCGATCATCCACTCCAAAAGCTCAGCGACCCCGGTGCCCTCCTTGGCACTGACCTCCCGAATCTCACTCTTCGCCACTCCCAGGAGATCGCCGATCTGGGTCTTGGTCTCTTCCACCCTGGCGGCCTTCATGTCAATCTTGTTGATAACGGGGATTATGGCGAGATCGTTATCGAAGGCAAGGTAGAGGTTGCTTATGGTTTGGGCCTCGACACCCTGGGAAGCGTCCACCAGGAGGATCGCACCCTCGCACGCCGCAAGACTTCTTGAGACCTCGTAGGTGAAGTCCACGTGACCGGGGGTGTCAATAAGGTTCAGCTCATAGACTCTGCCGTCCCCGGCAGTGTGTTCCATGGTTATGGCGTGGCTCTTGATGGTTATGCCGCGCTCACGCTCGAGGTCCATGTTATCCAGCACCTGATCGCGCATGTCCTTGGCCGCAATGGTCCTGGTGAGCTCAAGGAGCCTATCGGCAAGCGTGGATTTCCCATGGTCGATATGCGCGATGATGCAGAAGTTGCGAATCAGACTCCGGTCCATAACCCCTTCAGCGGATCAGTCGGCCGATCCTCGTCCAACGCGGCAGATGTTTGTGTTTGTCCCAGGAGAAGTACATCACCATCGCTTTACCCTTCACGTATTGCAAGGGCAGAGGCCCCCACGACCTACTGTCATAGCTGTTATGCCGGTTGTCACCCATCATGAAGAGGTTGTCCTGCGGGACGGTCACCGGCCCGTAGTTGGAGCTGGGGCCTCCGAACCCGCGCAGCGTCTTATAGGACTCGTTCAGGGCCTTCCCATTGACGTAGATCACGTCATTGCGCATCTCAACCGTGTCTCCGGGAAGCCCGATGCACCGCTTGATGAAATCCTTGCCTTCTGAAGGATGCCTGAAGACGATGATGTCGCCACGCTTGGGCTGCCTCACCTTGGGAAGACGATAGTCCGTAAACGGGATCTTGGAGCCATATATGAACTTGTTCACCAGGAGAAAATCCCCCACAAGCAGGGTGTCCTCCATCGAAGACGTCGGGATTCTGAAGGCCTGGACCACCGTGGCCCGCGTGATCAGCGCCAGAACCAGAGCGATCGCGATCGACTTGAGCCACTCATTGAGCGTGTCCTTCTTGGTTCTCTTGCCGGATTTCTGTGCCACCATTTGGTGCCTCCCTCAATAGTTGCTAAGAAGAATCAGGAATGCCTACTGGCGTGAGAAGCCGAAGAGATGGCCGTCTATGTAGGCGTCGAACATGTTGTAGATCCAGAAGGTGATTGCCCACCAGACAAACCGGTCTCTCCGGTCGAAATGGCTGGAGTACTCGTCGTAGTAAACCTGGGCGTCTCCCCCGATTGCGTTCCGCGACAGGTAAAGGAACCTGTCTGCCCGATCCGCCTCCACGGCGATCCTCGTGACCAGAAGAGAACCGATGAGGACAAAGGCCGAGGCCTTGACCCACCGGCCGTTCTGTGCCTGCCCGAGCCCCGGCACAACCGTGGAGAAAAGCACGCTCTTCATGGGAGCGTGTTTTAGCCGCGGCATATCTTCGAGGCTGAAGCCCGGCCGGACGCCGACAAACGAGCCCGGCATCGCAGTTGACGTGTCGGGGAGATCGGGCTTGCCGATCTTAGGACTTCGATCGTCTGCCATGAGGGAGGAAGCGAGGACCAAGACGACGATTCCGCTCAAGAAGAAGATCAGCCCCGGTTTCAACTCTTGCCTCCGATATGGCGGGAACGTGTGGGAATCGAACCCACCTCGGATGTTATGAGCACCCGACAGAGGATTTGAAGTCCTTGAGGTCCACCAGAACCCATCCATTCCCCGCACACGAATTCACTGCTTGACTAATGCTTAACTATAATATGGCCGTCCCCTTTTGCAAGCACTTTTCCTACGGGCCTGGCCGCACTTATGTGTGCCCTGCGAAGCATCGACATCAGTTTGTCGCTCGTACGTGCGGGCACACTGATCAAGAGCCCGCCCGATGTCTGTGGATCGCACAGGACATTGATCTCGCTTTCCGCAACACCTTTCAAGGTGACCTTGGGCCTGACAAACTCCTTGTTGGTCCAGAGCCCTCCCGGTATTGCCTCCGCTTTAAGCATATCGTAGGCCTCGGGCATGATCGGCAGCTTGCCGAGCTCGATCTCGAGGGTCACCTTGCTTGCCTCGGCGACCTCGAGGGCATGTCCCAACAGGCCAAAACCCGTTATGTCGGTGCAGGAGTTCGCCCCGGCCCGCATCATGGCTTTGGAGGCCTCGGAATTGAGCTCCTCCATCACGCGCGTCACCTTGCGGATCGCAGAAGGTTTAAGAAGGCCGAACTTCAGACCCGTAGTCATCAGCCCGATGCCGAGCGGCTTGGTAAGGATAAGCACGTCGCCGACTCTCGCCCCCGAGTTACGCACGGCCCTCTCCGGTCTTACAATTCCTGTAACGCACAATCCGAATTTTAGTTCCGCGTCCTTGATCGAGTGACCGCCTCCAAGGAAGGCTCCGGCCTCTCTGACCTTCTCTTCCCCACCCTTGAGGATCTGCCGCACGACGGCAACGGGCACCGTCTCCTCGGAGAAACACAGGATATTGAGTGCCAGAATGGGCTCCCCGCCCATGGCGTAGACGTCGCTCATCGCATTGGCGGCCGATATCCTGCCAAAAGCGATCGGGCTGTCCACCACCGGGGTGAAGAAGTCCACGGTGGACACAAGCGCGAGCTCGTGATCCAGCCGGTAAACCGCTGCGTCATCGAGCGTATTGCTGCCCACAAGCAGATCTGGACTGCGTTCCAGCTTGAGTCCCTTGAGAATCTCGTGCAGGTCACCCGGACCTATCTTGGACGCTCAGCCGGCGCACTTAGCCATCTGAGTGAGCCGTAGCTTGCTCTTGGCCATAGCTTTCTACGCACTGCCTTCCTACCGCCGGTCGCGGACGCGTCCGGTCCTCTCAGCTTTCAAGGGCCGCCACCGCCTCGATCTCGACCAGCCCTCCCTTGGGAAGATCCAAGGCTCCGACGCAAGATCTCGCAGGATACGGAGCCGACATCATCTTGGAGTAGATTTCATTCATCGCGGCGAAATCCTCAAGCCGCTTGAGGAAGACCGTGATCTTGACGATAGACTCCTTGTTCCCACCCGCGGCGCCGACGATCGCGATCACGTTCTTCAAGGCGCGTTCGGTCTGAACCTCGACCGTATCACCCGCAAAGGAACCGGTGGCGGGATCGATGCCCAGCTGGCCGGACACAAAGACGTAAGTGTATCCCGCGGCCTTTATGGCCTGACTGTATGGTCCAAGGGCGTGCGGCGCGTCAGCCGACTCCACCTTCCGCTTTTCCACGGCTATCCTCCCACGTTATGCGCGGGTCTCAAGTTGAAGCGATCAGGGCGACTCACTCTACCGTGACACTCTTAGCCAAGTTCCTCGGCTGATCCACGTTGCACCCCCTGATCACTGCTATGTGGTAGGCCAAGACCTGGAGCGGGACGGCGGACAGGATCGGTGTCAGCGCCGGCAGGGTGGCCGGAATATAGATCACGTGATCCACTTTCTTGGCGATCTCGGTATCGCCCTCGCTTGCTATCGCGAGGATTCTCCCACCTCTGGCTTTGACTTCTTCGACGTTACCCATGATCTTCTCGTAGGCATTGTCCTTGACGGCGATCACCACCACCGGCATCTTATCATCGATCAGGGCTATAGGCCCGTGCTTCATCTCCGCGGCCGGATAGCCTTCCGCATGAATGTAGCTGATCTCCTTGAGCTTCAATGCGCCCTCGAGCGCCACCGGGAAATTGTAGCCCCTGCCCAGGTAGAGGAAATTATTGTGCGTTGAGTATTCGACCCCGATGTCCCTGATCGCATCGTTCTTGCTCAGGATGCCGCTCACCAGTTTGGGCAGCTCCAGGAGCGCCCTCGCGATTCTCGGACCGGCGTCCATACGGCCAAGCCGTACGCGCGCCAGATACATGGTGAGCAGCATCTGGACCACGACCTGCGACGTAAAGGCCTTGGTCGATGCCACGCCTATTTCGGGACCGGCATGAAGATAGATGCCTCCGTCGGCCTCGCGGGCGATTGTGCTACCGACCACGTTACAGATGCCCAGGACCTTGGAACCCCGCTGCTTGGCTTCCCGCATCGCGGCAAGCGTGTCGGCGGTCTCGCCCGACTGGCTGATCACGATCACCAGGGCTTTGGGATCAAGCACCGGGTCGCGATAGCGGAACTCGCTGGCGTATTCAACTTCCACGGGTATGCGCGCGTATTCCTCGAGCATGTACTCGCCGATAAGACCGGCGTGCCAGGATGTGCCGCACGCGGTAATCACAATCCGAGATATGTTCTTTATCTCTTCGTCGGTGAGATTAAGGCCGCCAAGATGGGCACGGCCGCTATCAAGCAGGATTCTTCCGGCGAGGGCGTTGCGGATGCTCTCCGGCTGTTCGAAGATCTCTTTGAGCATGAAGTGGTCGAACCCGCCCTTCTCGGCCATCTCCAGGCTCCAGGTGATCTTCTCCACTTCCTTCACCACTTCCTGATCATCGTTGGTGGCGGTGGTGAAGCCCTCGGGGGTAATCACCGCCACCTCACCGTCATCCATGTAGACCACGTCCCGGGTGTAGCACATGATGGCCGCGACATCGGAAGCGATGAAGTTTTCATCGGTGCCTATTCCCAGCACCAGCGGGCTTCCCCTTCTCGCCGCCACGATCTTCTGAGGCTCATCAGCGCTGATCACGGCAAGCCCATAGGTTCCCTGCACCATGCCCAGCGCCCCTTTTACAGCCTTCTCAAGGGGCTTGCCGCCTTCCTGGAATCTCTCGATAAGGTGTGCCAGGACTTCGGTATCGGTCTCACTTATGAAGGTGTGGCCCTCCTTCTTAAGTAGATCTCTCAGGAGGCCATAGTTCTCGATGATGCCATTGTGGACCACGGCCACGCGCGAATGGCAATCGCAATGGGGGTGCGCGTTAATGGTGTTGGGCTCGCCGTGGGTGGCCCAGCGCGTGTGGCCGATGCCGCTGGTGCCCTTCATATCAACCCGCGCGAGCTGGGCCTCCAGGATGCCTATCTTCCCGGAGACCTTCTGTATCTTGATCTTGCCGTCACAATGGATAGCCACGCCCGCGGAATCATAGCCTCGGTACTCGAGTCTCTTGAGCCCATCGATGAGAAGGGGTACGACGTCTCGCTTACCGACGTAGCCGATTATCCCGCACAAGGTCTGACCCTCCTCATTGCTCCATCAAGCGGCGGGCTTCGTTAACGAGGCCAAGCGCGCCGGCGCGATCCTCCGCCTCACCAATCAACCGGATCACGGGCTCGGTACCGGACCTCCGTACGTGAAGCCAGCTCTTGCCGAGGTCAACACGCACGCCGTCCTCGAGATTAGACCGCGCCCCGGCGAAGTGAGTTTGTATGGCCGCGGCGATTCGCCCGAAATCCGGCATTTCCTCAAATGCAACCTTCTCTTTAACTATAACATATTTGGGATAGTTCACCATCAATTCCGAGAAGGTGCCGCCGCTCTCCAGCAGGGCCTCAAGCACAAGGGCCACGCCCACCAGCGCATCCCGCCCATAGTGAACATCGGGAAGAATCACCCCACCATTGCCCTCCCCGCCGATCGCGCTCCCTACCTTCTTCATACGTGCGACAACATTGATCTCGCCGATCGGGGTCCTCTCCAGGGTCACTCCGTGCCTGCGGGCAATGTCCTCGACCACCCTCGAGGTAGACAGATTGGTCACGACCGGGCCCTTTGATTTCTTAAGCACGAGGTCGGCGCATATGGCAAGTGTGTAATCCTCACCCACGGGGGCCGCATTCTCGTCGACGAGCGCGAGTCTATCGCCGTCGGGATCAAAGGCAAATCCCACGTCGGCCCTGAAGTCGCGTACCGCCCGGCATAGCTCGGTGAGATTCTCCGGCAGCGGCTCCGGCGGGCGCCTAAAGATGCCGCTCGCCTCGCAGTCAATCGGGAAGACCTCACAACCGAGTCCTCTAAGCAGGGCGGGCACCACCACGCTCGCCGCACCATTGACGCCGTCAAGGGCGATCCTGAATCGTCGCCGGGCGATGGCGGCCACATCAAGGAATGCGAGGTCAAGCACCTTCTGGATATGGCGCTTACCCGCCTCGGTGTCCTCTTCAAGACCGCCGGCAGTATCGAAGCCCGCATAGGCTATGCCGCCGGAGTCGAACACCCCGGCCACTCTTTCAATATCGCCTCTTTCGAGAAAGGTACCCGCCTCGGATATCAGCTTCATCGCATTCCACTGGGCGGGATTATGGCTTGCCGTGACCGCGATGCCTCCGCGCGCCTTATGGTGCTCGACCGCAAGCTGGATCGTGGGAGTGGCTGCGATGCCAAGATCGATCACCCCGGCCCCAGCCGCCCGGAGACCTGAAATGATTGCGGCCTTGAGGATCGCTCCCGAAGGCCTGGTGTCTCGGCCTACAACATAGGTCCCGCGCCCCAGCACCGTAGTAACGGCAGAAGCATAGCGGCTGCACACCTCAGGACTCAGAGGATCAAATACCAGTCCACGTATCCCGGATATACTGACAATCAGCTTGGGTCTGTTTGTGTGTAGCATAGCGTTCTCGCTAGATTACAGCTGGTTCGGCCGGCGTGTCAAGCAAGCACACCGATTGACGATGCACGAGCATGCTGTTAGGATGTCCTTCACCGGAGGTTCGGCGTGAATCGCGACCAAGATCGAAACCGGGGCGGCAACCCGGGCCCGTCGCCTGGGGCCGAGGCTCGGAGTGCGCCTGCGCCCGGCGAGCCACATGAGGTTTCCCACGCATGGCCGGTGCCGGCATGGCTCTGGTTTGCGCCACCCTTGCTTGCCTTCACCTTCTTTCTGATCTATGTTGTCCAGACAAGAAGCCTTCCCTTCTTTAACTATCTTGTTGCGAACCCGCTCGCCTACGATCTTGACGCGCAGCAGCTCTTGAAAGGCGTCCCCGGCGCCCATCCTTTCTTCTTGAGCGCCCTCTATCCGGCGTTTGTCGCGCTCCTCTACCGCCTGTCGGGTCAGAGCCGATTCTTCGTCGTGATTTGCCAGGGCCTCTTGATGGCGGCCAATGTCTGGCTGCTTGGGCGCATCGCCCGGCGGCTTTTTGGAGAGTGGACCGCCCTCGGCGCCTCTCTCATCATCACCTTCTACTGGAGCTTTTACTATTTCGGAGGCGAGCTTGTTCCAGCCACCATCTTCATGACCCTGATCTTGATCGGCGCGTTGCTCTTCATAGATCGCGGCAGCGCCAAGGTAACACAGCTTTTCGCATCGTCAATGATTGCCGCCTTCGCTCTGGCGCTGGTCTATGCAACGCCGGGGCTGCGCCATCTTGGAGACCTCCTCCGCGGGAAGGCCCTGGCCGAACCCGCCAGACTGTACTGGTCAGGCATCGTGTTCTTTGCCGTCCTCTCGGGAGGAACGCTGGCCTTTTTCCTGGGTGGAAGAAGATGGCTTCGGGCGAGGGCGTTGGAAAACCTGGCGGCGAGCGGGGCCGTGTTGGGAGTGAGTACCCTCCTGTGGAGTGGGGCAGCCATAATGATGGGTTTGCTCACTCTCAAGGTCGCGTTCGAGCAGGGCCGCAAATCGGCACGAGCAGCGGCCCTAGTCGCGGGATTCCTGATCCCAATATGCGCCAGCCTCGCGCACAACTATGTCATATCGGGGGATCTCATACCGGTCACGACCAGCTTTGGAGTAAATGTTTTCCTCGGCAACAACCCCGCAAGCGACGGCATGGATCCCTTCGAGCTGGGCCCGCGGAGCAGCGTGAGGATCGAAGCCGACAAACTCAGGCTGTCCGGCAAGCAGCGTTCGGATTTCTTCCTGCGGCAAGCCCTGGATTTCATCAAGACCCAACCGGGCGCCTGGATAAGGCTGGAAGCCCGCAAGCTCTTGATCTCCATAGCGAGAACCCAGGTCAACAACAACGCCGATATCGCCGAGCGCCGAGCGGCCTGGAAGCGCCTCTTCGTGCCGAGGCTCGATTTCGGCATGGTGTTTCCGCTCGCGTGTGTGGGCATCGCCGGGGTCTTCCTGGCGCGCCGGCAGGCGATCGTATTGGTCCTGGGGTACCTGAGTTTCCTGGCCGTGGGTCCGATCTTCTTTGTGTGCGAGCGATTCAGGTTGCCGGCGATAGCCTTTCTGATACCGCTTGCCGCCTACGGCATTGAGACGATCGTGCGCGATGCGGCGCACAGGAGACCCCGGGGGCTGGTCTTATCGGCGGTCTTGCTCTCGGCGGCCGGGCTTGTCTCAAACGTCGACTTTCTGAGCATCTCCAATCACGAGATGCCCGCAATAACTGGGAACAAGGCCTACGTGGAGAGGATGGCGGGAAACGTCGATGCGGCTCGGAGGTTGGCCTTGCACGCGCTGAGCCTCGACCCCCATAACGCCGGAGCTCATTTCCAGCTGGGTGCGATCGAGGATCGATCGGGCAACAAGATTGAGGCCCTCACCTATTACCTTGACACGCTCGAGAACGATCCCTTCTTCTTTGTCGCCTATGATGGCGCAGCAAGGATCCTTGACGCCGTACGCATAGGCAGACCATATCTCGACGCTTATGTTGACAAGGTGTTGAGCGGTGGGGACGCCGAGACAGCCAAGGCCAACCTGATAGAATTCGTTAAGCGGCGCCTGCCCTAGTCTCCGGTGGAGCAGGGCCCGGAGCAGAGTGAGATTCCCATCAGGTGCGATTTGACCCGACCGGCCTCGAGTCTCTCAGCGAGGGCTTCACCTATCTCACCGGGCGTCAGGCCTCGCTTGAGGCGATCCATCTCGCTGAAGAGCAAACAATCATACTTTGAGGCCAGATGGAAGTCCTTCCCGTCCGGTTCCGACCCGTAGGTCAGAACGACCGGAAGACGCGGCGCCAGTGACTTGACTCTATCCAGAACGCGGCCGAGCGGCCGAGTCCCGATATCCTTGTTGACGAAGATGCAATCAAACCGGTCCGCCAGATCCGGCCCGGCGGTATCGCAGTCTGCGCAGCCTGCCACCTCCAGCGAGAGCGGCAGAGCTTGCTCAATCGACTTGACTACGCTCCTCGTCCTCGAGGTCGAAAAACCTATGAAGAGCGCTCGGATTTGCACGTTGCTCCCCCCTTTGCTTGCTTGGTCTGCCGACTTCAGTTGCCTGTCCTCGATCCTGATTTTCCCGGGACGTGACTCGATTTTCTTATCCCTTTGACCAGGGCCCGGGGATCGACCACTCTGCCGGCGATCACTGCCTCGATCACCTCAACAGCCCCCAAGGTCGCCCTTCGGGCGGCGTGAGCGTCAGGAGCCTGGAAGTGGATCACATGATTCTTGCTTTTCTTTCTTGTCCAGCCCGTGAATCGGCGGCGTGAACTTGACGCCATCTTCAGGAGTTCAAGGATCACGTGCTCCATAACATGGGCCAGATCGGTGCCGGTCTCCAGTTCCTTGACGAACCCCCCAACCTCGCTCGCATAGCATTCATGCTTCTTCAAGGATGGAAAAAGCCTGAGGAGCTTAATCTT
The DNA here is from genome assembly GCA_043808325.1 of Candidatus Eiseniibacteriota bacterium. Lineage (GTDB taxonomy): Bacteria > Arandabacterota > Arandabacteria > Arandabacterales > Arandabacteraceae > JAZDEY01. The sequence continues at coordinate 77,053 of JAZDEY010000033.1, forward strand.
GAACCCGCGGAGCTCGGCAGTGCTGACAGAGGAGTATCTGCCCAGGTCCACCTCGACCTCATAGACCGATATGCCGCTTCGAATGATCCTTATACCGTTCACGTTGGACCTTTCGTTCCTTCCCTCACGCTAGTTGAAAGGGGAGTCAGTCTCGAAAGCTGACTCCCCTGATTTGCAACCGCGGCTCGCGCTTACCAATGAACTCGGATCATTCCTACCAAATGGTCGACTTCTTGACCTGCTCTCTCATTACCTTGCAGTAGGTCTTGATGATGGAACGGACGTCACGGGCAGTGTACGGCTTGCCGCCGACCTGCCTGAGGGTCCTGTAGACCATCTGGTCTGACCACATCGCGGGATTAGTCCAGCAGGTATACCAACCCTGCCAAGCACTTCTCACAACAGGCTTCACATAGTCCGCGTTAGTCCACTGCTTCCTAGTCGGGCGTTTCTTCGTCATCTTGACACCTCCGTTTACGAGCCGCGCCCTGTCCGTAGTTCGGCAGCGACTGTGGAGTCCATTAGCTTTTTTGAGGTACCTTGCGGGAAGATTCCGGAGAAGGCGGGGCGGAGGCCATGGCGGAAGGCGATGGTAAAAGGCTGAAGAGCCCGTGGTCTATCGTAGGCCCTCAAGCAGGGCGCGCGCTTCTCGATCCCCCGGATTCGAACCCAGCACGGTCTCGAGCTCTCGCCGGGCGTCGCCTCTTTTCCCCTGTTCGATGTAGACCCTGGCCAGATTGGTGCGTGCCGGAGAGAAGGTGGGGTCGATCCTCAAGGCTTCCTGGAACTCTCTTGCTGCAGCCTTAGGGTCGCGGCCCGCCATATGAGCCATGCCTTTGATATTGCGGATGTACTGCGTGTACTGGGACGTAACCGCTAGCGCTTGCGCGCAAAGCGCCACCACACTGTCGGGCTTGCCCTCGGCCAGCAGGACGCTGCTTGCGCCGATGTAGGCTGCGCCGAATTTGGGGTCCAACTTGATTGCGGTCATGTAGTGCTGAAGGGCTTCTTCCGGTTGGCGCGCGAGCTCAAGGGTCTGGCCGAGAACGTAATGCATTTCCGGTTTCCCGGACGCAAGATCGACTGCTTTTCGCGCTGCGGCGAGGGCGTCGGTGCCGGCGCCCTTGTCAAGGTAGATCTGGGCAAGATTGGCGTAGGCCTCAGCCAGGTCAGGCGCGAGACGCACGGCCTCGCGGTACTGCTCCGCGGCTTCCTCCCTTCTGCCCAGGAGCTCCAGAGCAAGGCCCCGGTTAAAGTAGGAGTAGCCGTCCCGGGGATCGGCCTCGAGTGCATCCTCGGCAACTCTAAGCGCATCTTCTCCCATGCCTCGTCTCACGTAGATGGTGGCCAAGCTCCTTAAGGCTTCGGTGTTGCGGGGATCGATGCGGAGCACCGCCATGAGTCCGGCGACCGCGCTATCCTGCTTGCCGATTTCGAAGTAGGCGTTACTCAAGCCGATCCGCGCGCCCAGGTCATTGGGATCGGCCTCGACGAGCTTCTCCCAGACCGCGATCGCTTCGGCGTACCTGCCGTTGCGGTGATAGAAGTTGGCCATGTTGACGAGCGAGGCGTTGCCGCCCGCAACGTAACCCAGAGATTCGAGCTTGGCCTTAAGGGCCTGGTCCGCAGGCGATGTGCCTGCCGAGACAGCGGTCATGACAAACAAGGAATCGTATCGGTCCGTAGATCTTACGGGGTGGGCCCTGACCCAGGATTGGTCGAGCGGCTCTGTAAGTACGGCGCCCGGCATCCTCTTATCGACCGGGAGCCCCAGGAGATAGAGCACGGTCGGCGCAACGTCGAGCACGCTTGCGTTGACAATCTCATACCCCGGTTTCACCCCTGGCCCATATAGGGCTATCACTCCATCGAGCCTGTGCCATTCAACCGCCTGACCGATTCCGATCCTTGAATCACTGATCGGGCGCATGTCTCCGGATTTGATGCCATGGTCTGAAAGAACCATAAGTACCGTACGATCGTCGAGCATGCTGAGGATCCCGCCGAGGATCCGATCGGCTTCGAGATAGGCGGCGGCAACTCCATCGGCGTAGCGTTCGCCCTCTTCGCGGGTCACCCCGGGCATCGGCGGCTTCATGTACCTCATCAAGAGATGACAGACGCTATCGGTGAATTCAAAGTAAACGGCTGCCAGATCGGGTCTGAGAGCAGGATAGAGCTTCCTCACTATGCCGTCATAGGTCCGGTAGCCTGATATGATCAGCCTGAGGTTGGTCACGGGATCGGTGGGATCGAATTCGTGCCTGGGGCTGCCCACAGGTCCATGTATGTAAGCTGCAAGCTCGCGGTTGACCGCCTCGGGGGTCACAAGCAGAGGTTGGATTTCGCGCAGCAGCTCCGGCGGATAAGTCAGCCCCCCGGTCTCCATCTGGGCCTCGCCCTGGACCTCGCCTTTCCCGGTGTGCCATCTTGGATCGAACATGTGATAGGCGACCCGGTCGCTCACGACGAAGCCCTCGATATCCTCGGCAGGATAGGTCGCCAGCCACCCAACCAGGCCCGAACGCAGCCCGAACAAGGAAGCAAGGTTCCACAGGGCCGGCACCCGCCTCATGGTGCTTGTGGCCGGGATCTCTTCCCCGGTCGCCTGATCGGTCACCAGGAAATCGGTGATGCCATGGATGTCCGGGGTGACACCGGTTGCTATGGTCGTCCAGACGAGCGGGGAGACCAGCGGTTCGATCGAACGCAGATTGCCCCAGGAACCCTTGTGTCTTACGCGCTGGATGTTCGGAAGCTCGCGCATCTGGGACACAAGATCGACGATCTTCCAATCCAAGCCGTCAAATCCGAGTATGAGGACTTTGAACCCTTCGGTGCGCTCGAGCCCCGGCGGCAGCCCGCTCTCCACTTTGAGATCTTTGAGACTGACCGCTGTGATCTCGATGCCGAGAGGCCGCAGGGCCGCATCGAGTCCGGCCTTGATGCCGGAGGCCGTGGGATCAAGTGCGAGTTCCTCAGGGTCACGCACCGCGGAGAAGGCCGTACCCAGATCCCGCAAGACCAACGGTCTCACCAGCTTCTCGGCGAACCGGCCCTCGTAATCGCGATCGAGAGTCTTGACCTTGTCCCTCTCGAGCCGCGCCTCGATCGTACAATCGATGGTCGCGCGCTTGCCTCGCTTAAGGGGAAGCGCAAGCCGGTTGGCACCCGAGAAATCATAGCGCGTGCTGAGCCGGTATCGTCGCACCTCGGCAAAGGGTCCGACGAGATTGAAGCCCGGCCTGAGCGCTCGAGCCTCCGCGCCCTTGCCGACAAGCCGCACCTCGTCTCGCCCTACGATCCTTACTGAGGTTACGGCCAGGGCGGCGACTGCGCCCACGAGTACTATGAGGACAATAGTGCGGCTCAAATTGTTGCCCCAGAATGGAGCTGGTGAGCGGAATCGAACCGCTGACCTGCGCATTACGAGTGCGCTGCTCTACCAGCTGAGCTACACCAGCATTAGGGTGGTGTCGCGGCCCGGAATCGAACCGGGGACACCAGAATTTTCAGTCCTGTGCTCTACCAGCTGAGCTACCGCGACATCACATTGTGAACTTATCTTGATGGGTTTTTCGTGTCAAGCGAAAGTACGCTTTCCGGGTCATGCCGACTGGAGTATCTGTTTGATGGTCTCCTTGAGTTCCGTAAGATCGCTCGACTTCACTACGTAGGCGTCCGCGCTCCAAGTGGTGAAATCCGACTTGAATGCGGAATATGCTGTGTTCAAGATCACGGGTATGGTCTTGTCCATCTTCATGATCTCATCAAGCGCGGAGAGTCCATCCATACCTTCCATCTTTATATCCAGCACCACGACGTCCGGTCTCCGCACAGCGACGCTCTCTATGGCTTGCTTTCCCGACGACACGCTTTCCACGTCGTAGCCTTCGCCCTCCAGCTCCTTTGAATAGAGCAGCCGGAGACTGTCGTCATCATCTACTACGAGAACTCTTGCCATCGTCTTCCTCCGTCAGGCTCGATGTGAGTTTATTCAGGTGGTTCTGCTGATCCTTCTTCTGTCACGCATGGCGCTCCGTCGATCCACCGGCCCGCAGCGCCGTTCCCCTTCGAGGGCGAGCGGTAGCATAACGGTAAACTCCGTTCCACTCCCCTCCTCGCTTTTGACATCGATCGTCCCTCCGTGCTCGTAGACAATCTCGTAGGCTATAGCCAGTCCCAGACCCGAGCCGCCGGACTTGGTGGTGGCAAACGGCACGAAGAGCCGCTCAAGCATGCCACGGGCAATCGCAGGCCCGTTGTTCGCAAGCCGCACCTCAGCGTTGCCCTCGTGCCTGTGTGTCGAGATTTCGATCCGTCCCCCTTCCGGGATGCTGTCGATCGCGTTCTGCAGAATGTTGATAAACACTTGTTTCATCTTGTCGGCATCGATGTGAAGCCCCGGAAGGTCGCCGGCCAGGTCGGTCACCAGAGAGGCCTTCTTGAAGGCGATCTTTTCGGCAAAGAGACTCGCAGTATCGGAAATCACCTTGTTGATATCCTCAAGCTTGAATTCCGGAGGCGAGAGCTTGGCAAAACAGAGCTGCTCGGTAAGGATACGTTCCAGGCGATCGGTTTCCTTTATGATGATCTCCACGTAGGCCCGATTGGCATCTTCTCTTCCCATCGTTCGCACGATCGACCGGGCGAAACCTCCGATCGCAGTCAGGGGATTCCTTATCTCATGGGCTACCTGAGACGACAGCTCTCCGAGGGCCGCAAGTCTCTCCGAACGCAGCAGATGCCGATGGAGTTCTTGAATCCTGGCCTCGGTGTTCCTGAGATTGTCGAAGAGCTTGGCATTCTCAATTGCGATCGCTGCCTGCCCCGCAAGCACCGTGAGGAACCGGACATCGTCGTTTCCGAAACCTTCATCTGCCAACGATTCGACCGGGATCTTGTCGAACACCGTGAGCGTACCTGTGACCTTGTCTGCCTTGGTGAGCGGCACGCAGATAAGGTTGCGGCGTCGCTGGAGACCGGCGTTGGTGCCGGTACAGGTCTTGGTGTCGTTTATGAGCGCCGGCTTGCCCTGCTTCATCACCTGCTCGGCAACGACCTGGGCGCCTTCTTCGGATGGCGCGCCCATCTCCCCAATCGAGATACCGTAAATGGCCTTGGATGCAAGCACTCCGGTCTCATCATCGACCAGCCTCAAGACGGCTCCCCGGGCATTCAAGACCTGCGCCGATATGCGGGCGATCAGGCAGAGGTCGGTCTCGAGATCGGTGGTGCAGAGAATCCCTTTGCTCACTTCGGTCAGCGTGGATAGTTCCTGGAGCCTTCGCTCCGTGTCCTCATGGCGGGTGGCATTGGCTATTGCCTGACCCACCTGGCCGGCAAGAGCCTTAAGCAGATTGACCTGTTCTTCACCGGGCACCTCGCCGGTTATGAAATTGTCGGCGACTATAAGCCCGATCGGCCTGCCGCCGGTGACGATCGGGGTGCAGACAAACGCTTGAAGGTTAAGGACCGATAGGGCATCCAGGTCGGGCAGTGTCGCGGGGTCCTGGGTCACGGCCTCACCTTTTGCCAGACATTGCTCAAGAACCGAGGTGCCCTTGCCCAGGTCTATCTTGATGCTTCTCACCAGACGGGTCAGCTCCGCATCTCCACACATTCCCCCCCGCCCTGAGGCTGCCACGTGGATGTGGACAATGTCCTCGAGACTGTGGGCGGTTTCCTCTATGTTTTTCCAGATCTCGTAGGCTTCTTCCTTGGTAGCAGGCCCGACGGCGAGTGTCCCATGAAGGCACGCCATGCCCTCATCAAGCAGGAAGAGAAAAGCACGGTTGAAGCCTATCGAGTAACCGGATGTCACGCAGGCAAGAATTATCCGGAGCGTGGTTTCAAGATCCCCGGCGCCCTGAACAAGATTCAGGATTTCGCGCAGGAGCTCCATTCTGCGGTTGTGGCGCTCGAGCTGCCAGTTCCTGGCTCGTAGGTCGCTCGCGAGCCTGAAGAGCTTGGGATTGGCCCTGTCCGGCGATATCAGCAGGCCCTGACCGGAGGGGCAGGTAAAACAGGATTCCCAGGAAGGCTCCTGGTCGCTGGCGAGTTCCCGACACTCGGTCTCCGTTAGGACGCACTTCCTCGGCCTCTTGATTACGACCTCGTCGGGCTTATCGACTTTTGTATCCATGCGGATGCTCCCGGTGCCAGCGCCAGGCACTCTCGACTATCGGGTCAAGCGTCAGATACCGGGGCTGCCAACCCAGCACCTGTTTGGCTTTGGCCGAGCTCGCAACCAGCACGGCGGGGTCCCCCTTGCGCCTCGGGGAAACCCGGAAGGGTACGCGCTTGCCGCTTATCTTCTCCGAGACCTTTATCACTTGCATCACCGAAAACCCATCGCCGTTGCCGAGATTAAGTCTCTCCGAAAGGCCGCGCTTGAGGAGGCCGATCGCTTGCTCGTGGGCCTGGGCCAGATCCTCGATGTGGACGTAGTCCCTGACGCAGGTCCCATCCGCAGTGGGGTAATCATCGCCAAAGACCCCGACCTCGGGAGCAAGCCCCAGTGCGACCTTGAGGACATTGGGAATGATGTGGGTCTCGGGATCGTGATCTTCGCCTCGGCCGGCGGTGGCGCCTGCCGCATTGAAGTACCGCAGGCAAACACTCCTCAGGCCATAGGCCTGGCCGCAGTCATCCAGCAGATTCTCAAAGGCCAGCTTGGTCTTACCGTAGGGATTGATGGGCTGCTTGAGTTCGTCTTCAGTTATGGGGACTCGCCTGGGCTCGCCGTATACGGCGCAGGACGAAGAGAAGATGATCGACCGTGCGCCGCTCGTGATCATGGTCTCAATGAGATTCAAGCCGTTGGCGATGTTGTTACGATAGTAGAGGAGCGGGTTCTCGTAGGACTCGCCCGCCAGAGCATTGGCCGCGAAGTGCATCACGAAATCAGGCTTGAAGCTTCCAAAGACTTCGGCCAGTCGCTTCCGATCTGCAAGATCGCCCGGCTGGAAAATCGCGCCCTCGGGGACCGCCTCGCTGTGACCCGTGGAGAGATTGTCGTAGATCGCAACCTCGTAGCCCAGGCCCAGAAGACGTTCGCAGCATACCGAGCCGACGTAACCGGCCCCTCCGGTAACGAGCACCCTCTCAGCCAAACCTACCTCCTCCGGCTGCTGCCGCGCGGCCGCGCTCCGCCGTCGGCTCGTGCGTGGGTAAAGCCTATATTCCCCGCTGGCCAATGTCAAGCCCGGTCGAGGCCGAGGCTCCATGCATGTATCGGCACTGCCGGCTTGACGCATAAGTCCTCCGGCGCCGCCCTTATGATATCCCTTGACTTTTTCTTAATGCCTGTGATATGATAGTACCAGTCTGAGAGAGAAGGCCCCATGCCTTGGCTCGACTGAGTATGGCTCCGTGAGGTGAGACAAGACATGGTGGAGATCACCAGAGATCACGATTTTGCAAGCAAGGTCGCCGGCGAACATGGCGAAGCGAGCCTGCAGTACTCAGTAGCAAGGATCTACGGGAGACCGGACGAGACCTTGCGGCACGGTAAGGTACAGACCTGGTATTACTTCGCTGACAGGGTCGCTTTTGTGTTCGAAGGCAATGTGATCCAGAAGGTTGTGGATCTGTTGCCTAGCTCGTAGAAGCTCGGGAGGATGTTGTAGTACCGAGATTCTCTCGGGCTATTGCTATACCCAAAAGTGGCAGGACTTCCGTAAGCGAGCCTATAACGGGCGTCCCCGGCAGGAACCGCTCCAATTGCTCCACCCCAACCAGCCCCACCCTGGCTATGAACCTTATGCCCGCTTCCTTGGCGGCCAGGCCGTCCTTGACGCTATCCCCAATGAATACCACTCTATCTATCGGTACCTTGAAGGTCCGGGCCGCGAACCTAAAATGATCCGGCCCCTTCTCGAAGCCGGGCCGCCAGCCCATCACAAGGTCGACAGCGAGTCCCCTCGACTTCAACAGCTCCTGAATCAAGGCCTCGACGTTGCCGCTCGATAGGCAAACCTTGAGGCCGTGCTTCCTGATCTCAGCGATTACCGCAGCGGCATCAGGGAAAAGCACGAACTCCGTGAGGTGCGCTCGCTTCTCACTCTCGAATTCCTCGACCGTGGCGGCATTGAGCGGGTGGGCCGGAAAGATGATCTCGATCTGGCGGCAAAATGGCAGCCCCGTGGTATCGATGTAGGCTTTTCGGGCCTCCGCATCCGACATGCCGTACCGGGTCACCAGGAGCCCGGCCGCCAAGTCAACCAGAAACCGCATGGTATCGGCGACCGTGCCGTCAAAGTCGAAGATCACCACATCCTGAGGAAACGAATTACGTTTGCGGCTGGGTTTCATCGCAACATCTCCGGCTTTGTCAATTGAGACTTGGTTCTTCAAAACCGTCCCGTCGGCTATGGCCGTGCTACCGGGTTAACCTATTGTAGCTTCGCAGACTAGGGTTGTCAAGCCGACTTGTCCGCCGGGCCATCGATCCGAAACCGATTTTTGGGGTTGACTTTCAAGACGGCTCAGGTATCATTTTGAATCGAGTTTCTGTATCCAGATTCGAGCAGGAAAGGAGGTGAGAGTGTGAGCTTAATTGACCGTATCGAAGAAAAGACGATTGAGAATGCCTTCGAGAAAATGATTGGCCTGGCCTCCCATGGCTCCGAGGATATCCTTCTTAAGACCGTATCCATCGTGGAGAAGGTCACCACGAACGAATATTGGTCGGGCGTAATCCGGAGCGCCCGGGAGAAGTTCGAGGCCGGTCACCCGGGGGGAGAGCTTGCTGCAAGATTCCTGCGGGACATAAACCCCAAGGTTCGCAACAAGTTCTTGCGCAATCTGATCGTCAAGGAAGGCCTGATTGCACCCAACAAAAGGCACCGCATAGCCAAGGCTGAAGGGTTCTATCCACCCTCCCTTCTGGTTGTAAGCCCTACCATGAGATGTAATTTGAAGTGCTACGGATGCTATGCTGGCAATTATACTAAAGATGAAGATCTTCCATTTGATGTATTCGACAGGATTATCACAGAGGGGAAGGAGCTTGGCATCTATCTCTACATCGTGTCGGGCGGGGAGCCATTCGTTTGGGACGGTCTGATGGCGATTTTCGAGAAACACGACGACTGCATTTTCCAGGTCTACACGAACGGCACCTTGCTTGACGATGCGACCTGCGAGAAGCTTGTAAACCTGGGTAACGTGATCCCGTGTATCAGTGTGGAAGGTTTCGAGAAGGAGACCGACGAACGAAGGGGTGCAGGGGCATTCAAGAGGATCACCCAGGCCATGGAGAGCCTTAACCGAAGGAAAGCTCTCTTCGGCTTCTCCCTGACCGTGACCTCTAAGAACGCTGATTTCGTCACAAGCGACCAGTTTATCGACGAGTGGGTGAAAAGGGGCTGCTTCCTCGGTTGGGTATTCACGTACATACCGATTGGCAGGAACCCCGATGTGACCCTGATGCCCACGCCGGAGCAGCGGCTCAAGGTCGGCCGGCGCGTCCGCGAGTTCAGGGCTACCCGGCCCATCTTCGTCGCCGACTTCTGGAACGACGGGGACTATGTGGGCGGCTGCATTGCCGGAGGAAGAAGATACCTGCACATCAATTGCCACGGCGATGTCGAGCCCTGCGTCTTCTGCCACTTCGCAATCGACAACATAAAGCAGAAGAAGCTCAAGGACGTCATAAACTCGCCGCTCTTCAAGAGCATCCAGGCAAAGCAGCCCTTCAATCAGGACCATCGTATGCCGTGCATGCTGATCGACAATCCACAGGTCCTGCGCGACGTTATCAAGGAAACCGGCGCGCATCCGACCCACCCCGGCGCCGATACCCTTGTGACCACCCTGGCGTCGGACCTCGACCGGTACTCGGCAGGCCTTGCCGCCTACTTGAAGAACCACGACGAGGCCAAGAAGTCGGTCACGACAGCTGTCTAGCCGTTTGCATCAATCACCACTGGAGGGGCCCCGACCGGGCTCCTCTGATTTGTGTCACTCCATAATACTGCAATACTGCGCGCATCGTTTGTTCACTTACCCCGGCGGATCCGGCAGGGGCTGGGGCATTTGACACCTATCATCCATAGACTTATAATCAGCCATCGGCAATGGCAAGCACTCGTGGGAGGAAACAGCGTGGATCACGGTGAATCAGGACAACCCGCCCCGGCCCGGTATCTTTCCCCCGCGATCTTGGTCTGCGGGCTCGCAATCGTGGTGTTTCATTCGGCCTGGTCAAGGCTGGCGCCGCCGGTGTTCGGAACCCGGCCGCTTGCCAACGCCGGTGTTACCCTGGCGCTCCTAGTGGGCCTGCTGGTGGGAAGTTGCTACGCGGCCCCAAGAACCAGCCGCATGGCCAGACCCCATCGGATCTTCGGCCTGCTTCAGATCGGTGCAGGGGCCTCCGCGATTGCAGCCCTCCTCCTGCTTTCAGGGCTTGAGACCTTCTACCGAGCGATCATCAGAGGTTTCCATGGTGCCGGGGTGTCTTCGCTGGTAGGGGTGATCCTGGTCTTCGCGGTCCTCTTCGTACCGAGCTTCTTGCTGGGCGCCGCGCTTCCTATCGGGTTAAACCTGCTCAGAAGCCGTAAGGGCTCAGTGCGAGCAGGCGGCTTCTTCCCCATGATTCTCCTGGGGCTTTCGGCCGGTATCTTGATCTCGGGTTACGGGTTTATGCCCTACCTGGGGGCCTGGATCTCACTGGTGGTTCCGGCGGCCGCCCTCTCGGCCATGGGAACGTTATGCCTGCTGAGCCAGGGTGGGTCGGAGATTCCACGCCCCGAAGAACCCCAGCCGACGGTTCTAGGAAAAGCAGGAATCTATTTCCTGGCTACGTATGCAGCCTATGTGTTTTCGGGCGCGATCTGCCTGACCGCCTGGATGCGTCTTCTGTTGCAGTCAACGGGAACCGCAGTCTATGCCTCCGTCGCAATGTTTGGCGTATTTTTCGCGGCCGCCGGCCTCGGGGCGGTAGTTTCTGACTTGATCGGACGAAGGGGTCAAGCAAGCTTCTACCGGCTTGGCGTGACCTGCGGGGTCTCGGGGGTACTGTGGCTCGTCCCGCTCTTCCTGGTTAATGCTCTACCCTTTGCTTTCTTGAAACTCTTCGGCCTGGGCGCGCCGGTCTGGCACGGACTGGTTGCAGCCTACTTCGGGCTGGGCCTTCTGGTCATGCTGCTGCCCGGTATACTGATGGGAAGCACGCTGCCTCTTGCCGAGAGGTCGCTGGCGCCGTCGGGATGGTTGCTTCCGGTTACGATCCTCGGGGTACTCGCAGCCGCCATCGCAAGCTTATTGGTGCCCGGAGAGGGTCTGACGATGAGAAGGATCCTGGTCGCGGCGCCCTGGCTCACAATCGCCTCCGGCCTGGTACTTATGGTGTCTTCCGGGAGACCCGTCCCGCGACGGCTCGCTGCGGCGCCGATCCTCATTGTGATCGCGCTCAGTGCTTGCATCTTGGCCCCGGCTTGGAATCAAGGTATCACAACAAGCGGAGTATACGTCTCGCCCGACAGGTTTCCGGACCTCAAGAACCTGGAGAGAAGCCTCAGGGCGGCCGATGTAGTCTCCTACCGGGAGGACCGTGACCGGGTGGTGTCGGTCCTGAGATCGCCCGATGGCCTCTTTCTCAGAGCCAACGGTAGCCCGATCGGATCGACCGCAGATGACTTGGCTTCCCAAATGCTGGCCGCTCACGTTCCTCTGGCTCTAAGCGAGAACCACAGTCGGATTCTGGTGATCGGGCTCGGCACTGGCGTGACCATTGGGTCCGCAGAAACCCACGGGATCGGCCGAATCGATTGTGTTGAACCGGTGCCGGCGGTGGCAAAGGCATCGCGCTACTTTGCACCGTATAACAACAACGCCCTCGCTGAGGCCGCGTTCAACCTCTTTATTTGCGATCCGGCGAATTACCTGCTGCTCTCACCCGGCAAGTATGATGTCATAGTATCCCACCAGATCGTCGCGGTTGGTGAATCTGCCCGGCTTCTGAGGGCAGCCCTTGCACCGGGCGGAATAGTCTGTCAGGTGGCCGACCTGGACGAGATCTCGGAGCAAGGCGTAAAGTCTCTCGCCAAGGAATTCGCCTACTACTTCCCTCATGTCGACTTGTGGTGGACCGGCGGAAACGAACTGCTCCTGCTGGCGAGCCTTAATCCTCACAAGGTTCAGGCTGATACCTTAAGGCAGAGAATCGCGGCGCCCAAAGTGAGAGGAGACTTCCAGAGATTAGGCAGGGTCGACGCCTTCGGCTTTCTCACCTTCTACATGATGGGACGCGAAGCACTCCTCGGCTGGGCAGGTGATGTTCCTATGAGCACCAGGAACAGACCATTCCTCCTTTATCAGGCTCCCAAAGGGCTCCTGGGGCGCGATAATTCCCAAGCCCAGGCCCTGGCCGACATCAACGAGAGACATGAGAACCCCGCAGCGCTGATTTCCGGCCTTGAGGCCGAGTCACCCGCGTATATGATTCTCACTAGCCGGATGGAGCGCTGTCGGGATGCGAGGACCATGTACTTTCGAGCACTGGTCGCCGCCAAGGATCGCAAGTTCCGGGAGACCGCCGCGTATCTTCAGAGCGCCAAGGACGACTGTCCCGAGAACGGCATCTTCCGATTGAAGTACTCCGATTTCTTCATCTCCTTCTCGCGCCTGATGGCTCAGGAGAAAAGGTTCCAGGATGCCGTCAATGCCGCGAGAAGAGCCGTGGATGAGAATCCCGACAGTTACCGCGCCCTTTACAACCTTGCCGGCCTTGAGCGACAGCGCGACCCCTTAACCGCTGCCGGCCTTCTTCAGAGAGCGACCGAGCTCAACCCCGATTACCTGCCCGCCTATCTTCTCCTGGCCCAAGCGGAGATCACCCTGGGCAAGATTGACGCTGCTGGCGAGACCGTCGCCAGGGTTCTCTCGCTGGAACCTTTCAATGCCGCGGCTCACCATCTGAGGGCTCTCTGCTTCATCCAGAGAGGCATGATCTGGGACGCGCGCCAGGACTTGGAGTTCGCGATCAAGGCCGACCCCACGAACGCCGAAGCCTTGAGCGCCCTGGCTTACACCTGGTTGCTGGAGGAGAATCTGGACAAGGCCCAAACATACTACGAGAAAACCCTGAAGATAGACCCGAGTAATCTTGAAGCTCTCAACAACCTGGCTTCGATCCTGGCGGAGAAGCAACAATACGGGAAGGCAGTTCGCATCTGGGAGCGGGCGCTCCAGCTGGATCAAGGTAACCAGAGCATAATGCAGAATATCAAGGAAGCCAGACAGAAGATGCGCCAATCCTAATGAGGACTCCAGCGGTGCGTGTCGTCCTTCACATCGCACCTGACGTCACGCGGAAGGCCGTCAAGCCAGACCAGGGTGTAGTCGTCGTCGCTGTCGTCACCCCCTGACGGACAATCACAAAGGGTTCGGGCTACGCCATGATCGTCGAGCAGATCCTCGACGGGCATCTCCCCATCGGGAACCTGATGATCGGAAGCATAGATGGTCGCCGCCTGGTGGATGTTCCTCTGATTGGAGACACAAGAGGCCATCTTGGCGTGTTCCTGCATCCTTATGTAGTTCGCAATGGCCATCGCAGCCAGAATGGTGATGATGATCACGACAACCATCATCTCGATCAGAGTAAACCCACGCTGTCGCGGCTGGTGAGATTGCGGATTTCCCATGCTAGATCTGCTTTCGGCATTCCGGGCAATCCGCCTTAGATGTTTCCCAAGGCCCTCGGTCAGCATTCCACCTGGGTAGAGCAATACGGGGGCCGCCTCGGGCGGCCCCCGCGCAAGCCGTTAGAACTTGGCACCCGCCTGCACCAACAGCTGGTTGTTGTCTTTGTCCGTCGCCTCGTCTCTCATCCGGTAGCCGACCTGGAGCCTCGCCTTCCCTTCGAAGTTGAGGTTAACCCCAAAGTACATATCGGTCAACAGATCGTCCTTCTCATTTCTGTTGGGATCGGTCAACAGATCGTCCTTCTTATCCGTGTTGGGATCGTATCTGTCGTACTTGAACACAGGCTCTAGGAACGGTGTGACCCGGTAGCCAAGAAGTATGTAGTAGCCGCCGTACTTGTCGTTGGACCAGGCGACATCCAGTGTGTCAGGAGCCACAACCTCCTTGTGGGACTTCAAAAGACCCTGGGCCCGCACGTACTCCATCTGGAAAAGTAGCTTGCCGGTATCGAGATAAATATCAAGGCCCATTGCCTTCCTGTCCTGGGGTATGACTTTCACAACTTTTTTATCTTTGTTGATCCACTGCTCAGGCCACTTGCCCTGGTAGGTGGAAACGCCAATGCCGGCGAACATCGGGATGCCCACACCAACTCTACCCACGATGTCCTTGTAGTTGTTGTTGTCCTTGCCGCCGTTATAGCCCACGCCGTTAACACAGGCGACCTTGTATTCAAAGACCTTGTGCCGCCCCATCCCCATCACGCCCGCGTCCCTGAGATATGGCGTGGAGACTCCATTGTTCAAGAGGTGGTCGATCAGCTGGGACCTGTCGATCGCCTCGATATCGAAGCTTGACCACGAGGTCTCAAAGCCGAACGGCAGCGTGAACTGACCGACCCTCACGACCGCGTACTTGGCGAACGTGTAATCCAGCTGAGCGTCAAGAATGTTCGGCTCCTTGGCACCCTCAAGGGTCATCATCAACGCGATCTTGTCCGTCAACTTCACTGAGCCCTTTAGCCGGGCCGTCCTGGTGCTGATATCGGAATCCTTGTGCTGTTCGGCCAGATACTTGATCTGAAGCAGTCCGCCGAACTCAACCTCGGCGGAGTAGCACACCCCCACCGACAGAATCACCGCAGCCAGGCAGATTGCGATCCACTTGGTCATTGGAACCTCCTTTCGCCGGCTGTACAATACCATTTGAATAGAGCACTATACTCCCTTAGGATTATTGGTCAAGCACTTTTGTGGGGAATTCGAGGGGTTCGGAGATGAGTCTATCGGCACTTGTTATCACCTACGACGAGGAGGCCAACCTGGAGCAATGCCTTGAGAGCATTGCCTGGGCGGATGAGATCGTCGTGGTCGATGCCATGAGCAGCGATCGCACGTGCGAGATAGCGGCGCGATTTACGCCCAACGTGTTCCGCAGACCCTGGGAGGGCTATGCCGAGGCGAGGAGGTACGCGATATCCAAATGCCATTCGGATTGGATTCTCTCGATCGATGCCGACGAGCGTGTGACCCCGGAGCTCAAGACCGACATAGAGCAAGCCCTTCGAGCGCCGGAACACGACGGTTATCTGGTTCCACGCAAAGCCTTCTTCCTCGGAAGATGGATAAAGCACTGCGGCTGGTATCCGGGCTATGTGCTCAGGCTTTTCCGAAAGGACAAGGCTCGCGTGACCGAGAGAAAGGTCCACGAAGGCATGCGGGTGGATGGCACGGTCGGCACCCTCGGGCATCCGCTGCTCCACTTTACGTACCCCACCGTGGAGGCCTACTTCCGAAGATTCGGCAGGTACACCAGCCTCGCCGCGCAGGAACTTCATCAAGCGGGCAGGAGACCCAATCTCGCCGATATAGTCCTTAGACCCTTCTTTCAATTCGCGAAGATGTACTTCGCCAAGCTCGGCCTGCTTGATGGCATCGAGGGCTTTGTCCTCTGCGTGTTTTCGGGTTTCTATGTTTTCGTCAAATATGTGAAGCTCTGGCAGATCCCGCGCGGCAACCTTCCCGGGACTCCATCTCAATAAGGTGGAACTGTGAAGACACCTCCGGTCAAGTCGGCGAGCACCGAGATCGCAGTCTATGGTCTCTTGGCGGTGTTCACGCTACTCTTCTTGATAAGCCTGCCCGGCCGGTCCATGCAGGTGGATGACGCCTGGCTTGGCGAGCAGGCGTATTGGCTGTCACAGGACGGCTACGTACGCTCGGAGCTCTTCCGAGGACCCCTGGGCTACGAAGAGGGCCAGATGGTTTACCACAAGCTCTTCATAATGATCGGCGCGGCCGCAATCAGAATCTTCGGATGGTCGCTCTACGTGCTCAAAGACGTGAGCCTTCTTTTCTACGCCATCTTCGTTTTGACATCGTACATCTACTTTCAGCGGAATCGCGACCGTTTCACCCGGGGCGACTTCTGGGTGTTCAATCTCCTTATGATCTCGATGCCTCTTACCTTCAAGTATGCGTATATTTTCCGTCCCGAGATCACGGTGATGGCTCTGGGTTTCCTGTCCTTCCACTTCCTGACCCAGGGACTCAAGGCCCGATCGGCGGAATACTGCGCGCTGGCCGGAGTGCTCGCCGGACTGGGTCTTCTGACTCATCTGAATGGATGGACCTTGATCCTGGCCGGCACCGTGCTTCTCGCGGCCAATCGGCGGTACAGACTGGCGTTCATATTCGGGGTGTCGGCCTGCGCCGTCTCACTTCTGTACCTCTACAACCTCACTTCGGCGGAGAACTTGAAGCTTTTCCGAGACCAGATAAGCAAGGACCCCGCGATGGAGCACATGGACTTCAGCGTCTGGCGAAACGTCCTCAAGGCGGCCTATGAACACCAGCGTTTCTTTCACAGCCCGAAGGAGATTTTCACTTCGGTGGTGCTGGCCCTGAGCCTCGTATTCTCCTGGCGCGAACTTACGAGGCGCCACCGCGACCTGCTGGTCTATCTGGTAACCCTGGTGGTCGCGCTGGCGATATTCTCCCGCCCGAGACCGACTTACTACATGCTGATCTATATGCCGTACATTTTCCTTACGGTCACGATTGCTCTCAAGAACCGGGGCGGGATGGGCGCCATAAGGCGCAACATCCTCCTGGCGGCGGCCGCTCTGTATTTCGCCTATGGCCTCTACTATGCCGCGGGCATAATACAGGCGCGAAACGGCCTGCCCAAGGCCAACCGCGAGATCGCGGCCTACGTGGCCCCCGGCTCGCGGGTCGCGGCGCCGGTCAGTTTCATTTATAATGAGATATGCAATTACAGGATTCAGGGTTTGACTTTGTACGCCCAGGCTGCCCATCACGAGGGGATCGAGCTCACGGGGGAGACGCTCTTCCAGATGGCTCGTGCCTACGACAACGCTTATGTGATCTTGGACGATGAGTACATCGATCTCCTGGGTCTTGCGGGCATGACCGAAGGCGGTTCTATCGGCGATTATGTCTTGATCCGGGCCATGGACCATGCAATGGTTTTCGCCGCTGCGCCGGCACAGGGCTACGAGCGTGAGTAAGCCCTCGGAGGCTACAGCCAATATGGAAAGCTACATAGTCGCAAGAACCGACAAGATTGGCGATCTGGTGCTGTCGCTACCGGTGGCGGAGGCCATAAAGGACTCGAACTCCGCAGCACGGGTCACCTTCGTGGTCTCACCGGTCACCATGGATCTTGCTCGAGCCTGTCCCTTCATAGACGACGTCATTCCGTATGAGGAGTCGGGGACGAGTCCACACCGGATCATCCGGCTCGCGCGCGAGATGAGAAAGCGCAAACCCGGTGTCGGCATTTGCCTGAGGCCCACTTTCCGCGTAGCTTTGGCGATGGTCCTCGCGGGAATCTCCACGCGGGCAGGCACGGCTTATCGCTACTACAGCACCCTTTTCAACAGGCCCGTGCGCGAACATCGCCGATTTGCAGAAAGGCATGAACTTGAGTACAACCTCGGCACCCTCGCTGCAGTGCTCAAGATCAAGGACCGCTCATACCTTCCCACGATCGTCGTACCCGAGGCTTCGAAGCTATATGCGCGGAAGGCGCTCGCCGAACGCGGACTCGTGGAGAAGGGATTTGTGATCGTTCATCCAGGCTCGGCGAAGTCGGCGAGGAATCTACCGCTCGCGGCCTACGCTGAGGTGGCCGATGCGATCGAAGCCGATCTCAGGGTCAGGGTCCTGGTGACCGCCGGGAAAGATCAGGCGGATATCGTAGCCGAGATGGACTCCCACCGGAAGACAAGGTCCCTTGCGCTGGTGGGCGCGCCCACCCTCCTGGATCTCGTGGGAGTAATAGGCGCCGCGCGCCTTTTCATATCGGGAAGCACCGGCCCGATGCACCTGGCGTCCGCGGTCGGGACGCCGACCTTATCCTTCTTCTCGCCTGTCCGGTCATGCAGCCCGCGGAGGTGGCAGCCCACCGGGTCCCACACCCGGATTATCATGCCCCCCGTGGCCGAGTGCCCGACGTGTATAGGCCGACGGTGCGAATACTACGACTGCATGCAACGCATTGATCCGAACGAGGTTATTCTGGCAGTCAAGAGCTCCCTGGAGATCTCGGCCTAGACCCGGCCGGTCCATCGTTCCGGCTCTATGCCGAAACTGGTTCCCAGGGATTTTGCAGTTGCGATCAGATGATGATCCAGCGGCACCGTCTTAAGTCGCTCGGTAGCATCTCGAAGCGTTGCCGTCCTTATGTCCTGACACTTGAGAACCACTACCAGTCCCGATGCACCTGCTGCGGCGAGCTTGACGGCTTCGCTGCCGAATCTGGTTGCGAGCACCCGGTCGAAAGCCGTAGGGGTTCCCCCTCGCTGAAGGTGTCCCAGCACCGTCACCCTGGTCTCAAGCATGGTCCTCTGTTCGATTTCGTCTCCAAGCACCTCGGCGATCCCACCCAGTCTGATTGGGTCATTGCTGTCCCTGACACGGCGGCTCACCACAAGCTTGCCGTCTTCGGATCTGGCGCCCTCCGCAACCACAATTATGCTGAAACGCTTGCCCCGCTTACTCCGCTCCTGGACCCTCTTGCAGACCGCTTCCACACCAAAGCCGATCTCGGGGATCAGGATAATGTCTCCACCGCCGGCAACCCCAGAGGTGAGCCCAAGCCAGCCCGCATATCGCCCCATCACCTCCACCATCATCACCCGGTGATGGGATTGAGCCGTGGTATGCAGCTTATCGATCGCCTCAGTGGCGGTCGCCACGGCCGAATCAAATCCGAAGGTATAGTCCGTGCAGTCGACATCATTGTCTATGGTTTTGGGAATGCCGATGATCGGCACGCCTTTCTCCGAGAGCTTCTTGGAAACCTTCAGGGTGCCGTCGCCGCCGACTGCGATCAGCGCAAAGGCCCCGGTCCTTTCGAAATTCGCAATCGCCCTGTCCGACACATCCTCGAATCCTTCCCCGGATGTCGCCGGAAACCCGAAGGGATCTGCCCTGTTCGATGTGCCGAGAATAGTGCCGCCAAGCGTTATGATGCTCGAGACATCGTTGTAGGAGATCTTCCGCCACCGACCCTCGATCAGACCGAGAAAACCATCCGCGATGCCCACCACTTCCATGTCGAAATCGTTGATTGCGGTCTTCGCGACCGCCCTTATCACCGCGTTGATCCCCGGGCAGTCACCGCCCGCGGTCAAAATAGCTAGAGTCCTTTTCATCGGAGCAACCTTCGAGTGCAGCTACAGGTGTTTCGCCAAGATCTGATCAGCCTTAAGCCCCATACCCACTTCCTTGACGGCAGATCTGACCACGAAGGCCCTTTCGTTATTTGACATCTCGTCGGTCGGCATTACGAAGAAGCCGGCGCGGCCGGGATCATATCCGAGGGTGTAACCCGTGAGCACCTCGTTATCCTTGAAAACCACAACGATCTTGCGGCCTTTCGATGCAGGTATCTGCTGAGGGAAAACTCTGGTCTCCGCGTAGTCAGGTTTTCCTTCGAAATTCCTGACGAAGAAAATCGCTTTGAGTTCTTCCACGCGGACTTCGAGCACCTGCCCTGAATCCTGGAGGTGCAAGTGTAAGAAGGGCTTGCCGGGCACAAAGTCATGGGTGTTGCCCTTCATTACACGGCCATCTCTGAATCTTACGGCAACTTTGTTGATCTCGCCCACGTCAGTCTTCTCCTTCGCACTCTAACCCATTTCTTCAGATCGGCTGGGGACAACTTGATCTTGATTCGTTTCTCGCCCCCAATCAGGCGGCTCTTCAATGATGCCGCCACAGACAATATGCTCGTCTTGGTAGCACGCAACTATCTGCCCGGGCGCGGGGGCAAAGCAGGGCTCGTCGAGAAGAACCCGGATGCGCTCCCCCGGCAGTTTCGTAAGCCTTCCCCTCACTGCCGCCGAATTATATCTGTACTTGACGAATACCACACTATCGGGTCCGGCATCAACATCTAAGAAATGGTTGACGGATCGAGCGGTGATCGCGCGAGCCATCGCTCGCTCACGGCATCCCACAGTGATCTGGTTGGCGGCGGCGCACTTTCTCGTCACATAATAACGCTTGCCCCTCAGGCCGAACCGCTGGCCCACGGTATAGGCATAGTGGCCCTTGTGCCTCGCAACCACCCTCCCGTCGGCATCGAGCACGTCACCCTGGCCGGGATCGGCGCAGTGCGCCCGCAGAACTTCATCATATCTGCCGGAGGTGACGAAGCAGAGATCCTGGCTCTCGCTCTTCCGTGCCGGCAGGCCTTGCGACCTCACCATCTCGATAATATCGCGTTTGTATGATGCCCCGAGCGGGAACTCCAACCTGGGCAAGACCTCCGGTCTTACGAGCGAAAGAAAATAGATCTGACTCTTGCGCTTGTCTCTGGGCTCGGCCAGGACCACCCGTCCTCCGATCTCTGCAAGAGCTGCGTAATGGCCGGATGCTACACGATCGAACCCGAATCCCAAAGCGGCATCAAACATCTTTCCGAACTTGATGTCACGGTTACAGGCTGCACAGGGATTGGGAGTAAGACCTTCCAGGTATGATCCTACGAAACCGGCGACCACGTGATCCCTGAAGTCCCGTGTAAGATCGATCACGCGGTGAGGAATGCCGAGGTTGTGGCACACACGCTGGGCGCTGTAGATATCATCGTCGCCGCAGCACTTGGATGCCCCGCTCCACATCTTGGCCGTCAGGCCCATCACGTCATGCCCGGCCTGCTTCAGCATCAACGCGGCAGCCGAGGAGTCGATCCCTCCACTCATCAGCACTGCAATTCTTGCCATAGCGCGCCCGCTACAGATGGGATGCGATCATGCGTTCCAGTGGCTTTCTGGCCCGATCCATGATCTCCGGCTCGAGATCTATCTCATAGACTTCGTCCACCAGCGACCGCAGCACGTCCTCGAGTCTGATCCTCTTCATGTTGAAACAGTAGCGGGCCTTGCCCGGCGAGTAGAACCGCTTGCCGGGGATCTCGCGCGCCATCCGCTCCAGCAGGCCCACTTCGGTCGCAACCACAAACTCCGTGGCCTGAGATTCCTTTGCAAACCGCATCATTCCGCTGGTCGAAAGCACGCGGTCGGCAAGGTCGATCACCTCGGGTTTACATTCCGGATGGACGATCACAACCGCCTCCGGATGCGCGACCTTGGCCTGGCATACCTCGTCGGCG
Organism: Candidatus Eiseniibacteriota bacterium; assembly: GCA_043808325.1. Classification (GTDB taxonomy): domain Bacteria; phylum Arandabacterota; class Arandabacteria; order Arandabacterales; family Arandabacteraceae; genus JAZDEY01. Next base: position 98,350 of record JAZDEY010000033.1, read on the forward strand.
CTGAATCTGTTGTGGACGTAACAGAACCCGTCAAAGGGTATGATCTCGGTGTTGACTTTCCGTGCGACGTAGGCAGCGAGATTCCTGTCGGGAGTGAAGATCACGCGCCTGGAAGGGATACTTGCTATCACGTCGACCGCGTTGGCCGAGGTGCAGCAGATGTCCGTCTCGGCCTTGACGTCGGCGTTGGTGTTCACGTAGGAACAGACCGCTGCGTCCGGGTACTTCTGGCGGAGCGCAAGCACGTCCTCCCGGGTTACCATGTCCGCCATGGGACAGCCGGCGTCCATCCGGGGGATCAGTACCTTCGCAGCCGGATTCAATATCTTCGCCGTCTCTGCCATGAATCTCACACCGCAGAAGACGATAAGGTTCTTGCGGGCCTCCACGGCCTTCCGGGCGAGCTCAAGCGAGTCCCCGATGAAGTCACCGATCTCCTGCACCTCCGCAATCTGGTAGTTGTGCACCAGAACCAGGGCGTCCTTCCGGCGTTTCACTTCGAGCACTCTCTCTTTGAGGCTGTGTTCGGTCATTCCAGGATCACCGTCTCCAGGCTCCCTCAGGAGTTCTTGCGCGGGAACGCCGACATCGATCTGAGCTTCTCGACGATCGGCGGAAGAACCTCGATCACCTTGTCGATTTCCTCGCGGGTGGTCGCCCGTCCGAGACTGAACCGGAGGCTGCCGTGGGCAATCTCAGCAGGGATCCCCATCGCCAAAAGGACATGAGACGGCTCAAGCGAGCCCGACGTGCAGGCAGAACCCGACGAGGCCGCAATGCCGTGTCTCATGTCGAGATTAAGGAGCATCGCCTCACCCTCGACGTATTTGATGCAGACACTCGCAGTGTTATGGAGCCTCTTGTCACGGCTCCCATTGAAGAGCATGTCTCCGATGCGCTCCGCGAGACCCGCTTCGAGCCGGTCCCGAAGTACCCTCACGCGGGAGGCCTCCGCGGCCATCTCAGCCTGGGCGATCTCAACCGCTCTCCCGAGCCCGACTATTCCGGCAACGTTCTCGGTGCCGCCGCGCCTGCCCCACTCCTGATGGCCTCCGTGAACGCACGGATCGAACTTGGTGCCCCGCTTGACGTAGAGCACGCCGGTGCCTTTGGGCCCATAGAACTTGTGGGCCGACAGGGAAAGCAGATCAATCCCCATTCGCTTGACGTCGATGGGGAGTTTGCCGATGGTCTGCACTGCATCGGTATGAAACATTACTCCGCGCTCGTGTGCAATCGCGGCGATTTGCTCAATGGGCTGAAGTGTGCCCACCTCGTTGTTGGCATGCATAACGGATACCACGATCGTGTCGGGCTGGATTGCCTGCTTGATGTCGTCGGGATCGACAACACCGTCGGAGCCGACGGGAACGTAGGTAGCCTTGAAACCTCGCTTCTCAAGCCATTCTACAACCTTGAGCACCGCCGGATGTTCGATGGTCGAGGTTATGATGTGGCCCTTGCCGCGATTCAGGGCCAATCCTTTTATTGAGGTGTTGTCGGACTCCGTGCCTCCACTGGTGAAGACCACCTCGCGGGGCTCGGCGCCGAGAAGGCGTGCGACGTGCTCGCGTGCGTCCTCCACCGCCTTTCTCACATCCTGTCCCGCACGGTAGATCGATGACGGATTGCCGAACGCCTCCGTGAGATACGGCTTCATAGCTTCGAAAACTCGAGGATCAATCGGCGTGGTGGCGTTGTGGTCAAGGTAGATCATGATTCTGCTCCCTCCCTCCGAGAGACTGCCGGGGCACTTCGCTTGATCGAGCCTCCGGAGCTTCCCTGTAGAGCGCGCCCGCGCACAGCGAGTTGACCAATTGTAACCGATCCGAGTTGCTTTTCAAGTGTGTCGCTCAAGTGCCTCCATAGACTAGAACCCAAACGGCGGATACTTGTCAGTGGTCAGGAGAAACGCGTAGGCATTCACCCTGAGGCCCCATCTCATCACCCCAACCACGAAATCGAACACTCCTCTGGGGTACCTGCCCGTAAACACTATTGAGAACCATGCGAGGATGGTCGAGATCACCGCAACGAAGACAAGAACGGCCAGGACGATCATGTGCGGTATCACCAGTAACCACTTAATGAGCGGCATCCCGCGGCTGAGATCCCTCTCGACATCGGGATAGGGTATCTCAATGTGCACGGCCTGTTCCTCATCGGTGGAAGGATACTGATGCGTGAGGACGGCAAGATATGCCAGGACGCGAGCGGCGAACCTGGTGAGTGCGAGGTTCCAGTCGAACCACCATCGCGGATACTTCTGTCTGAAGAGGATCATCAGCAGAGTCGCCACACACACGTAGCCGCCACCGCCGAACAGGAACCTTCCCCGGTGTACCCACTCCAGTTGGTGAACCGAACCGGTCAGGAGCCCGAAAAGGACGAGTATCGGGATCACCATGACAATCCTCAAAAGCGTGGCCAGTCTGTCGCACTTCTCGGGATAGTCGATCTTGAGACTTGCCGGATAAGCCTCGCCTGCCTCTGCCACCAGCGCACCCCCTGTGGAAATCTCGTCCCTGTGTGACCAAGCACCTGTGATTCGGTGCGTTTAAGCTTGTAGCATGCAACGAGGAACTTTGCAACGCAAACCGGCGAGCGCTCCGGCAGCCCGGCAAGCCAGCGATGCCGCAGGCCTGACCCCGCTACCGCAGCAGAATGACTTTCGACGTGAGGCTCGAGCCACCGGCCTGCAGCCGGCAGGCATAGATCCCGGGAGAGACTTCCCGTCCCAAGCTGTCGCGGCCGTCCCATACCGCATGACGAGCGCCGGCATCCAGCTGCCGGTCCTGAAGCATCTTGACCAGCCGCCCCGTAATGTCGTACACCGCGACCTCGACCTGCGATGCCCGGGACACAGAGTACGAGATCGTTGTGGCACGATCGAAAGGATTCGGAGTCGCGGTACCCAGCATCAATTCCGGCGGCCCATCGTCTCCGCGGTCCCACTCGACGCCCGCCCCCGGAAGGGACAGCATGAAGGAGTCGAATACGCTGTCCTGGGGCGTCACGGCGCTGAAGTACAAATAGCCCCCGTCGATTTCGATCTTACAGTAGTGAAAGACCTTTGCCGTATCCACTACGTCGGGATAGCCCCCAACAGGAGAGGCGAGAGGTGCCCCACCACCGCCGGTTGTCACATGCTGAATCCCGTTGACAACCGCGCGCGAGTAATAGTGATTGTGCCCCGCAAAGAGAATCGCGACATCGTACTGTTCGCACAAGGGTTGAACATAGGTCTGGACCGACGTGTTGTTGGCATGGCCTCCCCCGGCCGACCATCCGGGCTCGTGAAGGCAGACAAACTTCCAGGGCTTCGTGGTCGTGGCAAGATCGTTCTCAAGCCAGAGAAGTTGCGCCGTACCCGTGCCGTAGGGCGTGTATTGATCGACCACCGCGAAGTGGGCCGGGCCGTAGTCATAGGACCAATACCGCCCTGCCACACAGGGATATGGGAAATACTTGGCAAAGAGTGTCGCAGTCTGTTCGTGGTTCCCCCGGCATGACTGGTATGGCATATCGGCCAGCATTGTGCGGATGTTCGGATATGCGGCAGGGAAAAACTGATTATCCCAGTCGGCCTCCGTGTCGCCATAGTATACGAGATCGCCGACCGAAAGGATGAAGGTCTGGTATTCGGCATCCTGGGTGTAGGCCCCGGTGATCGCCCCCGCGACGCTGCTGTGATTGGCAGGATAGGATCGGGTGTCTCCGTAGGCAAAGAACTTGAGCCTGGTGGCATCTGCCGGGGGGGGCGCTCTGAAGGAGCCCGTGCACTGCTCGGCCCCGGCGGTGACTCGGTAATAGTACAGGGTCCCGGGAACAAGATTGGGGATCAAGTAGGTGTGCTGATGGTCGCCGCCGAACTCATAGGTTTCCGCATTCCCCAGAGAATAGGTCTGATCGGTGCCCCATTCCAGTGTACACGTATCCGCCACCGTCAGCTGCCAAAGGACTCTGATCTCGGTGTTGACACCGGCATAGATGAAGTACGGTGCTTTGCGCATCGCCGCTAGCGCCGAAGGCGCCAGGACAGCCTGAGCCAACATCAAACAGGCAAGCGAGATCGCAACTAGAACCGGGGCAAGACGGGTATCGGGGTAGCTCCGCATGATCGGCTTCATCTGGGCTCCTGACGTCTTTGGGCGGTGATAGGCCTTCCCCAACCCCCGCATCACACCTTGATTCTACCACAATTGATGACCGCTCGCCAGCCTTTGGAGCGGGAACATTGGGGTTGGGAACATTTTCCCGCCAGACGGATTAAATGGTTGGAAGACCCTTGGGACATCGCCCAAAGCGAGGCGTGGTGCCAAGGAGCTTTGCCAAGACTGTGTGCCTGTCCGACATCGGGTGGGGCCGATAGCTGAGCATAGACATCCGGCCCCACCCGAAGACTTTCCGGACCGACTCCGTCGGATTCTGTTTGACGATCTTCCCTCAAGGCAGGTACGATATTCCATCATGCGTAACCGAGATGTCGCAGTTGTCACTCTTGTGCCTTTTGCCCTGACTCTGGCGCTCTACCTTTTCACGCTGGCTCCCTCGGTCACGTTCGAAGACTCGGGTGAGCTTGCTGCCGCCGCCTACAACCTGGGAGTGCCCCACCCTCCCGGTTATCCGGTCTTCTGCATGGTGGGGAAACTGTTTACACTCCTGCCGTTCGGCAATGTCGCCTGGCGGCTCAACTTCATGTCTGCGTTCTTCACGGCCTTGAGTAGCGCCGTCCTTGCATGGGCTGTGCTGCTTCTCCTCCGCCGGCTCGCCCGCTCGGGGGCCGGTGAAGGCCGAGATCGACCGCGGCCGCCATACGTCCTCGCGGCGGCCATTGCAGCCGGCATCATGGCCGGCATAGCCTTCGAGGCCTGGGAGCAGGCACTTATAACCGAGGTATACGGGTTGAACAGTTTCGTCCTGACCCTGGACCTTCTCCTGCTTATCTCGTGGGAGCTGGCTCCTTCCCTCCAGAGGCAACGCTTTTTCTATGCCTTGTGCTTCACGCTCGGGTTGGGGCTGGTGGTCCATCCCATTTCGGTAGTCTTCCTGCCTTTGGCTCTCGTGTACATCGCGCTGGTTGATGTTCGTTATCTTTTCAAGGCCAGACGCCTGCTTGCCGGAGCCCTCTATTTCGCTTTGGGAATCTCGCCGGTTCTGTACTTGCCCGTGGTTTCGCGCACGGAACCGATAATGGACTGGGGCGACCCCGAGACCTTTCGGAATTTCTTCCTGGTGGTTACGCGCGGCCTTATCCCCTATGAAACCCACGAACTGTCAAAGACCATGGGTCAGCTGGGCTACTACTTTCACCTGCTGGTCCGGCAGTGGTTCCCCGTGCTCCTTGTCCCGGCCTTGCTGGGCTTCCTCGCGCTCCTTCGGCGTTCGCGCAGGCATTTTTGGATCGCGGTCGCGTTCTTGCTGTTGACCGCGCCTTTGGTCACCGTCACAACCAACATCAATGTGACCACAGGACAACCGGAGGTGATCGACGGCAACAAGTGGATAGCCAGTGTTTTCTACATCCCCTCGTACATCTGCCTTAGTCTCACAGCCGGCATCGGTTTCTGGTATATCGGGGCCGGATTGACCCGCCTCCTTCGAAATGCCGGGGCAGCGGCGCTCGCCATCATACTCCTGCCAGCAGGTCTTGCCTTTTTCACATATGGGCGCGTCGATATGAGTCACTATTACTTCGCTCGAGACTATGCTTACAATGTCTTCCACGTGGCGGAAAAGGATGCGCTGGTGATCGCGCAATACGATCCTGAATTCTTCCCTCTGGTCTATTATCAGGATGTAGAGCGCGAGCGTCCCGACCTGGTGATTGTGAATCCCCTGCTTCTGATGCGGAGCTGGTACATCGGGGTCCTTAAGAACCGCTACCCCGATCTCGTCGCCGCATCGGCCAGGGAGGCCGGTGAATTCCTGCGAGCCCTGGAACCCTTCGAGAAGAAGCAGGCCTATGACGGCAAGTATATCCAGACCAAGTTTGATGCCCTGCTCAATTCGTTCATCGATAAGGCGGTGGCGGGCGGCCGAAGTGTGTACGCGACGTCCCTGCCCACCGGCGCCGTGGCCGTGGGCTACCAGAAGGAGTCGCTTGCCGTCACCCTGCGCTTGAGGCAGCAGCTGACGCCGCTGACCCCGCTTGACTTAGGGGATCTTCGGCTTCGCGGCTATGAGCGTCCCTCTGCCAAGATCGACTTCCCCGCGCGATACATGAAGCGCCACCTTTGGTCTTTCTTGCTGATGCGCGGCAACCAGCTCGAGGCAGCCGGCCAGAAGGCGAACGCCGACCGCTTCTTCGAAGAAGCCGGGAAATTGAGAGAATAGAACACCGGCGGGTCGGTCAGCGGCCGTAGGCGCCAGCGCGCCCACTCCACCACACGCTACCTGCACATCGCCTTGATCGCACCCCAAGTGGTCGGCAGGATATCGGTGAGGCAAGGCCCGCAACCAATCCCAAGCGCGCCAAGACATCCGCAGGAGTCCGAGATTGCGGGCGAGTCTTGACAGAGCGCGAAGTTCCCGGAGGCAGGGTCGCAAAACCGGGGGTCTGCTTCGATCACGCGCCCTGTGTTGGCAAGATCATAGGCCAGACCTAGACGCAGGTGCCAGAACAGATTGCAGTCCAAGATGGGAAGCGACGGGGGATACTGCTCGTCAGTCTGGCAAAAGACACCCCAATCACTCCCGACGATGATGTTCTCGGTGATCGTGGGCCGGCCACCCAACACCCAGATGGCGGCGTTGCCCGGTGCATCATTGGCGAAAAAGGTATTGCGCCGTACGATGGGAGAGCTGTCCACATTGAACAGGCCACCTCCCCGCTCGCTCACGGAGTTACCTACGAAGACGTTCTCTTCAATATAGGAGACCAGTTCGGTCTCACAGTGGTACATCTCGAGGCCCCCACCATAGCAGGCTTGGTTCCCGCGAAAGACGTTCCGGCGGATATCCGCGCGCGACTGCCATATGATCACACCTCCGGGCGCTTCCCAGCCGGCATTGTCTTCGATGACGCAATCCTCGATTGTGAGGTCGCTGTGATACATGGCGTTCACAGCACCGCCAACGCTTTGGCAGCCTCCCGGCCCAGGGTTGTCCCGAAAGACGCACCCGATGACTTCCACCTTTGCTTCCTGAGCGTATAGCCCCCCTAAATTGGTGCCGCCCGTTATGGTCAGACCCCGGACATGAACCGCAGGATTTGCCCGCCAGATGCCGATTCCGACCGTATCAGCCTGTATTATCACGTTTTCCGGCCCACCATCACCTATGAGCCAGAGCCCCCCCTGCCCTGGAGAGATTCTCACGAACTCGTGATATGTTCCCGGGCGGATCAGGACTGTGTCACCCGGTCCCGCGACACCCACCGCACCCCTGATCGTCGTGAAATCTCCTCCCCCTGACCCGCTGACGACCCATAGGGCTCCAAGACCGGAAGAGGCCGTGAGCAGCAACCCGACGGCGAGGATGAAGACCGCACTTTTCCTGGTGGTATCTCGTGCTATAGATGGCACTGCTAGCAGGGTGCTCACTGCGGGAACCCTCCTCTTAAGCTCGCGCTCTCGGGACCAGCCAGCCTCCGGTAGACTGTCTCGCCATCACCCCAACACCATAACTATAGCCACCTCTTGCGAAGATGAGAAGATGGCATTGGCCTTTGCCTGGCCCGGGCATCGAGCCAGTGCAGCTCCTGCCGGAGGATCAAAGACGATCCATCCGCGCCTTCCTGAGATTCGGAGGGGTGTCTGGATGCCGACTTACCTGTCACCTCCCGCTTCCGTCTAAAGTTTCGCGCGGCTGACCTGCCCCCAACGATGATACCACTCATCCTGCTAGTGTCGTGTCCCATAAATAAGTTGATTAATGTATGGTTCTGCGCATATAGTGGGTACCGTTCCTATCGACAAGGAGGTACTCATGAAAGCCGGCCGGCCAAGAGGGCTGCTTGTGTTGTCGGATGAGGAGAAATCCG
>JAZDEY010000034.1:0-74656 GCA_043808325.1 Candidatus Eiseniibacteriota bacterium
CCTGACGACCCAAGAAACCCTGGAGGATGTGGCTCATGCGGCTGTCTCCTAACCCGCCCCGATCGGAATCATTTCAAATACATTTATTTGTGAGGCAACGAATACCCGTTCAGATACTTTTTTACTTGAGGCAACAGGGGCGGCGAGGTCTGGTGACCTCACCTTACGGGACGAAAACGAACTTCTGCGTGCGTACCGCTCCCCTCAAGGAGGCTCGGATGAAGTATATCCCCGCGGGCAAGTCCCGAAGCCTTGCCATGCTGCCGGTGAGATCGGCCTCCACTTCGGGCCCGTCCTTCCAGACGCTCGCTCGGTCGAGTTTCCTGCCCAGCACATCATGAAGCGAGAAATCGACGGGGCCGATCAGACCGGACGATACGACTGCGCGCAAGCGGCCCGCCTGATCGCGCCTGAGAGCGAGCGCAAGCAGCCCGGATTCGAGCGGAGGTGGTGTGGTCGTGGCCGGTGGCGCCGCGGCGAGCGATACCAAGGGGATCGTGAACTGCTTATCGGATACCTGGCCGTCAACGAAAGCGCACACCTCGCTGGGGCTAAAGCAACAACAGCATTGATCGCAGAGGTCGGTCACGTGATCGAACAGATCCGGGTCGGAGATATAGGCATAGGTGACCTCGATCTTATCGGGGAACACGTAGAAGTATCTGATCGAAGGCGGGCCGACCAGGGTGGCCGCGATATCCACGTAGTAGATGCCGTTGTGCTGTTCGACCCGGTTGGCGTGGACGTGACCGTTTATCACGGCAACCACATTGCCGGCGTCTTCAAGGATCTGCCTCAGCTCGGGCATGCCCCGGTATTCCGCGTAGTGCAGAGTGGTATCGAACATCGCATTCCAGGGGCGCTCCCACATGTTGAAATGAGAGAAGACGATCGTGGGCTTATCGCTATTGGCCGCAAGATTCTGGGCGACCCAGGTTCTCAGGACGTTGTTGCAGTCTACGTAGGGAGGCGAATACGGGTTCAGGGTGCAGTCAATCACAATGAAATGGAAGCCTCGGTAGTCGAAGTCGTAGGTGGCCGAGTCGCGCCCGGCATAGCTCTTCCAGGCCCGCTTGCCGTCGCTTTGGAAGTTGTCGTGGTTTCCCAGCACCGAATAGAGAGGACACCTGAGGCTGTCGGTGATCTGCTTGGCCGCCGCGAACTCCTCGGGCTTGCCGAGGTCGGTCAGGTCGCCGAGGTTTACGGCAAAGTCAACGGGAGCGGGGTGAGCATTTATGTCCCCGACGTAGTTGGCCAGGATCTCCTGGCACTTGTCCATCGCCTTGATGTATCTCGCGTCCGACGAGCCCGGGACCCGTATATGAGGATCGCCGATCGCCGCAAATACGAAATAGAAGAGCTGATCCCCGAATTGCTTCTCGACTGGTGGCTGGTGCGGCCCCTGTGGCGCGGGTCGAAATCGTTCCGTTGATGAATCAGTGAGAGGCGCAACCAGGGTGGTATCCATACCGGAGCGATTCTCCCCGGGAGTCAGCGCCGAGGCGCGAGAAAGACCGACCGCGAGCGTCATGATCACGCCGACAGCAGTCCGAACATAGAGACTCGCAAGGATTCGCTTCATGCCGACCGCTCCTATCTCTATAAAGCTTAATCCAGTTGGTGGACCGAGTCAAGACGCCAGGGCGCGGGCCAGTAGATTCTGCTTCGTTTTGAACATGGGGCCCCTGAAATTCCAGGGGCCCCAGTTCTTTGTGCCAGCGCCCCACCACAGCTAACCGCCATAGTACCAATGTATTAGCCCGCGTGACACGCCGGCTTCCCGCCGGCGGGGATCCAACGGGCACCACTCCCGCCCCGGCCGTTCAGGGGGCCCCAAAACCGAATATTCCTCTTGACAAGGAACAGGTTTGGTATTAATTGGGGACTTGGAAAAAGCCCGAAAAGACAAGACGAGGCTGAATCTCTCGATCAGGAGGGGGTGGGTCGCTTGAAGTGCCACTATCATCCTCGTGCCGGTGCAACGGCTGAGTGCTCGGTGTGTGGGGTGGGTCTATGCAAGAGATGCGCCATAGAGGATCGGGGCACCGTGTATTGTGATGGCTGCTACGCGTCGAGCGAGAGCGAAGAGGAACCGAAAACCCTTGGGCAAGATCGGGAAGAGATCGACCACGAAGACTACATCGATCTTGAGCTTATGGACTTGCTTGATACCGAGGACGACGAAGGCTTGCTCTGAGTAGCGGGCCCCGATTACCCTCATCTGCCGGGCCCGTATCAACAGATCGCTCCCAGTTGTGACGTACGGCCCTGTTGACTTAGCATTTGAAGCCCACTTATATTGAAATAGATTGCTGTGCCATAGAGAAAGCCTGCGATGAGAAGATGGCCAAGACTCAGACGACCCCTGGTTTCGGCGGCGACCGTGGTTTTCCTGGCGGTCCTGCTCGCCGTATGTAATCTGTCCGCTTTTTCGGAAGAATTCACAATCGCCCGGCTCAGGTATCGGGGTGGCGGTGACTGGTATACGGATCCGACCTCGCTTTCCAATCTTCTCCGGGAAGTGGAGAAGGCGCTAGGTACCAAGACCGCGAAGGAAGAGGTGCGGATCTCCATAATGGACGAGGCCCTGTTCACTTATCCCTTCCTCTATATGACCGGACATGGCGCCGTCGAGTTCTCCGAGGAGGAGGCCGCCAAGTTGCGGCTCTATCTCACCTCGGGAGGCTTTCTCTGGGCCGACGATTGCTATGGTATGGATCAGTCATTCCGCAAGGAGATACGGAAAGTCTTTCCCGACGAGGAGCTTGTGGAGATCCCCTTCAGCCACGAGATCTATCGGGTGGTCTATGGTTTCCCCCAGGGGCTGCCCAAGATACATGAACACGCCGGGGGACCTCCTCACGGCTACGCTATCTTCCACGAGGGTAGGCTGGTCGTTTTCTATAGCTTCAATACCGATATCGGCGATGGGCTCGAGGACGCGGACGTCCATCGCGACCCTCCCGAGAAGCGAGAAGCGGCCCTCAAGATGGGCGTGAATATCGTCGGCTACGCCCTTACGCATTAGGAGCTGTCAGCTTGGCAATTGCAAACACCAAGGCAAGCGATGTAATAGCGAGGCTCGCCCGGGTAAGACGGTCAACTCTGGCCGTTGGGGTCCTGACGGCGGGGGTCCAGGCTGCGGTCGTCGTCGGTGTGGCCTGGCTTGTTCTCTCGTTGCTTGACATGGGATTCGGTATGGTAGGACTCGTCTTGAGGATCATTGCAGTGTCGTTAGGGATCCTCGCTTTGGCCGCTCTGGGCTACAACCTCTTCCGGGTCTTCAGGGTCTCACATTCCATAAGGAGCTACGCTGCGCGGGTCGGCCGGGAGCTTAAGGAGATCGGGCTTGATTTGGTGACCATCCTGGATCTCGCCGAGATCGATAACAGCAAGTTCGGCTACTCCGAAACGCTGATCGCGAGGGCAATCGATCAAATCTCGGAACGCGTGAAGCACTTTGACCTCGCAGCCAGCGTGAGGAAGAGATATCTGGTCCTATATTCCATCCCGCTTGCGGGCATGCTTGTGGCGGGTCTCATGTGGTGGCAGCTTGACGGCGGCAGTTTCGCATATTCGCTGGCGAGACTCCAATACTTCATGGGTCTCTCGGGCCGGAGCGGAATCCTTATCTCGATTGAGCCCGGCGACGGCGAGATCCTTGCGGGTTCGGGCCTAGACGTGGGCGCCGAGATAAGAGCCTTTGCAAGGCAGGTTCCCAATCTCCACGTCATTATAGATGGCGAAGAGCGGGTGTACGGCATGGAGCGTGCCGACTCCGGCGCCGCGCGGGGACACGCTCGTTTCATGAGCACACTGGCCAAGGTCGACAGGGACTTGACCTATTTCGTGACCCTCGCCGACGAGCAGACGCGCCTCTTCCGGGTCTCCGTCAAAGAGGAACCCAGAATAACCACCGGCAAGATAACCCTGGTCTATCCCACCTACACAGCGCTTGGCTCCGAGACACTCCCCCAGGGCAACTGGGACTTGAGTGCGCCCTTCGGTACCGAGGCCAGCTTTCAGCTTACTGCAAACTGCGTTCCCGAAAGCGCCTGGATATCCCTAATCGGCGAAGGAGGTAAGACCTGGGGCCGGCCCCTGCGCGCGCTCGGCGACTCGATGGCCGCGACCCTAAGGCTCACGCAGGACTTGGGTCGGGACTTCGGTTACACCTTGGAGTTCATAGCCCGGGGAGGGCTCCGCGCCAGGTCACATGGGCCGCACACCGCCACGGTTGTCGCCGATAAGCCCCCGTTTGTGCGGATCGAAAGCCCGGGCAGAGAGATCATGCTCGAAGCCGACATGCTGCTGCCGCTCTCGGTAGTGGCCCTGGATGACTACGGCATCTCCATGATGAAGCTCTACTATGAGTTCAAGGGTGGGAAGGGTGAGGTGCCGCTTGAATACCACGGCAAAGCCCAGGCGAGATGCGACTATACCTGGGACTTGACCCAGGTGGATGTTTTTCCCGGGGACGCGGTGTCCTACTATGTCGTTGTCGCCGATAACGATGCCCTGACCGGTCCCAAGCATGCGAGGACCGATGTCTATACGGCGCGGGTTCCGACCATCTACGATGTCTATGAGGAAGTCGAGAAACAGCAGAATGAGGGTGTCCAGGATCTTGAGGAGGTCGCCGACAAGGCCGAGCAGCTCAAGAAGGACCTCGAACAGGTCGCGGAGGACATGAAGAAGCAGACCCAGAAGGGGAGCGAGCTGGGATGGGAGCAGGAGCAGACGATCAAGCAAAATCTGGCCCAGCAGGAAGATGTTGCCAAACGGTTGGATGAGATCTCCTCTTCACTGGACGAGACCCTTGACCTGATGAATCAATCGAGTCTCGTCAACTTCGACATCATCGATAAGATGGAAGAGATCCGGCAGCTGCTTTCTGAGGTCGCAAACGAGGACATGAGGAAAGCCATCGATAAGATGCGAGAAGCGATGTCCAAACTCTCGCCTGAAGAAATCCGGGCCGCCATGGAGAACATGAACCTCACCCAGGAGGACCTCTTAAGGAAGCTGGACCAGACGATCGCGCTCCTGAAGCGCATGCAGGCCCAGCAGAAAATGGAGGCGGTCCTCAATCTGGCCAATACGATCGCCGAGGGGCAGAAGGATGCCAATGACCTCTTGCGCGACGGCAAGAACCAGGAAGCCCAGGCTAAGGAGCAAGGCTTGGCCGGGGACACTGCAACCCTCAAGGACATGATGAAGCAACTCGAGGAGTTGCTTAAGGCGCAGGGCAATCCTGTCGCGGATCAGGTTGAGCAGGCGAGCCAGTTCATGGACGCAAGCAAGATTCAGGAATCCATGGCCTCGATGCTCTCCCAGATGGCCGGCGGGAAGATGTCATCGGCGGCCCAGGAGGGGGAGAAGACGGAAGCGAACCTTTCCCAGCTTGCCAGCATGCTCAAGGCCGCAAGCGAGAGCCTCTCGAGCGATGAGCGCCGGCAGATCCTTGAGGCCTTGAAAAGCACGATGAACGGGCTGAGGGATATCTCCGAGCGGCAGGAGGGCGTGCTTGCGGCGCTCCAAGATTCACGGGCCGACGTCTCGATCGCCGAGCTCGCCAGGCAGGAGATGGTCTACAAGGAGGCCCTCGATAGGATTGCGGAGGACATGTTCGAGCTCTCTCAGAAGAGCCTCTTCGTAAGCCCCACGCTTGGCCGGGCGATCTTGAGGATCGGGGAGGAGATCGAAGGCGCCTCCGAAGAGCTTACCCGGGGAGCAGGCAGGGACGCCAAGGGCAGTATCAAGACCTCTATGGGCCAGCTGAACCAGATGGTCGCGGGGCTGATGGATGCGATGGATAAGGCATCGTCCTGCTCGTCTCCCAGCGGCCTCGCGGAGGCCTTCGACAGTCTCGAGAACATGTGCTCGATGCAGCTTGGGATAAATCAGGGAACGCAGCAGATGATGAACGGCGGCGAGCAGGGGCTGAGCATGGAAGCGCGGGCCCAGATGTCAAGGCTTGCGGCGCAGCAACAGATGGTCCAGCGGGGAATTGAGGATCTCTCCGGCCAGTACGGCGACCGGGCCGAGATTCTCGGACGGCTTGATGATCTCGTGGAAGAGGCCAAGCGAGTCATTGAGGATCTCGAGCGGGGAAGCGTCAACGAGGAAACCCTGAAGCGGCAGGAACAGATCCTAACGAGGATGCTGGATGCTCAGAAATCCCTGCGACGGCGCGAGTACTCTCAGCGGCGCAAGTCCACCCCAGGGGAGATCTACCAGGCTCCGTCTCCGCCTCCGCTCTCGCTCGAAGAGCGCGAGCAGATCGTGCGCGACCTGCTCTATCGCGGTCGCGGCTACTATCCGCCCGAATATGAAGATCTGATAAGAGCTTATTTCAAGGCCATAGCTCTGGAGAAAGCCAAGCAATGAGAACTGCGATTGCAGGCATCGCGATCGCTGCGGCGCTTGTCCTATCGGTGGCGGCCGGCACAGCATGGTCGCAGCCGCCCCCCGATAGCTCGAGGGACAAAGCCCTGCGCGAAGCGCGCTCTCTCGCCCGCTCCGGCAATTTCGATGCTGCCACGCGAATGCTCGAGCCGCTTTATGCCGCTAACCCCGATGATGCCACAGTGGTGACTGCGCTTTTCCAGGTGCTGGTCGAGGTCAAGAACTACGACAGGGCCGAAGCGGTGATGAAGAAATATCTCGAGGCGAAGCCGCAGGATCCCAAGGGCGTTACGGACCTTGCCTCGCTCTACCTGACGACCGGGAAAAAACAGGCGGCCATAGATCTTGTGGATAAGATGATCGCAAGCGCGCCGGAAGAACCCTGGGCCTACCAGACCGGCTATGGGATCCTCTGGCGGGGTGGCGCCCCGGATGAAGCGATCGACGTAATCCTCAAGGGGCGCAAAGCCACCGGAGATTCGGCGCTGTTCGCGCTCGAGGCCGCACAGATCTACAAGGGCGCCTCGAGGTATGATGCGGCGACCCTGGAGTATCTGTTTGCCGGGGCCCAGGCGCGCGACCCGGAGGTGGCGGTCGAGGGTATCGTTGCAATGGCCGACAGCACCGAAGCCCGTATGGCTATTTTGGCGACCCTCAACGGCGCCTTGACGAGACCAGACGTTGAGCAGATCGCCCGGACTTGTCTCTGGCAGATCCACCTGATGGAAGGCGATTGTGCGCGAGCCTTCGAACAGGTCTCGAGCCTTGCCCAAAGCGGAAAGCTCACGCCACAGGTTCTCACGGTCTTCGCAGCAAGAACCCGGGACAGGGCCTGCTACGCCGAGTGCAGCCGAGCCTACGATCTTGCTCTGGAGCTTCCTGCGAACCGGGCCCAGTTCCCGATGCTGATGCTCAACAAGGCCGGCTGTGAACTCAGGGGAGGGCTGCCGGACCTGGCGATCGCTACCTATGGCCAGGTGGCCAAGCAATATTCCGATACCAAGTGGGCGTGCGATGCCGAGATGGCCATGGGGCGAATCTATCGCGATGAGGGCAGCTACGACGCGGCGATTGCCGAAGCCGCCAAAGTGATCGACTCCCGGGCAGCCGGCGACACCAAGTATGACGGGATCCTCTTCAAGGCCGATTGCCTGGTGGGCGCCGGAAATCTGGAGGAGGCCTTCACCACCTACGATCTGGTTGGAACCGACTGGAAACCCAATTATGCCCAGGAAGCCTTCTATAATCTGGGGGAGATCAAGTTCTATCAGGGGAGCCTCGAGGATGCGATGTCCTACTACAATGTAACCTTGAGACAATACCCGGATGAACCCCGGGCCAATGATGCCATCGAGAGACTGTTGCTGATAAAGGCCGTCAAAGGCGATCTGGGCACGATGTGGCTCAAGCAATTCGCCCAGGCAATGCTGCTCGGCCGTCAGAGGAAGTTCGACGAGGCGGTCGCGATCCTCTTGCCGCTTGCCGGCGAAGAGGGCCAGGGGGCCATCAAGACCGAGAGCATCCGGGCCCTGTCGGCCATCGCTCTCGACCGCGGTGACCTGGATGGCGCAATCAAAATGTACAAACTGGCGGGCGAGTCGCTCGACACCTACTTCTCCCCGTCGGCGCTGGAGGCCGTGGGCGATGTCTATCTTAAACAGGGGAAGATCCCCGAGGCCGTTGCGGCCTATGAGGAAGTAATCCTCAAGTTCCCGGAGAGCGTCTCGGCAGGAGACGCAAGGAGAAAGCTTGATATTGCAAAGCGTCAGAAAGCGGCGAGGGCTACGGAGAGCGCTCCGAGCAAACCCTAGCCTGGCGCAATCACTCAAGCCCCAGCCGGCACCCCGGGGGACTAGCCATAGTCTGCCGGGCCACTGCCTCGTAATCTTGGCGCTGGCACTGGTGCTGGTCGCGCCTCTTACCGTTCCGGGCACCGCATCCGCGGACAAGATCCTGGTCTACATGGACCTCGCGCAGACCGATCATCTCAAAGCCTACGGGCTTGCCTACTGGGCGTTGGAGCAGGGCTTCAGGGTCGAGTGGCTCCTGAACTACAGGGGCGGGTCCTTCATGGTAGATGCGGCGGACTTGATCGCCCGGAAGGCCCGGCTTATGGGTGTCGCGATCGATGTGGCGCCGGCCGGGGCCGTAGCGGACGTGTATTCGACGATCGAAGGCGAGAACATGGAAGTGGTGCTCCTGGAGAAGGCGCCTGCAATTGCGGTCTATGCTCCGCCGGACAAGGAGCCCTGGGACGATGCCGTGATGCTTGCCCTCGACTACGCCGAGATTCCTTATACGGCCGTCTACGACGAGGATGTTTTGGGCGGAGCCCTAGACAATTACGACTGGCTTCATCTCCATCACGAGGACTTCACGGGGCAGTACGGCAAGTTCTACTCGAGCTACCGTAACGCCGACTGGTACAAGAAACAGGTTGAGACCTCCGAGGCCCTCGCCAAGAAACTGGGTTTTGCCAAGGTCTCGCAGCTCAAGGGAGCGGTGGCGCGCAAGATCAAGGAGTATGTTGCCCGGGGCGGATTCCTCTTCTCGATGTGCTCCGGCACCGACTCCTACGACATCGCCCTTGCCGCCGAGGGCGACGACATCGTCGCCGCGGTTTTTGACGGTGATCCCACCGATCCGCTTTACCAGCAGAAACTCGATTACTCCAAATGCTTGGCCTTCACCAACTTCAAGGTCGATCCCAATCCGGTGGTCTACGAGTACTCCGACATCGATACCACACCCAAGGCCAGCCGCCGCGGCCAGGCCAACGATTACTTCACCCTCTTTGAATTTTCGGCCAAGCAGGATCCGATCCCTACGATGCTCACCCAGAATCATGTGGCCGTGATCAACGGTTTCATGGGCCAGACCACAGGGTTCGAGAAAGGCCTTGTGAAAAAGAGTGTGACCGTTCTTGCCGAGACTGAGGGCCAGGACGACGTGAGATACTTGCACGGGGCCTTTGGCCGCGGGACCTTTACTTTCTATGGCGGGCATGACCCGGAAGATTATCAGCACATGGTAGGAGATCCGCCAACCGATCTTGCGCTTCATAAGGACTCGCCAGGTTACCGGCTGATCCTCAATAACGTTCTCTTTCCGGCTGCACGCAAGAAGGAACAGAAGACCTGACGGGCCACGGGCCGTGAAAGCGAGGACACATTGCAGTCATCTCCTGAATGCTTCCCGTGCTCGATAAACCAGGCCCTGAGGACGGCGATAATGGCAGGGCTCAGCGAGGAGGTCCAGAATGCGGTGGTGCTGGAAGCCGAGCGAGCCCTGGTCGGGACCGATCATCGTGTGCCGCCCGCAGTGATTGCCACTGCTGCGATCAAGGCGGCCGAGGAACTCTATGGCGGAGTCGATCCCTTCCTTGAGATGAAGGTGAGGACCACCGAAGAGGCGCTCTCGCTCTACCGGGCAATGGTGCCGGATGTCGCGACGAGGCTTGCCACGATGACGCCGGTTGAGCGGATCCGTTATTGCGGCAAACTTGCGGCGGTCGGCAACATCATAGACTTTGGTGTCGGGCTCGAATTCGATCTTGAGAGAACGCTTGCCGAGACGATGGCGACACGGCTCGCGATCGACGATTCCGAACGGTTCTATGAAGCGACGATGGCGGGTGAGAGTCTGCTCGTCATCTCCGACAATGCCGGGGAAATCGTGTTTGACAGGTTCCTGATGGATGAGGTCGTGGGCTTAGGGAAGCAAGTCTACCTGAGCGTCAAGTCCGGCCCGATCCTCAATGATGCCACGCTTGATGATGCCCGGCGGGCGGGCATCGGCGAGCCCGTTCGGGTGATCGAGACAGGCTCCTCAAGCCTGGGGGTCATTTTCGAGGAGTGTAGTGAGGAGTTCCGAGACCTCTTCCGGAGTGCGGGGGTTGTGCTCTCCAAGGGGCAGGCAAACTACGAAACCTTGGATGAAACTTCGCGGGACGTCTTCTTCATCCTGCGCGCCAAGTGCCCGATTGTCGCCCGGCATCTGAGCGTACCCACCGGCTCCTCAGTCCTCAGATTTAAATAGGGACACACCCCATTTTCTGCTGCATTCGCGTGGGGGCTAGAAGTACTCCTCGGTTGGCAGGCCCACTTTTCCCTCGACCTTTGTGAGCCGATCGTGCAATCGCCTCAAGCGTGCATCTGTGAGGACGCCGACTTCCTGCTTCACGTCTTCTATGTCCTTCACTACCCTGGCCAATATGGTCTGCATCCAGTCTTTGAAAGCGGCGAACTCAGACCGATATGATGCGAAGTCATCCCTTAGGAACTTCAGATCTACGCGAAGAAAGTCCACATCATTCTTGGCTGCAAGGCCCTTCACGTCTGCCTTGGTAGCGAAGTTCTTCAGGTCTGCCCTGGTAGCAAGGTGCTTAAGATCTGCTATGGTGACGGGTCTGCTTTTCCTAAGTGCCATCGATTTCCTGCCCTCCTCCTCCCACACCCAAGTCCCACCTACCACACAATGCTTCATCGCAAAACATCCACCCTAAAATGGTAACATACCAGGGGCCTTTGTCAACTAATGCAGTGGGTCCTGATAGGGTAGCATGACCGGTCGATGGTTCGGCTTGACGGCCAATCAAAAGTCGTGATACAATACGATTGTTCGCTACAGATATGGCTGGTACCTAGCCTTCTGCTAGGAGGCACTTCAAATGCGCATCCTAATCATGCTAATGGGAGTCGTGGTGGTGCTGTATGCCGGAATAGCCTTGGGCCATACGATCTGCATCAGACCCGACGGAACCGGTGATGTGACCACAATCCGCGCGGGGATGGATTCCGCTGGGGTCGGAGACACGCTGCTCCTGGCCAGCGGCACTTTTACGGGGGCAGGTAATCATGATCTCATAGTTCCTGGGAAGTCACTTGTGATCAGATCCGAGGCGGGCAATTCCGCCGATTGCACGATCGACTGCGAGGGGCAGTATGGCTTCCAGTTCTGGACGGACCGGACGGTCGTTGATGGTCTGACGATCTCCAATGCCGGATCAAGCGCCGTGCGCATCCACTATGACCGGTATCGCGAGCCGGCGCCGCCGCACACTCCCGATGTCACTTTCACCAATTGCGTCTTCGCGTCGAACTCCGGGTTCCAGGGTGGGGCAGTCAAGATTGATTGCTCGGTTGGCCTAGTCCTTATCAAGAACTGCGAGTTTGTCTCTAATTACGCTGAGTACGAGGGCGGGGCCGTGTACGTGTATGGAATCGGCGGATCGCTTGATCTCACCATCAAGAATTGCATATTCCGCGACAACAGCACGCAGAACTGGGGCGGGGCCATAAGCTGCTCTCGGCACGAAGTCTGGGTAGCCATCGTCAGCTCGATCTTCTATCATAATTCCGCCGGGTCGGGTGGAGGCCTTTCGGCTGGGATCGTTTACGGAGGAGTCCAGAGTTGTACCTTTATCGCGAATTACGCCGCCGAGGGCAGTGGGATTGCTGCCGGAGAGAACATGCGCTACTTCAATTGCATAATGGCTTACGGCACCGGTGGCTACAGCGTTTCCTACCAACCGTCCGAGTATTACCCTTACCCGGACATACGATGTACCGACATTTATGGTAACGAGGGCGGTGACTGGGTGGGACCAATAGCTGACCTACTCGGCCAGGATGGCAACTTCTCGGAGTGCCCCGGGTTCTGCAATTCTGAAATGGAGCCCTACGATCTCCGCCTGTGCAGTACTTCGCCCTGTCTTCCGGGAAACAACCCTACGGGGTACAACTGTCCACTCGTCGGGGCTCTCGGGGAAGGCTGTGTCTGCGGTCCGAGTGAGACGCACGCTACAACCTGGGGCGCCATCAAGGCGATGTACAAGTAGCAAAAATCAGAAATAGGGACACACCCCATTTTCCTATAATGCGTTTAGGGGCCAAGGTGCGCCGCCCCGAAAATGGGGTGTGTCCCTGTTTTCTCTGTTTTCTACTACCTGGTGATTGTGAGTCGCGCGGTTGCCGCCTTCGCTCCAGACGTAACTCGCACGAAGTAGACGCCGGGGGAGGCCGCCTTACCGCCGCTCGTCTTGCCGTCCCAGTAGGCCTCGAAGGCGCCGGCCGCGTTCTCGACCCGCGTGGGCTCGAGCGTCCGCAGTAGCCTTCCCGTTACATCGTACACTCCGGCCGCCGCATTGCGGGATGGGGCCGAGAAGACGATCCGTGCGCGATCGGTCGCCGGGTTCGGGTTGACCGAAACGATTCGGAATTCAACCGGCCCTGTGCCTGCCACGCCGGCGAGATCATAGATCTCGAAGTCGGCGTCCGACAGGTCGTAGGCTGAATAACCCGAGGGATCATAGGCCACAACCTTTATCTTGCATTGGGCGGATGGCGCCTGGGTGATGTCCCACGCAAGGCTCCCCGTGTTGGCTAGACCATGTCCCAGCACGTACGGGAAAGTAGCGCCCCCATCCAGGGAAAGCAGGACGCTCACCGAGTCCACCGCGAGATCATCAAAGGCCGACCATCTCACGGTATCCTGAGTACCGATCTCAAAGGACTCGCCGCCATTGGGCCCCGTGACCGCGACCGTCGGTGGAATCAGGTTCACGGCCACGCTCACATACCCGTCGGCACCATCCAAGTGGATGTTGTAGATCGAAACCCCGGTCGCAACATCGTCGTAATCCCGGGTATTGGGAGTGGACAGGAGGTTAAAGGCGTAGTTGGGATTGTTGGTGCCGCCGCTTCCCGGCCAGGGATCGCCGGCATCTCCCCTATTGTTGTAATACTCAAGATCGCACTCCCCATCGGCTTGCTCCATGCCAACCAGGTAGTGAGGATACCCGCTTCCGCACATCTGGTTATCGTTGTTCCACATATTCTCATCGACGTGGTAGATGACTATCCCGCTGCTGGGAGCATAGGAATCGAACATGGTCTGCCTGCGGTGCTCGAGCATGAAGAACTCGGCGCCCGGGGAGCCGTTGGTCCATATCTTATATGCCACGGCATTGTCCTCTACCTGGGGAACCAGGACATCGAAGAGGCTGCCGGTGGGGACAACCGGGGTCAGGAAGCCAAGCAGGGCTTTGTCCCAAGCGTCTATGTGCACGGGCGTGATGCCGCCGTTGCCCCAGCTTCCGGAGGCCATCAGCGACCAGTAGCCGAGCCCGCGCGAATCGTAGCCGTAATCATAAAGGTCGGGGCATCCCAGGACGTGACCGAACTCGTGGCAGAAGACCCCGATCTTTCCATCTTCGGGCTCGGTGGAGTAAGACGACGCATATACGCCGTCCACCGAAACGTTGTAGTAGGTGGACCAGGCGTGGGAATGGATGTCGTTGGGGTTACCGGTCTGTTCGTAGCCGCGCCCCGCATGAACCACAAAGAGGGCATCGACGTAGCCATCGTCGTCACCCGAGTCAGGAATGCCGTCCGGGCCGTCATTATCATACTGAGAAAAATCGACGTAAGGATCGGCGGCAACGACCGCGTCTTCCACCATCTTCTGGCAGTTGTGTGGGTAGTCGCCGTAGATGCCCCGCTGCCCGTCAACGTAGTAGGCATAGGTCTGCGGCATCCGCAGCCAGTTGGTGACCTGGCCGGTCACCGTGAAGTTGCCGTATGAATTCTCGAGGTAGTAATCACGCATGCTCCCCGTTGGATAGGTGCCAACGGAGAAAAGCAGATCGGTGTAATGAGACGGCGGGTAGGTGGTTTGGTTGGCCACGTTGTCGGAGAAATCGACCAGGATCACGATCGCCTGCCGCGCCGTTACGAGCATCGGCGCTCCCGGCGCAAGATGATACACCTGGTTCTCGCCGAGGTTGTTGACTCCGAGGCTGCGAGCAGCCTGCTCGAGGGCCTGCTCCTCGGCGAGCTTGCCCTCGGCCCTCAGGAGATCAACGAGCCCGGGCTCAAGCGGCATTGCGGAAGCGAGACTCGCCCCGATCACAATCACGGCCAGGAAGACTGCTACCCCGACACATCTAAACATCATACCCTCCTCTGTTCACACTCATCAGATGCACATCTTCGCGGACACTCAACTCGCGCGGTCTCGCCGCACCCCATTTTTCTATTTTGTAAGGGTGACTCGGGCGGTTTCGGCGCTGCCCCCGGAGGTCACGCGCACGAAATAGACTCCCGGTGACATCGCGGCACCCCGCGCGTTAGCCCCATCCCAATATGCCTCGAAGGCACCGCCACCGGTCGGGCTCGCGCTTACGGGAAGCGCTTTCACAAGCCGGCCCGTGATGTCGTAGACATTGGCGCCGACGCCGCGATGAGGCGACGAGAAGACGACAGTTGTCGCGCCGCTTGACGGATTCGGATTGATGGAAACGATCTTGAACTCCTGGGGCTGCGTCGCCGGGACTCCCGCGGGATCGAATATCTCGAAGTCGGCGTCGGAGCCGTCGTAAGCGGAGTAGCCCGAGCGGTCGTAGGCGACCACTCTTATCCGGCATTGGGTCGACATCGGTCCGGCGACATTCCACACGAATGAGGAATCGTTGGCCTCACCGTGGGCAAGCACGGTGGGGAAGGTCGCCCCGCCATCGGTCGAAAGTAGAATGCTTACCGAATCGACCTCGATGTCATCGAACGCAATCCATCGGATGGTATCCGGATCACCCATCTCAAAGAGTTCGCCGCCGTTTGGGGTCGACAAGGTCACCGTAGGTGGAACCAGGCCCACCGCCACACTGATATAGCCCACGCCCTCAGTGAAATGGATGTTGTAGATTGATACTCCGGTGGCGGCGTTGGCATAAGACTTGGAATCGGGTGTTGAGATCAGGTTCAATCGGGTATTGGGATTGTAGGTTCCGCCCGAGCCGGGGTAGGGATCGCCGGCGTCGCCCTGGTTCACGTTGCTCTCAAGGTCACACTCGCCGTCGGCCTGTTCGACCGCCACCCGATAGTGCGGACTGCCGCTGCCACAAAGTTGGCTGTTGTTGTTGGACGTGTTCTCATCGACGTGGTAAATCACCAGACCCTTGCTGGGCAAATTGAAATCGAATTTGACTTTTCGGCGGTGCTCGACGACGAAATACTCCTTGTTGGGGGCGCCGTTGGTCCAGACCTTGTAGGCAACCGGATAATCTTCAACCCGCTCGATTGGCACGTCGATCAGGTTGCCTGTGGGAACAACCGGAGTAATGTAGCCCAACTTTATCTTGCCCATGGCATCGATATGGCAAGGGGTTATGCCCGCGCCGCACCAGCTTCCGGATGCCATAAGCGACCACTTGCCGACGCCTTCCGAGTCATAGCCGTAATCGTAAAGATCCGGCAGGCCCAGCACGTGCCCGAACTCGTGGGCAAACACGCCGCACTTGCCGTCCTCCGGTTCCATTGAGTATCGGTTGATGTAGACCCCGTCAACCGCGATCGGAGTTCTTGTGTAACCGGCATGGGAGTGGATGTCGTTGACGTTGCCCGACGTCTCATAGCCCGTTCCGGAGTGGATCACAAAGAGGGCATCGACGTAGCCGTCATCGTCGGCCGAGTGTGGTATGCCATCGGGGCCGTTGTTGTCGTACTGCGAAAAGTCCACATAGGGATCTGCGGCTGCGACCGCGTCTTCCACCATCTTCTTGGCGTTGCGTGGATATGTGCCGAAGCCCTTCTGGCCGTCAACATAGTAGGCGTAGGTCTGGGGCATCCGGTACCAGCTCGAGACCTCACCGGGCACGTCGAAATTGCCGTAAGAGTTCTCAAGGTAATAATCCCGCATACTGCCGGTCGTGAAGGTGCCAACCGAGAAAAGTAGCGAATTGAAGTAAGGCGCCGGGTGAGCCACGGTATCGGCCAGGTGGTCGGAGAAGTCAACGATGATGACAACCGCGGCCCGCGTGGTCATTACCAAGGCCTTTCCCCCTTCAAGCTCGTAGACGTTATTCTCCCCGAACTGCTCGAAGCCGCGGGCGATCGCCTGCTCCATAAAGGCTCCCTCCTCGGCGAGCTTGCCCTCAGCCCGGAGTTTTTCGATTAGGTCGGGATGCAACGGCATGGTGACCACAGGCTTGGCTACCGACAGGGCTACAAGCACGACCACTGCGACGGCTAAAGCTCTCGACATGACAAACCCCCTTCATGCGCTCGGATCAACGCCTGAGCGCGGCTCCATAACACCCCTTTAGACATAATCTTCTACATAAAGGATACCACAAAATGCCCGGAAAATAAAGCTTCATCAGGCCGCAGGCCGCCTAGGAGAGATCGAGGATGAAGTCGCAGAAGGGAATCCTGCAATCCTGCCGCGCATGGGCAGCAACAGCCTGGGGTTAATCCAGATAGCCGAGGCTCTTCAGGATCTTCCAGCGGCCGCTCTCGGTGGCAGATGGGATTGGGGCAGGATGGAGCCCTCCCGGGGCGATCCAGTTGGAGAGCAGCGTGTCGAGCCCGGCAGCCCCCTCGGGGTTCGATGGATGAAGATTCCGGGTCTCACCGGGGTCGGCCTTGAGGTCATAGAATTCCTTGGTCAGCGTAGCCGGCGGGTCCTCTCGCCAAACCAGCTTGGCGCTCCCCGTCCTTATGGCGTGGCGCGGCAGGCACTTCTCGGGAAAGGGGAAGGTCTCCGAAAACGCATAATCGGTGGTCGCCTCAGCCGTACCCCGGACCAGCGGAATCAGGCTCTTACCTTCGACCTCAGGCGGGCACGCTATCCCCAGCGCCTCGAGGATGGTCGGGAAGATGTCGATGCTCTGGACCAGGCCCGCTACGCGGCGCCGCGCGGCGTCAATTGACGGGATACGCAGCACCAGCGGGATCAAAATGCATTCCTCGTAGAGCGCAATATCATGCCCGAAGTAGTATTCGTGCTCGTAGAGAATCTCGCCGTGATCCGAGGTAATGACCACGATCGTATTCTTGAGAAGGTCCAGGGCCGCAAGCTCATCCAGGACCCTGCCCACCTGGACGTCGGTAAACGCGATCTCCCCGGCATAGAGCCCTCGAACGTAGTTCAAGTCTGCGTCGGCGAGCGCTATCTTCTCTCGCCAAACCTTCATGGGGAATTCCTCCTGATCGGTTGCAGGGCCCGTGTAGGCCGTCGAGAATTCCCGGCGATAGCGAGGGGGTGGGTTGTAGGGGCGGTGAGGATGAAACCAATGGATCCACAGGAAGAACCTGGAATCGCGGTTATCCCTGAGCCAGGTCAGGGCTTCGTCAGTTGTGGGATCTTGCTCGCGCTCGTTCATCTCGCGCCGCACGCGATCGGAGAATGCCAGGTGGATCGCACGATAACTCTGAAAGCCCTGGTCAAGCCCGTATTTGGCATCAAGCACGTGGCTGCTCAGCATCGCACCGGTAGTGTAGCCGCGGCCTTCCAAGACCTCGGCGAGGGTGGCGAGCCTGGCATCGACCCGGCTCTCATGGCTTATCGCCTTATGGGTCCTTGGATACATTCCCGTGAATATGGACGTGTGCGATGGTAAGGTCTCGGGTGACTGGCAGACAGCCTGCTCAAAGACGACGGCATCCTTGGCGAAGGCATCTATCCTCGGGCTTGTCGGTCTCTGGAACCCGTAGCAGCCGAGGTAGTCAGCTCGCAGGGTATCTATAGTTATGACAATCACGTTGAGACCGGGCTTCTTGCCGCAGCCGGCGACGAGCAGAGCGGCCAGTGCGCCCAGCGCGACGTACTTTCTAAACTTCAACGGGCCTCCTCAAGAACGACATCAAGCCTGTCAGACCGAGACACCATGGTGAGTGCCTCAGATGCAGATAATCTACCAAACACGGGCCCCCTCAGTCAATCCGATGGTGGCGGCGTGCGCTCATCTGATCGGTGTGGTGGCCGGGGATCAGTGCTATACTTACGGGAGAGGAGTTGCATCCAGGCAAAGGGGTTATTGGGTATGAGATCCGCCAGGGTTGGGAGACACGCTGAGGGAGAGCCCGTCGCCGAGGGTCAGGGTGGGGTGCCTCGCAGAAGGAGAATGGCTTTTATCTTTCCTCTTTCCGCCTTGTGCATTCTGGCCTTAGCGGGCTTCCTTCTATTCTGGAAGCTCGGTGCCACCAGTTTCCATGATGGCGATGAGGCCACCTATGCTCAGTGCGCGAAGGAGATGATGGCGCGCGGAGACTACCTGAACGTTCACTTCCGTGGGGAGCCCTTCCTCGAAAAACCCCCGGTGAAAATATGGTTGATCACTTTGGGCTACCGTCTCTTCGGCATCGGAGAGCTGGGTGCAAGATTGAGCTCCGCGCTCTTTGCGCTCAGCACGGTCGCGATCACCATACTTCTTGGTAGGCGTCTGTTCGGGGCCTCCCTGGGGCTGCTCGCCGGTTTGATCCTCATCTCTTCGACCCAGTTCGTCCACGAACACTGCGGCCGGGCAGCGGAAATGGAGCCCGAGACGGTCTTTCTCTACGTCGCTTCGATGGCTTGTCTATGGTTCGCGCGAAGGGACGATCGCTGGTTCTATGCCTTTGCCGCATTGGTGGGAACGCTGGCGATGACCAAAGGGCCGCTATTTGCCCCCATCCTTGTCATTGCCGCTCTGTTCCTGGCGACTGATCGGCCGCGCGTTCACATTGCGCGACGGACCGCGTTCCTGAGCACCCTGGTCTTCCTCGTCATCGCCCTGCCCTGGCACATCCATCAATTGCTCGTACACGGTACCCTCTTCCTGAGGCTTTACCTAGGCGAGCAGATCATTAACCGGTTCTTGGGAATCAAGCACAGTGTGGTGCCCGGTGCCATCGTCGGAATTACCCGCCAACCCGCAATTAGGCTCTATGGCTCCGTCGTCTTCCACTCTCTGTTTCCTTGGGGTGTGCTCCTCCTGCCGGCCTTGGCCTACCAGGTCCGAGAAGTGCTGAGAAAGCGTTCGGGCGCAACTCGGCTCCTGCTTATCTGGATCATCGTATTCGCTCTTACCATCGGTTTCTCGAAGGGCAAACTGCCCTGGTACGCGATTCCAATGCTGCCCGCTCTGGCCCTTTCGATCGCGTGCTTCTGCAGAAAGATGGTCGCGTTTCAGCCCCGATGGCTATACTTCGCTCTTATGGCTGCGGCTTTCGGCTTGTCACTGCTGTTCTTGCCATCGCACCAGTATGATCCATACTCAAGGCGGGCGATGGCCTGGCCCAGCGAAAATCCTGACGTCGTCACCGCGTGGACGATGAAGCCGTGGGTGCCACTCGGTTTGGTTCCGGGTTTCTTGACCCTGCTTCTGATCTGCATTGCGGTCTGGGTCGGGGTGGGGTACCGCCGGGCTCCGGCACAGGGCCGACTGCGTACGGCCCTCTGGATTGCGCTGCTATGTTCGTTTGCCTTTTCGTCAATCTATCGGACTGTCCTTCCCCTGAGAGGCATGGAGCACCGGATCCCGATCGCGAAGTGCCAGGATGCGGTCCGGAAGGCAGGGTTGCATCCCAAGCGCGCAATCCTTCTGGGGCACGGGCCGGAAGAGTCTCAGTCTCGTGCCACTGACTATTTCTATCTGGACAATCTCTCCGGGGGAAATATCTTGGCCCCGGAGCGGACCGGAGATCTTGGAGCGGACTCGGTACTGCAGAGCGGCGGATCGGTCGTCCTGGCGGACTCGCAATTCGGCGCCGCTCTTGCCGAGGCTGGCCTGGGGACGCCACTGTTGAGCGAAGAGGGTCTCACCGCGTTCTATTTCGAGGGCCAGCCGGGAATCAACACGATTAGAAAGGTCCTGGCCCAGGAAAAGGCCAAGGCAACTAGATTTCGCCCTATGTAGGGTGGACCGGCGAGAATCTCACGCTGTGGTTTCACATAGGGCAACCTCGGCATCCTGGGAATCGGCCCGGTGTCTCGACGTGACCTGTCAGCGATGATACCACGTTAGGCTTGTGCTCCAGGACAAGGATGGGTATGCTTGTCCTGTGAAAATCTCATTTGATTTCAGAGTTATCGAGGCTGGCACAAGGAGGGGGTCTGGCCGGGGCCGGAGGGTATTCGCCATCGCCGCGCTCCTGGCGGCGGGGTTGTTGACATTCTGCGCTTCATGCTCCAAGCCCCCAGCGAAACCCAATGTGGTCC
The DNA here is from genome assembly GCA_043808325.1 of Candidatus Eiseniibacteriota bacterium. Classification (GTDB taxonomy): domain Bacteria; phylum Arandabacterota; class Arandabacteria; order Arandabacterales; family Arandabacteraceae; genus JAZDEY01. The sequence goes on from JAZDEY010000034.1 coordinate 20,386, forward strand.
TAATTGTTATGGATGCGCTGCGCCCCGACTATCTCGGTTGCTACGGCTGTGACCGGCCGACGTCCCCACACATAGATGATCTCGCCCGCCAAGGCATCCTCTTTGAGAACGCCTTCACCCATGCGTCGTGGACCAAGCCTTCGTTCGCGAGCTTGCTGACCTCGCTCTACCCCTTCCAGCACGGCGTGGTGGATTGGGAATCGGTAATGCCTGATACCATATCCACCCTGCCCGAGGTTCTGCGGCAGAACGGGTACAGTACATCGGGCGTCATCAATATGCTCGGCATCACCGGTGAGTTCAAAGTCACCAAGGGGATAGACAAGCTGAGTGAAGCCCCCAAGGGCGAGCTGAACGCCACCCGGATCACCGATACCGCTCTCGCCCTGATCAAGAACTCATCCACTCCCTTCTTTATTCTGATCCACTATTACGATACCCATTGGCCGTATAAGCCTCCGCCCGAGTACCTCGAATTGGTCCGCAGAACGGATGATCCCAATCCATTTGCCTCGAGAGCAGCCGCGCGCGCGGAGCGCAACGAGAGGCCGTCCCAGGAATACATAGACCGCCAGAGTCTGCTTTATGCCGCTTGCGTGAAGTACGTCGATGACGAGATCGGGAGGTTGGTGGAGTCTCTGGATAGGATCAGCCCGCGCTCGGAGACCGTCGTCATTATCACTGCCGACCACGGGGAAGCCTTCTGGGAGCACGGGGCACGCGCTCACGGCACAGACCTCTACGACGAAGCGATACGGGTTCCTCTCATAATCCATTATCCTGCTCGGTTTCACAAGACACGCAGAATTGAATCACTGGTGCGGCACATCGATCTAATGCCTACCATCCTCGAGCTCACGGGGGCAACCGACAGCGGTCACCGCGAAGGCCTGAGTCTGGTCGGGCTTATTGAGAACGCCAAGCGAACCGGAGGGGGCGGTAAGTTTCTTCCTGCGAGTTGCGCCTTGAGCGAACTCAACCTCAGGAGGGTGCCCGACCTTAAGTCGATACGCACGGCTAATAGGAAGATCATAGTGGAGCCGGCAACCTCGGTGGTTCAACTCTACGATGTGATAGGCGATCCCGGCGAGACCACCAACCTGTGGCCAGGGCTCTTCGGGCCCCGTGATTCCCTCTTCGAGATGGTGAGCAAGATTCCCGGCGCAAGCCTGAACGGCTGGCGAGTCGGTCTCACGGGGTTGGACACAACCAGCGCCGTTGCCGTGCGAGTGAGCGTCCTGGATGGGGGGCGGCTGCTCCTGGCCCGGAAAGTGACCGCCCCCGGGGACGTCAGCCTGGAGGTCGATGCTGACAGCTCCACACTCAATGTGAAAGCAAGACCGGCCGGTCTCCAAATCCTGCTCTTCGATTGCGTTCCGCAGGATGCCCGAATCACCGTCGAGATCACTGCTCGCGGCACCCCGCTTCCCGCGGCGATCTACACCGGCATGCAGGGGCGAGGTACGCCTGGCGCAACGATTAGGCTCGATCCCGAGAGCAGCCGCGGACTGCCCGGGACTTTCCAGCAATTCCGCGCGTCCTCACAGCCGGGTGCATTTGTCTGGTGGTCGCCTGGTGAAGCAATCGGCAAGCCCGGCAAGGAAGTGACGCTTACGCCGGAGGAGACCAAACGGCTCCGGGCACTCGGATACATCCAGTGAACACAGCCGGGTCAGGTCTGATCGATTGCCCGCAACGCAGCCGGTCTACTGAAGATAGCCCAAGGACCTGAGGAGTTGCTTCTCTTCGGAAGTGAGCGGCACCCGCTTGCCACGGCGGCGCATCTCCTCGCCCGGTAGCCACCAGATGAACATCCTGGGGGCGTCCGACTGCAGCTGTTCCTGGTAGGCATCAGGTAGCCCGCGGGCCTCGGTCAGGCTCACAGGAAACGCTTCGCCGACGGTGTTCTGTCCGCTCTTGCCGACATAGATTGTGCCGGGCTCTGGCCTGCCTTCTGCAAGCACCTTGAAGATTACCGCCGCGCCCTTCGGCTCAGTATCGAAGAAAACTGTGCCGGGGCTCTTCGGGGCTATCGTGATCTTGACGGAGGTACTGTCCTGGGAGGCCGCGGCGACCATTCCTGGATAACCTGCCAGCTTGCCTAGCGTGCTCACCTGCCCACCGTCCACGCGGGCCTCTACCTCGACCTTGAGGTCAGGGACTCTTCCCGCTAAACTCACCCTCCATCCCCCCAGAGTACTGCCGGCGACCTTTGCCATCAAGCCAGATAGCGAATCTCCAAATGCAATCCCTTCACCCCAATGATTGACACTCTCGTCCGGATCTTCCCGAAGATTGTACAAACTGACCAGTGCCGTTGCCGGCTCCACGATCAGTTTCCAGCCGGCAGTACGCAGCGACTTGGTGTCCAGGTTCTTCCTTTGCATCACGTCGCTTTCAGAGAGAGCCACGTCTTGAGGAAACAGGCTTCCGGGGGTCGCGACTCGCTTCCGCTTCTCGATCAGCGGAACCAGGCTTGCTCCCTCGCGATGCTGGTTGTCACGGGCCCCGACCAGTTCAACCACGGTCGGCAAGAGGTCAACCAGCCTCACCTGCTGATCGATTCTCGCGGGGCCACGATACTTGGCGGGATAACGGATTATCAGCGGGACCCGCAGGACCTCGTCAAAGAGGTTGGTCCTGTGCGTGCCCTTGCCATGCTCTCAGAGAGCCTCGCCATGGTCGGCGGTCAGGATAAGCACCGTGCTGCGCTCGAGTCCGGCTTTACGCAGAAAGGCGACCAGCCTGCCGATGTTGTCGTCGACGTACCTTATCGAAGCGCTGTAAAGCAGTCTTTGCCGCTCTGCTAACATCTGGGACGGCGCCGACCCTTCCTCGTCGTACGATTCCGCGGACGAGCCGATCGGGCTCGTCTCGCCCGGCTTGAGGACAAGGTCGACATACTTAGCCGGCGCCGGGTAGGGCCAATGGGTATTGAAATAGTGGATCATAATGAAAAACGGCTTGGAGGATTTCCCAATGAGATCTATAGCATCATCAGTCATCAAGGCGGCATCGCGGAGATACTTGGGGTATTCCTTCCTCTCGTCTATGCCCTGGGTCACGTTGAACGACCCCGCAATTCCGAACATGGTGATCAGGCTCATCGTATGGTAACCGTGGCTTCGGAGTATCTCGGGCAGCGTAACAATCGTATCGGACATCACGGCTTCCCAGTCCACTACGCCGTGCTGAAACGGATACAGCGAGGTCAGGAAGCTTGCAAATGAAGGCTTGGTCCAGGAGGCATGCGTTATGGCCGTCTCGAAAAGGGCACTTTCGCCGGCCAGGCTGTCGATGTTAGGCGACGTGGGACGATCGAACCCGTAGCAGCCCAGAAAATCAGGCCGGAGGGCATCAACGACAATGAGCACTACGTTGGGGTTGCGCGGTTGCCTGGAGCAGGAGACCAGGAGCAGGCAGGCTGCCACCGAGATGAGAAACCCGACACAGCCGGGAAAGCGAGGACCTCTCATACTCCCTTCTTCCCTTAGGTTGAGATCATCCGAGATAGTCCCTTCGGCTCAGCCGACGGCCGTACCGATCATTATATCGGAGCGCTGCACGGTAGTCAACGGGTGCGCGGTACCCAGTGATACAGGTGCACGCTCGCCGGATAGAGGTCCCAGGTCTTGACGTGCTCCGCCCGCCCTTGGAGGGCCGGGAATCGCAGCTCGGCGGGGCTGCCGGACTGTAGGAGCCACACGTCGCTGCCGCTCGCGAACGGCTCGAAGCGCCGCTCGCCGGCGCCGGCCGGCAGTATGATCAGAGGATGGTGTCCGAAGAAATCCGCTCTCATATAGTAGATGAACATGGCGTGGATCTTGGAGTCACCCGAGAAGTGAATCCTGTCGCCTTCCTTCATGTATCGTTCGGTCTCGGCAACGACATCTCGCCAGTCCGCTTGGTGGAACGCATAAGCCGGATGCTGACCGGGGAGGAGGGGGCTCGCTGAGACCGCGAGCACCAGAACCAGGTAGGTCAAGTTCGATCCCATTCCTCGCGCAGTCAGAAATCGGGTTGCTGCCCCAAGCCCGCCAGCGACCAGCGCGACCGTAATGGGGTAGGCGAAGAGGAAGTACTTGGGATCGATGAAGTGCGCCGGCCTCCAGAGCAAGAGCATCAGGAAGGGTACGGTCCAGACCGTGGCGAAGACCAGCGCCGCACCCCGAAGCTTCCGATCCACGAAACCCCAGAGGACGAGAACCCCTTGGAGACAACAAGGGACGATTCCCCATCCCAGAGATCTATAAACGGTCTTTCTCACGAGATCCAGGGTGACTCCCCGGCCGATGCGCTTGCCGATCCCCACCACTTTGCCCTCGAACACGGACTCGGTGATGATGCGCCGCATGGCACCGGCCCAGGGCGCATAGGCTATCGCTACCAACCCTAGCGCCAGCAGACCTAATATGAACTGGCGGTTCCGATAGCCCGGTGCCCAGGCCCCGCTTACCGAGTTCCTCAGCACGGTGATGAGGAAGACCAGAATCTGAACCGCCACAAGGAACACGGCGAAGTAGTGAGTATACAAATTGAGCGCCGATAGAACGGCGACGATCAGAAAATACCTGCGCTCGCCGGTCTTTAGCAGGCGGAGAAATGCCCAGGTCGAGAAGGCCGAGAATGCCAGGAACATCGCGTAAGGGCGCAGCTCGGTCGAGAAAAGCCAATGGTATGGAGAAAGCGCACCTACGAGAAAAGCTGCGATCCCTGCCCTGCGGCCGGCGATCGAACGAGCAACAAGGAAGATCCCCACCAAGGAAGCGATTCCAAAGATGAGGGAAAAGACCCGCAGGGAGAATTCGGTCGACGGCAGGACCATCCGCCAGGCAGCTACGAGGATGAAATAGAGTGGCGGGTGCACATCCTTGACGCAGAAGGCGATTGCCTGGGAAACGGAGGTGGTGTTCATCATGGTGAACCGCTCGTCGAACCAAATCGCTCGGTGGGCGATCATAAGCCGCGGCACAAGCGCGGCGACCAAAAGGGCCAAAGCAATGAGGAGATGTGACCGATCGATTCGTGGTCGGCTCACGCTACCGGGCACACTGGCGATCAAGGCTGCGGGCCTCACTTCCTTAGGGTATAAGAGTAGGAGACATCCCCGTTACGGATGTTGCCGCTGCGCTCCTTGAGGGGCTCGTCCTCAGGCAGCACCGACCGAACGTAATCCACCCTGACGGAATCGGTAGCCACGACGACGCGAAGATGGCCGGCATTGTTCACCTCGATTCCGGTGCTGTAGAGAACCGGATCGAAGTAGCCGCGCGAGTAGTGGTAGTCTGCTGGGTTCGGGCAGGCCTGGTAGACAATCCCGTCGAGACTCTCATAGACAAAGACGTGGTCATGTCCGTGAAAGCAAACGTCAACCCCCTCTTCCACCATCATCCGGTGAATCGGACCGTGAGTCCAGCCCGGCCGCTCGGTCTCGAAGACGTACTTGCCGGTGCTGTCCTCACCGCCCCATTCGAAGGTCGGGCGATGGGCCACGCGGTACTGCGCTCCGTCGATACCGCCACGGCCGTATGGGCCTTCTGGTTTCTCCCTGCCGGAGACCCCTCCGGTCAAGTGGTGTACGAAGACAAATTTCCATTTGGCGCTCGACTGATGCAAAGTTTCGTACAGCCAGTTGTACTGGCGCTCTCCAAGGGTCCAATCCCAGGCATCGAGACTCGGCTCCGATTGACCGCCGACGTTGTGGGGCCGGGTCCCCGTGTACCAGAAAGGATCGAGCACGACGAAGAGAGCGTCGCCCCACTCCCAGGCGTAATAGTCTTCTCGCAGCCCGCAACACCCCGCGGTGTCGGTGTTGCCGGAGTAAAAGGCATTCGGATATGGATTGGGGAAGATCTGTTTGCGGGCGAGGATGCCCCAGGTTGCCAGGCTGTCGTCAGTGATGCGATGCCGCCAGCCCTGTTCGGCTTCGTGATTGCCAAGCACAAAATAGAAGGCCGCCTCCTCTCCGAGCGGGGCGAGCAGGCGTCGCAAGGAAAGGTAGCGCTCGAAGGCATCATTGGACGTGGTTGCACTGGCCCGGCCCGCGACCTCGATCCGCGCGAAGTCCCCCAGATCGATGTGGAAATCCGGCTTGTCGGCGAGGGCATTGCCGATCGTGCGTTGATACAACTTGAAGCGGGCTTCCTTCGGGTCTATCACCTCGGTGCCCATGTGCGCATCGGCCTGGATCGTGAAGGTGAAGTCCGATCCCCTGGGCCGTTGGGTGTGGAAGCTGCCCTCGGGCCCCGCAAGAAAATCACCGCCACCGGCGGGTCGCGAGCGGAGTCTATAGAAATACTGCGTATCGGGCCGAAGCCCGGATAGATCCATTTCGATCGGCCGTTCTGCCGGCCGGTCCAATTGGGGCTCGGTACGAAACGTATAATTGGCGGGCGTCTCGCCGTACTCTAAGTAGGCGTCGATCGCCAGCAGGCTCACAACGCTTATCGTAACCGAGGTATCCGTCGGCCGTCCGGCCAGGGGCTTGCCCACCAGGGCGTCCTCGAACGTAGGATAGATCTCGATCATCGCCGGGCTTCTTCGGCGATCATTGGGAGCGTAGTCTTGGATCGCTATGTGGCCCCCGCGGCCACTCCGCGAGGAATCCGGCTCGGCAATAAGAACAAGAGCCTTGCCCGAGATGCCCCACCCAGGCCGAGCCAGGATCTCGTTCACTATCGGCGCAAGATTGGGGCTCGTTCGATAGATGAAGCGCGGAGTGTGCCTCCGGTACGGGCGAATCTGCCAGGAAGCCGCCTCAGCGGTCTTGGCAAGCCGGGACGGCAGGCGTGCCTGCGAACACGGTTCGGGGCTATCCTCATCAAGCCCGCGCACGATCAAGCTCAGCGGCGACGGGCCTTTCTCTTCCTCGGAGGCAAGCCTCAGGCGTGCGAACGCGACCTTATCGCCCTCGGCCAGATCGGGCACGGCAAAACGGAAGGCCGCGATCAAGGGCCGGCCATCGCGATCCATCCCGATAAAGTCCAGGCCGGACGAATAGCCATCGGGGTACCACGTGTCCTGGAACTCGGTCCCGTCACCGAGGCGATCCGCAATCGGGTAAGTCAGGATCGATGGAGGCATCGATGGAGGCGAGGTTGCCCGCTGCGAGGCGGCCGGATCGGCCGAACACGCAGGGACGCCCGGCGGCAACCCTCCAAGTACGATCGGAAATAGCGCACCCAAGCAGGCCAGCACCGCGTAAATCAACCCGCCAGTCATGTTTCGGTTTGCCCCCCCAGGGGAGATCTTCGCACGAATCCGACGCTGACTCCCGATGGCATTATACGGGCAAGCCCGAACGCGGGCAAATCATATCGCGCGCGGGGAGTCGTAGCGGCAATCTAAGAGGCTGCGTCGTGGCATTCCGGTGGATGGACCCGTCAGCTCGCTGACCTCGGGGCCTCTCGCCTCCTGTAAAGGGCGTACTTGTTTCCCTCAAGTTCCAGCACCATGTATTCGTGGTCGTTGTTAGGAAAATAGTTCTTCAGTATGTCTATCGCAGGCATTCGACGCGGCCCCGTTAGGAACTCCTCCTCGGTGGGAGCGAAGGAACGCAGGAAGATGTACTTGGGTTTCTTGCTGAGGACATACTCCGTGTCGTGCCGGTTGTGATCCTTCGGCCCCTTTCCCGGATCAAATCTCGGGTTGTGTGCGATCACGGGGTCGACGATTCCAAGCATATCGACTATCGGGCGGTTGCAGTAGTAGCCGATCGCGCCCACCACTGACAGGACCAAAAGGGTCAGTCGCTTCAACGCCGGGCGCGGCTTCATGCGGAGCGTGCGGGCTGAGCGCTCGCCCAGCCAATGTGCGAAAAGTCCGATTTCATCGAACGAGAAAAGGTACATAAAGGGCAGCATATCGACGAAGAACCGAGGTACCTTGAGGTGGTCCGCTCCCGTGTAGATGATTATGCCCACCCACGCGACCAGCAAAGCCAGGAGATAGTAATCGACGATTCCAAGCCGCCGCCCTCTTCTGATGATCTTGCTTGCGATAAATGCCAGGAAGACGAAATGCCGCACTCCGCCCCGTGCGAGATACTTCAACCCCACGAGGCTGAGGGCCTTGGAACCTCCGGCGACCTTGGAATAGTAGGTATTGGGGAAGAGATAGCCGAAGTATTGATAGCGCCAAACGAAATAGGGCAGGAAGACAACCAGATAAGGCAGCAAGAAGAGCGCGACCGGTTTAAACCGGTCGCGCTTCTCTCGAAACAAAATGAAGCCAAGGTAACAGACGGGCATTACGTAGGTCTCGGGCCTCGTCATTGTCGCGAGAACCAGCAGCAGAGATGAGAGCAATAGGTTCCGAAGCCGGCCCCTATCATCCAAGAGGTACTTGGTGAAGAAATAAACCGAACTCAGCAGTATCAAGAGATAGAACGACGTTTCCATCCCGATGAAACTCCAGAACGCAAACGGGAAGTTGGTGGCCACCAGCATGAGCAAGAAAGGCATGCTGGTCGAAACGAAAGAATTCTTGTTGGGCGTTCTCTCGTAGAGATACGCCGAAAACCTGTACAGCACGAGAAGGGTCAGCACGCCAAAGCCTATCCCGAGGACTCGCACCAGGAGCGCCATGTCTATCGCGGGTATGGCCTTCTTGATGACCCGACAAGGAATATCCACAGGAAGCAGGTATATCCTTCCACCTTCTCCCCGATGTTGAACACAAATCCGTTCCCATCTGCAAAATTACGGGCGTATCTCAGGGAAATATAGGAATCGTCTATGAGTCCCAAGGGAAACACCAGGCCGATCACAAGGAGGCATGCTATGACCATGGCCAGCTGCAGGGGGCGTCTCGGCAGGATCTCCATCACGAAGAAGGCCGCCGCTATTGAGAGGCAGACGTAGATCGTTCCGTGGAGCACGGTCGAGCTGAGCGCCATTATAGGTCAGCCCCCTGGGGCCGCGGTCGCCATGTTGCAGATTCCTTCTTGCTTACAGAGCGCATTTTCAATCCTTCGACCATCATACGCCCTCTGGGCCGGCGTTGCAACCTCGGCATTATCCTTGAAGGAGCCCCGGGGTTGGCCTATAATCAGATTCTGGCGCTTGAGGTCTTCTATGAACAAGTGGGCAGGTCCGTTGCTTGTAGCCGCCATGCTGGCGGCGATGTTCCTCGTCGACGCCTTGACCATCCGCGAGGACTCCCTTACCTACGACGAGCCGATTCACTATAAGTACGGGGCCCAAGTCCTCGACGGGGACTCCAGCAGATTCGTCGACGGCACCATGCCCGTCACCGCGCTCAATGCACTGGTCCGACATCTGGGGAAGGCCTTAGCCCCCGGCCGGATAAGGGACTATCTCCTCCAGGTTCCCTCAGGGCGGTGGGTCACGATCCTCTTCTCGCTGCTCCTGGGGTACTTTGTCTTCAGATGGTCCCGTGAGCTTTACGGAACCGGCGCCGGGCTCTTCTCCCTCTTACTCTACACGTTCTCTCCGAACATCATAGCCCACGGGCGGCTGATAACCACCGACGTGTATGCCGCCGGCATGGTCACGCTTTCCACCTATTACTTCTGGCGGTTCCTCAGCCGCGGAGGCTGGAAGCTTGCCGTGACGACCGCGGTGTTTCTGGGTCTGAGTCAGCTGGCCAAGTACTCCTGCATGTTTCTCTATCCGATCTTCCTCTTGATTGTGGTGGTGAGATACTGGCCCGAGCTCGTGAGGCTCTTGAGGGCCCGGGATCTCAAGGGTCTCGGCGGCCACCTCAAACCCTTCTTCAGGTTTGCGGTGTTGTTCGCCCTGGTGAGCATACTCATCATCAATGCGGGTTTCCTCTTTAACAGATCCTTCGTGCCATTCGGCGAGTACCAGCTTCGAAGCGAAGCCCTGAAATCGTTCCAAGCCAGGCACCCCGTACTCGGGAGAGTGCCGGTGCCGCTCCCGTATCCTTATCTTGACGGGCTTGACTGGGGCAAGATGCGCGAGGAAACCGGCAAGGGCTTCGGCAGCATGTACCTCTTCGGCCGGCTGCGCGAGACCGGCGGTTTCAAGGGATACTACTTCTTCGCGTTTCTCTTCAAGGAGCCGATTGCCTTCCAGGTGCTGATCGGCCTCGCCGCCATATTCTACATCGTAAAACGCCGGCGATACGCGTTCTTGAGGAACGAGGCTTTTCTCGTCGTGCCCGTGGTCTTTTACTTCATCTATCTCAATTTCTTCTTCAAACTCCAGATCGGGATTCGCCATTTCCTGGTTGCGGTGCCCCTGATCCAGGTCTTCTGCGGTAGCCTGGTGTCCCAATGGCAGGGGTACGGCCGCAGAATGAAGAGCGCCATAGTGGTGCTGCTCGTCTATCTGGTGATCTCCGTGATGTCTTATTTCCCCTACTACATACCTTATTTCAACGAGCTTGTCTGGGATCGCAAGCAAGCCTACAAGATCCTGGCTGACTCCAACATCGACTGGGGCCAGGCCTCCAAGCAGGCGAAGGAATTCAAGGCAAAGCACCCGGACACATACCTGGGAGAAGGCCTCTGGCACATGAAGACCTATCGGGATAAACACATGGAGGAATATCTGCATCCGGAGTTTCCTGACTCGGGACTCCTGATTGTCAACGTCAACAATTATGTCGGCATCTATCACCCGCATCGGTACAAGTGGCTGAGGGACAGCTGCAAGCCGATCGGGCACATCGCTTATGCGTATCTGATATTCAACATCTCGCCGCGGGATACGACCAGGTGAAGGCAAGATCGGCGGTCCTGGCTGGCGCCGGATGGGGTAAGGAGCATTGATGCAATGAGCGATAGGACGGGAAGGGCGCTCTACTTGCTTGTTATCGCGCTCACCATTCTTCACATCGTGCCGGTGTGGGCCTTCAAATACTTTCCTTCCCAGGACGGGCCGAGCCACCTTGAGAACTCTTACGTGCTGGCTCATTACTTCGACCAGGGCCGGGCCTACGGCGAGTTTTATGATCTCAACCTCAAGCCCGTGCCTAACTGGCTCTCGCACGCGACACTCGCCCTCCTGATGCAGGTGCTGCCGCCGCTTGCGAGCGAGAAGGTGTTCTTGACGGGCTACATCGTATTTTTCGTAGCATCGATGGTCTACTTGCTCAGGTCGGTGGCCGTGGGCAAGCAGTGGTTGGTGCTGCTCGCCGTGCCCTTTATCTACAACTATCTCCTGCACAGCGGCTTCTATAACTTCATCATAAGCCTCCCGCTGATGTTCCTGACCCTCGGCTATTGGTGGCGCCGGCGCAGCCGCCGGATCGGCTGGAGACTGGGCGTCGGGCTTAACCTGCTCCTGGTCGTGATGTACTTCGCGAGCATCTTGTCCCAGATCCTGACCGTCCTCGCCCTGCTGGTGCTCGCTCTTGTGAGCTCTCGCGGTCGGGTGAGACGGGCCGTCCTTCTCGCGGCGGCGATCGTCCCCGCTGGGCTCTTACCTCTCTCTTACTTGCTGCTTGAGCGGAGTGAACCCACGGGCAAGTTTGCGGCAGGCCAGCTTTGGAAATATCTCTTCACGATCGGATCGCTTGCTTCCTATGACTCACGCGAATACCAAATTGGTGCGGCGCTGGCCGCGGTGATCGGGGTGGCGATCGTCTTCGCGGTGCTCGCCAGGCTTGGCCTCGGCAGCCGCGGCGCGGGCCCCCGTGACCCTGAAGCTCGTGACCCCGAACCCCATGACTCTTCCGCCGAGCGCTGCGCGGACGCCGCGGACCGCTCGGCCCCCGCGGATGCGGCGGGGAGGTTCCCGCTCCCCGAGGACGGCTTCTTGATTCTGGCGGTCGCCTTCGGGCTCCTCTACTTCTTTGCGCCCCAGAGGGCGTTCGGGGGCGGCGCGATAACCTTCCGGCTCTGCCTCTATCCTTTTCTCGTGATCCTGCCCTGGCTTGGTGGCGGCATGCCGAGAGTGGCAAAATACCTGGCCGGGATGGCTGCGGTCTGCATCGCGCTCGTGCACTTCGGCATCACCGTCCACTACTATCAGATCTTCAACCGCGGGCTGGAGGAGTTCACCTCGGGGGTACCCCTGATTGAGGAGAACGCCACCATTCTCCCCATCAGTTTCGATCACAAGGGTGAGGCGGCGCGGGTCGGTGTCTATCGGCACGCCGCAAGCTATTACTGTCTGTCGGGGGGCGCCATCGATCTTGCTAACTACGAGGGGGCCAAGACCTACTTCCCCATCAAGTACAAGTCGTCGCTTGATCCCTTTGCCATTATGGGAACAATCGAGAGTCAGCGTGGCAACATCTGGCCCCAGAAGTACCCTGCCCGGATAGACTATGTGCTCCTCTGGGCTGCCCCGGCCGAATTCCCGAGCCTATCTTGGATCGAAAAGAACTACGATCTCATCCACTCCGAAGGCAGGTTGAAGCTATACAGGCGTAACAATAAATCTTGAACCTGCCGGGGCCTTCTGATAAAATCAAGCCGTAAGCTGAGAGCCGCGAGCGCGAGAGGAGGTGAGGAAAAGAGGTACAGATAGTCTTCCTGAGCGTTTTGGCTACCCGTCAGGCTAGGCCTGACGTCCGCGGGGAGGTAAAACCATGGGAAAGATTGCCCGTCTGGTCATCGTCTTAACACTCCTTACCTTTGTCCTCGCTTCCGCCTCACTGGCTCTTGTCAAAAAGATGGAGATAAGCGAGCTACGTGATGCCTCAAGTGACATCGTCGTCGGCAGAGTGATGTCGCATGAGTCAGCCTGGGAAGGCAACCTGATTTATACCTACTACGCAGTTAAGGTGCTCGACAAGGTGAAGGGCACGCCTCCCGAGTACGTGACGGTTCGAGTCCCGGGCGGTGAAGTCGAGGACGTGGCGCTCTACGTTTCCGACACCCCCTATCTGGAATCCGGCGAGGACGCTTTCCTGTTCCTCAAGCCGAACGGCGATTATCGCGAGGTCACAGGCTGGTTCCAGGGCAAGTACGCCATAAAGAACGGCAAGGTCGAGGACACCGGACTGACCGTTCAGGAGTTTAAGGCCAACGTCGGCAAGGGCAAGTTTGCCAAGCCACCCTCCAGCGGGGGCTACAAGCTCTGCGGTTACGACTGGAAGTACTTGGGCGTGTCCGGCGGCAAGTATCATCTTGAGCCCTGGGAAGTCAATCCATCAAACAATGACGGCATCTCCAGCGGCTCGGTGAACTCGGCGGTCCAGGCTGCGGCCAACACTTGGGGCGCAGCCGGCGCCTGCTTCAACTTCGGGTCCGGGGGAAGCAGCAATCTCAACGGCGGTGTGCTTGACGATCACAATGTCGTCTCTTTCGGCAACACCGGCGGGGCCGTGGCCGCTACCTATATCTGGGTTCTGAGGAGCTGCCGCAAGTGCATAGCCGAGCTCGATCTGGTGTTTGACCACGTTTACTGGAATTTCGCCGTGCCGGCCTGCGGCAGCACCAACAAATTCGATCTCCAGAATGTCGCGACCCACGAGTTCGGCCACTGGCTGTGCCTCGGCGATCTCTATGGCGCCGGCGACATCAACCAGACAATGTACGGCTACGTCGACTACGGCGAGTGCTATAAGAAGGATCTCTACACCGGTGACATCGCCGGCATAAAGTCGATCTATGGAACCTGCGCTTCTCTGGCCGCGGCCTCACCCGCGCCGGCAGCTACCTCGGATAGGATCGCGGGAACCACGCTCAGGTTCGCTGTCCCCAAGTCCGGCCCCGCCACGGTGGCGATCTATAACGTAATGGGCCGGAATGTCCGCACCCTCTCCGACGGCCATCTCGATGCCGGTGAGCATTCAATGGCCTGGGACGGAAGGGGCGCCAGCGGCAACAGCGTTGCCTCGGGTGTCTACTTCCTGGTGGTCCGAGGTGCCGATTACTCACGCTCCTCCAAGATCATGGTGGTGAAGTAAATCGAGGTGTTTTGGGTTAGGGGGGAGGCTCTGATGCCTCCCCCTTGCGCTTTGCCCTGAGAGGTTTTGATGGCCCGAGTAGCGGAGTTCACAGAAGCGCGCAAGCACATCATCGTTGCCGTCTTCTTCGCAGCGGTGCTTGCAATCGGGCTTGTGGCCTTCAAAGATTACGGCATTGCCTGGGACGAGCCGGTCCAGCGGCAGTACGGCAGTGAAGTCTATGGCTATATCCTCCATCACGATCAGCAGCTCTTAGTCGACCGCCACAGGTACTATGGTCCGGTGTTCGAGCTGCTGCTCTATTCTCTCGAGAAAGCCTTGCTGCTCAGTGACCCCCGCCCCATATACATGATGCGGCATCTGGTGAACTTCCTGGTGTTCTGGGTTGGGGTGGTCTTCTTCTATCTGCTGTGCAAATACCTTTTTCGGAGCTGGAAGCTCGGTCTGCTCGGGAGCACGTTCCTGGTGCTCAGCCCGGCGATCTTTGCCCACGGCTTCTATAACACCAAGGATATTCCTTTTCTTTCCCTGTTCATTGCCGGTGTCTATACCCTGGTCCGTTATCTCGATCGACCTGTCCTGCGCTGGGCCGCGGTACACGGCGCAGTCTGCGCGCTCCTCGTGGATACTCGAATCGTGGGCATCCTGCTGCCGGCCCTGACGGTGCTCTTCTTGGGGTACGATGCGGCGAGCCGGCGGAGGCGCGGGAGCGAAGTCAGGAAGGCCGCCTTGAGCCTCTGTGTGTTTGCCGCAGTTTGGGCCGGGGGCACGGTGCTTCTCTGGCCGACTCTTTGGCGTGATCCCATCAAAGGTTTCGTCCAAGGGTTCGAAGGCATGCAGAATTTCCCCTGGGAGGCGACGGTCCTCTACTTGGGGCGATACGTCTGGGCGACCAATCTGCCCTGGCACTATACCCCTGTCTGGATAGGGGTTTCGACGCCGCTTGCATATGTGATTCTCTTTGCCGTCGGGCTTGCGGTCGCGGCAAGATCCGTTGCCCGGACGCGATCGATCAGGAGCTCCATCAGGGGAGATGGCGTGCCCAAAAATGCTGCCGCCAATCGCGGCCGCACAGAGCGGTGCCAAGCACCGATTGACACCCGGCGCACGAGGCTCCTCGTTCTCTTGTGGCTCCTGCTGCCACTCGTCTATTACGTGGTGTCGCGGGCAGTCCTCTACGATGAATGGCGCCACTCCTTCTTTGTCTATCCGGCGCTCTTGGTTGTCGCGCTGGTGGGCTTGATGTCCCTGTGGGGTTTGGTGAGGGATAGATTTCACGGCGTCGGCCGCCGCCTCGCCTCGAGTGTCCTCGTCTGGCTGGTGGCGCTCAACCTCGGGACAACCGCTATCTTCATGCTCAGATATCACCCGTACCAGAGTGTCTACTTCAACTCACTCGTGGGAGGTGTCAAAGGCGCCAGCGGCAAGTTCGAGCTGGACTACTGGGGGCTCTCCTATAGAAAAGGACTGGAATATATCTTGCGAAGTGACCCTGCCCGCATGATACCGGTCTTGTCCGCCAATCCCCCCGGCAGGTATAACGCC
Source organism: Candidatus Eiseniibacteriota bacterium (assembly GCA_043808325.1). Taxonomy (GTDB): domain Bacteria; phylum Arandabacterota; class Arandabacteria; order Arandabacterales; family Arandabacteraceae; genus JAZDEY01. The sequence continues at coordinate 35,776 of JAZDEY010000034.1, forward strand.
GATATCCTGAAGCCTGCCGATCGGAAGCGGCTGGTCTTTGTGGAGGACGCGGCCGAGGCCAAATACTACATCACGAATTTCAGATGGGAGAAGAAACGCTTGGCCCCGGAGGCCGAGCGCTACTCGGTTCAAGTGGGCGGCGCGAAACTGATGGCTGTGTATCAGCTCGGGGGCACCGCAGAGCAGGGGCGGCTGCACCACGGCTCGGCCCGAAGCAGGAGGCAGGGAGAGGGAGAGGGAGAAGGATTTGGCTCGTAAGGTCAGTCTCGCGATCGGCAGGGACGTCCGCACCTTCGAGGTGATCGACGAGCCGCATCCACATATCCTTGTCGCATCCAAGAAGGAGCTCCACGGTTGGTGGAAGGGCAAACGCGAGTGTACCGGCGAGCGCATGCTCGTGAATCCCTACAACGGTTGTTCGGTGGGCTGCATCTTCTGTTATGCCCGGGCGCTCCCCGCGCCCTACTTCAAGCTCTTCAATGACACCGGCGTGGTGACGGTGTTCCGGGATTTCGATCGCGTGGTCGCCGACCAGTTGGATTCGATCGACGTTGCCGCCTGCGGCTACCTCTCCCCGGTGTGCGATCCCTTCCAGGCGGTGGAGTCGGTTTACGCGCTTTCCGAGAAGATCGTTGAGGAGTTCGTGACGCGGGGCCTCCCCATCGAGTTCATCACCAAGTGCGTGGTGCCGACCCAGGTGGTCTCATCGATGCGGCGCCAGCGCCATGCCTTCGGCCAGTTCTCGGTCGTGACCGCACGCGAAGATCTTCGGCGCGCACTGATGACGGGAGGCGCAAGCCTCGAGCGTCTCCTCGGCTCGATGAAAAAGTGCGCAGTTGCGGGTCTCCCGGTGGTGTTGAGGATCGATCCCGTGATCCCTTATCTTACGGATTCCCGGCAGGAGATGAAGCAACTCCTCGATAGGGGCGTCGATGCCGGCGCCAAGCACGTGGTGGCAAGCGTGCTCGACATCCCCGTGAAGATCGCTAAAGAAGTGTTTGCCAACTTCAAGCCCTTCGGTGTAGGATTTGTCTACGATCTTAAGCGGCTCTACAGTCAGTCGATAGATGGTTACCTTCATGCAAAGATCGACTATCGCAAGAAGGTATTCGATACTATCCGGAACTTGTGCGAAGCGCGGAGGGTTACCTTCGCGCTTTGCATGGAATATGAATTGCGGGAAGGCACCCCCGTCGGACTCAATGCCGAATTCATGAGCTCGGTGAACTGTGAGGGGATGGATATCCCCGTATATGTAAGACGCGGAGAGGGGTTTGTCCCGGCCGCGGACTGCCGGGGTGCCTGCTTGAGGTGCGCCGAGGCGCGGTGTGGCATCGACCAGCTCGCCATGGGAAAAGCTGTGGGAAAAGGCGAGGGGCCGGGCGAGGGCTCTTGCGAGGGGCCGGGTGAAGGTGGGGCCGAAGGCAAACGGGATTTCTCCCTTGCCGACTACAGGAGATGGTCGAGGGACCGGAGAGGGAGACCCGAGAAGGCCGGGCGCTCCGGGCAGGACCGGGGGTAGCCGGCGGGCAGCGGCTAAGAGATCGGGAGGTAACCGATGGCGGAGCCAAGTTCCCTAAGAGAGCTGAGAAAGCAAGAGCTCACGATCCTCGGAGAGCGAGTGGCAAAGCGGATCAGGATCAAGCCCTTGACGAAGCGGGTACGCAGGATCGTGGGGGTGGATGTAATGTTCACCCCGAAAGCATCCAAGGTTCATGTCTGCGCGTGCCTGGTTTCCTTCCCGAAGCTCGAAGTGCTTGAGGAGGCGATCGCCACCGACGAGATGGAGTTTGCCGTGTTCAAGAATCTCGGTAATGTGAGCCTGGTGCCGCTGGTCTTGAGCGTGCTCAAAATGCTCAAGCGCAATATAGACATCATCGTGGTGAGGGAGCTCGCGCTTGGCGAAGAAATCACACTCGGCAGCTACATCGGGGTGATCTCCGGCAGACCCGCTTTCAGCTTGAGCGAACGGTCCGGGAATCTCAAGAGAATCGTCAAGTGGGACGGCGAGCGCAGGGCCGGCCTCATTAAGATCAGGGGCCGGAAGACCCCGATCGCCGTCGTTGCCGGACACCACATGAGCCTCAAAGACGCCACCACGCTGGCGAGAGCATGTGCCAAGAATCTCAGCATGCCCGAACCCATCTGTAGCGCCAGTGCGAGGGTGCGGGCCTGGGAAAGGGAGTGGAGAAGGGTTAATCTTCCGAGGAGGTGATGCGAGAAGGCGATTGCTAAAGAACGATTGATTCACCGGTTTGTACCAAGAGATTCGTACGGGCCGCTTGACTATGAGCGAGGACTCGTGCTATATTACGCAGCAAGGACTGGTTGTGGCTTGATCGGTAGTTCTATCGCTGGAGGCAGTTGGCTGTGCATGAGAAGGGATGGGAGGTTACGCTAATGGAAGGCGAAGGTTCATTCCCGAAATGTAGGAAGTGTCATGATGGTGTCCTTATCCCGCTATCTGACTACGGTCGTGAGGGGGCACCGATTACGTACAAGGCGTGGGTCTGTTCTAATCCTGAGTGCGGCTTCAATCTCAGGATAGACAATGGCGAGATTAGCGTGGGTAGGACGATCGGCCAGTCCTTGAAGTAGGGATCTTATTAAAATACAAGCAGTTGCGCAATCAAGATCCTGTCTAATCGATACTGATTGCCGGCACTTGAAGGCTGTAGGAAACTGTAGAGAGACAGGGGCGGGCTGAGAATACCCAGGCTCAGCCCGCTTGTTTTTTGGGGCCCGCCTGAATATCCTTGTTGCAACCTTTTCCCACCTTGAATATGATACGCTGAAACTTGGCGTCCCGTAACCGCGAGCGCGGGCCGGTGCCGCGCCGCGCTCAATACGCCTGACGGAGCGGGCTGTGACTGACCTCTCGAGAGTACGCGCAGGCATAGATATCGTCTCGGTGGGGAGAATCGAAGATATGCTCACCAGATGGGGCGAGAGATTCCTCAAACGGATCTATACCGACGGCGAGATCGCTTACTGCATGAACCGGGCATTTCCAGCGCGCTCGCTGGCCGCCAGGTTCGCGGCGAAAGAGGCCTTCATCAAGGCCGTGTCGCCCTGGCCCGCGGACGGGATCGATCCCAGAAGCATCGAAGTCGTTGTCGACTCAAGTGGAATCCCGGCAATCGAGCCCCACGGGAACGCCCGGAAAGCGCTCAGGGGGCAGATGGCATCGGTGAGTGTCTCCCACGAACAGGAGTTTGCCGTGGCGATGGTGGTTACCTCGGGTCCAAGCCAGGAGGTCAAGCCTTGATACCTGTGGCTACGGCCCGCGAAATGCGGGCGATCGATGAGGAGACGATTCGGCACCACGTGCCGGGCCTTACGCTGATGGAGCGAGCCGGCGAGGGTGTCAGGGATGAGATCGTTGCCCGTTGGGATAAGAAGACCGGCCGCCGGGTGGTCGTTGTCTGCGGTAAGGGCAACAATGGTGGCGACGGCTTTGTCATCTCGCGGCTGCTCAAGCGCGACGGCTATCAGGTGAGAGTCCATCTCGTGGGCAAGGCCGGCGACGTCAAGGGTGACGCCCTGGCAATGCTCAAACGCTGCCGCAATGCAGGCATAGGCATTAAGGAAGTGACGCTGGAGAGGCTTACGGCTCTGGCTGAGGACCTCGCGGCCGCCGATGTGGTCGTGGATGCCCTCTTCGGAACCGGCTTTGAGGGTGAGCCTGAGGGGATCGCCGCGAATGTCATAACGTTGATCAATCAGACCCAGGCCTCGACGATTGCCGTTGATATCCCGTCGGGGGTGGATGCCACGACCGGGGAGGCCACCCTTGCCGTGAGTGCGGATGTGACCGTCGCCATGGGGTTGCCCAAGAGGGGACATCTGTTCTTCCCCGGGAAGGCCCTCGCCGGGGAATTGGTGGTCGCAGATATTGGAATTCCCTACGAAGTGGTTCGCCGCGCGGGTATCAAGGTGTTTCTGCTCACAAGGCAGGACGTGAAGGCGGCTTTGCCGCGGCGGCCCGGCGATGCTCACAAGTGGTCGTGCGGCCACGTGGTGTGCGTCTGCGGTTCGACGGGTCTCACGGGGGCGGCCGCGCTCTCGGCCCATTCTGCCCTGAGGGCGGGCGCGGGTCTTGTGACCCTTGCCATACCCCGGAGCCTCAATGCCATTATGGAGGCGAAGCTGACCGAAGTTATGACCCTGCCGGTCGATGAGACCCCGCAGGGCAGTTTCTCGCTCAAGGCTCTCGACACGCTCCGCGAGTTGGCCAAGCGTGCCAATTGCGTCGTGGTGGGCCCCGGGCTCTCTCAACATGAAGAGACCGTGGGCCTGGTGCGGGCGCTCTTGCCGACCCTCGGCTGCCCCTGCGTGCTCGATGCCGACGGCATCAATGCGTTTGCAGGCCGGGCCGACGAGCTCAAGTCGGCCAAGGGTCCTCTGGTCATCACGCCCCATATAGGTGAGGCATCGCGCCTCTTTGGAGTCGATAAGGCGGAAATCGCGCCGCGCCTGGTCGAGTTTGCGGCAGAGAAGGCCCGCCACCTCGGGGCGGTGCTGGTGCTGAAGGGCGCTCCCACGGTGGTCGCCGGACCTCGGGGGGAGGTCTTCATCAATCCGACCGGCAACCAAGGCCTTGCCACGGCGGGATCGGGTGATGTCTTGACGGGCATCATTGCGGGGCTTGTGGCTCAGGGCGTGCCGCCGCTTAAGGCCGCCTTCTGTGGAGCCTTTATCCACGGTGTCTGTGGTGACCTGCTGCTCACGGACCAGGGGTACTACGGTTTCCTGGCCGGTGAGATTGCCGACGCGATTCCCACGGCGATGTGGAGTGTGCTGAGCGAGATGGAATGAAAGCGAAAACTGACTTGAAACATAGTGCTATGCAGAATATTGCCGGTTTGTGCCGGAAAGTCGAGCAAGACGTGATCACGATGAGACGCGCCTTGCACCAAATACCGGAAGCTTCCTTCCATGAAGAGAAGACCCGGGCGGCGGTCTCGTCCTATCTTAAGAAGGCTGGGATAAGATTTGAATCGGGTGTTGGCGGATCGGGTGTGGTGGGCTTGATCCAGGGTGGGGGTGCCCAAGGCGGCGCGAAGGGATCGCGCTCGGCGGCGCGCCATAGATCCTCGCAAGCTCGGACGGTCGCCCTCAGGACCGATATGGATGCTCTTAATCTGGTCGAGCAGACCGGCCTCCCATTTGCCTCCCGGCACCGAGGCTTCATGCATGCCTGCGGCCATGATGCACATATGGCAATGGTATTGGGCGCCGGCATGGTGCTCAAGGGCCTTGGGAAAGATCTCCCAGGCAACGTCAAGTTGATCTTTCAGCCCGCCGAAGAGACACCACCCGGCGGCGCCCTCGGAATGATAAAGGCTGGAGTGCTCACCTCTCCGCCGGTCGATGCCATAATCGGGGTGCATGTCGATCCCGTGGTCCCATCCGGCAAGGTTGCCGTGAATGCGGGCGTCATATCGGCGGCGGCCGACGACTTCAACATTAGGATCACGGGCAGGGGCGGACACGGCTCGAGCCCCCACGTCACGGTCGATGCCATTGTGGTCGCGGCCCATTTCATCACCGCGCTTCAGACCATTGTCTCAAGACGAGTGAGTGCTCTCGATAACGTGGTCGTCACGGTCGGCAAGATTGCCGGTGGCGAGAGGCACAATATCATCGCCGGCACGGTGGAGCTCGAGGGCACGATTCGCACCAAGAAGGAAAGCACCCGGCGCAAAGTGACCGCGATGGTCAAACAGGTGCTCGATGCTACCTGCGCCGCCTTCGGCGCCCGCGGCGAGTTCGAGTACGTCAAGGGCTATCCCGGGGTTCATTGCGATGAGCATTTCTCCAAAGAGGTCCGCGCGGCGTGCTCCGAGATCCTGGGGCGGGGCCGGGCGGTGCGGAGCACAGGCTTCGAGATGGGTGGCGAGGACTTTGCCTACTACGCCGAGAAGGTGCCGGGCACGATCGTCATTGTGGGGGTCGGAAGCAAGAAGCAGGGCAAGATCCATCGCTTGCATCACCCGAAGTTTGACATCGACGAAGCCGCTTTGAGGGTCGGCGTGTGCGCCCTCGCTTACTCCGCCTACCACCACCTAAATAGGGACACACCCCATTTAAAAACGGGGATGGATCCCATTGATAGGAGCCCAGATGAAGTTGGATGAAATCGGTGAATTCGGCCTGATCGAGAGGATAAAGGCAAGAAAGACCGCCTACGACGGCGATGTGGTGATCGGTATCGGTGATGATTGCGCGATCTTGAGACGCGGAATGGTGCTCGAGGTCCTGACGACCGACTGTCTGGTCAAGGGCACGCATTACGAGGACCAGTGGCTCGATATGAAGGATGTGGGCTGGAAGGCCCTCGCCGTCAACGTCAGTGACATCGCTGCGGTCGGCGGAACACCCAAGCACGCGCTCGTCACCCTGTTTCTGCCTGAGGAGTTGACAACGGGGGACATCGATGATCTATATGACGGTCTGGATGAGTGCGGCTCGGCCTACGGTGTGAGCATCGTCGGCGGGGACATCGTCAAGATCCGGGGGCCCTTCGCGATCTCGATCACGCTCTCCGGTACCTGTGAGCGGGATGAGGTGGTCTTGCGGTCGGGGGCGCGGCAGGATGACATCATCGTTGTCACGGGCTCGCTCGGGGAAGCCTCACTCGGACTCAGGTGCCTGAAGGAACAGGTGATGTGCGTCGAGCGGGGCTCGCTCGCCGACTGTGTGAAGAAGTTCCAGCGGCCCGTGCCGAGACTCAAGGAGTCGCGGGCGATCGTTCAGGAACTTCGGACGTCTTCGATGATTGATATAAGTGACGGACTGCTTTCCGATATGTGGCACATTCTCGAGGCAAGCAAGGTCGGCGCCATGCTCGATGCCGACGCCATTCCCGTGGGCCAGGGTGTGGTCGATTTCTTCAGCGGGGAAAAGGAGGAAGCGCTCTCCTGGGCGATAACGGGAGGAGAGGAGTACGAGCTGCTCTTCACGATGGCAAGCCGCCTCGAGAGCAAACTGCCCGAGCTTTCAGATAAGCTCGGTATCAAACTCACTCGCATCGGCAAGATTACGTCGAAAGCCGCCGGGGTCAAACTTGCGGGCCCGGCGGGTGAGAAGGACATCAAGCGGGGCGGGTTTGATCATTTCAAGTCCGGTGCGGTCTGAATAAGGAGGGGCCAAGTTGCACGTAAGAGAGTCCTATGTGCGCAGGATCACCAAGATGGTCTACGTGGGCGAGGTGCCGGTTGGCGGCGGCTCACCCGTCGTGATCGAGTCGATGACCAAGACCGACACCCGTGACGTCAAGGCGACCGTGAAGCAGATTAAGAGCCTCGAGGAAGCGGGCTGTGAAATGGTGAGAATAGCGGTCCCCGACTATGAGGCTGCCGAAGCCCTTGCCGGAATCAGGCAGAAATCCAAGATACCGATCATCGCCGACATCCATTTCAATTATAAGCTTGCCCTGATGGCGCTCGAGGCCGGCGCCGATTGCGTGAGGATAAACCCCGGTAACATCGGCGGCCGCGAGAACGTGATCCGAACCGCTGAGGCCGCGCGGCGGCAGAATGCGCCCCTGAGGATTGGGGTGAATGCCGGGTCGCTTGATAAGTCACTGCTTCAGAAGTACGGGGCTCCGATTCCCGAGGCACTGGTTGAGAGCATCTCGAAGACCGTCTCGCTGCTTGAGGACATTGGCTTCACCGAGATCGTGATCTCCGCCAAGGCATCGCGTGTGCCGGTCACGATCGAGACCTATCGAATGATCGCCAACCGCTTCCGCTATCCCCTGCACGTCGGCGTGACTGAGGCGGGATCTCCGCCTGTGGGGATCATCCGCTCCGCGGTCGGGATTGGAACGCTCCTGGCTGAAGGGATCGGCGATACCATAAGAGTGAGTCTCACTGCGCCGCCCGAGGAGGAGATCAAAGTTGCCGAGGAGATCTTGAAAGCCCTCTTCCTGAGGGAGAAGGGCCCGGTGATCATCTCGTGCCCCACCTGCGGGAGATGCGAAGTCGATCTCATGAAAATCGTGAAACAGGTTGAGAAGAAGCTCGTCAATATGAAGGAGCCCACGGTGGTGGCCATCATGGGCTGCGTCGTCAATGGCCCCGGGGAGGCCCGCGAGGCCGATGTCGGGATCGCGGCCGGCAAGGGCTCGGCGCTGATCTTCAGGAAGGGCGAAATCATAAAGAAGGTGGCGCCCTCACAGGCCGTGGGAGCTCTCCTGCGGGAGATGAAGCAGGTTGTCAAACGGCGGGGCAAGCCGAGGAGAAGGTAGGATCGGGGTAGGATCGATGCTTACAGGTTTTGAGGGACGGGTAATCGGCGTTTGCGGTCTCAAGGATACCGGCAAGACCGCCGTCGTCGAGGGCCTCGTCAAGTTCTTAAAGGAGAAAGACTTTACGGTCGGGACCGTGAAGCACGCGCATAGCGAGATCGCGCTTGACTCGGAAGGAAAGGATTCGATACGCCATCTGGGGGCCGGCGCCGATTGCGTCGTGACTATCGGAGAGCGATTGGTGCAGGTGATGGTTCGCCCCGATGGTGTGGGTGCCTCCGATTCCGGCGGGAAGATCGGTGGCGGGGGGATCGGCGAAGGAGACCTTGGCGTCTCCGACCTTGAGGCTGCGCTTGCCCGGTATCTTGCGTCTTGCGATTACGTAGTTGTTGAGGGCTTCAAGGGCCTTGATATCCCCAAGATCGTAGTCCTGGGTGCCGACAGCGCGATGTCGGGGGGGCTTAAGAATATCGTCGCTCTCGCTTATCGGGGAAACCCCTGCGAGTGCCGATCCGGAGATCTTCCCGGTCAGTTTCAGGGACTCCCGCTTCTTGCTATCGATGAGGTTGAGAAGATAGGGGGGATGCTCTTCGACAGGGGCATCCTGCAAGCCCCTGGTGCCCGTGCCCATCTCCTGGTAAACGGCAAGCCCATCCCCATGAATGAATTTGTGCGGAGCGCCCTCGCCGGCGTCCTGGAAGGTTTCGTCGGCAGCCTCCGCGACGTCGAGGCTCCCGCGAAGATAGAAATCAGTGTCAAACATCCGAAGGCGTGACCGATGAGCCTCGCCAGCCAGCCACATGCCACCGCACCGGCCGATATCCCCCGGAGACGTCTTGATTGGCCGGCGATCGGGATGCTGGCGTTGGCCGCCGCATATTCGCTGTTCCTGGGGTGGAACTTCGCCCCTGCGGTTGCGGCGTTCGATGAACACGGGTACTACGCCCAGGGCAGTCTCCTTGCGGCGACCGGGAAGCTCTACTTCGTGCCCGAGTCACCGACTCAGTACATCGGGCAACACTGGTTCAGCACACTTGACGGCCGCTACTACAGCCGCCATTCGCCGGGGCTTGCGGTTGTGGTTGCGCTGATCTTCCGCACGCTAGGTCCTGATGCCAGCTTCGCGGTCAACCCCCTGCTGGCGGTGCTCGGTCTTGTGGGCATTTTCCTCCTGGTGCGCAGCCAACTGGCAGGTGGGTGGGGTCTCGGTGCGGCCCTGCTCCTTGCGGCCAACCCGACCTACAATGCCCATGCCATCGCCGGGGATGCGCATATGTCAGTCACCGTCCTAATGCTATGGGGCACTTATCTTCTCTTTCGATGGCGCCAAGGTGGTGAGATCGGACAAGTACTTGTGGCCGGGCTGCTGCTCGGCTGCGTGCCTGCGCTGCGCCCCCCAGATGCACTCTACGGCCTCGGTATCGCTCTTTTCCTCTTGATGTCCCTGCGAGCCCATCCGCATATCTTACGCCACTACGCGGCTGCCGGGGCTGCGGTGATGATTCCCATCATCCCGTTCCTGGCATACAACCATATGTCTTTTGGCGCATTCTGGAAGACGGCCTACGGCCTTACCAATGAACAGACCGCCTTCTCATTCCAATATCTGCAGCAGCACCTTCCGCAATATCTGGGAAACCTGTTGCGGAACGATGGCGCGGGGTTGTTCTTTCCGCTTGGCTGCGTCGGCATGGTCGTGATGGCAGCTCGCAAGCGGACACGTGCGCTCGGCTGGAGCATGCTGGCTCTGATCGTGCCGGTCAGCCTGCTCTACATGGCCTACTACTGGGCGCCGCGCGTGCCGGCTTCTCTCACTATGCGGTTTCTGCTGCCCACGATTCCCCTGTACATCTTGGCGGGTCTCTGGCTGATCTGCTTGGTGACGCGTTCGCTGGGGAAAAAGCGACGCCTGGCGATTGCGGCGACACTTGTCGCCCTGCATCTGGCTTGGGGTGTCCCGAAGAGCTTCACGCAGTCTCGATCCGAGTACTACCACAAATCCTTGATGAGAGCGGCTTCGGTGGGGTTGGAGGCCAGCGTGGCCGATGGCAGTGTGATCATTGCAAACCCGGGAGTGCTTCAGCACCTGGACTTCTTGCGGCACTGGCGCCTGGCTGACCCGATGCTTGTGGCGGGCGCTCGGGGCTCAGCCGGCAGGAAGTCAGCTCAGGACCAGCCTCAAAGGACACAGAGCGGGGCGCGCCAGACCTACTCCAGCGTGGATCCGGGCGAGCGTGGCAAAGTTTTCATGGATGATCTGTGGACGTGGGCGAACGCAAGCCCTGTTTGCCTTGTGGTTTCTGAGTCGCAGATCTCCGGTATGCTTGATCTCTTGGGATACGCTGGCGGCTTCAAGATAATCGGCCGCATTCCGATGCCAGAGCCCCCGCCTGCCCGGCTGGCGGAGGCGATCGGCTCCCTTAGGGGATCGAAGCAGCATACTGCGCCCGGGCCAGGTTCCCGGCAGGGACCCTCCGATCGGGCCGACGCCGCCGAGCTGTCCCGAGGGCCGGAGCCCCTGGTCGTCGCGGAACTGGAGCGTCCCTGATGCCAGTGAAGCTACATCTGCGTTGTTCAGGCGGGAGAAAGCGTGGATTGCCGGGCGAGATGCCTATCCTCTTGGCAGTGTGCTTGGTCGTCTGTGCGCTGGCCTTGGTCACAATCCCGTTCTTATCGTGTAACCGCCGAGCCGAACGGCCCAATTTTGTCTTGGTGGTTGTTGATGCCCTTCGTCCGGACTTCCTGGGATGTTACGGGTGCCGTATGCCAACCTCGCCCAACATCGATCAACTGGCGGCTGGCGGGGTCGTCTTTGAATCCGCGGTATCGCACGCACCCTGGACCAAGTCGGCGTTCTCTAGCATGCTCACGGCCCTCTATCCGTTTCAGCACGGCGTTGTCAATTGGGAAGCCGCGATGCCCGATACTATTATGACCCTGCCCGAGATTCTCAGCAGCCAGGGCTACAACACCATGGCAGTTGTCAACATGCTTGGCCTTACCGGCGAGTCAAAGGTGATGAAGGGAATCGCCGAGATCAGCGAAGGCCACAAGCACGATCGTGATGCTCCCGCCACTACCGAGGCTGCGATTGAGCTCATCAAGGCTTCTTCCAAGCCCTTCTTCATAATCATTCACTACTTTGACACCCACTGGCCTTATCGTCCCCCCCAGGAGTACGTGGACATGATCTCGGGCGCAGGAGCGCCCGACTCCACAGATCCAGCATGTGCGCTCCGGTTGCGTTACGGCGGTTGCGTCAGGTTTGTGGATCAATCGATCGGAAGGCTGGTGGCCTTCCTGGATGGGGCTGGGATGCGGAACGACACCGTGCTGCTTATCACCGCCGATCATGGCGAGGGTCTAATGGCACACGGCGCAGGGTCCCACGGCACCAACCTCTATGATGAGGCAATACGAGTCCCGCTGATAATCACCTACCCTGCGAGGTACGGCAAGGGACTGCGCATAGCGGACCAGGTCCGGCATATCGATCTCCTCCCCACAATCGTCGACCTTGCAGGAGCGCGGGACGGCCAGCGAAGAGAGGGGACCAGTCTCGACCCGCTGATTCGGAAGGGTTCGAGATCGGCCGACCTGCCGGTGGGGAAGGGGAAGGGGTCGCTGCTCCCGGTGGACTGTGCGCTCTGCGAGATCGGCCTCAGGGACGTTCCCGAGGCCAAATGCATACGCACCAATGACTGGAAGCTGATTATAGAGCCCTCTACGGCGGCCATTCAGCTCTATGACCTGACACAAGATCGCGGCGAGCTAACCAATCTTTGGGGCAGTGGCCCGACAGCCGGCGACACCCTGCTCCGTGTGATCGGCCGGGTCCCCGGCGTCAGCGTAAAGGGTTGGCGGATAGGGTTCACGGGATCGATGCGGACCGGAGGCATCCGGGCTGATGTCCAGGTCGGGAGCGAGGGCCGGATCAGGCTGGCCGAGCCCGTGGCCGGCAGCAACCTGCTGTCATTCAGACTCAGCGAGGACAGCACCGCCATGGAAGTGATTGCCGGCCCACAGGGTTTGCAAATAATGCTCTTCGAAGTCGAGCCTTCCGATCGGCCCGTGACCTTCAAGTTCACGGCTGACGGGCAGGATGCCCCGCAAGCTGTCTCGGTCGGTGAGACCGGGGAGCGGCCGTTTGGCCAGGCGTTCGTCCTGACCCTTGATGACGCCATGGGTCTGCCTCGGGCCTTCGGTCAATCCCGCTCGTCCACAGCGTCCGGAGTTTCCCTCTGGTGGCTCCCGGGAGAGCATCTGCAGCGCGCCCAAAAGGCGGTCATCCTGTCCCCCGAGGAGCAGAATCGGCTGCGGTCGCTTGGCTATATACACTGACAAAGACATCATTAGATGCAGGTTGGAAGTAGTCGAATAGTTCTCTGACTTGTATTCTAAAATGAAATAATGGGAAGGAAACTCCCAGCTCAAGCCACGCCGTTAGGGTCCGATGATCTCGTTCAGACCCTCTACGACTTGGGCTATCTCTTCTGGACTTGCCCTCCCGATTCTCTTGTCGATCCTCTCCACGGCCAATGTCCTGATCTGACTGATCTTCACCCATGACCGCTTCGGCAAACCCTTTGACTCCAACTCAAGTGTCAAGGGAAACCCTGCCCGCTGAGGCTGACTCGTGATCGCCACTGCTATTACTGTCCCTGAGCGCTCGTTGAAAACATCCTGACTCAGGATCAGAACCGGCCGCTGCCCTGCCTGCTCGCTTCCCCGAACTGGGTTCAGATCGGCCCAGCGAATCTCACCTCTCAGTATTCTGGCCATCGCCCCAACTCCTCCGAAAGCCCCTCCTCGGCCAACGCCTTCTCAAAGCCAGGATCAAGTTTGCTGCACTCGCGAGCCAGGCGACTCTGGTCAACACGCTCCAGTTTCTCCTTGACTGCTATCTGGATAGCCTGACTCCGATTTCGGAAGACTGCCCTCTTCACCAGCCGGTCCAGCCTTGCTAGGAGTTTCTCATCGATGGTTATGGCAACCTTTGATCTACTCATATCGCACCCCCTAGTATGATGATATATCATACCAACAGGAATGTCAAGCACATTCTGTCCTACGGACCCCAACTACGGCTTATACTGCGGCAATCGGGCTGCGCCAGCACCTTGCCTCCCGCCCATCAAGATCCGGCTACAGGGGCTTGAGGCCCTTCATTGCCTCAGCAAGTGCAGCGTCCGGCAACTCATAGTCGGTAAGCTCGCCCCTCAAATAGGAGTCGTAAGCTGCCAGGTCAAAGTGGCCGTGCCCGCTAAAGTTGAAGAGGATCACCCTCTCCTCGCCCGCGCTCTTCGCCTGAAGCGCCTCGTCAATGACTGCCTTTATGGCGTGGGCCGTCTCGGGAGCCGGCAGGATTCCCTCGGTCCTCGCAAAGGTGAGCGCCGCCTCAAAGACCTCGATCTGGTTATAGGCCCTCGCTTCAATCAGACCTCGCCTTACGAGCTCGCATAGCAGGGGACTGTCACCATGGTACCTGAGCCCGCCCGCATGGATCTTCGCCGGCATGAACTTGTGGCCCAGCGTGAACATGGGCAGCAGGGGCGTGAGCTCCGCGGTGTCGCCGAAGTCATAGGCGAATATGCCCTTGGTGAGCGTGGGACAGGCGGTCGGTTCAACGGCCACCGCGCGCAAAGCTCTTCCCTCAAGCTTGTCCTTGATGAAAGGCATGGCGATCCCACCGAAGTTTGAGCCGCCCCCCACACAACCTATCACGACGTCCGGATAGTCACCGGCTTTGTCCATCTGCTTCTTGGCCTCAAGCCCGATTACGGTCTGGTGGAGCAGCACGTGGTTGAGGACACTCCCGAGCGCATACTTGGTGTCGGCGTCGGAGACTGCATCGTTGACGGCCTCGCTTATGGCGATGCCGAGACTCCCGGGAGATTCGGGGTCCTGCTCGAGCATGAGCCTTCCGGCCTGCGTGTCCCGGCTTGGGCTCGGCACCACCTTTGCTCCCCAGACCTCCATCATTATCCTTCTATAGGGTTTCTGCTCGTAGCTCACCCGCACCATATAGACCTTGCACTCCAGGCCGAAGATATTGCAGGCGAAACTGAGCGCGCATCCCCACTGGCCGGCGCCGGTCTCCGTCGTCAGGCGCTTCACGCCCGCCTGCTTGTTGTAGTAGGCCTGCGCGACCGCGGTGTTGGGCTTGTGGCTTCCGGTGGGACTGACGCCCTCGTACTTGTAGTAGATCCTGGCCGGCGTCTTGAGGGCGACCTCGAGCCTGCGGGCCCGATAGAGGGGAGTCGGCCTCCAGAGCGTGTAAGCGTCAAGCACCTCCTCGGGTATCTCGATGTATCTCTGGGTGGAGACCTCTTGCTCGATCAGAGCCATCGGGAAGAGGGGCGCAAGATCATCGGGACCAATGGGCTTGCCGGTTCCCGGATGGAGCACTGGCCGCATGCCGCCCTCGAGATCGGCAAGTATGTTGTACCACTGCCTTGGAATTTCCTTCTCCTCAAGCGTGAACTTCGTCGGCTGCATTTCAATTCCCCCTTTCTGTGGAGCCTTCAATCGTCGAAATGGAAAGTCGGCTCCTGGTAGAACCTGATCTTCCTTTCCCGGATCTTTCTCCTTAACACGCGCTCGAGCGCAGTCTTCTTGGCAGCGAGGCTTCTCGAGTCCTTGAGGAAGGCAAGCGGCACCGAAAGCGAGACGGCTCGCTTGGGCACGCCGAAGCGTGTTATCCCACTCGGACACTTCTTGCCGCTCAGCGCAAACTCGAGGATGTCGCGCTTGGTGAAGCCTCGGTAGCAGATCAACGCCGAGAAGCGCGGGTAGTTTCGGCGAAGGTCATCGAGATTGGTGTAGCTTACCCGATCCACGTTGCGAGCGTCCTTGAGGGCGTCGGTGACGGCTCTTGCGGCGTCCAGCCGGTCGGTGGCTGATAGGCCGGTCCGGATGACGAAGGCGGCGCCTGTGGGGAGGAGGATCGAGCATGCCGCGTCCCCTGTGAAGGTCGGGATGAAATCGTGTTGCCGGGTGAGGCGCGCCCGGATTGGAGAGACCTTCGATACCCTGGATGCCCGTCGGAGGCGCTTGGCTATGGCGGCGCCGCTTAGCCCCTCAACGGCGTGATGCCATGTGGAGAGAACGAGGCCCTCATCGTCAAGGTCGACATCCTGGATGACGACGCATCTCGCTCCGAGGGCGCGCAGGGCTTCCAACCTGTTGGCCCCATCGAGGAGAAGGTGAGTGGCCGTGCCATGGTCTCGCGCCGCGATGAGAGGGTTCCTGAGACAGCCGTCGGCGGCGATCCTCTCGGCGAGGGGCCCTGACCGCGTTGGATCGGGGTCCTCGTGGAGCAGGAGGGAGTTCATAGCAATTACCTGGATGGATGGGAGCTTGCCTATCTCAAGGTGCGGTTCTCGGTTCAAGTCCGTCTCACCTCTCCTTCCGGTCTCGTTACCGTGGTCGCGTCAAATTAAAAAGGCCCGTGGCGTTTCCACGAGCCTGGATATGGAAAAAGGCGGGAAACGCCTTGGCGTCCCCGCCTCGGGAAGATCTAGCCTAAAGCGGGCACACCTACAATGAGGTGCGCCACCAGTTCAATGTGAGTGCCAGGCTGAGTGCTTTCGTTTTCATCAGTGCTAGTGTATCACGGGGCCTCTGCGAGTTCAAGCCCAAAGTGGCGGCCGCCCGGGAATGGCCGTGCGCGTGGTATGCCGATTGGGAGATCTTCCCGGTCAGTTTCAGGGACTCCCGCACTTGCTGTCACCAGCCGTCATCAAACAATTCAGAACGAACGACAAGCAAATCCGCCTGCAGAAGTTCTTTGTGCTCATTGAAGTGAAACTGCACAACATCGTAGAGGCGAAATCCGGCAGCTTGTCCAAACGCCAGGACTTCGGGAAGCAACGGAGCCCCTTCGTTGTATTTCTGCACATTGCACTCAATCTGCAGGGCGCGCGCATGTGCGAGGCACCGCGGCGCTCCACGCAAAATGTCGAGCTCAGACCCCTGCGTGTCAATCTTGATAAAGTCCGGCATGGGCCAGCCGCGCTCTTCAACCAAACTGTCTAAGCGACGTGTCGTACGGCGGCTGGAAAGCAGGGCACCTGATGCATAGAACGCAGTCCGTTCCAGATAAAGGGAATCTCCAGTTCCCGGAGCGTAGGCGCTGGTTTCGTAGAAGGTCTTCTCCACTCCATCGTGCTCGTCCAATATGGCAATTGCGTATGGCTCCTTACTACGGATTAGGGCGGGTTCATGCTTCGCCATCGCTTCAAACAGAAAGAAGTCAGTGTGCGGCATAAGAGGCTTGTACACCGTTTGCTGCCCGTCCGGGGAAAATGGATCATTGGCACCAATGTCGTAAAACACCTTCGGGACAAAGCACTGAGTCAGAAACAGCCGCCAGCGGATCATGCTGTAGAGGCGGGGGTCCTGCAGAAAGGTCAGTATCTGATCGTCATTTCCAAATGTGTTTACGGGGAAGCGCCCTTTCAGCTTGGCAATCCCGCGGGAGATGAGTGACATGGATTTGTTGATGGGTGTCTTAGACGGCATGATTGTGCGCTCTAACGGCAGGGCTCAATTAGACTTGAACTCCTTCAAGTCATCCCTCCGTTTATATATCGAGAGATGCATCCCAGACGCGCGTACAGTTTCGCCCCGAACACTTTGCAGCATATAATGCCTTATCAGCCCGCTCAACCGCCTGCTCGACAGAGATGTCTGGATCAAGAAGCGTAAGCCCAAAGGATGAAGTAACGCGGATTTCCTTGCCTTCGTAACGGATGGGATTATCAGCACTCATCTGCTCCTGAACGAACTATAGCACAGATTGGCATTGGGGCAATTCCATTGTCAATATTATTCGGGGTCGGAAACAGACATCGTGACCCCTGGGTAGTTCCTGGTATCTGGTCCGTCCATGGAGGGATCTATGGGCGCAGTCGGGGCGCCAATCTTGGCATTCGCCGTGCAATTGCACTCAGATTGTCGGGGGTTCCTGGGGTGGTGCCGGCGTGACGAAGACCACCTTTTCGCGAAGCATGACGCACAGGCCCGGGGCGCCCCTCCGCACTTTCTTGACGTAGCGCTTCTCGGTGTAGGATACGGGAACGTGTTTCGAATTCTTGGCCTTGCTATAGTATGCCGCGATCCGCGCGGTATCGACGATCGCCTGCTTGGAAGGCTCGGTCTTCTTCTTATCTCTCCTCAGAACGACGTGTGAGCCGTGGGCCTGTCTTGCGTGAAACCAGAGGTCGCTCGGGTTGGCGTACTTGTGAGTGAGAAGATCATTCTCCGCGGCCGATCGCCCAACCAATACCGTCCAGCCTTCGCTCACTACGAATCTCCTCGGCTTGATCCCAAGAGTGGACGCCTTCTCATCGACTCGTTCTTCTTTCTCCTTCGGGGTGACGATGGCGCGGCCAAGTTGTTCATCGAGCTGCTTGAGCTCTACGTAGGTGGTCGCCTCCGCCTCGGCCTCCGCGCGAAGCGCCTCAAGTTCCTTGAGCCGCCGCTTGGCGCCGCGGACGGCCTCAACGGCCGACCGCGCGCTTCGCTCGGCCCGGCGCGCCCGCTTGAAATAGGCATCCGCATTGGCGTGCGCGCTGAGGCGCGACTCGAGCGGGACCGCGATCTCTCCCGGTTCCTCGGAATAGATGTCCGGCAGATCAGCCTCGGCTGCCCCTTTCCCGATCTTCCCGGGGTTCGCCAGGATCAATTCGCCGAACCTTCGGTATTGCACCGCGAGTTCTTTTTCCTTGATGGCCCGATCGGCATCATGCTGGATCGCACGGCACCGCGCGATCTCCTTGGAGATCGCCTTAAGGACGGCTGCCCTCCGCCTGTCGAGCGCCGTGGTGCGGAGAAAGGTGCGGGCGGCGGAGGCCCCCGCTGCATTGATCGAAGGCATGGCGCGCAAGTCGTGAACCCCGTCCATGGTCGGCTTATACCAGGCGACGCCGATCTCGGGTGGTTGCTTGCTCAAGGTAGGGCTTACGCCGAAGACGCACGGGGTCACATTGCTGTGGCGGTAGGCATCAATGGTCTCGCCAAAGGCCTTCGTGAGCGATCCGTGCCGTCTGGCGCGCCAGCATATCTCCTTTGATAGAAATGGACTAACGCCCAGGACCGCTTTGCTCAGGGCCTCATCATCTTTCTGCCAGGGGAGGGATACGAGCTCGTCCGCGGTTACATCGAATGGGCTGATCTTGCTCTGGGATGCCGGTGGGAGATAGGGCTCTCCCTGTCTGAGCGTCCGCCTGCGAGTTTGCGTACCGGCCCGCAGGAGTATCGCCAGCAGGCGGCCCTCGCCGTCGGCGAGAAAGGCATTCGGGAAGGGCGGAGTGAGTTCGAAGTAGAGGTGAAATGTGCGGCTGTCCTGTCCCATCACCGTGAGTTTTATAACTCGCTCGAGGTCGGCCTGCGCAACTGCCGAGACGGTGCCTCCGCCAAGCGGCTCTTCAAACCGCGGGCTCGGCAGGAGCGGCGACTTCCCGAGGGCGTGTTCGGTCATACACAGAATTGGGAAGCTCGGGTCATAAAGGAACCGGAGTTGTCCCTGCTTCTTGTTGACCAGACTGACGACCAGGACCCGATCGTCGCCGATCGCTATGCTCTCGATTTCCTGGTCGCGAAGCATCTTGTCGAGCTCCCGCGCCAGGAAGGTGATCGTGAATGAGTCAAGTGGAACCGGCATGTCGTGTCCTCGCGACGACGGCTAACACCCAGTGGCAGCACCTACAGGACGCCATCCGGCAAATCGAATCGTCTCTTGATAGCGGCGATCGTCCCCTTGCCGTATTCCGGGATCTTCCCGTGGAAGGTCAGGGCGTAGGATCTTTCCTGACCACTGATATCGGGATGGTAGAGCATCCGGTGGCTTCCCTTGCCTCTCTCAACAAAGACGCGGAAGCGTGGATCGTAGTTCCTCAGTCGCCTGATGAGCTCGGTGAATCTGTAGGCCTTAGGCATTGGCTAGTGCGAAGTGCGGTGCCTTGCCCTTTGGGGGACGCAAGGGCAGATTCGCAATGGCATGGGATCGGTTGGCAATCGGCTTTGGAAACGCGGACAGCGTCTCCCGATAGAGGCGATCAAACTGCAGAAAATACTCCGGCGGCGCAGGATGATATAGAAGGGCCGCATTATTCCTGTAAACAGCGAAACCGATCTGCATCTCTATGAGTTCCTTGAGATGCTCACAAGCCTTCCGGAAAGTCGGGCCCTCGCCAACCAGATCGAGCTCGAGACAGTGGGCAACCCAATTCCTGCCGTCTTTATACCCAAGCACGCGCGTAACTATCTCGGTCGGGGGCCAATCGCTGCAGGTTTTCACGTCCATCACCTCATGGGCTCTTCAGGAGACCATACAACTCCACGGAAGACCTTTGCTCCTAGGGTTACTTGATTATACGCAATCACAGCACAACGTTCAATCGATTTATACCTCCCTCTGGGTTATCGTCTGATCGAGCGGGAATCTTTACCCGCCAGGGAACTGATCACAAACATCAAGAAAGTCGCCTCAGACTCGTCCTCGGGGGTTGACCACGGCCACATTCAATGCCATAATCCCTCAGAGGTGACAAGCGATGCTCAAGCGGTTCAACGTTGTGGATCAGAAGATGACCGAAGTCACGACGGATCCCTGTCTCGTCTCCCTCTATGTCAATCCCGATGAGGCCGAGAAGCGCTACCTCATAGACACGCTCAAGATTGACGAGCACACTCTCAACTCCGCCCTGGACCCCGACGAGCTCTCGCGCTTGGAGTTTGAGCCCGAGCACATGGCGATCATTTTCAAGCGTCCCAAGAGCTACTCCTATAAAGACCAGTTCGTCTTCCGGTCCGCCTCCACGGGGCTCTTCCTTTTCAAGGACCGTTTGATCATAGTGATTTCCGAGGACGTGCCGGTCTTCGACGGCACCCATCTGATGCGCTCCAACACGCCGGCTTACGTCATGCTCCGCACCATCTATCGTTCCATCTTCCATTTCCTGGAGCACCTCAGGGTGATAAGCTCGATCTCCGATCAGCTGCAGGACAAGATCAATCGCGCGATGGAGAACCGCTACCTGATCAACCTCTTCACCCTCGAGAAAAGCCTTGTTTACTACCTCAATTCCATAAACTCCAATAGCGGTCTCCTGGAGAAGATCCGGCTCAACGCTCCCAAGTTCGGCTTCACGATTGAAGAATCGGAGCTCCTCGAAGACACCCTGATCGAGAACAGCCAATGCTATCGGCAATCCGAAATGTACTCCAACATTCTGGCGAGCCTTATGGATGCGCGGGCCTCGATTGTGAGCAACAACATCAACGTGCTCGTTAAGACCCTCAACATCATCACCATCTGCATCATGGTGCCGACCCTGGTGGTGAGCGCCTTTTCGATGAACGTATCGATCCCCTTCCAGAAGCACCCCTACGCCTTCTGGATAATCCTCTCGTTTGCCACGGTCTCGGTGCTCACGGTGGTCTATATCTGGTGGCGGAGGAAGTGGTAGTACCTCTCCTTATTGGATTGACATAGGCCCATCTGAGTTTTATCCTCTTGGCATTGGTGTGGGATGGGCGGAGCTGTGCCTGTCCTTCCATTAGCGGCAAGGAACGCTCAAGAGCAGGGAACGATAAGTAACGAAAAGTAAGCAGCGCTTAACAACGGTGTCTTTGGAAATAGCGAAGCGGTCTTAAGGCCGGTGCGAGGTTGGGAAGTTGATCCGGAGCATGACGGGGTATGGCAGGGGCGAGATCGAAGAGAAGGGGGTGAGAGTAACAGCCGAATTGAGATCGCTCAACAACCGCTTTTTTGAGTTGGTTGCCAAACTCCCCAGGTTCTTAAGCCCGCTTGAAGACGAAATCAAGAAGTTGGTTCAATCACGAATTTCCCGCGGCAGGATTCTCCTGACACTGGGTTGGGAAGAGCCGGGCGGCCTCTCGGAGACCATCGTCCTCGACAAACAAGTTGCCGACGTCTACTACAATCTCCTCAAAACCCTCAAGGAGACTTACAATCTTTCCGGAGAAGTGGACGTCGCCACTTTCGCGGCACTCCCGGATCTCGTCAAGAAGGCAGTCAAGGAGTGGGAACCCTCGCAGGCCTTCCTGCTTGCCAAGGAAGCCCTTGTGATCGCTCTTGATGATCTCGTCGAAATGAAAGAGAGGGAAGGTGCGGCGATCGGACGGGATCTCGACGCGCGGCTGGCGCTCACGCTGGATTGTGTGGGGGAGATCGAGGAGCGCGCGCCCGAGCGTACCGAGGAGCTGAGGAAACGCCTCAAGGCCAGACTTGCCGAGCTCGACGATCACGGCGAATACAACGAGGGCATCATAGCCCAGGAAGTTGTGATCTTTGCCGAGCGGTCCGACTGCACTGAGGAATGCGTTCGCTATCGGGTCCACTGCAAGAACTTCAAGGATTACCTCGGTGAAGGCGGCGCGGTCGGCAGAAAGCTCAATTTTTTGCTTCAGGAGATGGCGCGGGAAGCAAACACCATGGGATCTAAAGCCACCGATGCCCAGATATCTCAAAATGTGGTCCTGATTAAGGAAGAACTCGAAAAGGTACGCGAGCAAGTCCAGAACATTGAGTGAAACATCGAATAGGACATCGAATCACGCGCAGTTGACGGCAGAATTGCGGAGGTAATGATTTGAGTGGACATCTCATTAACATAGGTTTCGGAAATGTCGTTGCGAGCGACAAGATTGTTGCAGTGATCACACCGGGTTCATCCCCGATCAGAAGACTCAAAGATCAGGCAAGACAGAAGGGCAAGCTGGTGGATGCTACTGAGGGAAGGCGCACGCGATCGATAATCGTCATGGACAGCGACCACGTGGTGCTCTCGGCAATCGCCTGCGAGACCATAACCCAGCGCCTGGAGAAATCCGACGGGAATCTCGATGGGTAAGCCCGGCAAGAGGATCGCGTTTCCGGTGGTGGTCTCGGGCCCCTCAGGTGTTGGAAAGACGACTCTCTGTCACGGGCTCATGGAACGTGATCCGGGAGTCGCATTTTCGGTGTCGGCAACCACAAGGAAGGCAAGGGCCACCGAGGAGCACGGCAAGGATTACTTCTTCATCTCGAGGCAGGAATTCGAGAAGATGCAGGAACGGGCCGAGTTCGCGGAATGGGCCCTGGTCCATGGAGAGATTTACGGCACCCCGAGGAAGTACCTGGACGGCAAGATCGCCGAGGGCCTGAGCGTCCTTCTGGATATCGACGTTCAGGGTGGAGTCCAGGTGATGGAGCGTTACCCGATGGCGGTATCGATTTTCGTGATTCCGCCGTCCTTCAAGGTGCTCGAGGAGCGGCTGCGCAACCGCAAGAGCGAGACCGAAGATGCGCTCCGCCGGCGGCTCACCAATGCGATCGGGGAAATGGAATACTTATCCCAGTACACCTATATTGTGGTGAACGACACAGTCGACGCGGCTGTCTCAAAGATGACATCGATCGTCGGAGCCGAAAGGCTCAAGCGCGAGAGAATACTTGCTGGTACGTCGTGGAGACATCTGGTCGGCCTGGAGACCGCGGGACTTGATCCCAAGGGGGTATGAGGTTGGGAAAGAATCGTAAGACCCTGGTGACGCGAGAAGACGTTCTCAAGAGATCCTCAAGTGAGTACGAGGCCTTGGTCGCGATTGCCAAGGAGGCAAGACGGCTGAACGCCGTTCCTGGGCTCCATCTTAAGGACGGCGAGCAGGCGATTCCAGAGGCGGTAAAGCATTTCGTCGAAGGCAAGATGCAGTACGAGGTAGATGGCGAGCCGGCGGGCGAGCGGGCTCCGGCCAAGAAGCCGGCCGCGAAGAAGCCGCGCAAGAAGGTTCGGAAGGCAAAGGCAAAGTAGGGGTCAGGGCGAAGGCTCAATGGAAGCCACGGGGTCAATGAGGGTCAGAATAAGGGTCATGTCACAATGAGAGTCTTGCTCGCAGTCACATCATCGATCGCAGCCTACAAAGCGGCTGAGGTTGTGAGCCGGCTTGTTAAGTCCGGGGCCCAGGTCTCGGTGGTGATGACCCGTAACGCGACCAACCTGGTCGGGCCCGCGACCTTCCGGGCACTCTCGGGTAACGAGGTCCGGGTTGATCTCTGGGAGAGTGGAACCAAGAAACCGATTCACCTCGATCTTGCCCAGGACCAGGACGTGGTGGCGATAGTTCCGGCCACGGCCAATATCATCGGCAAGATCGCCTGCGGCATTTGTGACGACCTGGTCTCGACGGTGGTGCTCTCCACCACCGCGCCCGTGGTCGTCGCGCCCGCGATGAATGAAGCCATGTATCTCAATCCGGTGGTGCAGGCGAATATCGCGGTCCTCAAAGAGCGCGGCTTCATTTTTGTGGAGCCCGAGACCGGGTGGCTCGCCTGCGGTAAAGAAGGCAAAGGGCGGCTTGCCGCCATCGAGACTATCGTGGTGGCAATAATGGACGCCGCCGGCCTGCGGGGTGACCTCGCGGGTAAGAAGGTAATCGTGACCGGCGGGCCTACGCGGGAGCCGATCGATGCGGTGAGATTCATCTCCAACAGGTCCAGCGGCAAGATGGCTGTTGCGCTCGCACGGGTAGCTCGGCGGCGAGGTGCAGACACGGTCCTCATAACCGGTCCGGTCGAGGTGGAGCCCCCGGCCGGGGTCAGGGTGATCGAGATCGAAACTACGGCCGAGCTTCGCGATTCCTTGGGGCGAGAGTGGCAGGGCGCGGACTGTTTGGTGATGGCCGCGGCGGTCTGCGATTTCAAACCCGAAGCCGCGGGCCCGGGGAAGATTCACAGGCAGGGAAAACTCTCCCTGGAACTTGTCGCTACCGAGGACATATTGAAGGAGTTTTCCCGCAAGAAGGATGGTAGAATAGTCGTCGGATTTGCGCTTGAGACTGAAGACGAGATCGAAGGGGGAAAGCGGAAACTTGCCGATAAGAACCTGGATCTCGTTGTTGTCAATAATCCTCTACGAGAAGGCACGGCGTTCGGCAGCGAAATGAATAGCGGCTACTTAATCGGCCGGGGCGGCACGGTCGAGGAGCTCCCCCTGGCGACCAAGACCGACTTCTCCGAGAGGATCTTTGACGCAGTCGCAAGCCTCCTTAAGAAGCCCCGTACGTAACGAAGGATAGGCACATGGCGGACGGATTGGTGTCCGAGATCGGGCGCGAGGATCTTCGCGAGCAACTCTGCAATTGGCTGAGGCTGCTTGAGCTCTCGGGAATGAAAGAGATGGTGATGCCAGCTGGCTCGGGTGACGGCTGTACTGAAGCCGGCGCGGTGGGCTCCGGTGAGGTTGGTCCCAGCGGCTCAGGCTCCGGTGCGACGGGCGAAGGCGCGGCGGCGACCAGACCTGCGGACGCGGGCGGGCTGGAGGCCCTACGGCGGGAGACCCTCGCCTGCAAAGCGTGCTTCCTCGCCAAAGGTAGAACCAAAGTCGTTTTCGGTGAGGGCGACCCGTCGGCGGCGCTCGTGTTTATAGGTGAGGGCCCGGGCGCAGACGAAGACCGCCAGGGCGAACCCTTTGTCGGCCGCGCCGGAATGCTGCTCACCAAGATCATCGAAGCGATGGGACTCACCCGGCAAGAGGTCTACATTGCCAATGTGGTCAAGTGCCGACCCCCCGGAAACCGTGCGCCCGAGCCCGACGAGATCGCAGCGTGCCTGCCTTATCTTGAGAAGCAGATCGACCTCATCAAGCCAAAGATCATCTGCACGCTCGGCAATGTGGCGACCCAGACCGTGACCGGCGTACGTAGCCCCATATCGACGATGCGCGGTAGGCCCTATGACTACCGGGGCGTCACTGTGATTCCGACGTTTCATCCTGCCGCATGCCTCAGGAATCCTGAAATCAAGAAAGACGTCTGGGAAGATGTCAAAAAGGTAATGAAGGCAATTGATTTGCCCATCCGAGGGGTAAGAGGTGTGAGTACAAATGGCCCAGGTAAGACTAGGGATTGAGCACATTCCGCCTCAAGCGCTTGAGGCGGAGATGGCAGTCCTGGGAGCGATCCTCCTGGACCGGGATGCCATTGCGAGAGCTCTGGAGATCATCGACGACAAGTGCTTCTATTCGAGCCAGCACTGCAAGATCTTTAACGCCGTGATCTCGCTTTATGACCGGAACGAAGCTGTCGACCTGATAACGCTGACCGAAGAACTGAGGAAGTCCAACGATCTCGACGCGGTTGGCGGGATCACCTATCTTGAGAGCGTTTTGAGCAGTGTGGCCACCTCCGCCAACATCGAACATCACGCCAAGATCGTGCTCGAGAAGTCCACGCTGCGGCGGTTGATAGAGGCCTCGACCCAGATCATCAATGAATCCTACAACGGCCAGATCGAAGTTGCCGAACTCATAGATCGCGCCGAGCGGCGGATCTTTGAGATCTCCGGCTCGAAGCTCCGCAAAGGTTTCGTAGCGATGCAGGACATCATCAAGGATAGTTTCGAGCTCGTGGAGCAGCTCTACCAGCAGAAGCGCTACGTCACCGGACTTGAGTCCGGCTTCAAGGATCTCGATACCATGACCGCCGGTTTTCACGCCGGCGATTTCGTAGTGGTCGCCGGGCGGCCGTCGATGGGAAAGACCAGTTTCGCCCTCAATATCGCCCAACACGTCGCGATCAAGCACAAGATCCCGGTCGCGGTCTTTAGTCTCGAGATGACCAAGGAGCAGCTTATGCTCCGGGTGCTGTGCTCCGAGGCGCGGGTCAAGGCGCACAGCGTGAGGACCGGCTTCGTCGGAAAGAATGAGTGGGGGAAGCTGACGCGCGCGGCAGGCGCGCTCCACGATGCCCCGATCTACATTGACGACAGCGCCGACCTCAACGTCTTGGAAATGAGGGCGAAGGCGCGGCGGCTCAAGTCCGAGGTCGATCTGGGACTGGTGATCGTGGATTACCTTCAGCTGATACGAGGCCACCAGCGTGCGGAAAATCGGCAGCAGGAGATATCGCACATCTCAAGATCGCTCAAGGCGCTCGCCAAGGAACTGAGCATCCCGGTGATGGCCCTGTCGCAGCTGTCGCGAGCGGTCGAGCAACGGGAGCGTAAGGAGAAGCGTCCGATTCTCTCGGACCTAAGGGAGTCGGGTGCGATCGAGCAGGATGCCGACGTGGTGATCTTCATCTATCGGCCCTTCGTGTATAAGCAGAGCGGAGATGCGGCCGAAAGCGGGGATGCCGCCATGGCCGAGGACCGCAGGAAGGCCGAGATCATAGTCGGCAAACAGCGCAACGGCCCGACCGGTCACGTCGACCTCATCTTCTTCGACGAATACACGCGCTTTGAAGACAAGGCGCGGGTCGAGACCGAGCGAGAGTGAACTGGTAGATATGGATGCTGTTCAATACATCGGGAAGAACATCGGGCAGAGCCTCGTCTCATCGCTCGGCGATGTCGGCGCCGCCTTCCTGCTCTTTGCGAGTGCCGTGAAGGCCGTCCCCGCGGCCATAAAAGAGAAGCATCTCTGGTTTGACCAGATGGTCCGGGTCGGCATAGGTTCGATCCCGCTCGTGCTTGTCACTTCGATCTTCACCGGTGGCGTGGCGGCCGTCCAGGCAGCCTACCAGTTTCAGGATTACGTCCCGATGCGCTATCTCGGCACGGTGATCGGCAAATCGGTGGTGATCGAGCTGGGGCCCGTGCTTACGGCGCTTGTGGTTGGCGGCAGAGTCGGAGCCTCGATCGCGGCAGAGCTCGGCACCATGAAGGTCACGGAGCAGATCGATGCCCTGGAGACCCTTGCGATAAATCCCATCAGGTATCTTGTCGCGCCGCGCCTCCTGGCGGCCGTCATCATGCTTCCGGTGATCACGATCTTCGCCGATTTTTTGGCGCTCATGGGCGGATGGATCGTCGCCCTTGTCGGACTCAAAGTGAGCACCCACACTTTCTTCTCGGGCCTCAGGCTCTTCTTTCATCCCAGTGACATCTATAGCGGTCTCATAAAGGCGGTCTTTTTCGGAGCGATAATCGCCACGATGGGCTGTTTTCATGGTATGCGGACCGAAGGGGGCGCCGAAGGTGTCGGGATCGCTACGATGCGGGCGGTGGTTTCATCCTGTCTGCTGATCTTGATTACCGACTACGTCCTTGCTTCTTTGCTTTTCAGAACCGTGCTTATGCGTTAAGTTGGGGAAGGCCGATGATAGAGATAGTCGATCTTTGCAGGAGATTCGGAGGTAATGAGGTCCTCAAGGACGTCAACCTCAAGGTCAGGAAGGGCGAGACGGTCGTTGTGATAGGGAGAAGCGGCTGCGGCAAGAGCGTTCTCCTCAAACACATAATAGGCCTGATGAAGCCCGATCGTGGAAGCATTCTCGTCGGCGGCGTGGATGTCACGACGCTCAAGGGCAACCAGCTCTACGAGTTCCGAAGGAAATTCGGGATGCTCTTCCAGGGAGCCGCTCTCTTCGATTCGCTCTCGGTGTGGCAAAATGTGGGGCTGGGTTTGATCGAGCACACCGATCTCTCGGAGAGGGAGATACGAGAGCGTGCCAGGGAGAAGCTTGCGCTTGTCGGCCTTACGGGTGTTGAAGACGTGCATCCGGCCGAACTGAGCGGCGGGATGAAGAAACGAGTCGGACTTGCCCGGGCCATAGCGATGGATCCGGAGGTTGTGCTCTACGACGAACCCACAACCGGGCTCGATCCCATCATGGCAGACGTGATCAACGAACTGATCCGAACGCTTCAAGCGACGCTCAAGATCACCTCCGTTGCCGTCACCCACGACATGAAGAGCGCGTACAAGATAGGCGACAAGCTGGCGATGCTCTACGGCGGCAAGATCGTTTTCGAAGGCACCCCGGACGAGATCATGCACACCCGCGATGAGGCGATCAGGCAATTCATCGAGGGGAGAGCCGAGGGCCCGATATCGGTGCATTAGCAGGCCTCGAGGAGTAGGCGATGAATACGAGATCGACTGACGTCAAGGTGGGCATTGCAGTGATTCTCGCCTTGGTGATCCTGGTTCTTGGTATTGCCTGGATCGGTGAGGTCCGCGTCAATCGCCGCTGGGCGACCTACGTGGTCTATTTTGGCGAGGTTGGAGGCTTGAATCCCGGCGATCCCGTTACGGTGTCCGGGCTCGACATGGGAAAGGTGGGCCTGATCACGCTCGAAAGCGGACGGGTGCGGGCCGAGCTCCTTGTCGATGACAAAGTCACGCTGAGGAAGGACGGTTCGGTGGAGGTACGAAGCATCGGGTTGATGGGAGAGAAGTATGTCTACATAACGCCGGGTGTCGCCGGTGAGGTGATCGCTCCGGGGTCCACGATCGAGGGTGAGTATAAGGCCGGGATCACCGATCTGTCGATTAGCGTGGAGGACGTTCTCGGCGAGATCAAGTCGCTGTCGCAGGCCCTGAGGAAGCTGGTCTCATCCGAAGAGGGCGGCTATACCCTGGGCGAGAGCCTTGCCAGGCTAAACCAGCTCTCGACCGAGATGGTCACGATCCTGCGCGAGAACCGCGACGATCTTCGAGGCACCGCCAAGAGCATGCGGTCGGCGTCCGAGAACCTGAGCGACATCCTGGGCGGCAAGAAGCAGGACCTCACGGCGACGGTGGAGCGGATGGCGCGAGTCTCGGCGCGGCTCGATTCCCTTACCCTTTCGCTGATGTCGCTGTCGGCAAGCATCGAGCGGGGCGAGGGAACGTTGGGTATGCTGATCAAGGAGAGGAAACTTCACGACCAGATCGAGACCACGGTCAAGAATCTGGATGATCTTATCAAGGACATAAAAGCGCACCCCGAGCGCTACGTCAAGATCGGGATTTTCTAATCATACTTCATAATGGACTGCAAAATGGGTGGTCCCGGAGGGAGAAGCGGTAGTGCTGGCAATCAGAATAGTTTTCCTGGGGCTGTTTTGCCTCGCGGGGTATTTCTTTTCGAGTATTGGGGGGTTCCCGCATCGCTGGCTTGGAATCTTAGTGGGATTCGTCGCGGGGGGGGGGATAATCTACGGTGAGAGAAGATTGGAGAAGAGGTCGGGGCGAGAGATTCTGGCCGGGGTGCTCGGCCTGATCCTGGGCCTGGTAGTAGCTCTTCTGATCGGAATGATCGTGGTCCAGATTCCCGTCTTTCGGGACAACAAGCAATACCATCTCTATGCGATGATCTTCATGACCCTGATCCTCGGCTATTTGGGCACCGTGGTTGGGATCCGCAAGCGCGGGGACCTGAGGCTTGCCTCGAGGCACCACGAGAACGAGGCGTCGGCCAAGATCCTTGACACCAGCGTGATCATCGACGGCCGGATCGCCGACATCTGCGAGAAGCACTTCATCGAGGGGAAGATCATAATTCCCAAGTTCGTGCTGGATGAGCTTCAGCAGATAGCGGACTCGGCGGATCCGCTGAAGCGAAACCGCGGCAGGCGGGGCCTGGAGATCCTGCGGCGGATGCAGCTTAGGAAAGACCTCGAGGTGGTGGTGGACGAATTCAACCCCGGCGAGAACGACGACGTGGATGCCAATCTTGTGAAGCTGGCACGCCTGAGGGGCGCCAAGGTCATCACCAACGACTTCAACCTCAACAAGGTTGCGGAGCTTCACGGGATCAGGGCGCTGAACGTCAACGAGCTTGCGAACGCTCTGAAACCGGTCGTGCTTCCCGGCGAGGAGATCAGCGTTAAGATCACCAAGCGGGGAAAGGAGCCGGAGCAGGGAGTGGGCTATCTCGATGACGGCACGATGGTCGTCGTCGAGGGCGGTAGCGGCATGCAGAATCGCACCGTCGATGTCATTATCACAAGTGTGCTCCAGACAACGGTGGGAAGGATGATCTTCTCGAAGCTGAGATGAGAAGTGACGGTGAGAGCGGACAGGGTAGGAGCCACTAACAGCATCATCATCTATACGGAGAGGCGAATATGGTAGGAGCAGTGATAGTAGGCGCAGGTGAAGGCAAGCGGATGGAGGCAGCGGCCAGGAAGCAGTTCGTCAAGATCGCGGGGCGCCCCATCATCGCATACACGCTGGATGTTTTCGAGAAGTCGCCGCTGGTGGACCACATGGTGATCGTAGTTCCCAGAGACGCGATCGATTGGGTCAGAGATGAGATCGTGGCCGAGTACGGCTATAAGAAGGTCCACGCGATCGTCTATGGCGGGGAGAGCCGCCAGGAGTCGGTCTATAACGGCCTCAAGGCGCTTAAGCCGGGAACCCAGCGGGTCATCATCCATGACGCGGTGCGTCCGCTGGTCTCGGAGACCCTGATAAGACGAGTGCTGGATGCCTCGCAGAAGTCCGGGGCCGCGATAACCGGCGTACCGGCGAAGGATACCGTGAAGCGAGTCGAGAGCGGCGAGATCGTGGGGACCCTGGACCGGCGGCTCCTCTGGCTGGCGCAGACGCCGCAGTGTTTTCGCTTCGACACCCTAATGAATGCTCACACCAAGGCCCACGGCCAACATACGGACGCTACCGACGACGCTTCGCTGGTGGAGAAGGCCGGCATCAAGGTCGCGGTTGCCGTGGGAAGTTACTCCAATCTCAAGATGACCTCGCCCGAGGATCTTCCGATGTTTGAGTATTTCCTGGGGCATGAGGTCAAGGCCAAGATTGATGCGGCGGTCGGCCAGCGGCCCAAGGGCCCGCAGGCTCGGCGTCGCAGGCGTCGGCCGCGCCGCAGGTAGATCGCACCTGAAGGAGAGAGCGCTTGCTCAGGGTCGGCATCGGGTATGACATTCACAGGCTTACCCCGGGGCGGAAGCTGGTAATCGGCGGAGTGGAGATTCCTTTTTTCAGGGGGCTCTGGGGGCATTCCGATGGCGACGTGCTTATTCATGCCGTGATAGATGCGATCCTTGGAGGTTGCGCGCTGGGGGATATCGGCCGCCATTTCCCCGATACCGACGAGCAGTATCGAGGCATCGCGAGCACCGAGCTCCTGGCCCGGGTCGAGGAGATGATCGCGGAGAAATGCCGCGTGGAAAACATCGATTCGACGATTGTGGCCGAGCGGCCCAAGCTGGCGCCCTATATTGATGCGATGCGAGAGCGGATTGCGGAGAAGCTCAAGATCCCGATAGAGAAGATATCGATCAAAGCCAAGACGGCCGAAGGGGTGGGTCCCCTTGGAGAGGGGCTTGCGATAGAGGCCCACGCGGTTGCCCTGGTGGATGTTTGAATGGATGTTTGATGGCTAACGACCGCACACGAGTCAGGTTCGCTCCAAGTCCCACCGGCTTCCTTCACGTTGGCGGGGCGCGCACGGCGCTCTTTAATTGGCTCTTTGCGCGCCATGCCGGAGGCACTTTCGTTCTGCGGCTCGAGGACACCGATGTCGCAAGGTCTTACGCTGAGGCGGAGCACGACTTGGTTGCAGACCTGCGGTGGCTCGGGCTCGATTGGGATGAGGGCCCCGACCGCGGCGGCCCCTGGGGCCCCTACCGGCAGTCCGAGCGGCTTGGTGTTTACCGGGAAGTGGCCGACTCGATCATACGCGCGGGCAAGGCCTACAAGTGCTATTGCACCGACCAGGAGCTCGAGGCGCGGCGCAAGGCTGCTCTCGAGGCGGGCGGCATGCCTCATTATGACGGACGATGCCGCCGGCTTGGTGAGCGCGAGATCGCGGCCCTTGAGGCCGAAGGGCGACCAGCTTCCGTCAGGTTCGTCGTCGAATACCATGAGGTGGTGATCCCGGACATCGTGCGGGGCGAGGTCCGCTTCAAGACCGGCATGGTGGGGGATTTTGTGATCCTGCGGTCTGACGGCATGCCGACCTATAACTTCGCCTGTGTCGTGGACGACTGGAAGATGAATATCACTCACGTGATAAGGGGCGAGGAGCACCTTTCCAATACGCTGCGGCAGAGTCTGGTCTACGAGCACCTTGGGCTGAAGCCGCCCATATTCGCTCATCTGCCACTGGTCCTGGCGCCTGACCGGACCAAGCTTTCCAAGCGTCACGGGGCGACCTCCGTAGGCGAGATGCGCGCCCTGGGCTATCCGCCCGAGGCCATTCTCAACCACTTGGTACTCTTGGGATGGTCGCCCGGGGATGACAGGGAGATCATGACGCGCCCGGAGATTGTAGAGAGGTTCTCGCTCGAGCGGGTCTCGCGGAGTCCGTCGGTCTTTGATAGGGACAAGCTCGAGTGGATCACCTTACATCACATTAAGCTAATGGGCACCGATGAGATCATAGCGGGGATCTTGCCCTACCTTGAGGCCAAAGGCGGCGACACCGGCGACCAGGCGCTTCTTGCGCGGGTGGCCGGGGCCCTCAAAGATACCGGGAAGAAGTTTCCCGATCTGGCCGAGGAGGCCATGATCTTTCTTAAGACCGATGACGCGATTCCGCTGGAGCTCGCGGCGCGGCTTAAGTCCGAGAGCGCGGCGACTGCGATTTCCGGTTTCCTTTCGGCGCTTGGGCAACTCGGGAGCGGTGGGCCGGGCCCGTGCACCGGGCAAAGCGGGAGCGTCGATCGGGCTGCGGTGAGCAATCTTCTGGCACAGCTGGTAAAGGAAACTGGACTGAAGAAAGGCGAAGTCTTCATGCCCCTGAGGATTGCCCTCACCGGAGCCACGAAGGGTCCTGAGATCCCGATTGTGGTCGAGGTGCTCGGGAAAGAGAAGGCGCTGGGGCTGCTGAAGCGGGCGCTCGCTCTTCCATGATCGAGCATGATCGACCATGATCAAGATACTTGCCGCTCACGCGGGAGGCTAAAGTGATCATCCAGGTTTTGATGGGAGGGACTTCATCTGAGCGTGAAGTATCCCTGGCAAGTGGCGAAGCAATTGCGCGAGGCCTTGATCTTGCAGGCCATAAGGTCTCGAGCTATGACTTGAACCCCAACGCGGGCCGCGACGTGCGCCATCTGATCGAGTCCTCCGGCCTCAAGGAGGCCGACATAGTTTTCATAGCCCTTCATGGCGGCGAAGGTGAGGATGGGCGAATCCAGGCGGTCCTCGAGCTTGCGGGAAAGCCCTACACCGGCTCCGGTGTGAGGGCGAGCGCCGTCTGTATGGACAAAGCTATCACCAAGATCGTACTCGAGTACCACGGGATCGTCACGCCTGCCTGGGTCTACCTGGGGAGAGACGATGTCCCGACGTGGCGTGGTAATGCGGCGATCAAACGACTTGGCCTCCCGGTCGTCGTGAAGCCCGTTGATCAGGGCTCCACGATCGGGCTTACGATTGTCGAACGCGAAGCCGATCTCGGGGCCGCGATCGACCTTGCCCTGCAATACTCTCAGGGTATAGTATGCGAGAGATTCATCGCGGGGCGGGAACTGACCGTGGCAATCGTCGGCGACGAAGTCTTCCCGATTGTTGAGATCAAACCCAAGGACGGCTTTTACGATTACAAGCGCAAGTACACCAAGGGTATGACCGACTATGAATCGCCCGCGCGGCTTGAAGCGAGCCTCGCCGAGAGGTTCCAAAGAGATGCCCTCAAGGCTTACAAGGTGTGTGGGTGTGAGGGCTTCGCGCGAGTCGACTTGAGGCTGGCGGCCGATGGTGTCGGTTACTTCCTTGAGATCAACACCATTCCTGGCATGACCGAGACAAGTCTTGTGCCGATGGCGGCCAAGGCCAAGGGGGTCGCCTTCGAAGATCTTGTCGATCGGATCGCGGCACTCGGACTCAAGCGAGGCAAACCGGTAAACCCCAGGATCGGAGGTTAGATCGATGGCTAGGTCGATGGCTTCCCGAGGATCAAATGCTAAGTCGCTGGACCCGACCGAGGTTCTGCTTAAAGAGCTGACGGAGATAAACGGCATCGCCGGCTCCGAGAAGGAAGTCGCCAGGGCGATGGAGAAGCATCTCAAGGCGATCACCAAGGTCTCCTACGATAAGCTGGGAAGCATCATCTGTCGGAAGGACGGACGGTCGAAAGCGCCCAGAGTGATGCTCGCCGGCCACATGGATGAAGTCGGCTTTCTCGTGAAGAACATAACCAAGGAAGGTTTCATCAAGTTCATCCCGATTGGGGGCTGGTTCAGCCAGGTGATCCTTGGTCAGCGCGTAGTGGTGAAGACCCGTAGCGGTGAAATCTTCGGTGTCGTGGGCTCAAAGCCTCCTCATGAACTTGACGACGAAGAGCGCAAGAAAGTTGTCCAGATCAAGGACATGCACATCGACGTGGGGGCAACGCGCGGTTTCGATGTCGAGAAGACCCTCGGGGTGCGGGTAGGAGATCCGATCGTGCCCTGGAGCCCGTTCCAGATTCTGGGCAATCCCAAGACCTATCTGGCCAAGGCCTGGGACGACAGAATCGGCTGTGCGATGATGATCGAAGTGCTCCGGCGGCTTACCCGGGAGCGGCATCCCAATTCGGTATTCGCCGTGGGGACGGTGCAGGAGGAGGTGGGCCTGCGCGGAGCCACGACGAGCGCTGCGGTTGTCGATCCCGACGTGGCCTTTGCGCTCGAGGTCTCGATCGCCCACGATACACCGAGCTTCGGGCTCGAGGAGGTCGAAGCCCTGGGCAGCGGGCCCGCGATTTTTGTCTATGACCGGAGCATGGTGCCCAATCGGAACCTGCTCGATATGACGATCGATCTGGCGGGGAAGCACAAGATTCCTTATCATCTGGCAACCATCGATAAGGGCGGCACCGATACCGGCAAGATCCATATGAACAAGGCAGGGGTGCCCTCTCTTGTGATAGGTGTGGCGACAAGGTACATTCATAGCCACGCCGGCATCATCCATCGCGCCGATTACGATAACGCAGTGAAACTTATCACGGCGCTCGTGATGGCGCTGGATGCCGGGACGGTGTCGAGGTTGTAACGGTGGGTGGTGGGCGGTGGCGGCCCGTGAGCGCGGCTGGCGGAGAATTGGCGGAGCTAAGATGATGCGCAGTTTCGAAGATATCTTTGGCCGCGGGAAGGTACTTATAGGTGTGGTGCACCTCAGGCCCTTGCCCGGAAGTCCCGGCTTTGGGGGAGACTTTGCGGGCGACGTCGTGAGGAGCGCCGTCGAAGACGCGCGGCTGATGGCCAAATCAGGCTTTGACGGCCTGATCGTCGAAAACTATGGCGACATCCCGTTCCTGAGCGACCGCGTCGAGCCCGAGACCATTGCCGCAATGGCGGTTGTGGCAAGCGAGCTCAAACAGGCCGTCGAGCTCCCGATCGGAATCAATGTCCTGAGAAACGATGCCCAGGCGGCGCTTGCGGTCGCCGGTGTGTGCGGCTGCGAATTCGTACGCGTCAATATCCTGGTGGGGGCCTTCGTTACAAGTGAGGGCGTGATCGAAGGCGCTCCGGGTGAGCTTATGAGGCTCCGCAGCCGGATCGCACCCGATGCCCTGGTGCTTGCGGACACCATGGTCAAGCACGCCTCGGCGCTTGCCCCGACCACCCTGGGAGAGGATGTGCTGGATGTCGTTGAGCGGGGCCGAGCGGACGCCGTAATTGTGACCGGCCCAAGAACCGGCCGCGCACCTGCGGGCGACGATCTTGAGGTCGTTAGAGCAAGCCTCAAGGGGGCGGGGTTCTCGGTTCCGATCCTGGTGGGAAGCGGCGCCGATCCATCCAATGCTGAGGATTTCCTGCGGCTCAGCGATGGCCTGATTGTCGGAAGTTACATACGAAAACATGGCCGGGCGGGCGAAGAGATCGACGCTGAGCGCGCGCTCGAGATGGGCGAGATCAAGAAGAGGTTCACGGGATGAAAATCTACGATACGTTCGATGCCAAGAAGAAGGAGTTTGTACCCGTCAAAGAGGGCAAAGTCGGGATGTACATGTGCGGCATGACCGTCCAGGACCGGCCCCACGTCGGACACATGCTCGCCTTCGTGAGCGGCGATGTGATCAGACGCTATCTCGAATACAAAGGCTACGAGGTCACCTATGTCCAGAACTTCACCGACGTGGACGACAAGATAATTGCGCGGGCCAATGCCGAGGGCGTCGATTTCAGAGTGATCGCCGAACGCTATACCCGCGACTATTTCACCTTTGCCGATATGCTCAATATTAAGCGCGCGACCATCCATCCCAAGGCGACCGAACACATCAAGGAAATAGTCGATCTCGTCGCGGCGCTGGTGGCCAAGGGTTTCGCCTATGAAGCCGGCGGCGACGTCTATTACGAGATTGCCAAGTTCCCGGGGTACGGGCGGCTCTCGAAGAAGAAGATAGACGAGCTTCGGGCCGGGGCCCGGATCGAGATCAGCGAACATAAACGCAATCCGGCGGACTTCGCTCTGTGGAAAGCGGCTAAGGAGGGCGAGCCTTTCTGGGAGACTCCCTGGGGCCGCGGGAGACCCGGATGGGCGATCGAGTGCTCCGCGATGTCGATGAAGTATCTTGGGTCGAGCGTCGATCTCCACGGGGGCGGTGAGGATCTGATCTTCCCGCACCACGAGAATGAGATCGCTCAGTCGGAAGCCGCGACGGGCCAGAAGTTCGTTCACTTCTGGGCCCACAACGGGCTCTTGAACCTAGTCGGGGAGAAGATGTCCAAATCCACGGGCCACTTCTTCGCGATCGAAGATATCTTGAAAGAGTTTGAGCCGGACGTCGTGAGGTTCTACCTCTTGTCGTCGCATTACCGGAATCCCATGGAATTCAGCCGTGATCGGCTTGCCGATGCAAGGGCCGCGGTCGGCCGGATGCGGAACACCTTCCGGGCAGTCGAGGCCTATGTCGGTGACGGGAAGGTTGGGGGTTCGGTGGATGCCCTTGAGGGGGCCGATCTCGAATTCTGGAAGGGCGTTGCCGCCAAGCAGGATCTCTTCATTAAGGTAATGGATGATGACATCAATGCCGCGAGTGCGGTCGGGCACATCTTCGACATTGCGAAGGACATAAACCTGTATTTGGGTGGGGCAGAGAGCACGTCCAAGAAGTTGGTGTTGGCCAAGGCCCTGGACAAGATCAAGGAATTGTCCAACGTGCTCGGCATCTTCCGGTCGATCGGCGGCGAGATCGTCCGCCTCGAGGATCTGCCGCAGGAACTAAGAGACCTTGTCGATGAGCGTACCCGCGCCCGCGTTGCGAAGGACTGGGCCCAGGCCGATGCCCTTCGAACCCAGCTTGCCGCCCAGGGCCACTTCCTCGAAGACCGTGCGGAGGGGACAATAGTAAGGAAGGGGAGCTGAGACACCGGCTCAGTAGCCTACTCGGTAGAGCCATGAGTATTGGAGGCTTTACGCCTCCACGCACCAATAGGTTCGCCTTTCCCCAGCAAGACCGATGGATGCAGTATAACGCCAGTACCCCAGACATTATCCTGAATCTCTATAAGCCCCACCTTGACTCATAATACAGCGCAAAAAGTGTTGAAACTATCGTGGTCTCTCTGATAAGATAACCGGAGTGCAGCCCAACGGCGGTCCACACCGATCAGTATAAGCACTAATTGGATGCTGAGAGGAGGAAGGAATGGATATTGATATTCTTGACAACGACCTGACCACACTTCGAGCCATCGGCAAAGACGAGGACTGGTTACACAGTTGGATCAAGGAGAAGCCGAGTCGACTAGGACTGGGCGAAATCGCCATCAAGCAATCCGAAGTCGTACACTACAAGAACGGAGGTGGACGACTCGATATCCTTGCCTACCGCCCCGATCTGGATACTTACTACGAAATCGAGGTCATGCTAGGCGAATGCGACTCCGATCACGGGTTCAGGACGCTGGACTACTGGGCTCGGGAACGCCTCCGAAATCCGAATGCAAGACACATGGCGGTTCTGGTTGCCGAAGACCTTTCCGGGCGATACAAATCCTTGATCGAAACACTGCCGCAGTACCTTCCGTTCATTGGCATCGAGATCAATGTCTTGAAGATCCCATACAAGGACGCGATCGCCACAATTCAAACAAGCATTGTTGCCCAACCGGATG
This sequence comes from Candidatus Eiseniibacteriota bacterium, assembly GCA_043808325.1. GTDB lineage: Bacteria > Arandabacterota > Arandabacteria > Arandabacterales > Arandabacteraceae > JAZDEY01. The sequence continues at coordinate 73,815 of JAZDEY010000034.1, forward strand.
ACCTAATTCTGGATTCTGGTGATGAACCTGAAACGGGAACCAAGAAAGGTGTCGTACCAAGAGACAGGAGTTGGTGGGAAGAGAATGCGACAGCTCAGTTCATGGGAACAGTGGATGAGTTGGCCAAGTACTGTACCGACAAAATCGGTCCTTCCCGACTGGACTTTTCAGCAAGTAGTTACGTGTCTCTGAAGAAGGGAAGAAGATGCTGGCTCCCCATGTGGCCGCGGGCAACGGGTGTTTTTGTCTACCTGCCAGGTGGAACGGACGGGGCGGAAGATTCACCGGCAGAGTTCTACCAGTACGTAAAAGGGAAACTGCAAGAAATCGGCATTGACGAACCGACTTGGACGTACAAGTACAACGGCGGAGCGAATCCAATCGGCTTTCCCATTCCCGGAGACAAGGCGACGCATTCTGTGGTACGGGAGATCCTGCAAAGAGCGTACGAACTGGCATGAGCAACGCAAGAGGGAATTGAAGGCATCCGACAACCGCACCGAGCCTACGAGATGACCGCGGACGGCCATGGAGCGGCTCATGCCGGGCATGATGAGCCAACGGTCAGGGCTATGCTGTAGATGCCCTTTAACTCTAGAGATGACTGCTGACGCAGGCTGGTTATTGACATCTCAATGACTGTGAACGATACTCTGCCGCAGAGGATCTTTCAGAGGTGGCGAATGCGACCGTATGATCCACTAGTACCGTGTCTCACAAAGTGGTAGCTTTTTTGCCGCTGGTGTTGTAATCATGGGGGGACCTTAAAAGGAGGTTCCTTCATGTGTGTTGCAGTTAGGGAGTTGACGATAACGGAGGGGCAGACATTGCAGCGATTGCTT
>JAZDEY010000035.1:0-92115 GCA_043808325.1 Candidatus Eiseniibacteriota bacterium
GCACCACCCTGGTTCGCCGTGGCCTCTGCCACCAACCGCACGGCGGCCCCAAAGAACTCGCTATTCCACAGCTCGCCGCCCGCCCTGCTGCTTACACGCCACGGCCAAGCCACTTTGCCGAGTGCAAATTCACGACATAACTACTGTTTATACTGATCCGTATGAACCACCTTTGGACTGCTGTCCGGTCGGTGGTCCACTCACACCATCGTAGCAACGGACTGTCATGATTTCAACAGATTTCGGACGGTTGTATATGCCGAGGTGGGTATTATACGGTTTCCTGATAACATCGGACCCGCGGCGTTATACCGCATCCATCGGGCTTCGCACGCCCCCGGCTCCCCGGTTCAGGACGGTGATCTGGTTCGCACCGAAGTCGATGTCCTGCACCCGCAGCGACATACATTCACTGAGCCGAAGACCTGCACCGTACATGAGACACGCAGCGAGCCACCTTGGACGGAGGATCCTGCTCCAACTACCGCGTTGGTTTCGAGATCGCGGCAATCGACGCACGCGTCTCGCGGTATGATTCGCCGCTCCGCTGTCCGTGCGGACAATTTCCGGTCCGCACCCATAACTTACGCTCCGGCAACCTTCTTGGCACCATACACGCAATAGAGAAGATGGTTATGCGGTTTCCGCGTTTCTCCATAATGCTTCGGCATAAACCCGGAGTCATATAGTGCCGCATTCACCGTCCCTTGAGACCCTAGCTCCGATAGTCCTCCCCAACCGGCCTGAGTTTTCGGGGTTGACGTTGTCCGCCCTCGTAGGTAAAGTGCCGCCGTACCATCCGGCCTGATCGTGCGCGACAGAGTGAGCCAACGGGGTGAGTCACGGGACCGCCAAGCCGTAGGGCCGGCAACTCGTTGCCTAACCGCAACTTCGAAAGGAGTGCCAAGTGTCGCCATCCATAGCCTTTCTGACAGCACTATGTCTGATACTCCTGGCATCATGCGCGGCTTCCGAGGAGGAGCCGGTCTGGAAGGTCACCCAGCTCCGCGACCATATCTACGAACTGACCACGGACGGCGGTGGATACGCGGTAAAAGTGATCGCCTCCGTTGGGGACGATGGCCTCCTCATCGTCGACACGGGCCAGAAGCGAACGGCCGAGGATCTGAAGACCGCGCTCCAGGCCCTCGGGTATGGGCTCCCGGCCATCATTATCAATACCCACTCCCACATCGAACACACGGCAGGCAATAAGGTCTTCGGCAAAGCGCCCGTCATAATCGGCCACGAGAACCTCAGGACCCGCCTGACGAGCGGCGGGTTCCTGTTCGACGAGTTTCCCGAAGAGGCGCTGCCCGAGATCACCTTCGCTGACTCCCTCAGCCTGTTCTTTAACGGGGAGATGATCCGGCTGGTCGCTTTTCCCGGGGCACACGACGATAGCGATATCATCGTGTGGTTCACAGGGTCCAAGATCGTATGCGTGGGGGCACTGGTCAACGGTCGCCACTTCCCGTCGGTCGATGAGAAAACCGGTGACGTGCTCAAGTATCCCGAGATCACCGGCAGGGTGATCAGCCTGCTGCCCGAGGATGTGACCATCGTCCCCGGGCACGGTGAGGACTGCACGCTTGCCGATGCCCGGGTCTTCCACGATATGCTCGTCAAGACCACGGAGGTCGTCCGCGCAGGGCTGGCTCAGGGAAAGGATGCGGCGACGCTCCAGAAGGAAGACGTACTCGCCGATTGGGCGGACTTCGAGATCAGCTATATGGATCGGGCAACCTGGATTGAATACCTTGCAACCGGGCTGGCCGGCGAGGGATCGCCCTGCGACACCAGAGAAACGCTCCATGAACCGATGTATTACGCCATCAAGCAGCAAGGCGTGGATGCGGCGATCAAGCAATACCACGAACTGAAGGCCAGCCGGAGAGACGACTACAAGTTTGATGAGGACACCCTTGTGGGCATCGCCTACAAGCTATACACCAATGACAAGTACCCGGAAGCGGTAAAGTTCTTCGAGCTGTGCGCCGGCGAGTACCCGGCGCGCAAGTACACCGCACTCTGCTTCAACTTCACCGGCAATGCTTATAGCAAGATGAGCAACCGGGAACTTGCCATAAAGAGCTACCGGAGAGCTCTCAAGATAGAACCCGAAGACCCCTACGCCATCAAGATGCTGGAGGAACTCGGTGAGCGCAAGGAGTGAGATTTTTCTGCTCATCCACCCAAGGCGAGGCGGAGCCCGTGCCTGCAGTGACTCGTCCCTTTCTCACATAATGACGAAACCGCGGCCCTTTCAGAATGGGCGCATAGTCAACACTAGACTTAAGTGACCGTTCCCCGATGATCTAAAGCTCACCTTCACCGGGAGCGCCACGTTCTCCCACTTCCCGGTCGGCCAGACGAGGCCGGTCGTCGTGCCGACAACTATTGACAAACGCCTAAATAATGTCTCATACTCCAACCCGGAGGTGAGACATGAGACCATACGGAGATCCCAGAACGCTGGAGCAGCGGCGACTGAAGGCGATCAGGCTCCTGGCCAAGGGTCTTGGCCCCGGCGAGATAGCCGGACGGCTCGGTGTCGACCGTCGCTCGGTCCATCGTTGGCTGGCTGCCTATCGTGATCACGGCATCAACGGTCTGGCGCCGCTTCCCGCTCCGGGCCGCCCGCCCAAGCTGACCCCTGAGGATCGCAAGAAGCTCACCCGCATGCTCCTCGATGGTGCCACTGCCTGCGGCTACCCGACCGACCTGTGGACCGGTCCCCGGGTCGCTGATCTCATACGGCGCCGCTTCCGGGTTACCTATCACGCGAACCACATCAGCCGCCTTCTTCGCTCCCTCGGTTTCAGCCCCCAGAAGCCGGAGCGCCGCGCGCGGGAGCGGGACGAGGAGGCGATTCGGGGCTGGGTGCGCAGCGAATGGCCCCGGGTAAAAAAAACGCCTGGAGGCTAAAGGCCAGTCTCGTTTTCATCGATGAGAGTGGGCTCCTCATGGCCCCGCTCGTCCGCCGCACCTGGGCGCCGGTTGGACAGACCCCGGTCCTCTATCAACGAGGGCGGTCCCATGAGCGTATCTCGATGATCGCGGCCATTACCGTCTCGCCCCGCCGACGCAAGGTGGGACTTTACTTTTCGCTCCTGGCCAACGAGAACGTCGTTACCCATTCCCTACTCCGGTTTCTCCGGCAGATCCGACGCCAACTCGGTACGCCGATAATCCTCGTGTGGGACCGGTTGAATGTCCATAGATCCGCCCGAGCGATTCTCCAGCGCCGCAATCACTCCATCCATTCGGCCTTTCTGCCGCCCTACGCTCCCGAGCTGAACCCCGTGGAGGCTTTCTGGTCGTACCTCAAGATGAACCCTCTGGCGAACCACGCGGCCCTCGATGTCGAGGAGCTTCACCGGCGCGCCGGGCGTCACGCCCGCGCCATCGCCGCAGATCAGCACTTGCTTCGCTCCTTCATTCGCACAACACCACTTTCTCTACGTCTCAAATGAGACGTTACTTATGCGATGATCAATAAGCCGCGGCCAATCCCACCCAGTGCCCCCAACATCCGCCCAAACACTGGCGTGCTCTCGGCACCCCCTTCACCCCAAAACATTGCGCCAACTACGGACCCGGCTATGCCCCCTATGAGCATGCCCGCACCCGCGCCGATAACCGCATGGCGAAACCTGGATCCAGAGGGGCGCCACACTTCGATATGCGTGATCGACCGCAGGGGAACTGCCAGCGATCGCTGATTACTCTGCGTGATCCAAAGCGTGTCCCTTGCCGCAGCCAGAACGGTTGCAACATGGTGTGAAAGCACAGGTGCATTCGCATCCACGCGTACCCGCGTGCCCGCCGCGGGAGGAAAAGAGGAGGATGAAGGCTTCGCGGGCTGTGCAGGCTGCACCCACACCAAAAGACTCATGAGACTACACAAAGTCAAACCTAACCACCGCATGAGACACCTCCTGCTAAAGCATCGTGATGTCATCTACCTTCGAAACGTCCCGCTATCACTCGTCTTATACCGCGAGAATGGTCTCGGCAACGGCTTCAGGTTCTCACGGACGTGTGACAGTCAGCTCCGCTATCCCCGGCCCCGGTCCTTTATTCTGAGGAGCGTAGGGCTCAGACCAGAAACGCAACGGCGGTCTACATTCACGTTGTACCTTGGGCCGTAGTCTATCGCAACCGGAATCGATGGCTCAGATAAGAGAAAGTCTCGGGTGAAGATGAACGAAGATGGCAATATCCTGCCCGCTCATCATGGGAGTCTGGCTTTGACTCGGGATCCGTAGCGATCCTCTCAAGGGCGCCGTGATGGGCGGGGGCACCGCGCCGGTCGACGCTCTTGTCGGCTGAACCGCCACAGGTGTGTGTCTCATTTACACACGGTCCGGCAAGGGCGTGCCAGGGAAGATATGGCGGGCTCGCTCAATTCATTCGCAGCCAATGATAGATGGTGTCCCCGCAAGAGGTTGGACAAGCGACGTGGCGCCGCAGCATCCGCACGCGGCATGCATGCGCTTCGCTGATTCCTCGATGCCGGTGGAAGAGCCGGTTTCCTGCTGCTCACCAGCACGATAATTGAACGCAACGGACCGGAGCGAGATCTGCAATGCGTCTGCTCAATCTGCGGCAGAGCCATGCCATCGGGTCAATTCTCGCCTGGACGGCAAGTCCTGCTAGCTAAGGTGCCGTGCCCACATAAACGGCATAGATGAAGCCAACGGCAGCGGCGACCGCCAAGCCGATCACGCCGACGCGCCAGCCCGGCGGGCCCAGACGTATGCCTGCGTGCAGGCCGCCCCCCTCGAGGCCACCCTTCAGGAGATCCATGCCTATGTAAGGAGCAACCCGATCTTTGTAGTTGACGTCGACGTGCCCTGCAAAGCCCGGCTGCACATCGCCTCCTGACCACGTGCGACCCAATATCGGCCCTCCCGCGAAGTTCATGCTCCAGTTCGGGCTCATCCATCGCCTGACCCTGAGCTTTAGCCCCCCACGAACGCATTCCAAATTGTTGTCAAAGGCGATGTAAGTAGTCCCCCCGATGGCATAGCGCTCACGGTAGTTGACCATCCATCCGATCTCGGAACTAAGGCAGATCGGGTCGTAGGTCTTAGGCATGTAGCCGAGCCCAAACTCCGTTATCCAAAATGTTTTGCAGGCAGGCGCGGGTTTCCCTCGGAAACACATCCGTGCGCTAGCCGGGACAGCTACCAGGTACAAGAACGAGAATGCGGCGATCGCCAGAATGACAAGTGCTCTCCCGATGGTGTGCCTCATTACTCCCTCCTTTCCCGCGCGGTCAAGACGCATACTATGGCCTCTGCAGCATAGCGCACGCTTCATCAGCACGGATGCTGCATGGCCTCCCTGCCGTCATCAAGACTCGGGAGCTCAGAACACGGGCAGGGTCAGTGCCAGCCCCATGTGACTATCCCTATATGATCTAAGGCTCACCTTCACCGGGAGGGTCACTTCCTCCCACTTTCCCGTAGGTAGGACAAGCCCGACCGTCGTACCGACCACCAGACCAAGCGGAATGCCCACTATCACACCCCACATAGCCGCGATTTTGTCGTCCCCACCCCTACCCTTCGCATCGGTATACGCTTCGAGCGCGCCTAACGCTATGCCCCCGATGAGCATGCCGGCACCCGCACCAATAACCGCATGGCGGGCTCGCGAGCCGTAGGCATGCCATACTTCGAGACGGGTAATCGACCGCACGGGCACTGCCCGGGGCCGCTCGTAAGCTCGCCCAAGCCAAAGAGTGTCGCCGCTGGCAGCCATGACCGTCACAACATGGTGAGACAGCTGATGTGTGCTGGCATCCACTCGTACGCGCTCACCCACGGGGGGAGGAAAAGAGGCCTTATCGCGCTCGGCAGACTGAACGGGCACAGCCAGAACCATCAGAATCACAAGACCGCACAAACTCATATCTACCCACCGCATGAAACACCTCCTGCTAACGTGCCGTAACGTCATCGACCTTCGAAAAGTCCCTACCGCAATCCTCGTGATAATGTGAGAATGGCTGCGGCTTCAGGTTCTCACGGACGTGTGACAGTCAGCTCCGCTATCCCCGGCCCCGGTCCTTTATTCTGAGGAGCGTAGGGCTCAGACCAAAAACGCAGCAGTAATCTACATTCGCGTTGTACCACGAACCGTACTCTATCACAACCGGAATCGATGGCTCAGATAAGCGAAAGTCTCGGGTGAAGAGGAACGAAGATGGCAATATACTGGCTGCTTATCCTGGGAGTCTGGCTTTGACTTGGGATCCGTGGCATCACCCTCAAAGGCGCCGTGATGGGCCGAGGCCCCGCGCCGATCAACGCTCTTGTCGGCGGAACCGCCACAGGTGTGTGTCTCATTTACACACGATCCGGCAAGGGCGGGCCATGGAAGATATGGCGGGCTCGCTCAATCCATTCGCAGCCAATGATAGCTGGTGTCCCCGCAAGAGGTTGGATAAGCGGCGCGGCACTTGCTCCTGCAAGCGACGTGGCGCCGCAGCATCCGCGCACGGCATGCATGCGCTTCGCTGATTCCTCGATGCCGGTGGATGAGCCGGTTTCCTGCTGCTCACCAGCACGATAATCGAACGCACGGGACCGGAGCGAGATCTGCAATGCATCTGCTCAATCTGCGGCAGAGCCATGCCATCGGGTCAATTTTCGCCTGGACGGCAAGTCCTGCTAGCTACGGCGCGGTGCCAGCTGCAAGGAGAGCGAGGAAGCCAAAGGCAGCAGCCACCGCCAGGCCAATCACGCAGAGGCGCCACCCGGGGTGCCATCCCGGTAGCCCCAGACGTACGCCTGCATGCAAGCCACTCCCCTCCTCAAGGCCGCCCGCCAGGGCATCCAGGCCTAAGTAGGGAGCAACCCAATCCTTGTAGTTAACGTCGACGTGCGCTGCAAAGCCCGGCTGTACGCCTTGTGACCCACGACCGAATATTGGCCCTCCTGCGAAGTTCATGCTCCAATTCGGACTCATCCACCGCCTGACCCTAAGCATGGGCCCGCACCGAAAAGGTTCGCGGAAGGCGACATAAGTAGTCCCCCCGATGGCATAGCCCTCACGGTAGTTGACCATCAACCCGATCTCGCAAGTGGGGCAGGCCGGACGGGGCGTTCCCTGCATATAGCCCAGCCCAAACTCCGTTATCCAGAATGTCTTGCAGGCAGGCGCGGGTTTCCCTCGGAAACACATCTGCGCGCTGGCCGGGACAGATACCAGGTAGAGACAAGAGAACGCCGCGATTCCCAGAATGATAAGGCCTCTGGCGATGAACTGCCTCATTACTCCCTCCTTTCCCGCGCGGCCAAACCACATATTGTGGCCCCCGCAACACAGCACACTCTTCATCAGCCGGACGCTTGCAAGTGGGCCTCCTGACCATCATCAATGCCCGAAGGCTCATAAGAAGGCCACCGTCAGTGTCAACCCGGGACGGCCATTCCCTATCGATCTGATGCTCACCTTCCCGGGGAGGGTCACATCCTCCCACTTTCCCGTAGGCAAGACGAGACCGACCGTCGTGCCGATCAGCAGCCCCGTGGGAATGCCCGTGATCATGCCAGCTGCGGCGGGGGATAGGGCCCCAATGTCACCGCTCACTGCACCCAGCACAGTGAAAGCTACGACCCCTATGACCACGCCTGCGCCCGCACCTATAGCCGCGTGCCGAGACCGTGAGCCAGAGGGGCGCCACACTTCGAGGTGCGTGATTGACACCACGGGCACGGCACGGGGCGGCTTGTCAGCCTGCGCGAGCCACAGAGTGTCACTACTCACGGCCCTTACGATTGCGGTATGCTGAACCAGTACAGGTGCGCGAGCATCCACTCGTACGCGCTCACCCATGGGGGGAGGAAAAGAGGCCTTATCGCGCTCGGCAGACTGAACAGGCACAGCCAGAACCATCAGAATCATAAGACCGCACAAACTCATATTTACCCACCGCATGAGACATCTCCTGCTACCACAGCTGTAGCGTTAGTGGCTTTCTCAACGTCGTGATAGATCAGAACCGCAGCTCCTATGCGTTCGGGTCATGCTCCTCACTCGACAACCATCTTCACCGTACCCAGCCCTCTGCGCTCCTGCTAAGTAGATAGCACACAACCCGAATTGGAGGCGAGGCCGTGCTCTTCTGGAGATCGTACCACACGCCCCGGGCATCCGCAATTGCGAATCGAACCTCCTACGCACGAATCCTGATACTATTTGATACATTCATTCACACCCGTGTGTCTATCTGACACAGCAATCATGGACCTACACTGGGAAACGCCACCTCATTTCGATGGGCCGATCGTTCTGCCGCTCGTAACTGTCGTGGGCGCAAAGGCCTGGACAGAGGGGACGCGGACGGCATATGCTTTTCGCTTCGGCCGTCGCGCTGGCACGGGGATTGCGACCATCCGAGGGCTGGGTGATTGTAGCCAATGGACCCGTCCGGGCAGAAACATTTCGCCCGGAGAAATCGTCATTACTCTCGAAAGGAGGATTCATCAATGAGAAGAACCCGCACCAACTTCGTCGTGGCCATGCTCATTCTTACCTTAGCGGTCACAGTCGTCTTCCTCGGCACCTCCATGGCAGGCTCGGAGTTTCCCCCCTACCGTTCCGAAACCGAATTCATGCTGACACCTCCGGGAGCGATCGGTTGGGAGGGCTATGGCTTCACCAATCCGGCCACGCTCACCTATGTCACTGCGCCCGACTTGCTCTTTGCGTGGCGAGGTTCCGAGTCCGGCAGGCTCGGCCCCAACGCGAGCGACATCACCAAGTGGGGCATCTTCACCGCAGTGCCCGGCCTTGGCTTCGGCGCGATCCACGAGAAGAACGCTCTCGGTAGCATCACCGATTACAGGCTCTCACTTGCCACGGGTACCAAGCGGATCGGCTTCGGCGCAAGTTATGGCTGGTCGAGCGGGGACAGGGGGCTCTTCAATCGAACCGCCGCGATCGGCCTGGGAGCTCTCCTGCGGCCGGCGCGCTTTCTCTCGGTCGGGCTCTCGGGGAGAGCGGCAACCGAGGGCGGCGACAGACAGGGGATTCTCGATGTCGGCATCCGGCCACTCGGCCGCGACTTCGTTACCCTCTTCGGAGACTATGCCGTCGAGCGGGACCAGATGGTGAAGAACGGCTCGTGGAGCGCAGGTGCGGCCCTGAGGGTCGCCCCCGGCATCCATATCACGAGCCGCTACTTCGGCGACAATGCCACCCAGGCTGTGACCGCCGGCCTGAGTTTCGATCTCGGCCGTATCGGTCTCTCTTCCCAGGCCCACTACGACAACAACCAACATCGCGCATATAATACCTACCGCGTACGCGCCGGCGCCTACAATCCCAACATCCTCGACACGTATGTAATGCCCGAGCGCAAGTACGTCGAGCTCGATCTCTTCGGGCCGCTCAAGTACCAGCGCTTCCGCATGTTCGACGAGTCGAACACGCTTGCCGGGGTGCTTGCCCTGATCGAAGCCGCCAAGACCGACCCGCGGGTCGCCGGAATTGCCGTTAAGGCCTCGGGCGCGGAGATCGGCCGGGAAATCGCCTGGGAGATCCGCGAGCAGCTGCGCGACTTCAAATCCACGGGCAAGCCCGTGATCATCTTTCTGGATAACGGCAACATCGATGCCTATCACTTCGCGTCGGTAGCCGACAAGATCGTGCTCGATCCTACGGGCATGCTCATCTTCGAGGGTTTCCTCATGGGCCGCACCTTTCTCAAGGGAACCCTCGAAAAGGTCGGCCTGGGATTCGATGAGTGGAGATTCTTCCGATACAAATCCGCCGAGGAGCCGCTCTCACGCGACAGTATGTCCGAGGGCGACCGCGAGCAGCGTCAGCGGCTGGTCGACGAATACTACCGCGTGGCAAAGAGCGAGATCTGCGCGGCGCGCGCTATCTCGCCGGTGGAGTTCGATCGCTTGGTTAATGAGGAAACCATCTTGCTGCCAGCGGATGCTTTGAAACTGGGGCTTGTGGACACTCTGGCGCGCTGGGATGCGGCGGAGGACGTGATCAAATCACTCGAAGGCAAAAAGAAGAAGACCGTCACGGCGGGTTCGCTCGGCATATCCGGCTCATCGCTTGCCGCGCTTGGCGGCGGAAGCACAGCGGGCGGCTCTGAGGCTGCCTGGGGCGACGCGCCGGAGATTGCGATCATCTACGCAATCGGCGAATGCGCGATGGATACCGGGATCAAGGCCCGCAGTCTCGTCAAGGACGTCGAAGCCGTGACCCAGAATTCAAGGATCAAGGCAGTGGTCCTTCGGGTTGACTCGCCCGGGGGCGACGCCCTCGCATCCGATATCGTCGCCGAGGCAACCAAGAAGTGCGCCGAGAAGAAGCCGGTGATTGTCTCTCAGGGAGCCGTGGCGGGCTCCGGCGGCTACTGGCTTTCGATGTACGGGACCTCGATCGTTGCTGCGCCCATCACCATCACCGGGTCGATCGGCGTGATCGGCGGGTGGCTCTATAATGTGGGCATCAAGGAGAAGCTCGGCATGACCACCGACCACGTCATGGTCGGCAAGCACGCCGACCTTGGATTTGGGATGAGGCTTCCCCTTATCGGGGCCGGCGTTCCCGATCGCAATCTCACGAGCGAAGAGCGCGCCAAGATCGAGAATATGATCAAGGTCTTCTACCAGGACTTCGTGGGTAAGGTGGCGGTGGGGCGCAAGATGAAGTCCGAAGCGGTTGATGAGGTCGGTCAGGGTCGGGTCTGGTCCGGCGCCGACGGCAAGGACCGGGGCCTGGTGGATGTGTTGGGTGGCCTCGAAACCGCAATCATGCTTGCCAAGGAGAAGGCCGGTATCAAGCCCGACCGTGAAGTGGCAATAGTGGAGCTGCCGCGGCCCGAGCTCTTCAATATGGGTGTGTTCACACCGAAATTGATTGGAGTCGCCGGAGTCGCCCATCGGCTGGGTATCGGCGGCCTATTGGGTAGCGGGCTCTCCGGTGTTGCCGGCTTACCGTCCCAGAGCGACCCGCTTCTTGATTATCTGAAATTCCGCCTGGAGCACAACGGCCAGCCCATGCCGATGATGCCGCTTGAGGACCTTGACATGCTGATGGAGGCCCAGACCGGCGCCGGCAATTGAGGTACGCAGGCAATTAGGTGGAGGTGACGGTCGGCTAGGCAGGCAGGCTGAAGGCTCTTCGGGTGTTGGCCTCGGTCAGCCGATCCGCTTCCGCAACGGGTGTGCCGAGGATCTCCGCCACCCTCTCAAGGACATACTTGACATAGGCGGGCTCATTGCGATTGCCTTTGCCGCGGAAGGGCACCGGTGTAAGATAGGGGCAGTCGGTCTCGACCAGGATTCGATCGAGCGGAGTCTTCGGTAAGATCTCCCCGGCCTTGCCGCCTCCATAGGTGATGGGACCCGCAAAGGAGATATAGAGCCCGAGCTCGAGAGCCTGCCGCGCGAGATTGACATCACCCGAGAAGAAGTGCATCACTCCGCTGGATACCTGTTCTTCCTTGAGGATCTCCATCACTCGGGCGTGGGCATCCCGGTCGTGGACGACCACGGGGAGCCCCTTCTTCTGGGCCAGTGCGATCTGGGTTCGAAAGGCCTGCTCCTGGACATGCCGCGGCGAGAGATCCCGGTAATAGTCCAAGCCTATCTCTCCGATCGCGACCACTTTCGGGTCGTCGGCCAGCGCGTCAAGTCTGGCAAGCGCCTCGGCGTCAAGCGTCTTGGCATCATGCGGATGCACTCCCACGGCCGCAAAGATATCGGCGTGCGCATTGGCAAGGCGGACCCCGGCCTCGCTCGAGGCGAGATCGCATCCGATCGCGACGATCGCCGTTACGCCGGCGTCCCGTGCTCGCCCTAAGACCGCGTCAAGATCGTGGCGGTAATGCTTGAAGGTGAGATGAGCGTGGCTGTCGATCAAGGGGCCGCCTCAGGAGATCTTCGAGCCCGGCGCGGCGGGCTTATCCGGGACCAGCACGATCACCCGGCCGCCATCGCTTGCTGCAAGCAGCATCCCGTTCGATTCGATGCCTCGGATCTTCGCGGGCTTGAGGTTGGTGATCACGATGATGTTCTTACCGGTCAACTCTTCCGGCGTATAGTGCTCGGCCACTCCGGCGACGATCTGGCGTTCCTCCCCGCCGATATCGATGAAGAGCTTCAAGAGTTTGGTTGCCCCGGGAACCGTGGTTGCGCTCTTAACGTGAGCGACTCGGAGATCCAGTCTTCTGAACTCGCTTATATCCAGCAGCGCTCCCTCGGCGGACGGCGTGCCGGCTTCATCGGGTCTCCCAATCATGGCAGATGAACCCTCCGTTCTCTTGCTGCCAGCGCCAGGGGCGGTCCCCGCTTCAGTGGCAGCTTCTGTTCCGGTTGCAATTGCAGTTGCAGTTCCTGTTGCAGTTGCCTTTCCGGTCGGAGTCTCCTTGTCGACCTCTATCCTCGGGAAGAGCGACCTCAAGTCGCCGATCTTTGACGAGAGCCCCTGCCACGAGTCCCGCCAGGCGAGGGCCGTAGCGAACTTGGCGGGCCCGATCCCCGGAGCAATCCCCAGCGCCGACCATATCTCCTCAGACTTCGCAGGCATAAACGGGAAGAGCAGTACCGCCGTGTTCCGCAGAACCTCGCATACGTCGAACAAGACAGCGGCGGCCTCCTGCTTGCCCTCCGGCTTTTTCACCAGTGCCCACGGGGCCTTCTCCTCGACATAGCGATTGGCGTCCCGCACGACTGCGAAGACCTGGGAAAGGGCGCTGTGGATCTCGAGGCCGTCCATCGCCTTGAAGTATGTTTCGCGCACCTCATCAAGCGATCGCCTCATCCGTCCATCGGACGCAGCGCGTTCGCCGGGCTCGGGAATCCGCCCGGCGAAATACTGTTGGAGCATGTTGGTCGCCCGGCTCAGGAGGTTCCCGAGATCGTTCGCAAGCTCCGAGTTATACCGGTTGATGAACTGCTCCCAGGAAAAATCGCCGTCCTTCCCCCAGACGATCTCCCGTGCCATGAAGTAGCGCAGCGGATCGGCGCCATACTTCTTCACCACCTCCAGCGGGTTGAGGATGTTGCCCAGGGTCTTGCTCAGGCGCTCGCCCCGGAAATTGACGAACCCGTGCCCGAAGATCGCGCGGGGCAGTTCGATCCCGGCGCTCATAAGCATCGCCGGCCAGAGAATACAGTGGAAGCGCGTGATGTCCTTGCCTATCACGTGGAGATCCGCCGGCCAATGCCGGGCAAATCGCGCCATGTCATCCGGAAAGCCGACCGCCGCCAGATAATTGATCAGAGCGTCGAACCACACATAGAAGACGTCGCCGGGCTCACCCGGAACCGCGAGTCCCCAGGTCACCCCGGAGCGCGAGACACTCACGTCATTGAGTCCGCGCCTGATGAAACTCACGATCTCATTCTTGCGCGTCTCGGGCCGGATGAAGCCGGGATTGATCGCGATGTGCTCGAGCAACCCGTCGGCGTACTTGGAGAGCGCAAAGAACATGTTCTCTTCTTCGATCCAGCTGGGCGGCATCTTGTGGGTCGGGCATTGGCCCTCCACCAGGTCCTCCTCCTGGAGGAAGCCTTCGCAAGAGACGCAGTACCACCCGGCATACTTGGCCTTGTAGATATCGCCCTTGGCGCTTATGCGCCGGAAGATTTCGTACACCGCCCGCCCATGCCGCGGCTCGCTGGTTCTTATGAAGCCGTCATAGGAGACCCCCAGCTGCCGCCAGGTGTCCTGAAAGGCCCGGGACATCTCGAGGCAGTACTCGTCCGCAGGCAGACCCTTCTGGGTCGCCGCCTTGAGCACGTTCTGGGAATGCTCGTCATTGCCCATCGAGAAGAAGGTGTCGCGACCGCGCAGCCGCATGTACCTTGCGATGATGTCGGCACAGATCTTTTCGTACGCCGTGCCGAGATGGGGCAGGTCATTGACGTAGTCTATCGCCGTGGTGATATAGAACCTATTTGTCCCAGCCGAGTCAGCCATGGAACGCTCTCTTGTGATGATTACCTATGGTTTGCGGCGCGGCCTGTCGGCTTCGCGGCTGTCTCCGGTCTCGTCGGGCGTGCCCGATTGATCCGTCTCATCCGGCTCGGCTTTGGCCTTGCCCTCAAGTATCTTGGGCAGCTTCAAAAGCCGCTCGCCCAGTCCTAGTCTCTTTATCTGGTCCAGGGCCAGCCTCATCTCGTTGCCGTTCTCATCCTCGACGCTTACGGCCTGCGCGAAGATGTCGATCTTGGTAACGGTCGCCTCCCCGTAAGGCGTCACAACCTTGGCCCCGATTTTGGGCAGTTGCCTCGCGACCTCCATGTAATAGTCCCGCTCGAAGGCAAGACAGCACATAAGCCTTCCACAGGCGCCCGAAATCTTGGTCGGGCTCACCGAGAGACTCTGGTCGCGAGCCATCTTCAGGGTCACGGGCTCGAACTCCTGCAGGAATGTGGTGCAGCAGAACTGCCGGCCGCATGACCCGTAACCGCCCAGGCGCTTGGCCTCATCGCGCACCCCGATCTGCCGCAGTTCGATCCTGGTCTTGTAGATCGCCGCCAGATCCTTGACCAAGTCTCGGAAATCCACGCGCTCGTCGGCGGTGAAGAAGAAGGTTATCTTGCTGCAGTCCAACTGGTACTCAACGTCCACCAATTTCATCTTGAGATCCCGATCGGCGATCTTGTTCTCACAGAGCTTCCGGGCGCTCTCTTCCTTGTGTTTGATCTCTTCGTACTTGGCGAGGTCATCATCGCCGGCTTTGCGCAGCACCTCCTGCGTCACCGGCTTCACTTTCGCCATCCTATCGAGCGGCTCGCCGGTCCGGACCACCTTGCCCATGTCGCGCCCGCGCTCAACCTGCACGACCACGAAGTCGCCCGCGGCGAGCGGCAGGCCATTGGAATTCCGGAAATACTCCCTGCGCTCTCCCTTGAATTCAACCTGAACTATGTTGCCGCCGTTCGTTCCTTCCATCTCCACCGCCCTCTATGTCGGAGTTACCTCGTAGTCCGCCCCACCGCTATCTGATAAGCCATGCCTGCGGATCCAGGGCTCGCCTGCCCTGCCTTATCTCAAAATGGAGCACCGCACCCTCCGGGGCGCTGGTCTCTCCGATAAAGCCGACGGGATCGCCTTCCGCAACCTCGTAGCCGGCGGCCACGGCCAGCGATTCCAACCGTCCATAGAGCGAGTAGTAGCCGCTGCCGTGATCCACGATCACGCAGTTGCCGAGTCCCGCAAGCGGCCCGGCGAAGCTGACGCTTCCCGCAGCAACCGTCCTCACCCGCGCTCCTGCAGTCGCCTTTATATCTATGCCGTTGTTCTTGATTATGGTTCCGAACTTGGGATGGGTCTCGACCCCGAAGTTCGATATCACTTCGCCCTCGCAGGGCCAGATCAGTCTCCCTATCCGCCCCGCAAAAGAAGTCCCGGCGTAACCCGTCTCTTCCCGCTTGGCCTCCAGCCGGCCCAGCATCTCCTCAAGATTCCTGCTCGCCTCCTGTAGCTCGCGGGCCATGTTCTCATAATAAGACCGCTTGCTCTTGAGGCGCTCCACGAGCGCGTCGCGCTCTTCTTTTCTGATCTCAAGATTGCGGGTCTCTTCCGCGACCTCGCCCTCGGTCTGTTCGAGGCGCACCTTCTTGCCTTCGATGTGATCGACCAGAACGCGCTTGGTTTCAACCGTCTCCTCGAAGTCCGCCATCAATTCGCGGTCATGGTCCGCCACAACCGAAAGATAATAGATTCGCTTGGCCAGATCAGCAAAAGACTTGGACGTCAGGACAACTTCCATAACCTGGCCGCGGCCGAACTTGTAGATCCCGCGGAGCCGCGACCCGAGCATATCGCTGGCCATCCCTAGGGACGCCTGGGCGTGACCCAGATCCTGCTGCGCATTTCCCAGGTCATCCAGCAGGACCGCTTTCTGCTGCGAGAGTTTGTTGAGGAGCTGCTGGTTCATGCCCAGTTCCTCATTCAGCCTCTCCACTTCACCCGCAAGGTCCTGTTCCTGGCCCGCGACGTCGGCGGCCTGCCGGCGCTTCTCCTCGAGGTCACGCCTGATCTGCTGGAGCTCGTCCTCTTTGGCCTTGATCTCGGCCTCGCCACCAGGGACCCCGAGGCTATCTCCCGCCTGGGTGCTCTCCCCGGCAGCCGCCGGCCGCTCTTCCTCGGCAAATGCCACCCAACCGGTTCCGATGTCGACCGCCGGAAGGACGAGGGCCCCTGCGGCAATCAAGACAAGAAGTGCAGATGCCGCCGCAGGCGTGAACGTCCGTCGCGCGATCAAGCCCGGTTCCTTTCCTTCATGAATGCTCTGAGCGAGACAAAGCTCCCCAGCATCGCCACCCCTATCCCGAAGACCGCAAAGAGCCCGATCATTCCCGCCGGCATGAACCTGACCTGCGGGACTCGCACCCCTATCACCCGATAGCCGATGAAGATTGCCACCAGCGAGAGCACGACCGCCGCCGCCCCATGGATGCCACCCTCCAGAAGAAACGGCGTCATCACGAAGGTGTCGGTTGCCCCCACCAGCTTCAGTATCTTGATCGCCTCCCGGCGCGCATAGAGCGTGAGTCTCACCGTATAGGAAACGGTGACGATCGCCGCGAGGGCGACAACCAGGCCCGCCCCGATGTCGGCAAGCGCCAGCGCCCGCACCAGTCTCTCCAGACGTGCTATCCAGCCTGCGCCATAGCTCACGTCTTCAACGCCCGGCATGTCCGCGATCTGGCCCGAGAGGCTCTCCACGATGTTCTTGAACCGGTAGCGGGGCCTGAGAGTGATCTCAAATGAAGAGGGCAGCGGATTGTCCTCCAGCGCGTCCAGGAGATAGCTCTTGGCGCCGAATTCGCCCTTGAGCCTCTCAAGGGCTTCCTCGGGGCTCACATACCGAAGTTCCTCGACCACCTTCACGGCCTCGATCTCGGCCCTCAAGGAATCGACCGTCGCCTGGTCGATCCCTTCCCGGAGGAAGGCAACTATCTCCACCTTCTCGTGGGCGTACTTCAGAAGCTCCCGGAGGTTCGCCGTCGCAAACAAGAAGATCCCCAGGATCAGCAGAGAAAAGGTCATGATCATGATGCACGCAACCGACATGAGGCCTGCGCGTTTGATGCCTGAGAGTGCCTGTCTTAAGTGATACAAGTTTCGAATCCCCCGTCAGCAGTGATCCTTCCTGCTTCGATCTTTATCACCCGTTTGCCCAATCGTTCGGCGTGCCGATAATCGTGGGTCGCCACGAGCACGAGCGTGCCTCCCCGGTTTATCTCGACCAAAAGGTCGAATATCCGGCCCGCGGTGTCGGGATCGAGATTCCCGGTCGGCTCATCGGCAAGCAAGATCGGCGGCCTCAGGGCTATCGCCCGCGCGATCGCGACCCGCTGTTGCTCCCCACCCGAGATATTCCCCGGGCACAGGTGCCGCTTCGAGGAGAGCCCAACCGAATAGAGCACGTTGTTGACCCGCTTCCTGAGCTCGTGGCCGCCCTTGCCCGCCGCCCGCAGCGCGATCGCGACATTCTCAAACGCACTGAGGTCCGGAAGCAGTCGGAAGTCCTGGAACACAACCCCTATTTCCCTGCGAAGGTACGGGATCTCCCGGCCCTTTATCGACACCGAATCATAATCTCCCACCTCGACCTCGCCGCTTGTCGGAAACTCCTCCATGTAGATGTGCCTCAAGAGCGTGGTCTTGCCTGCCCCCGATGACCCGACAAGGAAGGCGAACTCTCCCTTCTCGAGCGAGAAGCTCACGTCTTTGAGGGCCGCCCGCCCCCCAGCGTATATCTTGTCGACTTCCCTGAACTCAACCAGCATCTTCCGACCTCGCTACTCCATGAGCCTTGCGTTATCGCCCGCGCAACCCGACGCGTCCCACTATTCTGACACATTCCAGAATCGCATTCACCATACTCTTCTCCGAAGCACAGCCTTCGCCTGCGATGTCGAAGGCGGTCCCGTGCCCGGGAGACGTGCGCACAATCGGAATTCCGATTGTGATATTGACCACTTTGCGGTGATCGCCGATCTTCACAGGTATCATTCCCTGGTCGTGATACATTGCCACAATCGCGTCAAAGCCTCTCGCGAGCGCGCGTTGAAAAATCGAATCTGCCGGGTAAGGCCCCTCGATACTTATGCCTTGCTTCCGCGCCAGGTCGATCGCCGGTCCGATCACAGCGCGCTCCTCTCGGCCCAGCCGGCCGCCCTCGCCGCTATGCGGATTGAGGCAGCACACGCCTATCACTGTGGGATCGAGTCCCATATAGAGCCGCAGGTACTCCTGCGCAAGCTTGAATTTCTCGACGAGGCCTGCGGCCGTGATCGCTCCCGGGACCGCCTTGAGCGGCAGGTGCGCCGTGGCAAAAACCACGCGCAGATCCTGGTTGGTCATCATCATCGCATATCGTCGGGCTCCGGTCAGACGCGCGATCAATTCGGTATGCCCCACCATGCCGTAACCTGCGAGCGCAAGCGATTCCTTTGATACGGGAGCGGTCACCATTCCATCCACACGGCCCGCCACCGCAAGGCGCACCGCCTCCACGATCGCCCCACCCGCAGCCTTCCCGCCCGCCTTGCTTGCCTTCCCAAGGGGAGCCAACCTGCTCACTCGCTCCGCATTGCGCACCGTGATCGTCCGGGGGACGATCTTGAGCTCGCGAAGCGTGATCACCTTACCGTGTCTCGTGGCCGTAGCCGATACCCGCGGCTCTTGTGGCGTGTGCCCCGATTGGGTTTCGACCTCCACCACCAGATGAAGCATGCGCGCCAGGTTTCTCAGGAATCTCGCGTCGCCCACGAGGAGCGGCTCGCAGGCACGCCTCACGACGGGATCACACAGCGCCTTGAGCGCAACTTCGGGGCCGATCCCGCCGGGATCTCCCATGGAGATCGCAATTCGGGGCAGCCGCTCCGCTTGGCCGGTCGCCGATTCTCGCGGTTTCAATTCTTGCTTCTTGGCCTTGGCTCTCATCGCGGGCCTCGCCGCACCTCGGGGCGCGCATCTACAACAATTCCTTGCGCCTCGCCTCTCTCACCTTATAAAAGGCCTCGCCGTCTTTTCGCTTATAATTCCGGGTAGGAAGGCCGACCACTTCTATTTCAAGCAACTGGCGATCTGCCTCTATCGTTATGATATGGCCCGGCCCCACATCCTTGCTCGGTCTCGCCTCTCGACCGTCAACTCTGACCTCGCCCCTTTCGCACGCTTCCTTGGCGAGCGTGCGCTGCTTAACCAGGCAGGTCCTCTTGAGGAAAACGTCGAGTCGCACCTTACATCTTCTTAACGTATATCTCTTGCTTTGCGGCGTCGAGCCACTTGACGAACTCCGCCTCTCGCTTCCGGGCTTCGATCAGGTTCCTGATCCACGGTTTGGCCTCATCGTAGTCCGGCTTCCTCGCCGCAGTCCGCGAAACAAGCTTCAGAATCTGGCATCCCAGCGCCGTCCGCATGACCTGGGAGACATCCCCGGGATTGAGCCCGACCAGAGCTTGCTGGTACGAGTCGTCCAGAGAACTCAATTCCACCTCGCCGATGTAGCCGCCCTTTTCTTTGGTGGACTGGTCCTCGCTGTACTGCCGCGCCAGGGTCTCGAATCCTTCTCCCGCGGTCAGGCGCGACCTTATCTCCTCGGCAAGCCGCAAGGCCTCGGCGGTATCCTCGGCGGTGGGGGCAAACTTGAAGAATATGTGCCTTAACCGGTATCTCTCGTCCGTTTTCTCGTCCAGCTTGATTATCTCGATGCCGCCGCCGGTTCTGAAGGGCTCGGAGACCTGGCCGGAGACAAGTTTCGCCGCAACGCCGGCAACATCGGGCTGAAGATCCGCGAGGTCTACCGCACCGATCTCGCCTCCGCTCCCACGGGTCAGTGGATCCTCGGACACCTCCCGGGCCACCTTGTCAAAGGCCTCCCCTCGCTTCATCCGATCCATCACGTTGCTGACCTTCCCGACAAGCTCGTTCTCCTTGCTGGGTGAGATCCGGGGCGTGATGATAATGTGGGCCACACCCACAACCTCGGGAAGACTCGGGATCGAATCGTACTTATTCTGGAAGAACCTCACGAAATCGCCCTCCGCGACGGCGATCGCCCCGAACTGCTTCCTCATGAACTTGGAAACGTAGAGCTGCTCCTCAATATCTTTTCGGTAGCGCGTCTTCAGGTCGTCGAGCGCCACGCCCTGCCTCTCAAGCTCCGTCTGAAACGCAGCCTCGGACCCCGATGCTTTGACCAGGTCCACGAGCCACTGGTCGAGGCCGTCCTCCACCTCGGTCTGGGTGACCTCGATGCTTTCCTTCTTCGCCTTGGCTATCACGATCCGTCTGTCTATCAAGCTCTCAAGCAGCTCGTCTCGTAGCGCAAGGAGCCCCGCGGAATCCGCCGGCATCGCCTCGCCCCGGAGTTTTCTCACGTAGATTTCCTCGCCCAGAGCCCGGTCGATGTCACTCTGGAAAACCGGGGCCTTGTCCACAACCGCCGCCACGCGGTCGGCGAGCTCCTGGGCGCCGGCGACCGTCGCAGCGGCAACTACAACCACAAGGAACCAGAAAGAGAACCGGAATATACGCCGCATTTCATGCCCCTTGCTGTTTGAGATCTTCGAAGTTTATGACGCCGAGGGCGTCCGGGAAGATCTCAACCTTGTACTCGTCCATCCTGGCCTTCAGCCAGTCGCTGAACTTCTTGTCCTGCTCCAGCTGAAGCGCCCGCTCGTGCAGGGGTTCCTTGATCTCATCGAATAACATCTGTCTGGGCTCTATGCGCTCAAGCAGCCTCACAATCATGGAGCCCGCCGGCCCGAATCCCACCGGCACGGGCACCGGCGCCGAGTAGGTCCCAACCTTCAGAGTATCCAGCACCTGCTGGAGGTCGGGCATCTGCTCGATCTCTTCCTTGTAGAGCGGCCGCGCCAGTTCTCCGCCGTTCTGGCCGCTTGCAGCGTCTATGGATTTGGTCTTGGCAAGACTCGCGAAATTCGCTCCGGCCTGAAGCTGGTCATATATGGCCTTGGCCCCGGGGTCATCGGCCGCAATGATCACGGCGATCCTGGTCTCGGGTTCGGTGATAAGTTCTTGTTTGTGTTCGTCGTAGAACTTCTGGAGTTGCACATCGTCCAGTGTAACGTCCTTTGTAAGATCATCGTGAAGCGCCGTGATTATTGCTTCCTCGACCGCGCGGTCGCCCGCCCTTACGGCCTCCGGCCTGGTTTCATACCCCTTGTTGCTGATCTCCGCCTTCCAGAGTTCGCCGGTTACAAAATCCCCGATCATGGACTTTACCATCCCGGTGTCGGCGCCATAGCCCGGGCGCACGTAATCCGGCAGTCCGTTGATGCTATCCATGTAGTTCTTTACCTTCCAAGTCCCACCCTTCCATCGGGCCAGCTCGCGATCCTGCTCTTCATCGGAGAACTCGGGGATCTTGCCTGGCGGAACATCGGCCGCCGGGTAAAGGGCCTTGGTCTTTGCGACGATGAGATCGACGGCGGCTTCGTTGAAGGTGAGGTCGTAGTCCTTCTTCATCTGAGCGATGATCTCGCGCTGGCGGGTGTTTTCTCCACTGGCCCTGGTCATCGCCTCAAGTCCGTCGCGGGCCTGGTCGAAGGTGGTCGCCTCCCTTTCCTGCTTTGCGTAGACCTTCACTATGACGTAGTAGGTGTCGTAGGGGATGATCCCGCTGGTCTCACCCGGAGACATGCTCGTCAGCTTCTCGTCAATGGGTCCCGGCATGGTCCCGGGCGCCCGGAGACCGATGTCGCCGTTCTGGGCCCGCGACGGATCGATCGAGAAAGCCGACGCGAGCTTTCCGAAGTCTTCGCCCTGCTCGAGGCGCTTCTCGATTTCCTCGGCAAGCTGCTTGGACCTGACAAATATCCAGCCCATCTGGTAATCGTATTTATCCTTGGCAAACAGGTTCTGGAGGTCCTTCTCGGCGATATTGACCTTTCCTCTCACCATCTCTTCGTAGAAAGTCTGCCAGGCCTTTCGCATCAGCGCGTCCTGGCGCCCCTGGGCTACTTCGGGCAACCTGTCCAGTCCCCGCTTCTGCGCTTCTCTCTTGAGGACCTCCTTGGCTACGATATCCTTGGCGAAGGCCTCCTTCTCGTCGATTGTCTTAAGATCCGGCCGCGCAGCGGGACTCATTGCAAGATAGTCGTCCTCTATCATCTTGACCGTGATCGCATCCTCGCCGATGCGTGCGACCACCTTGTTGTCGGCCTTGGTACAGGAAAGCGATAATGCGGCGATCGCAAGCAACAGAGGAACGCCAAATAGCCGTCTCATGGGATACTCTCCTTTCATACAAGCCAACCTATCACAATTCAAGAACGGCGTTCAATACCTTTCTGGCGATCGCAAGCCTCGCCGCAGCGCCTTCAGGAAACGCCGTGAGCCTTATGCCTGGCCGCTCGCCGGACTGAAGTTCGATCTCTATGCCACCTCTAACGATGTTCTCGATCGCGCGCTTCGTAACCCGCTGGTCTTTCTTGCCTTCGAAGAGGAGAAGGGATCGTCTGACCACGATGCGCTCCATGCCGCTTGCGGCCGCGAGGATCCGGATTCTCTGAAAGCCGAGAAGGTTCTCAGCTTCGCCGGGAACTCGGCCGTAGCGATCCTCGAGCTCCAGCGCCAGCGCATCGACCTCGTCGACCTTGCGCGTCTCGACAAGGCGCTTATAGAAGATCACTCGCTGCCTGTCGTCCTCCACGTATGTGTCCGGGATGTAGGCCGGGATATCGGTCTCGATCCTGGTTTCAACTCTTGGCTCGACGGGCTCGCCCTTGAGCTCCTTGACCGCCTCTTCCAGCAGCTTCACATAGAGATCGAAGCCCACCTCCGCTATGTAGCCGCTCTGCTCCGGCCCCAGGATGTTGCCTACGCCCCGTATCTCAAGATCGCGCATCGCAATCTTCAAGCCCGAACCGAGTTCGGTGAATTCCACGATGGTCTTGAGGCGCTTGCGCTGCACGTCCGTGAGCCGCCCCCCTCTCGGTACCAGAAGATAGGCGTACGCTCGATGTCGCGATCTCCCCACGCGGCCCCTCAGTTGATAGAGCTGGGCCAGGCCCAGGGTCTCCGCGCGGTCGACGATGATGGTGTTCACATTGGGTATGTCGAGCCCTGACTCAACGATCATTGTGGATACCAGGATATCGTATTTCCTATCTATGAAGTCGAGCATCACCCGTTCGAGCTGGCGCTCGTGCATCTGGCCGTGGGCAACCGCGATCCGCGTGTGCGGGAGAAGACCCGAGACGCGCGCGGCCATCGCGTCAATCGACTCCACCCGGTTATGGACGAAGAAGACCTGTCCCCCGCGGTCAAGTTCCCGAAGGGCGGCGCTTACGATTATGTCCTCATCGAATTGGACCACCTCGGTCTCCACCGGGAGCCGATCCTTGGGAGGCGTATCGATGGTCGACATGTCGCGCGCGCCCATCAGGGCCATGTGAAGGGTGCGCGGGATCGGGGTCGCGGTGAGTGTGAGTACGTCGATCGTGGCCCTCATCTTCTTGAAGGCCTCCTTGTGGGCAACGCCGAAGTGCTGCTCCTCATCGACGATCACCAGCCCCAGGTCTTTGAAAACGACGTCCTTCTGGATCAGCCTGTGGGTGCCGATCGCGATATCGACTGTTCCCCGTGCGAGCCCCTCAATGATCGCCTTCTGCTCCTTCGGCGTGCGGAATCGCGAGAGCATCTCAACCGCGACCGGGTAATCCGCGAGCCGCTCTCCGAAGGTATAATAGTGCTGCTGGGCAAGCACGGTCGTGGGAACCAGCACCGCAACCTGCTTGCCGTCCATCACCGCTTTGAAGGCGGCCCTCACCGCCACCTCGGTCTTGCCGTAGCCCACGTCCCCGCACACCAACCGATCCATGGGTTTGGAGCTCTCCATGTCGCGCTTGATTTCCCGGGCCGCCCGCGCCTGATCGCGGGTGTCCTCATAGATGAATGATGCCTCGAGTTCCTGCTGCCACCTGGTGTCGGCCTTGAAGGCGTGCCCCGGTCTCGCCTGCCTCAGGGCATAGATCCGGACCAGTTCCTCGGCCATCTGCCTGATCGCCTTCTTGGTGCGGGCCTTGATCCGCTCCCAGCCCGCACCGCCGAGTTTGCTCAGGGCCGGCCCTTCGGCATCCTTGCCGATGTACTTCTGAATCAGGTCCAGCTGTTCGATCGGGACGTAGAGTTTGTCCCCACCCAAGTACTTCACCAGAAGACATTCCGTCTCGCGACCCTCGACCACCAGCCGCTCGATTCCCCCGTACTGGCCTATGCCGTGATTGACGTGGACCACAAAGTCACCCGGATTGAGGGCTCGATAGCTCTCGATCGGGCCATCACCCTTGAACCGCGGGTAGCGGTGTTTGCGTTTGTATCTGCCGAACATCTCGTGATCGGTGAGTACTTTGAGCTTCGCCTCGGGAAATGTGAACCCCTCTCTCAAGGAGCCCACGCCGATAGCGACTGCCCCGTCCTCGGGCGAGATGATTTCCTCGAGCCGCTCGACCTGACCGATGTTGTCACACAGGATGTAGGTGCTGTAGCCCTCGCGGGCTGCCTCGCCGATCGAAGACCGCAGCACTTTGAGGTTCCCTGCGAAAGGCTCCGCGCTTCGGAACGAGAGTACGATCCCGCCCCGTACGGTCTCGAGCGTGTTGACCTCCACGATCCTCTCGGCGGGGACGAGCCCCAGCTCGCGGTCGAGCTCGCCAAAGACCTTCTCCGGCGGTGGAAACGCGTTGGCCGTTCCCTTCCCGTCTCGGAAGCGCGCTTCGCTCTCGGCGACCACGGCCTTCGACTTTTCCTCGAGCGTCCCTCGGTCGAGGAGAACGTATCGGGTATCCGCCGGAAGGTAGGCCAATATGGTCACCCGCTCGGAGTAGAAATACGGCGCATAGGCCTCGATGCCGTCAAAGAAGAATCTCTCCTTGACGTGAATCACCGCGTCTTCGATCTCCGAGCCCTTTAGTCGCTTGCCTCGGAGCGCCGCCATGAAGCGCTCGACCGCCGCGTCGCTGAGGACAACTTCTCGCGCGGGGAGCACCCTCACTGAGTCGATCTTTCTCGTGGAGCGCTGACTCAGGGGGTCAAACTCGCGGATCGATTCGATCTCGTCGCCCAGAAGTTCCACTCGCACCGGGTTGTCAAGCCCTTGAGGATAGATATCGATAATGCCGCCGCGCGTGGCGACCGCGCCCACGTCCTCCACCACCGGGCCGCGCGTATATCCCATCTCGACAAGTTTGGAGAGCAGGTCCTGCGGCCTGATCGACTGCGCGACCGCAAGGTCGAGGACATTCGCGCGAAGATCGTGAGGAGGAATTATGCCCCGCAGGAAAGCTCGTAGCGGGATCACTACGATGCCGCTTCTCCTCTCGAGGAGGGCTGCGAGCGTGGCAAGCCGGGTGCCGACCACAGCCTCGTGCGGCGAGAACTCATCGTAGGGGAGGACTTCCCAATCCGGAAAGTAGAACACCTCGCCCTCACCCACAAGGCCATCAAGATCCTCCTTGATTCCCTCGCCGTCGTCGGGGCATATCACTGCGGTCGTCGCGCCGAATTCGCGGTGGATGATATTCAGGAATATGGCGGTGCTCGAACCCGCGAGGCCGCTTAGCCTCACCGGGGCGGTCGCACCTCTCAGGGCTTCGATCGCACGCTCGACCGATTCACTCCGGCGTATCTTGTCAACTAGTTGGGAGAGCATCTTGGTCTTCAGTCTTGGAGAATCGGGGCGCGAGCGTGGACGCGAGCAGCGTCTCAACGACGAGGAGCACCAGCGCGGCCCAGAGGAACGGGCGGGTGAGATCCCGGCCCTGCCTGAGCATCGCTATAGACTCGCCGACATCATCGGGCGCCGTCACCCGTCTCGTCTCAAAACGTTTGAGAGCCGACGCTACGTCGCCGGCCGCAACCTTCGAGAGGTCGGATTCCCGGGTATCGACGTTCACGGCGAAGACCGACAGGGTCTCCACGTCGCTCCTCAAGAAGTAGACTCCGGGCTCACGGGGCGACCGGATTCTGTAACCCATGCTCTCCCCGATCGCCTCAGGAAAGAGCCGCATGCTGCCCTCGGGACCATCGAGATAAGCCTCGCCGCTGCGCTCGCCGGTCTTTATCGCAACCTCATCTCCAATCTTGTAAGCTT
Source organism: Candidatus Eiseniibacteriota bacterium (assembly GCA_043808325.1). Lineage (GTDB taxonomy): Bacteria > Arandabacterota > Arandabacteria > Arandabacterales > Arandabacteraceae > JAZDEY01. The sequence continues at coordinate 26,126 of JAZDEY010000035.1, forward strand.
GATTCAACTTGGCACCGGACGTCAGGTAGAGCAGTATCTCATGCAGGATCGGCAGAAACTGCGGGGCCAACGTAAAATCGTTCCAGGTGACGTCTCCCGAACTTGCGAAAACCATTACCCGATCGCCCAGCTCCACGAGCGCGGGAGAGCCGTCCGAGAAATGGGCCACCACCTGTCCCGCCCCCGAGTTGAGCTTCATGAAGGCATAGAAGCGAGTATCTCCGAATGGATTTACGTCCGGCTTGAACTTGCCGAATATCCTGTGTCCCCGATCCACCCGCTCAATGGTGTAGAATCCTCCGGTAGCCCCACCCTGTGCAGCCCCGGCTATCACGAGGCCGCCGATGAGCGGCAGCAAGTTCCGGTTGTAGTCTCCGACATCCACTTTGCTGCCCAGAAAGATGAGGAGGCTCCCGCCGCCGGCGAGATAATCTGCGACGGCGCCGGCCTCCGGCGGGGAGAGTCGTGTCACATTGGACATGATCAGTATGTCGAGGCGCGCCAGGGCGGCCCGGCTCATGGCGCCTTCATCTATCCGGACCGGGGTAAAGCTTCCGCCACCCTCGGGACTCAGAGCCTTGGCTATGTAAGTGTCGTCGCCGACAATGCCGACGGTGCGTTTCCTCGAGGGCACGGCGAAGAAGCGCTTGTCATCGACCGGGAGTTTGTCTTCGGCGAGCGCGATCTCTCCCCACAGGAAGCCCTGAAATGGAGGCAGCCTGAAGGTTTCCTTTTCGCGGGCCGACTCGCCGGGTGAGAATACGCTTCGACCCAGGAGGTTGCCCTGGAGGTAGACATCGGCGACCCGGCCCTGGCTCTCAGAGGAATTGAAACGCGCGAAGGTGACTTCCAGTTCAAGGTCATCGCTTCCTGAAGGAATTCGAAAACCTATGTCCTCGACGCACGCGTTGGGATCATCACCGCCCAGGTCGACAACGAGCGCTCTGCCGCTCGACTTCTCATCGCCCGGGCTGCGCTCGACGCCCTCCCAACCCAGCTTTTGCATATCGGAGATGATATATATTTCCTTGTTAGGATTTGCTGATCTCGCAAGCACGGCGACGGCTGTCTCAAGCGGTGAGGCCATGTCCGTGGCAAGATCGCTGCATGGAACCTCGCCCAGCCGCTCCCGCAGCCTTCCGGCATCGCGCGTGCCCCAGATCTCCGAAAGGTTCCGAGACGGAGCCGACGCCGTCAGTAGAAAGACCTCGTCGGATTGATTGAAATGCTTGAGTATCTCCACCGTCTTGGTCTTCGCGCTCTCAAATACCGTTCCCCCATCGGACTGCCGTGTCATGCTGAAGCTGTCATCGAGGATCACGGCCGCGGTCGTAGGCAGATGCCCCCTGACCGCTCTGCCGCGCATGATGGTGGGCCGGGCAAGCGCTAGGGCGATGAAGAGAACGAGCAGGGTTCTCACGACGAGGAGCAGGATCTGCTTGAGGCGGAAACGGCGCGATCGCTTCCTCATCATCTCGCGCAGGAACTCGAGCGACGGGAAAACCTCGATTCTCGCACGCTGCCGGTGAAGCAGGTGGATGATCAGGGGCACAACGGCCGCGATCGCCGCAATGAGATACCAGGGATTGAGAAAGTTCATCGCGTGCTATTTACCCCAATCTCTGCCGTTTCTCAAGGTAGGACAGGAGAGCCACATCGAAGGCAGTCGAAGTCCGTATGGGAACATAGTCGATCCCGCTCTGCCGCAATACGGTGCGATAGCGGTCTATCCAGGCGCCGACCCGGCTCACGTATTCGCGCCTTATCTCCCAGGGCACCGCCGGGACTTCCTCGCGCGTCTCCAGATCCCGCAAAATCACTTCGTGGTCGAAGGGGAAAGTGACCTCATACGGGTCAAGCACGTGAAACACGATCACCTCGTGCTTCCTGTGCCGGAAAAGCTTCAAGCCCCTTATCACGCTTTGCTCGTCGTCGAGGAGGTCGGACACCACGATTATCAGTCCCCTGCGCGTCACGCGCCGAGCGAGATCTTCGAGCGTCGATCCCAGGTCGGTCTCCTCACGCGCCTCCACCTCGGAGAGCTCCTTCAATATGGAGTGAAGATGGCGCCTCATGGACCGCGGAGGAATATATCGCCGCAGTTTGGTATCGAAGACCAGGAGGCCGACCGAATCCTGCTGCTTGAGCATCAGGTAGGCGAGCGAGGCCGTGAGATAGCAGCCGTACTCAAGCTTGGTGATGCCGTCGGACTTATAGCCCATGGACCCGCTGCCGTCCAGAATCAGATAAGCGCGGAGGTTGGTCTCCTCTTCGTATTCCTTTATGTAGAACCGATCGGTCTTGCCGTAGACCTTCCAGTCGATGTGCCGAATCGGATCGCCCGGCATATACTGGCGGTGCTCGGCGAATTCAACCGAGAATCCCTTGTACGGGCCCCGGTGAAGGCCCGACACAAAGCCCTCGACCACCAACCGCGCTTTGACGTCCAGGCCCTTGAGCCGGGAGATTACGGCGGGATCCAGGTACTTGCGAAAAGGTTCGATCACTCTGTCTGCCACGCGTGGCCTCCACAGTCTCCCTCGCTGTCTCCAAGCTTACGGCGTGTTACCTTTCGGCAACCTCCGGGATTTCTTTGAGGAGTCTGTCGATGATATCAACCGTGGTGATGCCGTCGGCCTCGGCGCTAAAATTGGTGACTATCCTGTGGCGCAGCACCGGCTTTGTCACCTGGCGAACGTCATCGCAGGACGGCGTGTAGCGGCCGGCAAGGATCGCCCGGGTCTTGGCGCCGAGAACGAGATACTGCGAAGCCCTGGGGCCGGCGCCCCAGCTGACCCAGTCCTTGATGAATTGGGGGACGCCCTGGTCGGTGGGCCGCGTTGAGCGAACGAAATCCACGGCATATTTGACCACGTGCTTGGGCACGGGGACTCTGCGCACCAGGCGCTGAAGCTCCATGATGTCGGCAGCTGCGAGCACGCGCTCCAGCTCGGGCGCATACGCGCTGGTCGTGGTCTCGACGATCTCGAGTTCCTCATCATGCTTGGGATAATCCACATAAATGTTGAACATGAATCGGTCCAGCTGGGCCTCGGGAAGCGGATAGGTGCCTTCCAGCTCGATCGGATTCTGAGTCGCGAGCACAAAGAACGGTAGATCCAGATCGTAGGTCTCCCCGCCTGCGGTCACCTGCCGCTCCTGCATCGCCTGGAGGAGCGCCGACTGGGTCTTGGGCGGGGTTCGGTTGATCTCATCCGCCAGTACGATGTTGGCGAAGACCGGGCCCCGGACGAACCGGAAGGCTCGTCTGCCGGTGGTCTTATCCTCTTCGATGATGTCGGTTCCGGTTATGTCGGAGGGCATCAGATCGGGAGTGAACTGAATCCGGTTGAACTTGAGGTCAAGGATGCGCGCGATCGTGCTCACCAGGAGTGTCTTGGCAAGCCCGGGGACCCCGACCAGCAGGCAGTGACCGTCCGACAGGAGTGCAATCAACATCTCCTCGATCACCCGCTCCTGTCCGATGATCACCTTCTTCACTTGTCCGACGATCTTCTCTCGTGCCTTATTCAGGTTCTCAACAGTCTCGATGTCTCGGTTTGCGCTCGTCACAACTTACCCTCCAGTTCGATTGCCCGCACCCGTCGTCCCCGTGCCCCGCCGGCACGCGAGGGTGAGGGCTTAATCCGCTATCCCAAAACGTTTCTCCTCGGTGACCTTCTCGGGCCGTGTCACTAAAATGCCCTGTATGGTATAAGCCCCAAGCGCCGCATTTGTTCCATCGGCCAACTTCTGGTTCCACTGGGCGCCGTAAATCACGGAGTCGTGCGGCGCAATTGCGGCACCGGAGAGCACTTGGGCAAACATCATTTCGTCCGACCATCGCCAGATGATATCTCTTCCTTTTCTCACGACGAAGTCGGCAGTCTGTGCGGTTGGGAAGACAAGGCTGAGTGGCCTCGCGGTAGTATTGCTCACCACCAGCCTGACCATTACCTTCTCTCCGATCGCATAGCTTCCCGCATTGAGCCGCACCGAAAGCGCCAGCGATTCCGCTGCCACGGCGCTCCCCGGAGGCGAAGGACTCTTGGCCCGGCCGCCGCAGGAGAAAAGCCCACTCGCCACGATCATCGCAAGTGCAGCAGCCGAGATAGCGAAAATGAATGCCGCCCTTCTCTCTGGCCTCATATCGTCCTTCCAGGGGAGAAAGCCCAACCGGTAAGCCCGTGTAGCCTAAACTAACAACCGCCCTGCCGGGATGTCAAACTATATCGGGGTTCCGGGGCTCGGAGTTCCGCGGGATTGCATGCGGGGGCCTTTACGGGGCCGGCAACTTATTTGTACATTGCCTTAATGCTTCCCCAGGTCGCCGGCACGGTGGCAGCGCTCCACTCGCAGAATGACGCCCTCCACAGCGCTTCGAGGTAACCGTAGGGAACAGCCCCGGCGGGGTCCGGGACGGGATCAGGCACGCCCCAGGCGGGTTCCATTCCATAATAGTAGGTACGAACGGCCGCTCGCGGGTACACGTAGGGATATGTGCCCATCTGGCAGCAACTTGAGTTTGCCGGGCAGCCGGCGGCACAAGCGCTCACATTGTCAAGCACAAGCAGGGGATGGCCGGTCGGGTTCTTCCAGGTGATCAGGGCGACGAAGTCACCCCGGCACTGGGCAAGATCAAGTCCGTCAACCGCGCCGCCGTTGGTGAAGTCTATCACGACCGGTGTGAAGGCGGCCGTATCCGTGTAGGCCACGGCGAACTCCCTGTTCGCAAGCAGGTTCCCTGTCGGTTCCCCGTTCCCGTCCGAGCCGAAGACCCTCAAGATCATGTCCTGATCGGCCGGCGGAGGAAGAGCGTCGTAGAAAACCAGCTCAATTGTATCGAGCGTGAGACAGGCCGCCGTATCGCAAGCTGTGGCCCACGGCACTACGTCGGTCATCGTGAAGCGGACCACGTAGGTCTCATTCTCCCCAATACCCTCCACGACCGTAACATAGGCGCACTCCTCAAGCAGATAGGAGTAGCTCAGGCCGCACTGGACCGCGAGGTTCTCGGTTCGAAAATCCCGGAGATCTGTCATATCGTTAAGGGTAAGCGGTACAGACCTCAGCTCACTGGCAGCGAGATTCCGCGCACCCGAGCCGACAAGGAGCATGGTGATTGCCCCAAGAGCCAGCAGAGTAATGATTGGTGCGGTCTTCATAATTGCAGGTCCCCCTCGCGATTCCTTCGCGATTCCTTGACCTTGGTCCCCTCCTTCCTGTATCGGTCGCTACCCTTCCGGGCTTGAGCCGCTTCCGGCCGGCCACCGCAGGCCCTACCTGGAAGGTATCCTGTCTTCGGGCTTGCCAATACAGCGATTGCCGTTTTTGCGAACCCCTAATTCTCAACCCTATTTCAAATTGAAACCTGTGGAAAACCGCTCTTATACTTGTTTCAAGCCCGGCCATAACCCATTGATTCTACAAGACATTCTCACTTATCAACACCCCCCGTGACGTTATCCACATTTCCACATCGGCGATTCCTGGGCCGGAGCGCAACCTCCTGACCGAGCGAGGCCTGGTGCCTCGGGGCGGGAGCTCTTCGCTCAGAGGCCTGCCGGAAGTGGCCTTGGGGCCTCGGGGCGGCAGCCCTTCACTCAGAGGCTCGGCGCCGGTGGCCCTTGCTGCGATACTACACTTGCTTCGGGCCACTCGTCACCTCGCTACCGAATTGGAGTGGGCGAGGGAGGAGGGTTGATGCGTAGGCGAATGGGGTTACTGAGCCGGAGCACAACCCCCCGCCGAGCGCACCGAACGTGCCGGACCGAGCGAGACCGCAGGGTCTCGGATAGCGGATTCATATTATCATATACGAATATGATTATGTCGTTGGGCCGGGGCCGGGATTGCTCGCCCCTTATGCGCCGTTCGCAGATGGGGAATGCCGTAGGCCTAATAAGAAGAGACCGTGCGTGCGGCACGGCCTCTTCCTCTCACCACCTGTCCACCGCGGTTGCCTCGGCCCCTCGTGGGTCTGCCAATATCCCCGGCGGCTCAGTTAAAGACTGCTCCCCTCCCCATCCCGATCATTCGACGACAACTAGTTTCTTGGTTGTGTTCTCGGTACTAGTCGACAATCTAACAAAGTAGATTCCCACAGGAACCTTCTGGCCCGACTGGCTCATGAAGTTCCAGGTAACCGAATGGCTCCCCGCGCCGACATCGGTATCCATGAGATTCGCAACCACACGGCCGTGTATGTCGTAGATATCGATGCGCACACGGTCGGCGCCCGCGGTATAGAACGCGAGGCTTACTTGAGACTCGCCCCTGGCACCGATCTGGTCGCCGAACTCAAAGGCAGCGGCGGCCGACGGGCTCATACTGCCTTCGTCGTCGCGTCCGGGCACCCTGATGCAGTCAGACCCGGTGAACCGAGTACCATTCCTAAGCACGCCCGTGAGCGTGACCTTGACAGTCTGACCTTTGATGAGGCTCAGGCCAAGCCTCCCGATGCCCTTGTCCGGGAACTTGAGCACCAGGTCGAGGTATCCATCAGGACCTTGATCGCTGCAGCCGCAGAGCTGGCCCATATAAGGGGTCCCGCCATCTTCATACGACCACTTCTCCGGGGCAAGCGACGCGCTCGAGCCTTCGGCCGTCAATCTGATCGACGGCGGGTCGATATCCCTGACGTTGAGGCTCCTGGTCCCGAGAATCGCTACCCTCAGCACGCCTTCGGCCTTGGGATTGACCACATTCGGACAGTCGCCCGGATTCACATCGACATAGACCCGAATCTCGTTAGCCACGACCTGGGTGGTCTCGGCGGCCACAACCGGCATCGGCGTCTGGGTGCTGGTGACCGATGCCGTGTTGATGAGATCACCCGTCGGGGTGCCGTCATTAACCTTGACCCACAGGTGCACCAACAAGGAGCTATGGGCAGGCAACGGATCGAGATTCCACGTCACCTGATGGGTGGGGACGTCGAGCGTATAGGGGCTCGTCGCCCACACGAAACTGACGTCCGCGGGCATCTGGTCCATGATGGTCCCGCCGGTCACCTCGACGTCGTTGTCATTGTAGCAGCGTATCTCGTAGCGGACCGTATCGCCCGGAGCAACCGGCGCCGTCAGGTTATCCGTCTTGGTGAGCCTGAGCGGCACATACGGGTACTGGCAGACGTCTATCGAGAGGTTGTCCCCGGCATGGTTACCCGGAGCCTCCCAGTAGATCCAGCATTCGTTGTAAAGCACGCTGCCGTAAGCCACGCTAGGATCGACCTGTACGTCGAGCTCGACCGAACCGCTCGCCAAACCGGCCAAGGTGCCGATCGTCCAGAGCACGCTCGGAGGCGGACCTGGCCGGTAGAGCCCACCATGGGTGTCGGTCACTATCAGGCCGGGGGACACCGGTTCGAGCACCAACACGTCGGCGACAGGTATGGCATTGGGGTTATGGTAACTCAGCGTATAGGTAATCGTGCCGCCAGGACTGACGCAATCCGTAACGCTGGAGGTCTTATCGATCTCAAGCGGCAACAACGGACAGGCGTCCCGAATGATCGTCTGGCAGCAACTTGCGGCGTTGCCGCAGCCATCGGAGGCCGTCCAGCACCTGGTGTAGGTCATCTCCCCAGGATTGGGACCGGGCACCGATGTGTCTTGACTGACGACTACCTGTGGTGCCCGATTGCAGTTATCCACGGCCGTAGGCGGCGTGAAGATCAAAGGATCGCTGCAGCCAATGCGGCCATCTGCCGCACAGGTTATCGTCGGTGGAACCGTGTCCACGATCGTGATGGTCTCGAGACAGGACGCTGTATTGAGACAATCGTCGTTCGCCGTCCACTGGCGTCGGATCTGGTATGATCCCGGACAGGCACCCGGCACGATCGTATCATTGAAAGTAATGGCCAGGTTCTCGTCGCAGTTGTCGCTTGCGGTCGCCACGCCGAAATCGCCTATTGAGCTGCACTCGAAGGTTCTATCCGACGGACACATGATAGTCGGTGGAACCGTGTCCCACACCCGAATCGTCTGGGTCACATCGGTATGGTTGCCGCAAGGGTCGCTCGCGCGATAGGTACGCGTGATCAACTCGGGACAGGTCTGGCCGTTCGGCTGGTCACCGACAAACACCACGGTGACGAGACCGCAATTGTCGATCGCGCTCACGCTTGTCGGATCCGGATCAGGCACGTCGCCCGAACACTGGACATTGACATTCGATAGCGGGTCAACCTGCGGAGGAGCCGTGTCGTCGATCTGCACCGACTTCTCGCAGTGGCTGATCGGACCCGCGGCACCCATCACATCGAGGATAACCAGGAAGGATGTGCCACAGGCAGATCCGGCCTGCACCTGGGCCACGGGACCGTTATTGGGCCCCACTATAGTGCCGCTTCCCGCGACCGTCCATACAAACCCGATCGTGCCCGGAGGCGGTGGGCCGGCAAGCTGGAACGGATTCACCGAGCTCGGGCATACCAGGTCGGGCCCAGTAATGATGCACCCGCAGCCTACCTTCACTATATTCTGGCAGCACGGCAGTGACGTGTTGCCGCAAGCATCGGTCGCCGTCCAGCACCTGGTGTGAGTGACTTCACCCGCACCCGGCCCGGGGGTCGAGGTTGTTGAGACGACATTCAGCACCGGCGACGGGTCACAGTTGTCGGTGACGGTCGGATCGGTGAAGACCGGCGTCTCGTCACACTCGATGGTCACATTCTGGGCGCAGGTGATGACCGGCGACTGAGTATCCCGCACGGTGATTGTCTGCACACAGGTCGAAGAGTTGCCGCACGCGTCGGTCGCGCGGTAGGTCCGCGTGATCGTCTGGTTGCACGCAGGCCCGCTGGGCACATCGCCGACATAGGTAATTACCGCGCTGCCGCAATTGTCGGTCGCCGTCACGAGCCCGATGTTTGGATTCGGGATATTACTCAGACACTGTACTGTGGTTCCTTGAGGACAAGCTGTGATCTGCGGCGGCGTGGTGTCATGCACTGTGATCGTCTGCATGCAGGTCGCAGTGTTGCCGCAGGCATCGGTCGCAGCCCAGGTCCGCGCTATGCTGTAGTTGCCCGCACAATTCCCTGGGGTCACCACATCACTGTGGGCAACCCCGGGCGCCGGATCGCAATTGTCGATCGCTGTCGCTGTACCCGTGTTGCTCGGATCGCTCGAGGCACTGCATTCAATCGTGGTGTTCGCCGGACACGTGATCTCAGGGACCGTCGTGTCATCCACCGTGATCACCTGCTGGCACTCCGCCGTGTTGCCGCACGCGTCGATCGCCCTATACGTACGTGTTACCGTGAGAACATTCGCTCCCACGCAGGTACCGCTCTGGACGTCGCTCCGCCAGGAGATGGCTACATCACCACAGTTGTCCCCCGCTATCACCGCGCCGGTGTTGATCGGGGGCACCTGCGTCAGGCACTGTACCGTCGTGTTCCCGGGACAAGATGAGATTGTCGGCGCTATGGTGTCGCTGGTCGTCGCTGTCTTCTCGCATGTGCTCGAGAAACCGGCGGCGTCCACCACCGTCAGGTGCACCGTATATGTTACGCCGCAGCCACCACTGGTCTTCACATTTACCGACTGGCCGCTCGGAGGAGACTGAAGCGTACCGCTGCCCGTCACCGACCACTGGTAAGACTGCATCCCAACAGGCCCGGAGTACGAACTGGTCGCATTCGGGCATACCGTCGTGGGGCCATTTATCAAACACGCACAAACATGCGTAGTGTGGTCCACTGTCCGCGGCGACGGCGTCTCGGTGGCAACCACCGAGCACGTGTTGGAGAAGGATGACCCACCCGCCGTACTCGCCTTCACCATCACTACCAGGTCCAGGCTACCACCTGCACTACCCGCCACCGTACCTATAGTCCAGGTCACCGTGCGAGTCCTGGCGTTATAAGAACCTCCACCAGTCGACGACACATAATCCACCTCGGCAGGTAGAGGATCGGTGATCTCGACATGAGTAAGCGCCGTCCCGTTGGTATTGGTGTACCCTATGGTGTAAGTCATGTTCGCGCTCGGGAAGGCACACCCATCAGAGGCAATCCCATCGCCCTTGGTCAAAGTGATCGGTTGCAGGGCAACTCGGCAGGGCTCATCACCAGTGAGCCCACCGACGCCACCCGAGCTGATAAGGATCGGGAAGTCCTGGTACGGACCTGTCACAAAATCGCAATCAACCACGTCGAGCTGATTGGTCGCAGGGTTCGCAACCGGGGTCACGTAGCCCGGGCCCGTGGCTGCCAACCAGATGTAGCCTGTGGCCAAGCCCCAGCCGTACTGGCAAGTCGTCCATGCAATCGCGGTGCCTTCCCCGGAATAGAGGATGCCGCCAACCGCAATGTCGCCCTTGCAACGGGTCCAGCTGCCGCTACCCCACTCGATCGGCCACGTCAGACCGAACTCGTGGGTGGTGTACGAAGCGAGGTCATAGAACACTGGCATGGCATCTACGTCACCGGTGGGTACCCAGGTCTCATTGATGCCTTCGCAGGCCGTGAACGCGGGATAACTCTTGGTGCATGAAGTCGGATGCGCCTTGAGGTGGATCGCGATCTTGCAGCCAAGGTTCTGCCCTGCGAAAGCCGGGGCCGTTGCCGTCCCAACGGCAAACGCCAAAGCTAGGACTGCCACCGCGAGACACAGTGGCTTGGAGATCCGGTGTTGCATGGAACACACTCCTTTCAACTCACCTTCGGTTTTCGCTCGTAAGAAAAATGCGGAGAGGCTGGATTGTGATTCCCTGAGCAGACCTGTCACCAGCCGATCTCGATGCCGACGTCACCGTCTAATCGAACTCGGACCGGAGACAGTTCTGCCCGCCTCTCGGCACACTCTCACAGCGCCTCTGTCTTCAGCGTCCTTACCGCAGCTAATGAAGCACGAATCCGTTCTTATTTTTCCAGATTGATTGTACCATATATCTTACGGGTTGTCAACGTACCAAGTTGACTCATAATAAATGTATTCGAAAGGGGTTCGTTGCCTCAGAAATAAAAAGTATTCGGAATAGTTCTCGTTTACCCTCCGTGAGCCGGCAGGATCGGCACTCAGGAGGTCAGACATCGCTACCGGGGAGCCCGGAAGAGGGGCAAGGGTCTGGTTCTGGATGAGTTTGTTGCCTTGACTGGCTACAACCGTTGTTATGTGGCGCGGCTCTTGGCGGGAGAGCGCAAGAGGCTTGAGATCAAGGGGCGCTCGGGGACCAAGCCGGGCAGTCTCTTGAAGCACAAGATCCCCATCTGCACCTTCGCCGACTGGGACGATGCCCGGGTGGGCTTTCTCCAGGTCGACTTGGTTGGTCACGAGGGCGGCAACCCAAGAGGTGACTTCTGCCAGAGCCTTTCTGCTACCGATGTCGCCACCGGCTGGATCGAGACAAGAGCCATAAAGAACAAGGCTCAGGTGTGGGTCTTCGAGGCTCTTCAGGATACCAGGGAGAAACTGCCCTTCCCGATGCTGGGCATCAACTCAGACTCCGGCAGTGAATTCATCAATGCCCAACTGTTTCGCTACTGCAAGGCCGAGAAGATCACCTTCACCCGATGTCGCGAGGGACGCAAGAACGACAACTGCTATGTGGAGCAGAAGAACTATACCGCCGTCAGGCAGACTGTGGGCTATTTCCGCTATGATACGGACAAGGAACTCCAACTGCTCAGGCGCATCTACAACATCTACCGGCTTTACGCCAACTTCTTCTTGCCTCAGATGAAACTCACCGACAAGACACGCGATGGTAGCAAGGTCACCAAGCACTATGACCGAGCACGGACGCCCTACGCTCGGGTCCTCTCATCCAGGGAAGTCGCCGACCAGGTCAAGAGGGCACTCACAAGCCAGTACGCGATTCTCAACCCGGCGGCACTGCGCAGAGACATGGCCGTGCTGCAGCAGAAACTATACAGGATCGCGGCCTCAAAGAGACGGCCCCTAACGGCCCAGGAGGTCATGGAGGATGTCGCTTATGCTGCTGTCTCCTAACCCACCTTCATCGGGATCATTTCAGATACATTTATTTATGAGGCAACGAATCCCATTTCAGATACTTTTTTACTTGAGGCAACAGGCGGATGGCCGCGGCTATGGGCTTGACAACTCCTATGCAAACCCTACAATCCGGCATATACTCTCGTATACTCAGGATATGGCGCGTGGATGCTCCTGGCCCAGGCGTGGTCCACCTTAGGAGGTTCGGCATGGCTGCCTTCGGACTCCGGGCGAGATTGCGACAAGCCCGATCGCGCAGTCCCAAGCCCAAATATTATGATGTTTCGCGCCTCGCCCTTCTGGTACTGGTCATCTTGGCCACCCTGGCAGCCAGTCACGCCGGTCGTTGCTTCGGGGCTGAGGAACCATCGCCCGGCACACCGCTGTCTCCCCTCACCCGAACCTGGGCCGTGAGCGACGCTCTGCGCTACCCGGTCGGCGACAGGCATCTCGGCGGGGCTCTGCGCTTGAGATACGTAGACCACGAGAATGCCAATCAACTCGGCCTTGAAGATGATCCCCACCGCCAGTTCCTCAGGCTCCGGACCCAGGTCTCACTCGACTACCGGGGCTCCCAGGTCCTACGGCTTTTCGCGATGCTCAACAAGGAATCCACAAAACACATCACGTGTGGATCGTGTGGCGGCGGCTTTGACGAGATCATCTTCGAAAGCCTCTACCTGGAAGCGACCAAGCCCTGGGGTCTCCCCTTCGGGATTCGCCTCGGCCGACAGGACCTCTTCTACGGGGACGGCTTGGTCGTGGCCGACGGCACGCCGCTTGATTGTTCGCGGACGTCGTACGTCAATGGTGTACTCCTTACATCTAGAATTCCCCTCTGGTCCTTTGATGCATTCTGGCTGCGGGACCCGCGGCGGGAAGACTTCCTCCCGCGGATAAACAACAAGTACACCCAGCTGGCCGAGGCCGATCAGACCGCATGGGGCCTCTTCCTGCGGCGCGAGCCTTCCCCCGGCACCAGGCTTCGCTACGAGTTAGAACCATACTACGTTTTCTTGAGAGAGCACAGTGCCGGCAGGACGTCGAACACGTACACGATCGGCACCAGGCTGGCGCTCGCGCTCGGTCGGGGGCATTTGATCGGCGAGTTCGCCTATCAAGGCGGGAAGATTCCCGAACCCGCATACTTGGAGTTCGACCCAGAGGGGATCCTGACTGGCCCACAGAGCGTGTCGGCCTACGGCGCCCACGCAAGGCTTGAGGCACATCTTGGGCCGATGTTGCCCGTCGATATGGCGGCAGGTTACATCTACGTGTCGGGAGACGAGCGCGAGACCCGCAACAAATCCGAGGGCTGGAATCCCGTTCTCGGGAGGTGGCCTTTGTGGAGTGAGCTCTACGTGCACACGCTATGGGCCGAGCGGTATGTCCGGCCGCAGCTCCAGGGCTTCGGTTACTGGCAGAACCTCGCGATGCCCTTCGTGAAAGTCGCCTACCATATTCACCGCTCCTTGAGCTTCGAGGCCAAGTACCTGTGGCTTTACGCCAATGAGGACGTGCCCGCGTTCAATGTACCGCTGTGGGACGATCCCAATCTTGAGGGTCCGCGCGAACGCGGGGAGCTCTACGGCCTGAAACTTGGCTGGGAGTTTGCCGACCTTCTTGCCGGTCACCTGCTGTACGAGAATTTCAGGCCCGGGCATTTCTATCCTAAGATCGACGGCTTCAAGCCCATGGATGCAAGCTACCTGAGGTTGGAGCTGTCGAGGTCGTTTTAGGCCGCGGCGATCAAGCCTTCCGCGCCGGTCTCACAATCCGCCAACCCGCAAAGCCCGCGATCCCAAAGAGAGCGAGAATTATCCAGACCGCGCTCAGTCCGATCACCTTCGATGCCTGGATTATCCACAGATCATACAGGCGCGGACTGGTCGCAAAGAGCGCCTTCAGATGAACCGCGATCGGGGAGAATTGCTGGATGTTGGTCTCGGCCCAATCCAGCTTCTTTATCTTGATCCAGTAGTCATAGGGCGCGGTGTAGTTGATCAGGACTCCGGCCGTTTGGACTCCGAAGCCTAGGATGCCCAGAATCACGGCCACCACCACCAGCCACCTCTTGGTGCGCGCGGCCACAAGCCCGGGAAGAAGAAGTAGCGGGATCACCGGCAACAGAAAACGCGGCCCCCAGCACCAGCCGCCGTGCCATGCCCACCACTTGGAATACACTGCGAAGGTGTACGCGATGATGCAGACCATGAGCCACGCCTCGGCGCGATATCTCCTCACGAACTCGCGCAGCCCGAGCGCGAAGATCACCACCGCAGGCGCATATAGGAAAATACTGCGATAGGGACTTGCCAGATTCCACCACAGGCCCTTCGCGAGCGGCAAGGAGAAGCCCTTGTCAAAGGCCGTATGATAACCGGTCAAGAAGACGTCTCCGAATCGCAGGAAGTTGAGAAGCCCCAGAATCGCGACGCCCGGGGCGCACCCGAGCGCGAACCACATGGCTCGGCGTGCCCCAACCCTGGTGTTCCCGGATGACAACACCAGATAGGCTGCGAAGACCACCGCTATCGGCAGAAAACTCGCCCGCGTAAGGATACCCAGCCCCGAGGCCAGTCCGGCAAACAACATTCTCCGCCCTATCTCGCTCCTTCCCGCTCCGACCAGCAGCAAGAGGCTGCCCAGGAGGCAGACCGCAAAGAGCGGTTCCGCAAAGAAATCTCGCGAGTAGACCCAGAAAGGCGTAGCAAACCCAAGGAGAGATGCCCCCCAGAGCGCGCCCTTCCGCGATAGGCCGAAATGCCTCAGGAGACCCCAGAACAGAAGACACACAAGCGCAGTCACAAAAGCATTGGTGAGCGCGGTGAAGAAGACCCTCGCGCCTTCAAGGTCGTTGAGCTTTATCAGCTGCTGGGCATCGGCGACTATAACGCCCGACTTATCAGGAATATTCACGTGGTCGCTGTAGTTACTGAAGACCGGGTTGTGCGGGGAGCCGTATTCCACCAGACTGCCGATCCAGTAGAGCGGCAGGCTTACCAGATTTTCGCCGATCCCGAGCTTGCTGTACTGCCGCCTATCCTTCCCTTCCACCGTCATCATGAACTTGGGAATCGCGAGCGTTCCATGCCGCGCGATCGCCTGCGTGACGTTATACGTCAGGTAGCTGTCGACCGTATAGATGTGTCCGGCCGTCGTGGCCACATAAAGGGCAACAAAGAACAGAAAGACGCTGAGGCGCATTCGCCTACTCTTCGCCGGCTACATCATGCATCAAGTCTGCGGCTAGATTTTCGATTCCTGTACATCCTTAATGATCTTGGGCTTCGGCGGTACGAATCCCTCGCCTTCCTTCCTCATCCTGGAGCGCCCTTCGAAGAAGACCCCGTCCTCGATCACCAGGCTCACGCTCTCCACATCGCCCAGCAGTTTCGCTCCCGCCTCCAGCTCCACCTTCTTCTTGGCAAACACGTTGCCTTCCACGGTCCCGCTCACGACGGCGTGCGCGGCGTGGATCTCGCCCTTCACCTGACCGCCCTTGCCGACGATCACCGAATCGGACGACATGATCTTGCCCTCAAAATCCCCATCCACCCGCACGCTCCCCTTGGCATCGATGTCCCCGGTGAACTTACAGTCATGGCCGAGAATCGTGCTGATGGTTCCCTGAGCCTCTGTGGTTTCTTTTCCGAACATTCCTCTTCCCTCCGTTCTGGAATAACTTCGCATTGCTATCTGTCGGTCACCAGTTGTCAGCTCTTTGTCAATTCCATGTAAACTCCGGGATCAACCGGTTTACCGTTCCGCAGGATCTCGAAATGAACATGCGGAGCGGTACTCTTGCCAGTACTGCCGACGGTGGCAATGATCTGGCCCTTCGTCACATGATCGCCCTCCTTTACCAGTGTCTTGTCGTTGTGACCATAGATCGTTGACAGCGAATCGCCGTGCTCGACCACAACAAGATTACCATAGACTTCATCCCACCGCGCTTCTTTCACTACGCCGTCAAGAGCACACCTTACTGGTGTACCCTTTGAGGCAACTATGTCGATTCCCGGATGCTCTGCCTTGCCTCTTGCCTCAGCGATGAATCCGCGCGAGATCCAGCCATCCGCCGGGAGCATCATGCCTTTGGGATAGGAAGCAAATCCCGTATAGAAAGGTTTCATGATACCGTATGTGTATCTGCGAGGCCAGAGATTTGTCACGGGGCTCTGTTCTCCCGCCGATCCCGGCCCGGCGCTCTTTTCCTCGGTGATGCCCGCCCAGGTTTCGATCTGCTGCTTGAGTTGCTCGATCCGTGCCAGCTCCGCCTGGATCTCCTTAACCTTCTCGTTCTCGGTGCGCAGGCTCTGATTCTCCGCCCGGAGTCTGGACGCGCTCACGGCAAGCATCGCCATCTTGGTGTAGGTGACTCCCACAAAACCGATTCCCGCAAAGAACACGCTTACCAGGACCAAGAGTATCACGCCGACATTGGCCGGCAAATCGAAGGTGACCGTGGTCCCAGTGCCATGCGGGGTTACGATCAGCGAGAAGCCCTTGCGCATGTGGGCCAACACCGGACGCAGCTTCTTAATCGCTCCCCTGGCGCGCGCCATCTGGTTTCGCATCGGGTAGTTCACACTATCGCCATCGCCTCGATGATCCGGGTAAGATCGTCGTTGGAATAGAACTCGATCTCGATCCTGCCGTGTCCGCCCTGGCCGATGACTCTCACGCGTGTTCCGAGTTTGTGCATCAGCCGGCGCTCGATCTTGGCGATCTCGGGATCCGACCGTTCCGCATGTACCTTACGCGCGGCTCGGGGCTTCAAGCGCTGCCGCACGATCGTCTCGACCTGCCGCACCGAAAGCCCGCGGTGAAGCGCGGTCCTGTAAACACCGACGATCTGTTTCTCATCCTCGAGCCCCAGAAGCGCCCTTGCATGTCCCGCGGTGATCTTGCCTTCCTCAACGCCCCGCTTGACCTCCTCGGGAAGATTGAGAAGCCGGAGCGCATTTGCAATCGTGCTCCTGTCACGCCCCAGTTTCTTGGCAAGTTGCTCCTGGGTGAGTTTGAAACGCTTGACGAGCTCGCGATAGCCTCTTGCTTCATCCAGCGGGTTCAGGTCCTCCCGCTGAAGATTCTCAACCAGAGCGATCTCGAGGGCCTCGGAATCCGATACCTGCCGCACTACCGCAGGGATGGTGCGCAAGTTCGCCAATCTCGCGGCTCTCATCCTGCGCTCGCCGGCCACAAGCTCGTACCGGCCGGCCTTTCGCCTGAGGATCACCGGCTGAAGCACGCCCTTCTCGCTGATCGATTGCCTGAGATCTTCAAGGGAGGCTTCATTGATCCGCGTCCTGGGCTGATACGGATTCGCCGCGATCTCGTCGAGCGCCACCTCGAGGATGCTGCCCTGGCCGCTCATGGTCTCGGGCCTAAGGTCCGGAATCAGTGCATCAAGCCCTTTGCCAAGGGCCTTTCTACTCACGTGTCATCACCTCCTTCGCAAGCTCCATGTAACTCCTAGCCCCCGGGCACATCACGTCATAGAGCAGAATCGGTTTCCCGAAGCTGGGGGCTTCACTCAGTCTGACGTTTCTCGGTATCACCGCTCGGTAAACGCGGTCGTCAAAGAACTTCCTGGTCTCCTCCGCTACCTGCAGCGACAGGTTGAGCCTGCTGTCAAACATCGTCAACAGCACGCCCTCGATCGCGAGGTTGGGATTCAGGTTCTTCTGAACCAGCTTGATCGCATTGATCAGCTGCCCCAGGCCCTCGAGCGCGTAGTATTCGCACTGGACCGGTATAATCACGCTGTCCGAGGCAGCAAGCGAGTTGACGGTAAGCAGCCCAAGCGATGGGGGACAGTCGATGATCACGTAATCGTAGTCTTCCCGGATCGGCGCCAGCGCTTTCCGCAGGCGCATCTCGCGCGCCATCATGCCGACAAGTTCGATCTCGGCGCCAACCAGCCGTTGGTGCGAAGGCACAAGATCGAGTCCCGGCACTGCCGTTTTGACGATGCACTCCTCAATCGGCACATCATCGACCAGGACCTCGTAGATGCATCTGGCCCCATCCCCCGAGACCGTAACCCCGAGGCCGCTCCCGGCATTGGCCTGAGGATCGACATCCACAAGCAGCGTCTTCTTGTCCGACACACTGAGAAAAGCCGATAGGTTCACCGCAGTCGTGGTCTTCCCGACCCCGCCTTTCTGATTGGCTATGGCTATAACCTTACCCAATTCCCCACCTCCGGATTACGCCCGCCGTGCCCATCGTCCACCCTTCCTCGCACCCCGATCCACCGAGTTTGCTCCAGCAGCGCTCGGCCCTCATTCTACATCATCTCGTTTTGCTATAACAAATAATCTCAATGGGTTACATTCGATAGCCCAGGGGCTGGCTACGACTGCCACCATACTTCCACCGTGATCAAAGAGGTAGCCTTTCGCCCGGTTGACTTCCTCTATGGACCGACTCCCCTTGTAGGCGACCAGCCTTCCGCCGGGCTTGAGCAGTGGCAAGCACCATTTTAGAAGCAGTCTGAACCGTGTAACCGCTCTTGCCACAATAAGATCAAAACCTTCTGAATATTTGGCCCGAAAGGCCTCGCTATCGACCCGGTCGATCTCGAAGGCCGCCCGGGCGCCACAGACTTCCTCCAGAAATCCCCTGCGCTTCCGCCGGGAGTCACAGATCGTGAGCTTTATATGAGCGGAAAGCGTCGCCAGCACAAGGCCGGGCAAGCCGTTGCTTCCCCCCAGGTCAAGCACCTCAAGATCCCGGCGGGGCCTCAAGAGCGGAAGGAGTGAGGCCGCATCGCAGAAGTGATATGAGACCAATCTTGCTATATCCTTTCTCGATACCAAGTTCACCGTCTTATTCCAGCGAAATATCGCTCCAACCAGACCCATCAGACTTTCGCGGGCGCCCTCTTCGATCTCTTCGCCGCTCCTGGCAATCAGGTCGATCAATCTGGCCACATCAACCTCAAACGACGCAGGCAAAGCTTCCGGCTCGGATGCCGACTCCCGGTCAGGTACCATTTCCTGCCGATCCGCCATTTTCTTCCGGTCCATGTTTGGTCATATGTATAAGCACGCTGGTCACGTCGGCCGGCGTGATACCGGGAACCCTGGCCGCCTGCCCAATGGACGCCGGCCTTATTCGGTCCAGCTTCTCTTTGGCCTCCCGGGATAGCCCTGGCATGTGTCTGTAGTCAACCCATGATGGAATCCGCTTGTTCCCTTTACGATTAAGATCTTCTGCTCTAAGGAGTTCCCGCCCGATATAGCCTTCGTATTTGACCTCGGTCTCCACCTGGGCGAGGGTCTTCTCGTCATAGGAATTGAGCCAGGGTGCCAGATCCGCCAGATGCCGCCAAGTGATGCCGGGCCGTCGCAGCATTTGCTTCAGCGTTATGGGCTCCTCGCCCACCCTGACCCTGGTCGATTCCAGCAATCCCGAGATCTCTTGCCGTACTTGTAGACGGTTTCTGACCTCATCAAGCCAGGGCCTGGCGACGAGGCCAAGGGCGTGCCCATAGTGCATCAGCCTCTCGTCGGCATTGTCTTGTCGAAGCAACAGCCGGTATTCAGCCCGGGAAGTAAACATCCTGTATGGCTCGTCCGTACCGCGGGTCACCAGGTCATCGATCATCACGCCGAGATAGGCCTCGCTCCTCGACAGTACCAGTCCTTCCCTCCCCACAAGCTTAAGCGCCGCGTTGATGCCCGCCATTATGCCCTGCCCCGCCGCCTCTTCATAGCCGGATGTCCCATTTATCTGGCCTGCAAGGAAGAGCCCTTCGATCTTCTTGGTCTCAAGCGTGGCCAGGAGCTCAGTCGGGGCCACAAAGTCATATTCTACGGCGTAGCCAGGCCTGACTATTTCGGCATGCTCAAGCCCCGGGATGGTCCTGACCATACTGATTTGAACGTCCTCCGGAAGGCTTGTCGCAAGCCCGCTCACATAGTACTCAAGGGCCTGCGAATCCTCCGGCTCGAGAAAGAGCTGGTGGCTCGCGCGGTCCGGAAACCGGACTACCTTGTCTTCAATTGAGGGACAGTAGCGCGGCCCGATTCCCTCGATCCTGCCGGTGTAAAGCGGAGATCGATCGAGGTTGGAGAGGATAGTAGCTCGCGTATCCTCAGTAGTTCTCGTGAGATAGCAGGCCGCGATCGAATCGATTTTGTCTCGGGTCCGGTATGAGAAGGGCTCTATCCCGTTCTCTCCGCACTGGGGCTCGAGCCCGTCGAACTCGATCGACCTTCCCCGGAGTCTCGGCGAGGTTCCTGTCTTAAGCCTTCCCATGGCAAGCCCGGTCTCTTTCAGGCTGGCGGCCAGCCCGTAGCTCGCGCATTCCCCGTTGCGACCACCTGGGAAGCTATGAAGCCCGATATGTATGGTCCCCCGAAGGAAAGTCCCGGTAGCAATTATCACGGCTTTGGATCTGAAGCGGTAACCCACCTGGGTCTCCACCCCCGCGATCCGGTCCCCATCAAGCAGAAGCTTCTCGGCCAGCCCCTGTCTCAGCTCAAGCCTCGGCTGGTCCTCCACGGCGCGGCGCATATGCATCCTGTAGGCTTGCCTGTCATTCTGCGACCGGAGCGACCAGACTGCGGGGCCTCTGCTGCGGTTGAGCATTCGCATCTGGAGCGCCGTGAGGTCGGCAACCCGCCCCATCTCTCCCCCAAGCGCGTCTATCTCTTTGACCAAATGGGACTTAGCAAGCCCGCCGATTGCAGGATTACACGACATCTGTGCCACGCTGTCCACGTTCAGGGTGAGCAAGAGAGTCTCACACCCCATCCGTGCTGCAGCGAGGGCAGCCTCGCATCCGGCATGGCCGGCTCCAATCACAATCACGTCGTAGGTTTTTGGGTGGTCCATAGTCTAATGTTTCACGTGAAACACTTTTACTTGCCTATGCAGAACCTCGAAAAAATCGCATCCAGGATTTCCGAGGTCACTTTCTTCCCGGTTATCTCACCAAGGCAATCGAGCGAGTACCTCACATCTGAGGCCATGCACTCCAGAGGCAATCTATCCTGAAGGGAACCGCCGGCCCGATCCACAGCCGCCATGGCGTCCCGGAGTCGGCCGGCATGCCTTTCATTTACAACGATCTCGTACCCAAGATCGCCGATCTTGGCCCTGGCCAACCCTGCGAGACCCTCCATCAACTCCGGCAGTCCCCATCCCTTTAGGGCCGATACCCGGAGATGTTGCTCGCCTGCCCAATCCCGGGCGGCGGGGAGATCGCTCTTGTTGGCCACGATCACCTTGGGCTTGGCCTCAACCTCCGCCATGATCTCGCAATCCTCGGGCTCGAGCGCTCCGCTGCCATCCAGCACCACCAGCGCCAGGTCGGCTTCGCCGATCGCATCTTTGGTACGCCGCACCGCCTCCTCTTCGATCACATCGGAGGCCCGCCTCATACCTGCGGTATCATGGATCCTGAGCACCAGGCCGTCCACACAGACCAGGTCATCCACCACATCCCTGGTCGTACCCGCGACCTCGCTGACTATCACGCGGTCCTTTCCCACGAGGCGGTTAAAGAGGCTCGATTTGCCGACGTTCGGCTTGCCGACCACGACCACATCGAGGCCCTCCTTCAGGTACTTGCCACTCCGGTGGGCTCGAAGAAGATTGCCGATCTTATGGGCCACGCCATCCAGCGCCCCGGCAAGCCCTACAAGGTCGACGGCTTCGACCTCCTCATCCACGAAGTCAATGTTGGCCTCAATCGTGGCCAGCCACTCAAAGAGGATGCGCTCCAAACCCTCGAGCTCCCGAGAGAGCCCGCCCTTGAGCTGCCGCAACGCAACCTGAAGGGCCTTGTCGCTACTGGCTCTGATGACCTCCTCCACGGCCTCGGCCTGAGCGAGGTCCATCTTGCCGTTGAGGAAAGCCCGCTTGGTGAACTCCCCGGGCTCGGCCGGCCGCGCGCCTTCCTCGACGAGTCTCCTTAGGAGAAGCCTCGGGGCAAGCAACCCCCCGTGACAGGTGATCTCAATTACATCCTCGCCGGTCACCGAGCCGGGGCCCCTCATCACGAGCACAAGCACCTGATCGATGCAGGCACGATCGGCGCCGACGACCTCTCCGAAGAGGATCGACCGGTCTTGCGCCTGGGAAGGCGTCTGCCTCCCCCTGAAGATCTTATCGCAGATCGCGGTCGCAGCATTGCCGCTCATTCTGACAATGCCGAGGGCCCCCACGCCGGGCGGCGTGGCTACGGCCGCGATCGTATCACTCTCTACCACGCCTCTCTCCACCGTATCTCTCTTCACCCTGTCGTCCTCCGCCGCCGGAACTATGCCCGCCTCGGCTCGCGGGCGAAACCACCACATTCTTGAAATCTCCCTCGCCGATCGTGAAGGTCTTGATCTGGGGGTCGTCGGCCAAGGCCAGGTGTACAACCCGCCTCTCTGCGGCCGAAAGGGGCTCCATCTGCATCTCCTTGCCGGTCGACTTCGCCCGGGATGCAAGCGACATCGCCTTGTTTTTCAAGGCACTCCCGCGGCGCTTCTTGTAGCCCCCCACATCGACATCCATACGTACGCTCTTCTTGAGCTGCTTGCCGACCATTCGTCTTACGAGGTGCCCCAGATCGTCAAGGCTCTCGCCCTTCTTGCCGATCAGGAGCCCGTCCACACCCACAGTCTCTATGTCCACCCGGTGAATATCGTCCTCGACTTCTATCTTCACTTGCGCGGTAATACCCGTGAGTCTGATCAGGTTGGTCACCAGCTCCTCTATCTTGGCGCTCACCTCGTCGGCAGCAACACCCGTTTTGCGCACTATAACTTTGGCCGGCTTTGTTCCGATCAGACCGAACACACCCTGGCTGCCTTCTTCCAAGACTTCGTACTCCACCTGGTCCCGGGTCAAGCCCAGCCGTTCAACTCCTTTGGCGATCGCACTCTCGACGGTCTTGGCCTCCTCGGTGGTCTCCCTAAGGTTCTGCTTCCGATCGACTTCCTGGTCGTGCATGACTATCCTCCGGTGGTTACTTGTTGCTGTTCCAGCCTGTCCGCCCGATTCATGAGATACTGGTGGATGATGGTGAGTATGTTGTTAACCAGCCAATAGAGAACAAGTCCGGACGGGAACCTGAAAAACATAAAGGTAAAGACTACCGGCAAGAGGTAGGTCATCATCGCCTGTTTGGGATCGGACGTTGTCATCTTCTGCTGGACGAACATCGCGATGCCCATGAGGATCGGGAGTAAGCTGACGACGGAGCCAATGAAAGGAATAGAGAAGGGCAGCCTCGCAATCACATCCGGGGCCGAGAGATCCTTGATCCAGAAGATGAACTCGGCCTGTCGCAGCTCGATCGTCTTGGAGAGCACGTTAAATAGGGCGATAAAGACCGGCATCTGGAGGACAAGCGGCAGGCACCCACCCATCGGGTTAACCCCTCGCTTGCGATAGAGCTCCATCACTGCCTTGTTAAGGGTCTGGGGGTCTTTCTTGTGCTTCTCCCTCAATGCCGTCATCTCGGGCTGCAGCTTCTGCATCGCGCGCATCGACTTCATGCTTTTCTGGGTTAGCGGGTGGAACAGCAGTTTGGTCAGGCCCGATAAGAGGATTATGACCCACCCGTAGTTGGGGATGACCTTGTAGCAGGCAACTAAGAACATGAATATCAACTTGCTCAGCGGGGCCATCCATTTCCAACCGAAATCCACGGCCTTCTCGAGCCGGTGCCCGATCGCCTTGAGCTCCTGATAGTCCAGAGGGCCCACGTAGACCATGAAGCCCAGCGGCTTGACGGGATCCCGCTCGGCCTCAACCACCATACCTATCGATTCACCATTGCCCGGGAATGATCTTGATATCACTTGGGTTTTGCCGGTCGGGACGAAGCCGGCCCAAAAGTACTTGGTCCTCAGGCCGGCCCACTCGATCACCCCACCCACTGAGAACTGTTGGTTCTTCCTGACCTTGCCGGCATCGGCTTTCACCAGGCCTTGATCGGTCAGGGTGATGGCTGTGAAGTTACGGAGATCGTCGTTGCGATTTAGCTCTGTACTCTGGAGTCCCGATTGCCAGCCGAACTCCACGGCCCGCACGGCCTCGGAGCCTGGACCGATAACTTCGATGTCTACCATTATGATATAGGTGTCGCTTCGAAACCGGCAGGTCTTAGTGACGGTTAGGCCTTCGGCGGTCGTCAGCACAAAGGCAAGGGTGGTCTCAGCGCCCGCCGGTACGGCAAGCGATTCCGCCGACACCGTAAACGCCCCGGCCGCCAGATCGATCCGATCCCCCGTCTTGGTAAGAAGCGCCACGCCGAAGGGCCGGATGTCCCCGGCCGCAACCAGCTCCACCGGCCCGCCTTTGCTTAAGGGATAGCGCGTCAGCGTGAAGCTCGTGAGCACCGCCCCGCGACTCGAGAACCTCGCAGTGTAGAGCGGCGCCGTGACAACTATCTCTCTTCCCGGTCCCTCCTCCGCAGGAAGAATCCCAAACGCCGGTACGACCGTGCCCGTCTGCTGCTCGGCCGTCCCACTCTCCGCCTGTCCGCTTGCCTGGCCGGTTGCGCGCTCGGGCGCACTCGGGGATGTGTCCGAGGTGCCCGCCTTGCCCGCGGTATCCGGTGGCTGGGCCGGCTGTCGCTGGCTTCCCGAGTAGATCTGGAGCAGGACGAGCACGCCGAGCATCAGTGCCATTGCAATCACAAACCGTTTGGTGTCGTTCATTCACTCAACCCCTAAGGAATTGGGTCCAGCCCACTGCCTCCGAAGGGATGGCACCTGAGAAGCCGGCGTAGGGCCAGCGCGCCACCCCTGACGAGCCCGTACTTTTTCAAGGCCCCAATCGCATACTCCGAGCAGGTCGGAACGAACCTGCATGAGCGCGGCAGAAGCAGCGAAAAGAATCCTTTGTACGCTGCAACCGACGCTACCGCCCCGCGGGTCAAGAACCTGTCAAGCCCCGCAATCACTGACCTTGCTGCTCGTTCGTCAGAAGATGGCAACTCCGGAGCATCCCTTTCATCTCCGCCTGGACTTCTCGGGCACCGGCCTTCGCAATGCCTCGCCCGGCTATGAAAACCACTTTGAAACCCTGCGGCCTGGAGGCGGCCTTCAGAGCCCTGTAGGCCTCGCGAAGCAGGCGTCTCGCTCGATTGCGTTCGTGCGCCGCACCGACGCCGCGGCCGGCAATGAATCCGGCCTTGCGCACGGCCGCGCCATTGATGAGGAAGTAGGCCTTGAATCTCTTTCCGACCAGGACAGAACCCTTGCCAATAACCTCTTTGTATTCATGCTGCTCGGTGATTCGCTCCCGGCGTCTGAGCTTCCGATCACACCGCAATCCTCTTCCTCCCGCGCTTTCTCCTGCGCTGGAGCACTGCCCTACCTGCCTTTGTACTCATGCGTTTTCGGAAGCCATGTGTCTTCTTTCGCCTGGTGTTGTGCGGTTGATACGTCCGCTTCAATTGCTTACCTCCTTTTGCGATACTCGACTTGAGGGATTCTATGTTGTAACCGCCTTAACTGTCAAGCGATTTTCAATCCCTTGCAGGCCGTGGTTTGTCTTTCCCGATCGTGGCGAAAAAATAGCTTGCCAGATTTTGGCTGCGGTGATAAGATCGCCTACGCGTGTCGGAGGGCAGAGCCTCAAATGTGGATAAGTCAGAGGCAGGCCGTGTTGAGATTGCTGTCGCGTCGCACCCGGACAACCTGCACAACATACATTGATCAACCTGCATTCTATTTGTGGATAACTCTACTTACCCTCTGGCTATGCGCGGTTATATTTACTTGTTTGCCAACAGGTTACACGGTTATCAACGGCTGTGGAAAACCTGGGGGTTTCATAACTCGGTGTTCTGATTCCTTCCTCGCTTGACCTGAGCCGCCAGACTTAGGAGATACCACCTCCCGGGATTGTGGACAAGTTGTTGAGAAGTGTTTTTGGAAGTTGCAAGTGTTGTCGAACCTAGGAAAGCTGTAAGAGTGTTTTAGAGTGTTTTGAGGAGCTTGACCCATGGAACCTTCACCGACAGAAATCTGGAACCAAGCACTTACCATCCTTGACTCCAAGATCGACCGGCACACGCTCGAGACCTGGATCCTTCCCGCCAAGCCACTTGGGCTCGCGGACGGCATGTTCACCCTGGCTGTACCGAGCAACTTCTTCGCAACCTGGCTCGAGGCCCATCACGCCCCGGTCCTGAAGGATGCCCTCCGCGAGGTAACCGGGACCGCCTGCGATCTGGGGTTCACGGTCGTATCCGCCGATAGGCCGCCGTTTGAGGCCGTGGCTCAGCCCACCCCTCAGGCCGAGCCTCGCAAGCGAACCACTAACAGCGTCTATCTCAACCCAAGATACACCTTCAAGAGTTTCGTCGTGGGCGGCAACAACAAGATGACCCACGCCGCTGCGCTTGCCGTTGCGGAGAAGCCTGCCCGCGCCTATAATCCGCTCTTCATCTATGGCGGCGTCGGGCTCGGCAAGACCCACATCATGCAGGCGATCGGCAACCACGTCCTCGATACCACCGATGATCTGCGGGTATGGTACGTTTCCTCAGAGAATTTCATGAACGAGATGATCTACTCCATCCAGCACGGCAGTACCCTAGCTTTCCGCAACAAGTACCGCGGCATGGACCTCTTGCTGATTGATGATATTCAGTTTCTTGCCGGCAAAGAGAGCACTCAAGAGGAATTCTTCCATACCTTCAATACCCTCTACGATGCCCACAAGCAGATCGTCGTCACGAGCGACCGCCCGCCCAAGGCCATAACCGATCTCGAGGAGCGGCTGGTGTCGCGCTTCGAATGGGGCCTGGTTACGGATATCCAACCTCCGGACTTCGAGACGCGGGTTGCGATCCTGAGGAAGAAGGCCGAGGAGGACCGCCTGGCGATCCCCGATGAGGTCCTGCATATGATCGCAGATGGGGTGAAATCCAACATCCGCGAGCTCGAGGGCTCGCTGGTGAAACTTGTGGCCTCATCCTCCATACAGGGAAGCCCGATTACCCCTGATTTTGCGCGAGCGGTGCTTAAGGATATTTTCAGGCCCGCGATGAAGACAGTCTCAATAGAGGACATCAAGGTGACTGTCGCCAAGCATTTCAAGCTTGCCCCCGAAGTACTTGTGGGCCGAAAGCGCACCTCCGCAATCGCGCTGCCCCGCCAGGTGGCGATGTATATCGCCCGAGTGCTCACCAACATGTCCCTTGCCGACATCGGATCGTGTTTCGGCAAGCGCGATCATACGACCGTAATACACGGGTGTGACAAGATTGCGGAAATGCTTAAGACCAAACCGGATTTCAAGGCCCTCGTGGATCGCATCATTGAGGAAATCAAGCAAGCCGCCTGATCGCGCAGCCCCTGAGGCTCCGAAGCCCTGAGCGATGGTGTACTCTATTGATCCTAAAGCTGTTGCGCGTTGTTGCCAACCCGTGGAGAACCATGTGGAGAGCTGGTGGGAGGGATGTGGACTAATGAGTGGCGGAGGGGGCCCTGTGGAGAAGTGCCGCTTTGTCCACAGGTAGCCTACCAGCTGCCCACAGGCGATCCCTCTCGGCTCGCCGCCCGCCGGTGGAGTCACCATCTGCAAATCCTCAACACCGAGCGCAAGAGTTTCCCCAAATCCACACGACCTGCTAGTTCTTCTAGATTTCTTATATAAGATTCTAGATAGAAGAGTCCCACCGGATCGCTTCCCCAAATCACCTCCCGACGTCCGGGAAGCCCCCAGCAAAACCGATCGAGATTGCTTACCCAAAAACGTTTTGACACGCACCGGTTGTTAACCTACAATAAGAGGCCGTGAGAGAAGAGGAGGCGGGAAGATGAAAGTCAGGCTCAATCAGGAACAGTTCTCGCGAGTGCTAGGTCTAGTGACGGGTGTGGTTCCCCCGACATCCGCGATTCCGGTTCTTTCTAATTTGCTCTTCGAAGCCGAGGCCAACAAGGTGAAGTTGTCGGCAACAGATCTTGATATCTCCGTGATCAGCACTCTCGAGGGCGAAGTAAAAGGTTCAGGCTCCGTAACCATCGCTGCCAAACGTTTTCAGGAAATCGTGCGCGAGCTCGCCGGCGAAGAAGTTGTGATTGAAGTAGACGGCAACAAGATAAGCGTGACGTCCGCGCGATCCAGTTTTCGAATGATGGGGATGGAGAAGGAACAGTTCCCGAAGATCGCTGACCTGGAGAAGAAAGATCGGCTCAACATAAGCTCCGGGGCACTTGAGAAGATGATCCGTCGGAGCATCTTCTCCGTCGCCAGGGACGATACACGGCCGGTCCTGAGCGGCGTACTCTGGGAGATGTCTCCCGAGGAGCTTGCAATGGTGGGCACCGACGGGCACAGGCTTGCACGGATGGCAATCAAAGGCGACTTCGGAATCAAGCAGGAGATGGGAGTGATCATACCGCCCAAGGCCCTCAATCAGATATTGCGGCTCCTGCCGGGTGATGGCCAGGTCGGCGTTGTAATCGATAATGCCTTCGTCGGTTTCTTCGTGGGCGACACGGTGGTCTATACCCGACGAATTGAAGGAACCTTCCCGAACTACAAGCAGGTGATACCTAAGGGCAATGCAAATCTGCTGGTGGTGAAGCGTGACGATTTGATGAGTGCCACGCGACGAGTCTCGCTACTTGCGGACTCGAAGACCCACAAGGTCAAGATGCTGCTTGCCAAGGACTCGGTGAAGCTTACTGCCAGCACGCCGGACCTCGGCGAGGCGGAGGAAGAGGTTCCGGCCACGTACACCGGCGATGAAATGACGATAGGCTACAATGCTGCCTACATAATCGACGCCGTCAGGAACACCGACAGCGACGAGATCAAATTCGAACTTGGCTCACCCGTGGGTGCCTCCATCTTGAAACCGGCCTGCGAACCGGAGGGCGAATCCTATCTCTGCCTGGTGATGCCGCTGAGGCTCGCGGAGCAGGAGTAGGCTCAGGCACAAGGCCCGGGGTGCGACCGTTTGCACATCCAAAGGATCCGTCTCACAAGTTTCCGAAACTTCGCAGACGCGGACGTAGAATTTGCAGAGCACCGCAATCTCATTGTCGGTGCCAATGCCCAGGGCAAGACCAATCTGCTTGAAGCGATCCACATCCTTGGAGTAGGGCGCTCTCACCGCGATCGCAAAGACCAGAACCTTGTGACGTTCGGCGAGATCTTCTACCGGATCGAGGGAACCTTCCAGCATATCGGCGTGAAGACCGTGATTGAGGTCGCCTACAGTGAGGACCGCAAGCGCATCAAGATAAACGGGAAGGACTCCCGGCCGGCAAGTCTGATCGGACTCTCACCCGTAGTGATCTCCTCACCGGATGACATCGACCTGGTCAAGCGCTCTCCCGGGTATCGCCGGGCATTTCTGGATATGGCGATATCGCAGGTGAGCCGGGAATACCTTGGGACGCTTCAGAGCTACGCGCGTGCGCTGGCGCAGCGTAACGTGCTCCTCAAGCGCGCGCAGGAACGCACGATTGGCAGGGGCGAGACCGATGTCTGGGATGACGCGCTCGTTGACCTGGGCGCGAAGATCGTGGCGATGCGGCTGGCATTCCTCGCCGAGATAGAACCCGGTGTGGAGCAGAACTTCAGTGTGATGAGCGGAGTCGCGACCAAGATCGATCTAGTCTACGAACCTAGGGGTTTCACGGTGGGCAATTCCATGGGCAATTCCACGGTGACCGAGGTGCGGGCCGGCTTGGCGGAGGCCCTGCGCGCCAACCGGGCGCTTGAGCTCGCCCGTGGCTTCACTCTCTTCGGTCCACACGTGGATGATTTCAAGTTCATGTGCGATGGACGGGACACCAGGCTCTTCGGGTCCGAGGGAGAACAACGGACGGCGGTCCTGGCCCTGAGGTGCGCCGAGGTCAATATTACCCGGGCCAAGATCGGTCACTATCCGATCGTGCTCCTGGACGATGTCTTCGCGGAGCTGGATGAGGGACGCAGCAAGGCACTTACATCTTTAATTTCGGGCTTCGATCAGATAGTATTGACGTCGTCGAGACCGGGTCCCCTGGGGGACGGCGAGATGCGAAAAATCGTGGTGACTCGGGGGAGGATATCCTACGGTGGCTAAGCCCGAACGAATCGACAGCATTCTCGAGAGGCTCGCGGCCCGCATGGGAATTACGTCTCGACTGGAGAAGGAAAAGGCAGTAATTTTATGGGACGAGGCCGTGGGGGAGAATATCGCACGCAGGGCGGCGGCGGTCTCGATGAAGGGCGGAAGCCTCTTTGTAGTCGTGGAGAGTTCCACGTGGCTCCAGGAGCTTGCCCTGATGAAGGAAGGTATCATAGAGAAGATCAATTCGCTTCTTGGAAAGCCGTTGGTGGAAGATATCGTTTTCCGGATTGGAGAACCAGGTAAGGAGAAGTCGAATGGCGGGTAAGCGCGGCCAGAAAAGAGACATCGAGGCGGAGGGCAGCACCAAGGATGCCGAGGATAGGGAAGAAGGGGCTGAAGAAGGGGCTGGGGAGCAAGCTGCGGGCGGGCCCGTGAGCGAGGCCGATGCGGCCGCCGACGCAGCCTACGCCGCGGCGAAGCGCGTGGGCACCGAGGAATACGATGCTAAGAAGATAACGGTCCTGAAGGGCCTCGACGCGGTTAGGAAGCGCCCGGCGATGTATATCGGGAGCACCGGTCCTCGTGGTCTCCATCACCTTGTATACGAAGTTGTCGACAACTCAATCGACGAATGCCTGGCGGGTTTCTGCAAGAAGATAATCGTCACTCTGCATAAGGATGGAAGCGCGTCGGTCGAGGATGATGGACGTGGGATTCCCACGGATATGCATCCTTCGCAGAAGCGGCCTGCGGTGGAGGTAGTGATGACCATGCTCCACGCCGGCGGCAAGTTCGACCAGAAGTCATACCGAGTTTCGGGCGGGCTTCACGGCGTCGGGGTCTCGGTCGTCAATGCACTTTCGGAATGGCTCGAAGTGCAAATCTTCCGCGACGGGAAGATCTACAAGCAGCGCTACAAGCAAGGGAAGCCCGCTACGGATCTTACGGTGGAAGGCAAGACCGAGAAGACGGGCACGGTGGTGAGATTCAAGCCCGACCAGACCATCTTCGAGGAAAACGAGTTCAGCTTCGACAACCTGTCGCAGCGCCTGCGGGAGCTGGCGTTCCTCAATAAGGGCGTCCAGATCGAGATTCATGACGACCTCACCAAGAAGCAACACGTGTTCAAGTATGAGGGAGGCATCGTTTCCTTCGTCGAATTCCTCAACGAGAACAAGAACACGCTGAACCCCAAGGTGATCTATTTCAAGCGGCAGCGCGACGAAATCAATGTCGAGGTGGGAATCCAGTACAACGACGGCTACGTCGAGAGCATCTTCAGTTTCGTCAACAGTATCTCGACCCACGAGGGCGGGACCCATCTCATAGGATTCAAGACCGGACTCACGCGAACGCTCAATTCCTACGGTCAGAAGAGCAATCTCTTTAAAAACGGTGACTTCTCCTTGAGTGGGGAGGACGTGCGCGAAGGCCTAACGGCAGTCCTCAGCGTGATGATGGCCAACCCTCAATTCGAGGGCCAGACCAAGACCAAGCTGGGCAATAGCGAAGTCCGCGGGCTCGTGGAATCGGCTGTGAGCGAGGGCCTGGCGGAGTTCTTCGAAGAGAATCCGGGCGTGACCAGGTTCATCATTGAGAAGTGCGTTGTGGCGGCGCGCTCCCGTGATGCGGCGCGCAAGGCCCGGGAACTGACGCGCAAGAAATCGGCGCTGGAGACGGGCACGCTCCCGGGAAAACTGGCCGATTGCAGCGTCAACGATCCCAAGTTGAGCGAGCTCTATCTAGTGGAGGGAGACTCCGCCGGCGGCTCGGCCAAGCAGGGGCGCGATCGGCAATTCCAGGCGATCCTGCCGCTTCGGGGCAAGATCATCAATGTGGAGAAGTCCCCGCTTGACCGCGTGCTCTCCAACGAAGAGATCAGGATGATGATCACGGCCGTGGGGACCGGCATAGGGGAGGAGGATTTCTCTCTCGAGAGACTTCGCTACCACAAGGTGATCATCATGACCGATGCCGATATCGACGGCGCCCACATCCGCACGCTGCTCTTGACGTTCTTCTACCGGCATATGCCGGAGCTCTTAAAGCGCGGCCACATCTACATTGCGCGGCCGCCGCTCTACAGGCTCAAGAAAGGCAAGACTGAAATCTATGCCTATAACGACGAGGAGCGCGACCGTAATCTCGAACGCCTGGGGCGTAAGGGAGTGATGGTTCAGCGCTACAAGGGCCTGGGCGAGATGAATCCGGAGCAGCTTTGGAAGACGACGATGGATCCCGAGCGCCGCACGATCCTGAAGGTAACTCTGGAGGACGCGGTTGAAGCCGACCGCATATTCACGATTCTGATGGGCGACAAGGTCGAGCCGCGAAGGAAATTCATCGAAGAAAACGCAAAGAACGTGAAGAATCTTGATGCATAGGAGGGAGCGATGAAGGGAACGATGAAGACCGGTACGACGATCAGATTGTTTGCCGGCCTGGTGCTTTTCGGCGTGCTTGCTCTGCCCCTGGCGGCCCAGGCCGATCTCACGGTCAAGGAGCAGGTCGGGATGAGTGGGATGATGGGCATGATGTCATCCAAGGGTTCCGAGACCACCTACATCAAGGGTGATAAGATGCGGTCCGAGAGCAATATGGAAATGGGTGGCATGATGGGCGCGATGGGCGGCCAGGGGGCCAAGGAACAGGTGACCATAACCCGGCTGGACAAGGGCGTGATGTGGTTTTTCAACACCGGCGACAGCACCTATACCGAGATCTCCCTGAAGGGCGAGAAGGCCGATGAGGTGGCGGCCCAGATCAAGGTCAAGGCCGTGACCGTGAAGAAGACCGGCCAAACCAAGCAGATTACCGGCTTCAAGTGTGATGGCGTTTTGATTGAGACAACCGTGGAGGTCGCTGCGGGGAAGGATGAGCCGCCGATTACGCAAAGCGTGCAGGTGCTCTTCTGGATGAGGCCTGAAGTCAAGGATCTCCAGGAACTGCGCAGTTTCTGGGAGCAAACCGCCGAGATGTGGCAATCCTCGCAGGGCGCGGAAGGCATGGGCGACCAGATGAAGCTCATATGGGACAAGATGAAAGAAATCCAGGGCGTACCGCTCGGTATGGAGATGACCATGGAAAATCCCATGGGTAAGACGGGCGCGGGCGACCAGGATGAGATGAAAGAAGCCATGAAGGCAATGCAGCAATACATGAAGAGCCAGGGGAAGGCTCCCGCAGAGGAGCCCAAGGGAACCGAGAGCGATAACCTCAAGATTACCCGCGAGGTGGTCTCGATCTCCAAGGGCGCCCTGAGCGATGTTTTGTTTGAGGTGCCCAAGGGTTACAAGAAAGTCGCCCAGAGCATGCCGGAGACGATGAAGGGCATTGGGAAGTGAGGGAGGGGTGAGTCCATCTTCTCGCCCTGCTGCGCCTTAGTATTCTACGATCTCCGGCTTGATCGCCAGGAACTCGATCGACCGGAACCGTTCCTCTGAGAACGTGGTGAAGGAATAGGCGGCGTGATCGATCGGGAGTCTCGGATACCAGGCGAAGCGCAATTGCACCGGCCCGATCCCGAAGCCATCCTTGTGCAACCGGACCCCTAACCCAAGGCCCGAGTAGTAAGCTTGCGCGAGGATGTTCCTGCGTCCGGAGCCGATGATATCCAGGTCCGCAAAGGTGAAGACCGCGAAGGTAACTCCTCTCGCCCTCCAAGGGGTGAATGCGACGGATTCAAGGTTGAGCTGCAGGTGCTTGCTTCCGGTCATACTGCTGTTGTAGGCCGCGCCCCGGATGCTCTCGTCGCCATTGAAGTCGATGCTGTCGTCCGCGAAGCGGTGGATCCCGGTGGTGTATTCCGCTTTGACGAATTGGCGGAAGCGGAACCCTCCGACCTGCAGAAGATTGCTAAAGTAAAGGGTCCGCAGTCGGATTACTCCCTGTTCGATCGTTCCGCCTTTGGGATACCCGCCGATCCGCAGCTCACCGACTCCGTAGCCCAGAATGCCGATCTTCTCTCCCGCCGCCAGTATAGCGGCGGCATAGTTACTCCGGGTGAACTCCTCATCTGCCAATCCGTAGGTGACGCGGGCCAGGAAACCGTAGGGAATATCCTCCGTCCGGCCGAAGTTGTACAGGAGATTCGTGCGGTAATACCAGCTCTGGATGTAGGTGAGGCTTCCCAGAACGTGGTCCATGTTGCGATACTGATAGAAGGTGGATGGCGTGACCGGCGGGCGCCTGGTGAACTTCAGATGCCGGACCCGGCCTGAGACGAACAGGAGGCGGCGTCGCCCGGCCTCTTTCTGACTGCGCCATTGATGAACCGTTCTTCCCGCCCAGAGATCGACCAGATCGGAGCTGTTATCAGCTTCGGAAGTTAATGAATCCGGTACTGCGATCGAGGTCCGCCTTATGTCCAACCCTCCCGCGTATCTGAGGACGGGAGAGATAAGCTCCCGGGAGAGCGCGAGACCCGCCGTTTCATTGCCGGGCATTTTCAAGTACTCCAGCGTTCCAGTGATGAACGAGCCGTGGATGTTGGACACTGAATAGGTCGCGTGGAATCCCAACCTGGGGGTGGCGTTGGGAGTCAGCTTGCCCACCACGGAAACCTGGTGCCCCAGCCCCAGTAGGTTCTGCTCGGCCAGGCCGCCTTTCAGGCGGTTTCCGCCTTTCAGGCTTCCTGAGAGCTTGAGGGTCCATGTCTCCTTCACGATCACCCGCACGTCGACCGAATCGCTGCTTCCGGGAATCCGCACCACGACGATCCGGGCATCTCCGATGAAGGACAGGTTCCGGAGGAGGCGCTCGCTGTCGGCCAGCCGGAAGGGATCGATGGTGTCCCCCTCCCGGAAGAGGAGGTTTTGGCGAATGGTGGTCTCGCGGGTCTCGAAATTCAGGTGGTTGAGGAATCTCGCCAGCCATGATTTCGTCACCCGGGTGGTATCGTTGACCGACGGGCCGAATACATCGAGATTACCGACCCGGATCATCCGGACGCGCTTTCCCGCATAAACGAGGAACTTCAGATCGCTCCGCTCCAGGGCAGGTCCCTGCTCGCTCAGCGCGACCTCGGCCGAGTCCGGGTTCACGCGCGCTGCGGGCTCGGCTTGCTCCGCGGAAACCCATGCAGGTAAGGCCCCAAAGGCTAGTTGCAGGAGGAGAAGGATTATCAGACGTCGGTACATTGGCGTGGGGCAGGATCCTTCAGGAGGTAGTCCTTCTCGATCTCGCCGAGTGCCCTCACTGGACTGGAAACCGACGATGTCGGGATCGCCTGCCGGACCTCCTCGGGCAGATCCTCGAGTTCCGTGAGGTTGGCGCGGCCGACCGCGACGGCACGTTCCATGCCGTTCTCCAGTTCACGCACGTTGCCCGGCCAGTCGTACCGCAAGAGCTGGTCCGCGGCGCGCGCAGTACTGAGGCCGAAGTGGTTGATCAACTCCTTGCGCAGGTTTCCTTTCGCCGTTGCCAAGGTCTTCGACGCGCATGGCCCCCTCCTTCTTTTTGATCGATCATGCGTCGTTTTGATGGAGTTGTCAAGCGCTTGTATCGTTGCGCTCCCAACAAATCAAGCACTTACGTGGGGGCACGCAAATTGCTGATGGACCGTATTGGGCCCTATTGGGCCCTGACGGTGGCAATTCATCACGGATCCAGAGGAGAACATGATGGCAGCGGCCGTGGAGAAGATGGACGCACAGCTCAAGCTTTGGAGCTTGCAAATAGACAAGCTCGCATCTAAGATCCAGATGCCCGGCGTCCAGGCTGGATTCGACGCCCTCATGTACATCGACGAACTGAAGGGCTTGCACGCGATAGCGCGGTCGAAATTTGACGAGTTCAGGGAGTTCAGGGCAGCGGGTGATGCGGTGCGGGCGCGCCTCAAGGCCGAGATGGAGGGCGCCTGTAACGAACTGGATGCCGCCTTCAAGACCGGAAGCCATCGCCGTAAGCGGTGAAAATGCTGAGAGCGAGGCGGATCGCTGATTCCGCCGGAATTAGAGTCGATGAAAGTCAAGAACCTTGACCAAGGGTGACTCCCCTCGGTCGGTTGCAGAAAAGAAAGGAGGTCACCTTCCATGAAACGGCTTCCAGCCAGCATTGGCATCCTCATCCTGATCGCCGTGGCGATCATGGTGGGCTGCACGAAGGATCAAGAGGGCGTCCGGAGCGGGACAGCCGCGCGAACCTCGGCGGTAGAGAAGCCGCGCTATGAGACACTCGTCATTCCGGATGGGACCAATGTCGTCGCGTCGCTCGACACGAGGCTCTCCACGGAAACGGCCCAGACCGGCAATACGTTCGGGGCCACGACAATCGAACCCATCATCGTGGGCGGAAAGACGGTCGTTCCGGCCGGTGCAAAGATCCAGGGAGTGCTGCGCGACGTCCAGGCATCCGGCCCGATCAAGGGCCGCGCTCGGATGACGCTCGCGTACGAAGGGATCGTCGACTCGGAGGGCAAGACCCACGCGATCTCCACAGTACCGCTCACGCTGCAGGCAGCCTCCAGCACACACGGAGACGTTGAGAAGATCGCGGCAGGGGGCGTCCTCGGCGCGATCATCGGCGGGATCGCGGGTGGAGGGAAGGGTGCGGCGATCGGAGCAGGCGCCGGAGCGGGCGCCGGGACCATTCTCATGCTCGCGACCAAGGGTGACGAGGTGGAGCTCGAGGCAGGCCAAAAACTGAACGTCGCGATGACGTCCTCCACGAGCATTCAGGTCCTGGTTCAAAGATGATCCGGAATCCATCGCTGGCCGGCACCATCGATCGGACTCCAATCGTAGATCAGGTCCAGCCGCCGAAGGACCGCGCCAATGCGGGCTCCGGCGGTTCAAGCCGCAGGCACAGGTAATGAGAGGAGAATAGGATGAAGAACACTCGATTGATTCTGATTGCAGCTGCACTGGCCGTAGCCCTGGGTCCCGCCCTTGCACTGGCAGGTCCTGACACCGACGTCGGCTTCCGCGGCTGGGGCCCGCGGGTCGGACTGTCGCTCGACCCCGACCAGGTCCACTTCGGGGCTCACCTCGACTTCGGAAACTTCGCGGAGCACGTCCGCTTTCAACCCAACGTCGAATTGGGCTTCGGGGATGACTGGAAGATTTACACTGTCAACGCTGAGGCGGCGTATCGCTTCCGCTCAAGCTGGGACGTCTGGACTCCGTACCTCGGCGGCGGTCTTGGCGCGAACATCAAGAGCTTCGACAACGGGGAACACAACAACTCGGAGACCGACCTGGGCGTCAACCTGCTCGGCGGGATCGAGAAGGGACTCGCAAACGGTGACCGTTTCTTCATCGAGGCCAAGTTCAGCCTGAACGATAATGATATGCCGAACGCCAAGATCACAATCGGCTGGACGTTCTATCACTAAGACGCGGGGCGCAGAGAGGTGCCGTCGGTTGGCGCCACCCCCCTCGTTTCCCGGTAGCACAGAAGGAGGTTGCACGTGTTGTGGACGATCGCAGTCGTACTCATCATTCTATGGCTGCTTGGCCTTGTTACGTCCTTCACCATGCACGGCTTCATCCATGTTCTACTCGTCATCGCCGTGATTGCTGTGCTGGTCCGCATCATTCAGGGGCGAAGGGTGCTGTAGACGGTGCTTCAGCCAGAAGAAGCGTGGGACATAACGCCCATTGGCGTCGCGCTCGTGGTCCTGGGAATCGTTGTTTTGGTCCGTCGATGAGAGCAGTAGCCGGTTGGACACTTGCGATCTATCGACAACTTTACGGAGGAGGGTTTGACATGTGGATCACTCGAGGGGTTCTTGTTGCAGTTCTAAGTCTGTGCTTTGTGCTGCCGGTGGCTGCTCAGTACATCGGCGTCATGCAGTCCGCCGAGACGATGGACAAGGGCACGTTCAAACTGATGGTTGCCCCGATCTTGGCATTCGGCAAGGACGGAGCAAATACCGCGGCATTCGGCAAGAACGCAGCAGATAACGAGTTTGGGGTCGCGGTCCGTGGGGGGTACGGATTCGCCGACCGCTTCGACGCCGAAGCCAAGTTAGGCTTTTTCGAGAATGGCACCTTCGTCGGCGCGGATGGCGAGTTGTGGATTCTAAAGGGCAAGGAAAAGGATGTCGGCCTGGATTTCTCCTTGACGGGCGGCGTCCACTGGATGTCCGGGAAAAATGGGAATCTCAGCACCATGGGGTTCGAGATCACGCCGCTGTTGAGCGGGCACGTGAACACGAGCCTGGAGCTATACGGCGCTCTCGATGCCTCGTTCGAGTCGAGAAAGGATGCTCCGCCGGTGGTCGACGACACGTTCACGAGATTGCACCTGGTGCCCGGATTTGAGTACCGCCTGTCCGACTCAGCCGACCTGGTTGGCGAGATCGGTATCGGGCTTAACGATGAATCGTCTAGCTATGTGGGCGTCGGCATCGCTTTCTACCTCCGCTGATAAGGAGTGGAGTGGTCATCGCCGTCGCTGTCTCGTGTCTCCAGCTGACTTGGGCCGGGGGCACGTGCAGGTGCGCATAGATCAGGAAAGGGCAGGGGAAATGAAAATCATTGGAATCGTACTCGTGGTCCTTGGAATCCTCGCGCTGGTTTACGGCGGAATCAGCTACAACAAGAACCGGACGGTCCTCCAGATGGGTTCGGTGAGCGTTACCGCCACTGAACACAAGAGCATTGCAGTCCCGGCAGTCGTCGGTGTGGTTGTGCTGGTCGGCGGCGTCGTACTTCTGGTGACCGGCAAGCGCCGTCCCTAGCGCGCATCATTTCATTCAGAAATGGGAGGGCACAGAATGGCCAGGCGCAAACTCGTCTCCACGGTTGCAGCGCTTCTCGTACTCCTTCTGATCTCGCTCTCGTGTGCCATCAATCCGGTCACCGGCAAGAAGGAATTGATGCTGGTTACGGAGAAGGACGAAATCGCCCTTGGAAAGCAGGCCGATCAGGAAATCGGCCAGACCTACGGCATCTACGAAAACTCAGCGTTGGCGAATTACGTCAATCGGGCGGGTCAGAGCATATCCAAGACAACGCAGCGGCCGAATATCGAATATCATTTCCAGGTGCTGGACTCGCCGGTGATCAATGCTTTTGCCGGGCCGGGTGGATACATTTACGTGACACGTGGCATTATGGCTTACTTTACCGACGAGGCCGAACTGGCCGGGGTCCTCGGACACGAACTCGGCCATGCGAACGCCAGGCACATAGCCCAGCAGATGAGCCGAATGCAGCTTACCCAGCTCGGACTCGGCGTCGGCATGATCCTTTCTGAGGATTTCAGGAAATACGCCGGCCTGGCCCAGTTCGGCGTGAGCATGCTGTTTCTCAAGTTCAGCCGGGACGACGAGCGCCAGGCGGATGACCTCGGAGTCGAATACGCCAGCAAGTCGGGTTACGACACTAATCGGATGGCCGCGTTTTTCCAGACCTTGGAAAGAGTCAATCTGGGCGGTAGCAGCGGCCTGCCGGATTGGTTTTCAACCCATCCGAATCCGGAGAACCGAGTTGCGGCGGTCATTAATATGACCGCGGAATGGCGCCAGAAACTCAGCCGGACTCAGTACACGGTAAAGCGTGACGATTACCTGAAAATGGTTGACGGACTCATATACGGTGACGACCCGCGCCAGGGATACGCGGAAGACAATGTGTTTTACCATCCGACTATGAAATTCACCATCCCGATTCCGAGCGGCTGGCAGGTCAGCAACACGCCCGCACAGGTCCGAATGGTCTCGGACAAACAGGACGCCGTCATTCTGCTTATGCTGGACGATTCCCGCTCGATCTCTAAGGCGGCAGATCGATTTGTGCAAAACGCCAATGCCGCCGTGCAGTCCAGGGAAAAGCTGGTTGTCAACGGACTTCAAGCTGAAAAAGTCGTTGCGCGGCTGGTATCCGAGCAAGACACACTTCAGACCATGTCCTACTTCATTGCCAAAGGAGGAGCTATTTATGCTCTTCATGGACTGACCGGACGAAACACATTCTCACAATACTCGCCTACGTTTTCCCGAACATTCGGGGGGTTCAGGAATCTGGACGATCCTTCGAAAATCAATGTGCGACCCGATAGGCTCGCTGTCAAATCGGTCAGCAAGGCCGGCAGTTTGAGAACGATCTTGAAGCAATTCGGTACGCCGGACAGCGAACTCGAGAATCTGGCCGTTCTAAATGGGATGCAGCTGGAAGACAATGTGAGCACGGGAACCTTGATAAAAACTGTGGTGAAGTGATCTCACTTAGTCGCCGGGGTGGTCGTGCGGGCACATTCGGACGCGGTTCACGATAACGGGATTCGGAGAGGCCCAGCCCATTGCGAGCAACGACACCGCTGAAGGCCAGCAGCTCAATCGCCGGGTCGAAGCTGCAATCTATGCAAATGCTAAGATAAAGGAAGTCGCCACGGAAAAGACCCGGGGCTAGACCGATCGGAATCGAGCCTTACGGTATGAACGGGGGTGTCGGCGACCTCGGCCGATGGATTCTCCGGGGCATAGGTTACGGAAATGAAGTCTTCACGGGCACCCAAACCGGACAACACTCTGAAAGGAGGGTAGAAGCGTTGTTACGGTACAGGTGGCTGATTGATTCTGTGTTAAACCGTGCATCACACCACGAAAGGGGCGCAGCAGATATGTTAACACGAGCAGGGTTACTAGCTATCGTCATGATGTGTGTCCTGGTTTATGCGGGAATTGCGGTAGGACAAGACAATCTTCAGACGTACTTCAACGACACCGCATGCAAAGTGAAGGCAACGGCCGACCCG
This sequence comes from Candidatus Eiseniibacteriota bacterium, assembly GCA_043808325.1. Lineage (GTDB taxonomy): Bacteria > Arandabacterota > Arandabacteria > Arandabacterales > Arandabacteraceae > JAZDEY01. Next base: position 66,833 of record JAZDEY010000035.1, read on the forward strand.
TCGCAGAAGCGTGCAATCCTCAGCGAGGGACTTCAGAATATGTCCAAGGCGCTGAACATAGCTGAACGCTCAGCGCTGGTTTCGGAAGGCGATCGCGCCGGGATTGATCGCTTCAAAGCCATCCTTCAAGAGAGACAGAATGAGCTCGCCGGTACAGATGGCTACGATCGTGTGCCCGATGGGCAACTAAATGCCTTCTCTGATTTCGTCGTCCAGGATATGGAGCAGGCCGATCGGACGATAACCATCAGTCTGGTCACACTGCTCTTGATCATAATCATTATAATCCTCGTCGTGTAGTCTCGGCGTAGAGGGATTATTCTTGGCGAGCGCCACGCATGCGCACTCGATGTCCTTGGTGGGCGTCGTCTGCGTGGCGCTCGCGTTGTTGCTGTCTTCGTGTAGCTTAATCCGTCCTGCTCACCGTGCAACCCCGCTTGTGGAGGAGGGCGTGCCCCCGCCACGCTACTCAATCGTGTGTATTATCCACGGCGATGGGGGCTACCTCTATCATGATACCCGGGGCAATGCGCACAGAGCAGATGAAGAGACTCTCGCGAGAGCCAAAACGGTCGCGGAACGGAACACGCAAGCAGAGGTGTTCATCTTCCATGAAAGACACCGGCGTCACTTCTTGCTCCTTTTCCCTGTCCGTGACGGAACATTCTATTATTACCGGCACGGACGGCTCCTCGCCGAGGAATCATACTGGCGCGATCAGGGAGAATCGCGCTTCGATCCCGAAATGAAGCTCTATAACCGCTTCCGCGTGGAAGAATCACCTGATCTGGTGAGATTGTTCTTGTACTTCGGTCACGAAATCCCTGAATTCGGCGGGGCGGGCTACGATGCGTCGTATAAGAATCGGACGTTCACGGTGGATGACCTCGCTGGCGGATTGAAGTGCATCACACGTGATTCCACGAAGGTCGATCTCGTCGTGCTTTCCACATGTTTCAGCGGCACCCCTCGCACCATCGCCGCGCTTGCTCCGTACGCGCGATACGTCATCGCTTCTCCCGACAATCTTCACCTCTCATACTTCGATCTCAGCCCATTTGAACGATTGGATATCGGTTTGCGCGAAGGAGATGTGTCTAGGTTTGCAGATAGATTCGCTCAGCATGCGTTCGACAGGCTGACAGAAGATATACAGACGGCGGTCACTGTCGTCGTATACGATGTGGATCGCGTTCAGGGATTCTTGAACTCCGTCGACAGTATCTACGACAATGCTTTGACCACATTGAAGGGGAAAACGCCGGCGTCCATTGAGCACTGCGATTGCGCCGAAGATCCCGCATACGCGCTGGCAGGGATGAACGAGGGAATAGTGGTGCTCTATCGCCCGCCGCGCTTCGGACCCCTAAAGCACAAAGAGAGCCATTCCGGATGGGAATGCTGGAGGCTTCTGAAGTAATCCAGCAGCGCTTGACCGATTTCCCAAATTCGATTGACATACCCTCATCTCACCTGTACACTGGCCCTGTACTCCGAGTATGCAGTTGCGGGCCTGATTCCAACTCAAGGAGGATCATATGAGCGACAAATTCGACGACAAGCGGATAAACGAGGCTCTTGACCTGCTCAACGAAGTTGCCAAGGACAAGAAGGCCGAGCTTCGCGAGATGATTCACGCCAAGTATGGCGACCTGCGCTCAGCCGTGGGCGGGGTTGGCGGCAAAGTCCAGCACGACGTCACCGCGACGTATCATCAAGGCATGGACAAGGTCAAAGACGTCGCCGGGGCGCTCGATGAGAACGTGCACGAGAACCCCTGGCCCTATATCGGGGGCGCGGCGCTTGGCTGCTTGATTCTCGGGTACATCATGGGGCGTTCGAAGAGGTCGTAGACAGCCTGACCGGCGTCAGTTGAGAACAGGGGGCGAGCTGCGTGATCGGGATACTTTGGAACTTCCTCAAGGGCCGGATTGAATCCTGCTGCTCTACGATGCTCGAGCTGCTTAAGGTCAAAGCGGCAATCACCTACCTCAGTATCATCAGAGGTGCGCGACGCTTCGTCATCATGCTTGCGGTGCTCGTGTTCTGCGCCGTCATTCTGGCATGCGGCTTCTTGATTGTCCCGATCGCGCTGTTGCTCTTCATGCCCTGGGAGCCGCACACGAAGGCCATTGTCGGGATTATCATCGGCGCGGCCTATATACTGGTTCCACTAGTAGTGGCATCCGTGCTGCTTTCGGAGAAGCGATGGCTTCGGATGTCGCGAGCGGATGAGCTGGTTCGCAGCGTCAAGAATTGGAAGTGAGTCCCGCCCAATATATGCACCCTTGCATATATAACCCATAGCGCATATATAGTGGATGGGAGGCAGCTGACCTTGAGTGCTTCCTGATGACCGTAGGTGCGGGTCGGAGACCCGCGATTCTCAGTGCTTGAGATTGAGGGTTTCGGCGAGCTTCTCAAAGAGCTTCCGAGATTCGGGATCGAGGGTTGAGGGTACCTCGACATTGACTGTCACCATCTGGTCGCCCGCCTTCCCACCGGCATCGGCGCCGAGGCCCTTAAGCCTGAACGTGGTTCCCGGTTGGGTTCCGGGGGGGATCTTAAGCAGGGCCTTCTTGTCGTTGACCGTGCGGACCCGGATCTTGGAGCCGAGTACGGCCTGGGCGAGGTTGATCTTCACGTCGCAGTAGATGTTGGCGCCCTTGCGTTTGAAGAAACGGTCTCCGGCCACGTTGACGGTTATGATTAAATCGCCCGGAGAGCCGCCGGACGCGCCGGGCTGCCCCTGCCCCCGGAGGCGGATCTTGATGCCATCTTCGACGCCCTTGGGAATCGTGACCGCAAGGCGCTTCATCGCCGAGATCTGCCCTGAGCCTCCACACTTGGTGCAGGGCTCGGAGACGATCTCGCCGCGCCCGTAGCAGCGCGGGCACGGACGACTCACAGCGAACTGACCCTGAGGGACCGATATCATACCGCTCCCCCCACACTGTGGACACTTGGTGACCTTAGATCCCGGTTCGGCCCCGCTACCGTGGCAGCGATCGCACGCGTCATTCTTGGAGATCATAATGACGGTTTTGCCGCCCTTGACGGCGGTCTCAAAGGGGACTTCGGCCTCGGCGTAGAGATCTTCGCCCGGCTGAGGCCCATAGCGCTCCTGTCGGAATCTCCCGCCCTGATCGAAAATCGAAGAGAAGATGCTCCCAAGATCGCCGAGCCCGCCGATGTCGTTAAAAGTGTAGGTCTCACCCGCTCCGCCCCCTGCGGCTCCACGGCCGGGGCGGCCGCCACGCCCGCCGCCTCGCGCGAACTGGCCCAAGAGGTCGTTCATGTCGAAGCCCTGGTAAGAGCCTCCGCCCCCATGGCCCGAGCGCGCGAACTGGCGCATATCGTCGTATTGCTTGCGCTTGCCCGGGTCGCTAAGGATCTCGTGGGCCTCGTTTATCTCTTTGAATTTCTCGGTGGTCTTGGCATCCCCAGGATTGGAGTCAGGATGAAACTTCTTGGCGAGCCTGCGGTAGGCTTTCTTGATCTCTTCCTTGGTTGCGCTCTCGCCGACACCGAGTATCTGGTAGTAATCCTTCTGCGCCATCTCAAGCACCTCGCAATTGGAGTATAAAAGGAGATCTGGTGGAAGTCAAATACGTGGCCCTCGAGGCGCATGGCCGTGGGGCCGTATGTTTACTGGTCCGCAAGCCGGCGCCGGAGAGCCGCATCACCCCCCGTTAAGTGTTGACACGACTGGCATCGTGGGGTAGTCTTGATTAGATTTAGACCAGTAAAATCAAGCCCCGAGCCTCCATGGTAAACTCAGCGAAGGTACGTGAGGTTTGGTTAGCGACTTGTCCGGAGTGGCCGGGCAAGCAGTGGTGAGGTAAGAACATGGCTACAGGACGCGAAAGAATAATCCCGGTCTATGTCGAAGACGAGATGAAGAGCTCCTACATAGACTACGCGATGAGCGTGATTGTGTCGCGGGCGCTTCCCGATGCCCGCGATGGCCTCAAGCCCTCGCAGCGACGAATCCTGGTTGCGATGAACGATCTCAATCTCTCTCCCGGCGCGCAGCCCAGGAAGTGTGCCAAGATCTGCGGCGACACCTCGGGCAACTACCATCCCCACGGGGAGCAGGTGATATACCCCACACTGGTGAGGCTTGCGCAGGAATTCAACATGCGCTATCCGCTGATCGAAGGCCAGGGCAACTTCGGCTCCGTTGATGGCGACCCCCCAGCGGCAATGAGGTACACCGAGGCAAGGATGGCGGGGCCTGCGATGGAGATGCTGGCGGATCTTGAGAAGAACACGGTCAACTTCGTCTCGAACTACGACGAGACGCGCGAGATGCCCACGGTGCTTCCCGGCAAGTTCCCCAACCTTCTCTGCAACGGCTCATCGGGGATCGCGGTCGGGATGGCCACCAACATCCCGCCCCAAAATCTGAGTGAAGTGGTGGACGGCGTGGTCGCCCTCATAGATAATCCGGAGATCACCAACGAGGAGCTGCACGAGCATATCAAGGGCCCCGACTTCCCCACGGGCGGCATAATCTATGGGCGGCAGGGCATCAGGGACGCCTATGTGACGGGCCGGGGGCTGTTGACGGTCCGGGCGCGTGCCTTCCTTGAGACCACCAAGGCCGGTAAGGAACGAATCATCATCACCGAGATCCCTTACGCGGTGAACAAGGCCGCTCTTATCGAACGCGTCGCGGAGATGGTGCGCGACGGCAAAATCGAGGGCATATCGGACCTCAGAGACGAGTCCGACCGTGAAGGCATGCGGATCGTGATTGAACTCAAGCGCGATGCCCAGTCCGCGATCGTCCTGAACCAGCTCTACAAGCACACGCCGATGCAGACCACCTTCGGGGTGATCATGCTTGCACTGGTTGGGGTGGAGCCCCGGACGCTCACGATCAAGGGGCTCCTGCAGGAGTACCTGAGCTTCAGGCATGAGGTGATCCTCAGGCGGACTCGCTTCGATCTCGAAGCTGCCGAGAAACGCGCCCACATCCTCGAAGGCTACAAAATCGCGCTCTCCAACATAGATGCCGTGATCGAGCTCATTAAGAAGTCGCCCACGGTGGAAGCAGCGCGCGATGCCTTGATGCGGCGTTTCAAACTCTCGGAGATCCAGACCAACGCGATCCTCAATATCACGCTCCAGCGGCTCACGGGACTTGAACGCAAGAAGATCGACGACGAGTACCTTGAGGTGATCAAAAGGATCGAACATTACAAGGCGATTCTGGCAAGTCTCGCGATGCAGATGGGCATCATCAAGGAGGAACTCCGCGAACTGAAGGAGAAATACGGGGGCCCGAGGCGGACGGAAATCGTCGATGCGGTCGCCGATTTCGACGTGGAGGACCTTATCGCCGAAGAAGACATGGTAATCGCGATCTCGCACGGCGGCTACATCAAGCGCACACCCGTAACCCTCTACCGCCGCCAGCACCGGGGTGGCAAGGGTATGGTGGGCATGGAGACCAAGGAGGAGGATTTCGTCGAGCACCTCTTTGTGGCCTCGACTCACGATCACATCCTCTTCTTCACCAATAACGGCAAGTGTTACTGGAAGAAGGTTCACGAGCTGCCCGAGGCCGGCCGTTACTCCAAGGGCAAGGCAATCGCCAATCTCCTGGACCTGGAGAAGGAAGAACGCATTACGGCCTTTGTCTCGACCAAGGATTTCTCGCCGGACCGCTACCTGATGATGGCAACCCGGCAAGGCGTGCTCAAGAAGACCGAGCTCTCAGCCTTCTCGCATCCCAGGAAGGGCGGCATCATCGCGATCAGTCTGGATGAGGGCGACACCCTGATCGATGCGCGCCTGACCGACGGCACCAACGACATCGTGCTGGCCAAGAGCGGCGGCAAGGCGGTGCGGTTCCACGAACAGGACGTGCGCTCTATGGGCCGAGCGGCCCGCGGCGTGAGAGGAGTCACACTCGAAGAGGACGATCACGTCGTGGGAATGGTGGTGATCGCGCGGGAGGGGACCCTGCTTGTGGTGAGCGAGAACGGCTATGGCAAGCGCTCCCCGATCGCCGAGTACCGCGTGACCCGGCGCGGCGGTAAGGGCATCATCACGCTGCGCTGCACCGAGAAGATTGGGAAGCTCGTGGCACTCAAGGAAGTGGTCAACGAAGACGAGTTGATCATCATGTCCCAGCGAGGAGTCGTCATAAGAGTTCCCATCAAGGGAGTCTCGGTGATTGGGCGCGCGACCCAGGGTGTCCGGATGATCAATCTGGATGAAGGCGACAAGGTCGTGGACGTGGCGCGGGTCGTGCCCGAGGAAGAGGAATAGAGGGAAGAGGGATAGGAGGAAGAGGGGCGGGCTGATGAAGATTGCCATGATCGGAATAAAGGGCATCCCTGCCACGTGGGGCGGCATGGATAGAATCGTCGAAGCCATGAGTCTGGAGCTTGTAAGGCGGGGCCACGAGGTTACGGTTTATTGCCGGCCTTACTATGTCCCGCGGGACATGGACGAATACAAAGGCGTCAAGCTCATCCGCACTCCAACCATAAACACCAAGCACTTGGACTGCCCCGTCCATACTTTCACGTCGGTCGTGGATTGTCTTAGGCGCGACTTTGACATAATTCACTTTCATTCCGTTCCGCCGGCGATCTTCTGCGGCATCCCAAGACTCTTCGGGAAGAAGACGATTGTTCAGGTCCACGGTGTGGGGTGGACCGATGTGACCTGGGGACGGTTCGTTCGGTTCCTCATGAAGGCCTTCGAATACCCCGCCGTATACTGGTCCAACGCGTTTGCCACGGTCTCGGAGCCGGCCGTCGAGTACTTCAGAAACACCTACAAGGTCGACGTCAAATACGTGCCTTCCACCACTCGGTTCAATGACCCGAGAGAGCCCGACAAAATCAAGCAGTACGGGCTTGAGAAAGACGGGTACATATTGTTTGTCGCAAGACTAACGCCACAGAAGGGCCTGCATTATCTCTTGGAAGCCTTCAAAAGAGTGAAGACCGACAAGAAACTGGTGATAGCCGGTGATGTTGACCCTGGAGACGACTTGGGCGGCTACGTGACCAAACTCAAGGCGATGGCGGATCCGAGGGTGGTCTTTCTGGGGTGGGTTTACGGCGACCTGCTTGATGAACTCTATTCAAGCGCCTATCTTTTCGTTCTGCCTTCGGAGACCGAGGGCCTGTCGGTATCCCTGCTTGAGGCGATCAACTTCGGCTGCGGTGTCTTGGTGAGCGACATCCCGGAAAACCTGGATGCTCTCAGAGAATATGGCTTCTCCTTCAAGAATGCCGACGTTACGGACCTTGCAGGTGTCATCCAGCATCTGGTCGACCACCCGGAGGAGATTGCGGCCAAGCGGGGCAAAGGCACCGAATATGTGCGGAAGCGCTACGGCGTCAGCCCCGTGGTTGACAGTCTGGAGTCCATCTACCGGGAAATGCTTGGGAAGAAGGGATCCAAGATTATGGCAGGGGGGTGAGCGATACTTTGATATCGAGACCTCGCCGGCGGGCTTCCTCAACGATGGTCTTGCCCGGAACCGCAAGCTCTACTGATACCGCTCCGGGCCGAACTTTCCCGCGGGTGGCCAGGATCGCGATGATCGAGGCATGCCAGCCCGTGAGCCGCTGCATCGCCGTGAAGCCGGTGGCAGGATCATAGTAATCGATGAGTTCCACGACCGCTTCGGTCTCGCGGCCATTCTTCTTGCCGATCCCCTTAACCCGCATCACGCAGACATCCCGCACCTCTGGCTTAAAGATCTGCGGTTCAAAGAGCGCGTGGAACATGTCCCGCGGGACCACCGTCTTGCCATCGACGGCGATAGGTTCGGTTTCCAGCAAACCTAGGTCGGCGAAAGCCTTGAGCTGGGCCCAATGGCCCGGATAGCGCAGGGTCTTGTTTTCAAGACGCTCAAGTCGGCCTTCAAAGGTCCAGGGCGCTGTCGAGAGCCCGCCTGATGTGACGAAGGCCTCGAGTGTCCCCAGGGGTGGCGGGAAGTCCAGGACCTCGTAGCCCCCGAAGCAGGGCACTTCGGTGATCTTGCCCCGTCGCAGAAAGTAGGCATGGCCGCAGTACTCGTTAGTGAGCCCCCCGATGTTGAAAGTCATCGCGTAGTTCCATGGAGGCTCGGGGTTCTGGGGAAGCCCCCCATCCCAGATCAGGACTTCGCGCGGCTCATCAAGCAGGGACATCACGTAGGTTGCCAGCGACACATTGAGGCCGGGCCCCATGCCACAATCCGGGACGATCGTAACTCCGGCGCGCCTGGCATCGGCGTCGCGCTCGAGCTGGGCTCGCACGACGCCGGTGTTGCCGCCGAAATCGCACATGTTGGACTTGATCTCAATCGCAAGATCGGTAAGTGCGGGGTTAAAGGGGAAATGAACGCCGCCGATGAAGGCCTTGACACCCTTCAAGATGGTTCTCAGGCGGCCGATATCACCGACGTCCGCGCCGATGCCCCGGGCGACTTTCCGCTTCAAGAGCGCATTCAGCCCCTCGGCGGCTCTCCGGGCAAGCGCCTCGTCGATATCAAGCAGCAGAATTTCATCGGCATCGCCGAATTTGCCCAAGTCATAAGCGGCAGCGATGCCCTGGCGCCCGGCGCCGACTACCGCATACTTGTAACCCATAACGATCCGTCCTGGATTTGACCCTTCGGGTGCTACGAAGTAGGTCCCGAGCCATACGCAGACCTACTGCAATGCAGTTCGAGATTTCAACCGGCCGGACTACTTGCCTGTTCCGGTGGTGTCTCCGTACTCTATCTGAGCTGCTGATCGCAGGCCCTTAATGTAAGTATTGACCGCCCCCTGCTTTCCCTGGCTTTCGAGGTAGCCCGCGATGTCCTGCTTGGCCTCTTCGTAAGGGATCGACTTCGCTTCCTTGCGGTCTGTGACCTTGATTATGTGATAACCAAAATCGCTCTCGACGATATCGCTCAAGTCACCGACCTTAAGGGCAAAAGCCGCGGCATCGAACGGCGGCGTCATCTGGCCTTTTCCGAAATAGCCGAGATCGCCACCCTTCTCCTTGCTGGGGCAATCGGAATATTGCTGCGCGGTCGTAGCAAAGTCAGCGCCACCCTTGAGGTCAGCGCGAATCTTCTCGGCCTTGGCGCGCTTCTCGGTCTTCTGGGCCGGGGTATCCTCCTTGCCGACCGCGACCAAAACGTGGCTTGCCTTCACCTGCTCGGACTGCTGGAATTGGCCGGGATTGGCGTCGTAGAACGCCTTGGTGTCGGCGTCGGTCGGAGGCGTAACGTCCCCGGTGTGCTTCGCAAGTAAGTTCTCGAACTTCATCCCGGTCGCGATTTCATTCTCGAGATCCGCCGGGGTCATGCCGAGGCCGGCGATGCGCTCGGTGAAAGCCTGCTCGCTGGGAAACTGCTTCTTTATCTGATCTATCCTTGCGGCGATCTCTTCCTTGGTGACCTTGATGCCTTCCTTATCGGCCGTCTGCTCGAGAAGCGTGCGGCTGATCATGTTATCGATCGCCTGTTTTCTCATGGCGCCCTTCATGCCTGCCATCTGCTCGGGACTGACCTGACCGCCCATCTGCATGGTGAGCCGGTTTGCCTCTTTGGCGATCTCCCCCTCGGTTATCTTCGTACCGTTGACCTTGGCAACCATCGTCTTGTCTCCCTTGGTTTGCGCAATGGTTGCTTTGCTGCCGGAGCCGCCGGACTCACCCTGTCCGGACTTCTCCTTGGAACAACCGGTCCCGAAGACCGCCAACACGCCGATCAAAGCAAGTACTAGCACAGCCGCGATTGAGATTGATCTGGTTTCTCGCTTCCACATGACCCAAAACCTCCGCGAAGAACATCCCAAAATCAAAAAAGCCCCCGAGGCATTTTACGCTCTGGGCTGGTCAAATACCCTCTGAAACCTAAACTACAACCGCCGCGGCTCCATGTCCAGCGATTTATGTACTGCCGGCGGCCGCCCACCGGTATAAGGCTCACGGATCTTCGGCTATTTCACCATAAGCATCTTGTGCGTGAGCGCTCTGCCGCCGGTCTCGAGCCGATAGAAGTACACGCCCGTTGAGGCTGTTACGCCCTCACTATCGGTGCCACGCCACAAGACCTTGTGATAGCCGGCAGGGAACACACGATCGGCTAGCGTTGCCACCAGCCGCCCATCGACCGCATAGACCTTGAGCGAGACCGTCTCGGCCCTGGGAAGTCCGAACTCTATCTCCGTCACCCGCTTGAAGGGGCTCGGACTGTTCTGCAAGAGCACGAGATCCTCGGGCACAGGGCCACTGCCCGGTACTCCCGCGACGCTGACGATCTCGAAGGTGCCGTCGGAGAGGTCGTTCCCGGCATTGCCGGCTGCGTCGCGCGCGACAACCTTGATCCTGCACGCGCTCTCGTCCACGTCGGAGACGGTCCACACCCAGGTGGAATCGAGCGCCCCCGAGACCAGGGTGTCGGGATAGGTGGCGCCGCCATCCTTTGATAGAATGATCCTGGTGTTTGTGACGCCGACGTTGTCCGAGGCGTGCCACCGGACGGTGTGGGTCGAGCCCCCGCCGCCTATGATCGTCTCCCCGCCATTGGGGTCGAGCACGGTCACAACCGGCGCCTCGGTATCGGTCGGTTGACTGCACCCGACGATCGAGAAATCGTCGACACCGGCTTCGACCAAGGAGCCCGGATCGTAGTCACTCGCTATGAAGCGGAAGCGAACCTGGCTCGTGAGGCCGACGTAAGCGCCGATATCGAATTGCATCAGTTTCCAGGTGCGGTTGCTCACGTTGGTATTCTCGACGTGAACCCAGTTGGTGCCGTCGCTGGTGACATCCACCACCCAGTAATCGGTTCCAGGCTCGGCGCCGGTGTCGTTGGAGTACCAACGGTAGTAGCTCGCGGTGGCCTGGGTGTAGCCGGTGAGATTGAAGATCGGCGACAAGAGCGTCGTCTTGCCGCCGTCCACGTCATAACTGCCCTGGCTTAAGCCTGCCGCGCACTGGGTTATGTAAGCATTCACTCCCGGCGCGGGGGTGTGATCATCTTCGGCCTGCGCCGTGGTGCCCTGCGGGTCGCAACACTCCCATACTCCGGTCGTGGCGTTATCTCCCGTGACCCCGGCGGTCCAGCCCTTGTTGGTTTCGAAATCATCCGCGAAGACGGTCGGGTATCCGACCAGGAAGGCATTGAGGCTCGCGGGCGCCGTCGCAGGATGGGTCTTGGTGTTTCCCACCATATCCCTGGCGTAGATATAGTACTCGATCTTCGTGCAGGCCTGCTGAGCCGGAATATAGCCGACATACTCGTTCGGGTTTCCGGTGGCCGAGATCGAGACATTGGTGAAGGCGCCCCCATTGACCCTGTAAGTCACGTGGCACGCTCCGACATCGATTGCGCCGGCGGTCGATGTGATCACCGAGGTGACGGCATAAGGCGTGCTGGTGTTGGAGGTGTTGGGAAGCGGCGTGTGGGTTATCGACACGCCAACCGTGATCTCGGGGCACGGGAAGCCGTGGTTGGTGGCGCCCACGCAGAACTGGTCGTAGTGTGGGGTCCCGTTGGTTAGGTCCCCGTCATTGTCATCGGCAACGAAGGTCCAGTGGGCCTGGTCGGCCATGGTCTCGGGCAGCCCCAGCTTGCGCGCGAAGTGCCAGGTAGAACGGGCAACGCTATCGGCGACGGCCTGTGGATACGCCGCAAGCAACGCCTGCCAGGAGTCCCAGTAGAAGCCTGCCAGCACCTGCCCGCAAATGTGCGCCTCATCGCTGCAGGGATCCTGCAGGGAGTTCAGAGAATTCCGGATTCCCGTCGTGCAGTTGTTGAGGTAAAAGCCCAGGCCCATAATGCTCTCACGCGTCAGGAAGTTGGCCCCGACGTCGGAGTTGCCCTCATGGACGTCATCCCCCACGGGGTTGAAGCCATACAGGGCATCCGTGATGCCGTGGGTGTACTCGTGGTACACCACGTCGGCCATCCGCGCGGTATTGCCGTAGGAGGTGCTCTGTGCGCAAAAGTTTATGTTGGTGCCGTCCCACCAGGCATTGCCGGGACAATAGCCGGTGGTGCCCTCTATCACGGCAATCATCCGGTAATCGAGGCCGGTGAACGCAGGATCGACCGATTTGATCCAGTCGTGGATCGTGTTGGTGTAGGCGAAGGCATCGCGTTCGCTGGCGAGCGAATTGGTGTTGCTCCAGTCGATCGTATACGGGGTGCCCGGCGTAATGGTTCCGGTATGGCTGGCATCGGTGCCGCTTGCCTTATTGACGTTGACCCAGGGCCCCAGGAACTCCGCGGAGATTGCCCTGGAGTCCGTGCCGCCATAGGTCAGCGTGAAATCCCCATTGGCGTTGGTGTTGGCAGTGCCTACGCCGGTGATCGTGACCTGCATGTTCTTAAGCGGGTAGTCCGTGGTCGAGCCGTCACAATAGCCGTCCCACTCGACATCACCTTGAGAGTGGCCGGTGAAATTCGTGAAGCGGATGTGGTTTTCGCGCCAGAGTATATCGCCCTGCCGGGCATCCACCCAGGTGGCCCAGATCCCTAATGGCTCCTCCACCTTAAGATCGAAGCGATAGGCAAGCCGGTATTCTAGTCCGGCCTCGCCTGTCTCCACGGGCAGCACCATCATCTCCGAGTAGGTGATCTTGTCGGACGTCTCACGGTAGCCGATGTCGTCCTCGGCGATCGCGAGAGCGGAGGGCTCGGAGATGGCCGGAGCAGCTGATATATCAATCCCAGGATATGCATCTGAGCCCAAGGCAAAGAGCCGGCCTTGCTCGGTGAAGACCAGGTACACCCTGCCGCCCCAGACTCTCAGGCCCTTATAGGTCTGTTGGAAAATGATCGACCACTTGCTGAGAGCATTGGTGCAACTGGTGACGCTGAGATCTTCGCTCCCGGCTGAGAAGAGTGTCGGATTGGCCTGAATGAAGGATCTTGCGAGGGCCTCGACCTCCTGGTTGGTCTTAAGTGTGGCGCCAAGGTCGATGCCGCTGCCGTAAACATGGTGGTAGGTGTTGGTGAGATGGTTGACCTGATAGTACCATCGGCCGCCGTAGTGGTCCGCAAATGCGGCAACCCCCGGTGCAGCCAGGGAAGTGGCCTCATCGAGGCCGTAGGTCTCCCGGGTGACTTGTGAGGGAGCACCGAGCCTTGAGATCTCCCATCGTGCGGACTCCTCGCTAGGATTGAATGCCAGCACCGGTAATGCCAGCAGGGATAGAGCAACCACCACAAGGAGCGCAAATGCAAGGGCGAGCCTACGACGATACATGTTTCACCTCTCTGCTGAGTTGTTGCGACGTATGAGCAGGTCCCCTAACGTCGCGGGATGATACCAGACGGAGGGCCGGGATTCAAGAGAATTCATGGGATCCGGGCTGGACTTAGGCGACATGCGGTTGACACGCAACTCGGGCGAACCATAGAATGGGAGAACACAACTATGGAGAGGTTCGCAAAGGAGAACTGTCGTGAGTCCAAATCCCTTGGTCTTGGTCGGCTTCGGAATTCTGGTCGGCATTGGAGCAGCGTTTGCCGGGCTGGGCGGCGGCTTCCTGGTGGTGCCGGTGTTGCTGTTCCTCGGATATACGGCGCAAAGGGCCGTCGGCACCTCGTTTCTTACGATCCTGGTAATCTCGGTATCTGCGCTCTTTGCCCACAGTAAACTGGCGAACGTCGACTACAGGGTGGGAGCTATTCTTGGGGTCGGGGGAATCGCTGGAGCCCAGATCGGCGCCCGCCTCGTGGAGCACGTATCGACGGCACAGTTCAAGCGCGTCTTCGCTGTGATCCTGGTGGCCCTGGCGGCCTATCTCTTCTTCAAGAAATAAACCGGCACCGCCGCCCGCGCCATCCCCGGGCCGTACTGTGGTCTGGGATGTCGCCTACTTTACACCGAGTTCCGTCAGCACGTTCTCGGCGCTGTCGACGTATCTGGCAATCCAAAGCACATAGCGAATGTCCACATGGATCGAGCGGTTCAGATTCTCATCAAATGCGAGATCACCGCTCAGGGCCTCGTAGTTGCCGTCAAAGAGGCAGCCGACCAGTTCGCCCTTGGCATTGAGGAGAGGACTTCCGGAATTTCCATTTGTGGAATCATGAGTGGTCAAGAGATCCACCGGCACATCGCCTAGCGCCGGATCGGCGTAGGGACCGTAGGTCTTATTCACGGCAAGGTCAAGAATCGCCTCCGGGCAATTGAATGGGGCTATACCCGTACTCTTCTCGACCACTCCGGCTAGAGTCGTGAAGGGCTTGTACCAGACGGCATCGCGCGGCGCGTAGCCTTTGACCGCACCGTAGCTGAGCCGCAGGGTGCTGTTTGCATCAGGGTAGGACTCGCGCTTGGAGGCCTCAGCCACCGCCCCCATCCATTGGGGCGTGAGGATCTCGAGCGACCCGGCGAAACTCTTTTCCCGCGCGATCCTCTCCTGGTTCTCAGGGTAAAGCCTGGCCGCAAAAGCGACGAACGCATCGTTGCGCTCGAGGAGCGCCTTTCGCGATAGATCGAACAACGCCATGCGCTCTTCTCTCTCGCCGAGCCGCGTACCTGCGTAGAGCCCATCCAAGAGGGCTTCTATTGCCGCATTCAGTTCCTCCCCGCTCATCTTGTCGATGGTTGCATCCAGAGCCCGCACCCTCTGTTCGGCCGGCAGGATTGCCATCTCCACGAGCAACATCTTGAGAATTGCACGGTCGCTCGCCGGGTCGAAGCCCTTCTGGAATAGGTCGAGCTCCTGCCTAAGATCGGGGACCTCGCGATCCATGAATTCGGGGTCGCGGTCGAGGTCGTCCCTTGTCTTCTCGATGCTCCACTTGTAGAGCAGCATCGCCTGGCCGAGAAGCCCTTCTTTGGTTCCGTATTCGAGGAGAAGATCCTTCATCTCGCGCAGGGTGCGCTCATCGTACAAGGATCTGAAACCATTGAGCACGATCCCGTACTTTTCGCCCGGGAGCCGTTCCTCCATTCTCTGCTGCCGCTTGACGAGATCGAATTTTGTGATCCCGGCCAGTACCCCGGTGTCCTTCTTGATGTAGTTATTGAGCCCCTTCATTCTGCCGGCCACAAGTATCGCAGCCGCCGGGTCGGCATTGGCTCGGGCCTCAAGAATCTCCACCATCTGCCGGTTGAGCCTGACGGTCTCCGCAAGTTCAAAGATCTGGTAGTCTACCAGGGCATAGGATGTGAGATACCGATGGGTGGTCCGCGGAAAGCCGATGATGAAAGCGAAGTCGCCGTCCTTTAGCCCTTGCGGCGCGATCTTGAGGTAGCGCTTGGGCCGAAAGGGCACATTGCCCTCTGAGAAATCGGCGGGACTTCCATCGGGGGCAACGTAGGCGCGCAAGAACGAGAAGTCTCCCGCGTGCCGCGGCCACATCCAATTATCTACCTCGCCGCCGTATTCTCCGATTGCCCGCGACGGTACGTACACGACGCGGACGTCTCTGATCTTCAGGTAGGTATAGAGGAGGTATCTCGCCCCGCCGAAGAAGCTGGAGATCTCGCACTCGATGTTCTGGCCGGCCTCGCCGGCGCGCGCCTCAGCCTCCTTTATGAGCTGCTTGGTCTTCTTCTCGATCGCATAGTAGCGCTCCAGAGGGGACATCGAAGGCGCCGTGGCCGACAAAATCTGATCGGTCACGTCCTGGCTGGACTGCATCACGTATGCCATATATCCAAGAGCTGGGACCTCCTCTGCCCGGGTCCTTGCCAGGAACCCCTTTTCCATATAGTTCTTCGCGCGGGTGCTTATGCGCTGCACCGAGCCGAAGGCTACGTGATGGTTGGTGAGAATAAGTCCATCCCCGGAGACAAAAGCCCCGGTCGCCCCGACGCGCACGACGGCATTGGCGACTCCGGTACCCGCGGAATTCCAGATCTCCTCCTTGCCGAGCTGGAGGCCGTTGGCGTGCATCTCTTGCATTATTCGATCCGGCAGCTCCTGGGGCAGCCACATTCCCTCGGCGCCCTGCGCCTGGGAGAAGCAGGCCAGAGAGGCGGTGACCCAAATGCTCCCGACGAGCCCGAGAACGATCGGCCTGACGGCCGGGCCAAGGGGCCGGCCAAGAGCGCGGCACGTTGCAAGCATTGAGAAACGCTTCATCCGCATCATCTGTCTAACCTCCGATGAGAGATCCCTCCGCGCGAAGTACCATGAAGGCACAATAGCATTGACGGCAGGACTTATCCAGATTTCTTAATTGACATCATCTCACGCCTTGGTAGAATGCCCCTGGCCGAATAGGCCAAACACCAGCCGCAGAAACAGAGTATATCCTGAATCAAACAGCATATTCATACAGTAAATACAGCAATTGCCTTTGCGTCGCGGTGGAAGGTGCCGCGCCGCGCGGGGCGAAGGCTTTTGACTTCACCGCCACCGATGGGCAGGAGTTGTCAAGAATAACTGGCGGTCTCATGTGAGGGCTCCGAGGAGAAGAGGAAAAGGAGGTAGTCATGGGGGCGGGAACAGGCAGCAGCGACGCAAGTAAGCGGTCCGGGCAGCAGCGGAACCTGTTCATGCTGATCTTGTCGACTGTTATCATCGTAATGCTCTATCTCGCCTTGCGCATCTACTCAAGAGCAATCTATGGTGTCGATACGCCACTCCCTGAGGCTGCTGTCCCATTTGGAACGTGCTTTGCCGGTGTGTTGCTCTTCATCTTAAGCGTAAGTCGGAGGAAGCGGGAAACCTGGGATCTCAAGAAATACAGTGGGGAGCACCTCTACCGGGTGGCCCAGGCCTTCGCGTATCTTTTCATTATTCTGTGGGCATGGCCCAATGGGGGTAGCAGCTCCCAGATGACCGTGCAGGGGCTGGCCCCGGTGACCTCCCAGGCAATTCAAGTCCCCCCCAACATCCTGGGGTTCTTGGTCGGATTTTTCGTGCTGCGAGTAGAACGGGCTATGGATAGCCTGGGGGAGAAGTTCGAAGAAGTGCTGATGAGCATTCTGCCTCGATCGGTCACGTATATGACTATACAGGAGAAGCGTCGCCAGATACTCCGCGATACCTATAAGCTTGAGGACATGACGGCCAAGTATGAAGTGCTACGGCCGATGATCGAGGACGCTGCGGCTCGTCGCAAAATCGACGAGAAGCTTGCCAATGCCGTGGAACTCGCCAGCGCCGAGGACCCTGAGAAAACCAGCGAGAGCATCAATGACTTGGCGCGCAGCGTTGAGGATGCACGGCACGCCCTGGGCGAGGGGCTCGCAAGAAAACACGCAAGCTCCGCTTGACTCTTGCCGATGGATGTGTTAAGATCAATTATTCGCAGTCTGGCAGCGACGCGGTCGCTGGTGACGGGCTGCGAGCAAAACAGCCGCATGTTGTTTTGCCCACCGGTTTTGAGATCGTGGAGGTGAAAAGTCTCAATTCTGAAGTACCGGAGTGTACTGGAGTATCAAGCAGTATCGGGAAGTGACAGGAAGAGAGAAGTTTTGATTACGAGTAGTACAACCAACGTGAACAGCTCTGCGCTCGGAAAAACTTGGAACCCCTTGGATCCATTCAGAAGCGGCTGCATAGTGCATCCAATCAGGATCGAGTCGAATCCGGTATACCTGTTCCAAACACAATGGAGAGTAGAATGAATATCTACGTAGGCAACATATCACGCGACGTCAGCCAGGACGAATTGATGCAGGCCTTCCAGGCCCACGGCCAGGTGACCAGCGTGAACATAATCACTGACAAGTTCTCGGGTGAGTCCAGAGGCTTCGGCTTCGTGGAGATGCCCGTGGCGGCTGAGGCCCTTACGGCTATCAGCACGCTCAACAACCAGGATTTGAAGGGCCGTCCCTTGAACGTCAACGAGGCTCGCCCGCGCGATGACAAACCGCGCAGTAGTATGGGAAGACCTCCGCGAAGGAATTCCTGGTAAGTCTCACCGCGCTGTGACCGTCCTCGGATGGCGTGGCGCGGAAAGCGATGCAGTGATGGGGCCCCACGGCGGGGCCCTTTTCTTTGTGCCGACTTTAGTACTTAAGTACTTACTCGCTGCCCGACTTGCCGCCCGCCACCGGCAGGAAGATCGTACCCGACAGTGCGGGGAGGGTTGCGATGAACACGCCGTCGGTCTCGCCGGCCGCAACGGCAAGCGAGTCGCCGGTCAAGGCATCTCGAACCTGCGCGATTCCGCGATCGACCGGGATCTCGACGGTAACTTGTTCGATTCCGGCATTGATCGCCACGATGGCGGCGTCGTTCGGCAGGCTCCGCTGGTAGACGTAGATCATGTCTCGGGCAAGAAGCGTGGTGAAGTTGCCGAGCGCAAAGCAAGGATGGCCCTTCCGCAGGGCCACGAGCGCCCTGACGCGGTCATGGACTTCGCGTCGCGCCTCGTCTTCTTGCCATTTCCAATCGAAGGGCCTCCGGCAGTCGGGGTCGCCGCCTCCGGCCGTCGCTATCTCGTCACCGTAGTAGATGGTCGGGGCGCCAACATAGGTCATTGCGAAGAGTGCTGCGAGGGTGAGGCGACGAGTGTCACCTCCCGATGTCGTCAAGAACCTCTCGGTGTCGTGGCTCCCGACGAGATTCATCATCGCTCGCACGCCTGCCTCCGGATAGACCAGCCTTCCCGGGGCCAGATCCCTGTCGAATTCCTCAGCCCCGATCGTGCCCTTGGCAAGAAAAGCCAACACTGGTTCGCGGAAGAACTTGTAGTTCATCACGGCGTCAAAGTATCGGCCATTGACCCACTCCGACGATTGGCCCCAAAGCTCCCCGACGATATAGGCATCGGGCTTGGTCGCTTTGACGCGCTGGCGGAAGAGCTCCCAGAACCAGAAAGGTACTTCAGAGGCGACATCGAGACGGTAGCCGTCCACCCCTATCTCCGAGAGCCAGAACGCGGCGGCGTCGAGCAAGTGATTCACAAGCGGCCAGTTGGGCTGGGCATCGGCAATTGCCGTTACGCTCTGTTCTTCGGCGTTGGGCCGCGCCAGATCGAAGTTGAGATTGGGCATCTGCCCGAATCCCCACCAGCAGTCGTAATATTCCTTTGCATCCGGCGGCGCGTAGGCAGAGTCTCCGGGGACCGGCCACTTTTTCCACTCATACCAATCCCAGCATGCTGATTCTCTTCCGCGCTCGCGCGCGTCCACAAACGCCCAGAAGGTGTGCCCCGTGTGATTCAGGGCAAGATCGAGGATAACGCGGATCCCTCGGTCGTGGCAGGCCGTGACGAATCGAGCGAATTCCTCGTTGGTGGCGAAATGCGGATCCACTTCCATAAAGGTTGCAGCATCGTACTTGTGATTGCTCTTGGCCGTGAAGATCGGGTTGAGATAGATTGCCGTGATGCCGAGATCGGCGAGGTAGTCGAGATTCCGGCGAATGCCCTCGATGTCGCCGCCGTAGAATGAGTTCCAATCCGGCTTGCCGTCGGACCTATATGGACTCGCCTTGAGGCCCGCGATGTCGTACCAATCCGGGACCAGGTGGAAATACTCTCCATCGGTCTTGCCCGACGGCGGCAGGGCTGACAATCCAGCATAGTACCACTCCCGGAAGTCCGGGTCATTCTCGCGGCTGCCATTGGCGAAGCGCTCGGGAAAGATCTGATAGATCACGGCGCCCTTGACCCATTCCGGAGTTAAGAAGGCTGTGGCCTGGGACGCATCGAATTCAAAGGGGCTGGGATTGCGGTCGCGGGCATCGCCTGTGCCGCTACGATCCATCACGATCTCGGTCGCGCCGTCCGTCAGTTTGAAATAGTAAGAGAAGCTCTGCGAGTCTACCGCGGCCTCGAAGTAGTCGTAAGTGCCGTCGTTGTCTAAGAGAGCCATGGTATCGCATCTCTCCGCAGCGGAGGTCACGCGTTCCGCGGAGGATTCGATCCTGGGATGCCAACAGATCTCCGCCCCTTCGACATCGCCCATCCACGCCCTGATTCGCAGTCTCGTCCTGCCGTCGGCGCCGACCGTCCGCTCCCAGGCATACCCCCGGTGGCTGAGCCCCTCGGTTCTTATCTTGCCGTCACCGCGGGCGAGGGCCCACTCCTCAAAGGATTGGTCGACCACGATAACGGAGTTCCTGCCGCCATACCCGTCCGGGGCGAACCCGGCTGCCTTCTCATCAGTTATCCACTGGCCGTCGGCCACAAACTTGTAGCGGTGCTCCCCGATTGGCAAGGGAAGCGACACTTGAAACCGGTTCCGGTCTCGCTCCATCTTTGTAGCATCGGTGCTCCAGCCGTTAAAGGTTCCGGCAAGGAAGACATTCTCGTAGCGCGACAGCGGGGTGAACGTGAAGGTCACCTTCTTAAGTGGAGTCTGCTCGCGTGTGTTCTCCCCGGCGGCCAGGGCGGTCGCCCCAATCGCGACACAGATGATAAGCGCAATACCTCGCAGGCACAGATTCTGTTTAGACATCATGTCCCCCCGGCGTTCTATGTCACGACTTTAGCATCCCCGAGGCCGATTGACAGACCTTTTTCATGCGGCCCTTGTGATCAGCCGTGTTTAACCCGGATGCGCGAGATCACATGATATGGTAACCTTCTTGTGCCTGGGCGGGCGATGGAATAGGCTCCAGACGTATGGGGCTCCTGGGCGCGAGGTGTGAAAATGGCCGGGCTCCGCCGTTGGCTGTGGATCAGTGAGGCCCACGTGAGGAAAGTGATGTGTATGGCTAAGGCAAGGTTCGCAAGAGGTAGCACGCTTGCGATCTGGTTTCTGGGACTCGCCATTCTGGTTGCGGTAACCGCGCAGCCATCTCGACTGCCCGCCTCCGGGCCGGCAGTGACCTCGGAACCTGCAGGATCCGCCGCGGACGGATCGCTTGACGTCAGGGCCTTCCGGTTCCTCAATGCAGGCATCGTGAACCCCGTTTTCGATACAGTAATGCCCTTCTTGACCGACTTCAAGAAGTGGCGCATTCTTGCTCTGGCGGTGTGGCTTGGTCTAATCATCCTGGGCGGCGGGAAGGGGAGGTGGGCGGCGCTCTTGCTGATCCCGCTGGTAGCTGCCTCCGATCAACTAACGAGCAGCGTGATCAAACCGCTCACCATGCGCCTACGCCCGTGCGAAGTCCTGGGACACGTTCACCTCTGGTACCAAGGGACGCATTGGATCTGGACTCCCTCCGACGCGGTAGGCGGCTTCAAGACTTCCTTCGGTTTCCCCTCGAGCCACGCAGCCAATTTCATGGCATCGATGCTCTTGCTGAGTCTCGTTTACCGCCGCTGGGTTCCTTACATCTGCCTTCCCTTCGCCGGGCTGATCTCCCTCTCAAGGGTTTACATCGGGGTACACTGGCCTTCGGATGTTCTGGTGGGGATCGCGATCGGCGCCGCGCTCGGCTGGCTTGCCTACCTGGGTTTCAAGAAGGTCATGGTCTTGAGGAAGCCACGCCCTACCGCGCCTGATCGTCCTTGAGGCCGATGCGCGAGATCACAAATCGGTGCTTGCCGCCCGTGGTCGGCCATCCTGTCGCTCCACTTGTTCGATCGTATCTCAGGTGTTTCTTGGGATAGACCTCCGAGACGAGGTCGCGCAGGTTCTCTCGAATGTCCTTCTTGCGAAGAACCGGTAGGCGCAGGAGGTCGCCGAGGCAATACACTACCGGTGCCGCAGCCATGCGTAAGGGGGGGATTCGGGGTCGGGGAATCAGGTTTCCTTTGCCTCGTCTTGGAGGCGCTCGAGCAGGGCAGCTACCGAAAGGGCTCTTGCCTGGCCATGCAGATAGTCGATCTGGAGAACGGCTTTCTGGGCATGGTATATCCCGACTGCATCAACGTAATGCTTCTGCGAATCTAACTGCTTGAACCAGACCAGCTTGGTCAGGATCAGATCCTCGGGTGTTGAAAGGAGCACGTTGCGGCCAAAGATCCTGCCCGAAACGCGCCGGGAGAACCGCAGACGGTCAAACTCGGTATCCTCCAGAATCCAGAAGTCGATCTTGAATCCTGTTGTGAGATGAATCAGATTGAACTCGCCGTGCGATGCGATCGCTTCCCGGATGGAGTCAGCATCAATGTAGTACGCAGACCCCAGCCTTTCCGTCATGATCTGAGCGTGTTCGGGTCTTATCTGCACAAGTATGTCGGCGTCATGGGTCAGTCTAGGGACTGAGTAGTAGTTGACGGCCAGAGCGCCCACGAGCATATAAGGAACTTTGATCTCGTTGAGGAGATCAATTACCGGCGTTAGAGCGTCTTCCTGTACCATGGAGCGAGAATCTCCCGTGTCCTCGTGGCAATATCTGAATCGCTCATTGTCGGATTGCGGTCGCGGATACCGTCGGAAATAAGCCGGCGAGCCATTTCGTAGAGCTCCGCACCAATCTCCACGCGACGTTCACCCGAGAGCTTCTGTATCACCGCAAGTTGAATCGCATCTCCGCGCGAGAAGATGAGCTTCATCCTGGGAATGCCTCCTGCTGGTCCGATGATACCAGAGCAGGTGGCGATAACTCAACCGGCATGTTCCAGGAAGACAGGAATGGGTGGGGACATCATCCCACTCCGTAGCCAAGAAGCCGGGAGACTGAGGTTACGTTGGTCGCTTGTGCATTCTTGCAGGCGCGAAACCGGATGTCAATCGAGAACCACGAGGTCTCGTCCTTGCCAACCGTGACCGCAGACTGAGCGCCAGCCGCAGTCACTGTTCTGCCTGAACCCGTTGGTTGCAACCCTCCTGAAATATTGGCTCCTCGGGCAGGTGTCCCGGGGCGCAGTGTTGTGGGACGGAGTTCCCATTGGGTTGAAACGAATTGCGAGGGGGCGTATCAGTATTGGGGGTTGCCCCGGAGGGCTCATCCTGCCCCCACCACCTAGCTCACACAAACAAGAATCTCCTGGTCCAATCGGCAAGGACCAGGAGCCTCATGAGGGCATCTGAGACTATTCAACGACAACGAGCTTTTTGGTCTCGTTGCGGGCGCTCGCTGAGAGTCTAACGAAGTATATTCCCGTAGAGACTCTCCTACCTAAATTACCCGTGACGTCCCAGGTTACTGGATGAATCCCGGCGTCTAAGTCAGCTTCCATAAGGGTCTTCACGACGCGACCATGCACGTCGAAGACATCCGCATGCACGTGGTCTTTTTCCTCAAGCGAGATGGAGAAACTGAACTGCGACTCGGCATTCACGACACTGGGGGACTCCATTATCATTATCTCCCTGATCTTCCCTGCCTCTAGAACGAAGACGCAGTCACTGCCGGACATGGGCGTGCCATCGGCGAGCCTTCCGGTGAGCGTGAGCACGATCTCCTGGCCTCTCACGCCGTTCAGACCAAGCTCCTCCACAACCGACCTAAGCGGGAAATAGATGACAAGATCCATGTAACCGTCCGGGCCATCAGCACTGCAGCCGCAGAGCGGCCCAGCAAATGGCGTGGCAACATCCGCCTGTGCTGAGTTATTTGGCGCAACCCCAGCGGCCACGCCCTCGCGGATAAGCTCCAAACTCGACGCATCGATTCCGCCCACGTCGAAGTCCGTAGTCCCAAGGACCGCCGCAGACAGCGGAGCTCTCATATCCGGATTAAGCGGGTTCGGGCATGAGCCAGGCCTGATGTCGAGGTAAACCTGGATCTCGGCGCTAGCACCTACGCCCGTACATGAGACCGTGGCGCATGACGCTCCTGTCTGGATAGCGCAAGTCTTCGTCCCAGCTGAGGTCGGCTCAAACCGCACTGTGACTGTAATCGACTGATTAGCCGAGAGCTTATATGTACCCCCACCAGAGACTATGCTGTAGTGGTCACACGCCTCACTCACTGTGCCCTGAAGTTGTCCGGTACCTACATTCTTTACTGTAAAGGTCATGTCCTTCTGGCTACCCACTGTCACCGTTCCAAAGTTCAAAGACGTGGGCGTCACCTGACAGGTGGGTGCGACATCTTCATCGCTTGCCGCCGCAGAGGCTGTTACGACAGCAAACAACAGAGAGATTATCATTATCAAGTGCCGCATTACAGCTCCCCCCCTCTTACGCACCTGGTGAAACGCGGTGACGCAAATCCGCAAATCCTTAGAAGTCGCCACCCAACTCGCCCGTGCAGGGATTGGTGGTTCCCTCCACGCTCTGCAAGACTCCGGACAGTTTACCACCCCGAGCCTTGCATGTCAAGGGGTATTATTGCGTGGAGTTTCCCCGAAATTTCATGGTGTGAATAGGGACGTTTGGGGATCTCGGTGTCCGGGGCTGGCTCTGGCTGTGAAAGGCCTTCTTACGACCTCTAAGAGCCTGGCTATCCCGTCGGCCAGGGCGTAGTACCTGAAGTCGGGTATCCCAAAGAGCCTACGTGCTCCCTCCAAGGCCCGATGTGCAAGGATCGCAAGCCTTGCCCTGTCGCCCAGGTAGACCGCCGCAAAGTACATCGCGCATAACACCAGCGCCATCATATTCTGCAGCCGCTCATAGCCCAACAACCTCACGTTCTCCACATCATAACTCTGCTTGACACACCTTAATGGTGTCCTCTATCTGCCACCTACGCAAGTAACCGTCCACCACAAAGAGGCATGACCGGCGGCTGCGCCTGACGTCCACATTGGTCAAGAGCATCATCGGTTCCTGCCCGAAACCCTTGACCACTACAAGCGTCAACTTCTCTTGCCTGCCCGGCAACTTCACCCGCCGGTAGCCACACTCCATCAGATACCTGCGCTCCCTGCCTGACTCCTCCCGCACAACCGGCTCCGTATACAGCATCCCACATCGTAAGGCAATCTCCCGCGCCGCTATGGCCTGCCCACCACACACCAGGTGCCTGTCTCCCATTAGCCTGACGATGAACCGTAAGTCGCGATCAAGCAGTGGATGGTACAACCGGCGACGATCGCCTCCTCTATCCATCACCCAGATGCCTCTGCCCTGCGTATGCCTGCCGATCAACTCCACGGCACGCAGTATCTCCTCATTCTCACTCACGAAGCCTGGTGCCACCTGAGAATACAAATGATGGTAAAGGGGCGTCACACGCACCTCATCCAACTCGGCCCCTATCACCTGCAGCGTCCAGTAACCATCCGCAAGCTCACCCGTACTCCCATCACGCACCCGAGCCATATACTCCATCCGCCGTGCATACCGCTTGGCGATATCCGATACATCCAAGACAAGAAGTGTATCTTCCCCTATCCTTGAGGATGCCTTAGCCAGAAGTTTCTCTCCCAGGCATTCTCTTAAGCCCTGCCTGCCCAACTCCACCGACAGGCGCGTCTCGGTGGTCATGTCATAGACTTCCTGTAAAAGCAGAAGAGGTGTAACCTCCATGAGACCCTAAGAGAACGGGCTTTGGTAGAAGCCCGGAGGAGGTTACACCATGAGAAGAGTAGCACCGAGTGTGCGGATGGAGCAAGAGTTGTA
>JAZDEY010000036.1:0-45880 GCA_043808325.1 Candidatus Eiseniibacteriota bacterium
GTTATTGGTGTGGCGGATGATGTGGGTGATACGGATGTGGTTGCCCTGCTTTGCCAGGCTTATGGATGATTCCCTTGGGTCGAGTGGTATGCACGATGCTCCGGCATCGAATGGAGAGTGATAATGCTACCAGACCTGGCATGCTGGGCACACCCGCTACGGCTACCCCGAGGCCAATACCATACACACTGGCTGGCGGCGCAGTCCCGAGAGACACTCCAGCAATACAGCAATGAGGCTGGATCGGCTGAGAAGGAAAGAGTCCGTCACTGCCATCAAGGCAACACACAGCACGCTCAAGGTCCGTCGCGTACCGTGCCTTGCCTTGCTGCGGGTAATCTCCAAGTGCCGGCGCAATTGCTCTGCTAAGGGACTCTCTCCCAAGGCAAGCAGGAGCACGTAGGCTATGGCCAGCCCGGCAAGAAGCCGCCCGAGCCGCTCGGCCCTGCGCACCTTCAGATGTAGTCCTCGCACCCCAAGCCAGGACTTGAAGTCCCTGAAAGTGACCTCGATCGTCATCCTAGCTCGATACCATCGTACAACTCTCTCGGTGGAGAGAACATCCTCCGACTCTGCCGGCACCAGCAAGAACCACGGCTCCTTGAAACCACGTTCCCTGTAAACTACTACGTCCACCTTTTCTTTAGCTGTCCTGTGATAGAGCACTCCACGGTAGCGCCTTGCCTTGCCCTGCCGATGTCTCAGTCTGCCCAGGCTCATGCGCCTTGCCTTGCCGGCCGCCTCGAACTCCACTGTCGCCCCAGATTGGCCCCGAATAATATGTAGCCACCCTTGCTTGCGGCACAATGCCAGAAGTGAGGCTCGAGCGTAGCCCCGATCCATAATCCATACCACTGTGCTCCTGCGTGGGACACTCCCTGCTAAGCGGCCCAGGAAACTCTCCTCCAATATATTCTGTCCCCTCACAAGCTCGCTGTATTCAAACGTCGCCATCGCCACCGGGATCGCCCTGCCTACGACAGGGTAACTACCTGTTACCACCTGCACCTCACCCACTGCCGTCTGGTCCACAACAAGCGGCAAGAGCCCCGAAGATGAGCCCCGGGCAAGCCTCAAGAGTCCACCTGACAATTGATCCATCCCAAAACGTGGGTTGTCCAGAAACCGGTGCAGCCGCTTATAGCGTGCCTTCACTTTACCAGATGTCTGTAGGCCCCGGGAGATGCCGCTTAACGACAACTTCCCATACCAACCCCTCGATACCCTTAGTGCCATGACCAAGCCTACCACCAGATGGGCCAAGTTCCTCACCACCGGCTTTCTCAAGTCCCCAAATGTCTCTTCCAGCGCATCCGCTACCTGGCTGTGGAGCTCTTCGGTATCCGTCATCGAACTCCTCCCTGAATGCCTCCCTCAACGACTCTTGAGGATCTCCAAATGCACACGAGTCAACTCCTTGAGCAGCTGCTTGTACCTCTTATAGTTCCTCGCTAATATGAGAGCCTCCCCCTGAAGTGACTTGTCCACATACACCGTCTTGGTCTTGCCGCCCTCCTTGTAAGTCACACACAGAAATCGGTGTGGCATACCCTTGGTGCACCGGCAGTTGGCCTTACCGCACTTCATCTGCCGAAAGATCACCGAGCCCTGCATCATAGAGCCTATCTTGCGCATCTTCGAGCGCACGCTCCTGGCCCGACCACGCAGCACCCCTCTGTCCGTCATGGCGGCCACCTCCTCTCTAACAGTATTATGGCTGTAAGACACAAACTATGTCAAGCTCTTTCTCCATCTCTTAAGTCTTGGGAAGTGCCTTCTAACTACCAATGCATAGCACAGTTACATCAAACTGGGAGAGGGCAAGGATTGGGCCGGCTACACCCCAGCTATTTGTCCTGGGTGATCGCGAGCGATTTCTTCCGAGCCATTCGGGAGCGAGTGCCTTATTGCGAGAATTTACTTGGTCCATGCTTTATAATAGATCGCCCGGCTGTCCTGAGGGAGCTCGTGACACGATATGGGGCCCTGCCGACTCATCCAGGGGCCGAAACGGTCCTCGACGAGCTCAAGGATGACCCGGACGGGTACGTCGCACGATACGGCGAATTGGCGGATCAAGAATGGTACAGGTGTCATGAACTCCAACCCACCCTCAAGGCCAGTGGGCAGTAGCACGCCCGGCACTCAACCGGATAAGGCAGGGTGGGGTGGCCACCCGTTCGATGGAACCAAGTCCCCGAGTCTTGTATCCCAGGCGATAAAACTTGCTTGGCCTGCGGGCGTGGACCAACTGATTCAAACGAGCATTCTTTTTGCCGACATCGTCTTGCTTTCGCGGCTTGGATCGGAAGTGATCGCGGGTGTTGGGGTCTCAGCCGTGCTGATCTTCACCTTCGCCGCGGTCTTCAACGCCGTTGCAGTTGCCGCCACTACCGTTGCGGCTCAGGCCAAGGGGGCAGCAAGATTCGACGTCCTGGAAAGGGGTGCAGCCCAATCGGTGTTGCTTGCTGTGGTCCTCGGAATCGCTTCGGGCGGGCTGGGAGCGCTCGTTGCCGGCTGGGCGATGAGGATGATGGGCACAGAGGGATTGGTTGGGGGATACGGTGCAGCCTACATGCGGCCCGTGTTGCTCGCGTCACCGCTCTATGCGATTGCGCTTGCCGGCGGCGGCGTACTGAGAGGAGTTGGCGACACCCGCTCGCCGATGATTTACACCGGGGTAGCCACTGTTCTCAAAGTATTCTTGAGCGCTGTTCTCATTTTCGGCAGTTGGGGATTTCCCAGGCTCGGTGTAAGCGGCGCTGCTCTCGCGACGGTTTTTGGGCACGGCCTCAACGCACTACTTGTCGCCGCGAAACTCCTGCGCGGCTTCGACGGTGCGAGATTGAGGCTGCGGGCATTCCTCCCTGATCGGGGTCTACTGAAGCGGATCGTCTTGCTTTGGCTGCCGGTTGCCGGCGAGCTGGTGATCATGCGGGCGGGATTTGTCTTCTATATGAGGGTAGTGTCAGCTCTGGGGACGATTGCGCTTGCTGCCAATCAGATTGCAGTGCGGCTTGAGTCCGTGTCGCTGACACTCGGGTTTGGGTTCACGGTTGCGGCCACGACCCTCGTGGGTCAGGCGGTGGGACGCCGGGACCTGGCCCATGCCGAGCGAAGTGCGCGGGTCACTGCAAAGCTTGCCGTAATCACCATGGGCACGATGGCCGTGCTCCTCATAGTCTTGAGAAAGTGGGCCGTGGGTATGTTTGCGCCGGAGGATGCAGTGAGGGGGCCTGCGATCGTGTGTGTGGTGATAGGCGCCTTTGAGCTCCTGCCGCTTGGATTCATCTTCACGTTCTCCGGAGCGTTGCGGGGGGCAGGCGATACCTTGACTCCTATGGTGGTCGCCCTGGTGGGCACTTTCGTTTTCAGGCTTCCCCTTGTGTACTTGCTTGGGCTAAGATCCGGGCTGGGATTGCCCGGAATCTGGTATGGAACTATTCTCGACTGGATCGGTAGATCGATCGTGATCTACCTGATCTACCGGACCGGTAGGTGGAAGGGCAAGGCCTTCGTCGCTGAACCCTGCAGGCCCGGCGTCGATATCCTAGATGCCGAAGCCACTTGCCGGGAGTAGCAGCCCGGTAGCGCCTGCTGTAGAGTATGGAGCATAGAGGCGGATCGGCTGGTTTGGCGAGATCGGCAGCGCAAGGAGGTCAGCCGTGAAAAAGGTAGTGGCAACCGTGAAGAGCGGTAAGTGTAACCAGGGCTTCCACAAGGTTGGGGATTCCTTCCTGATTGACCAGCTTACGCCTGAAGGTATGTGCACGTCAGCCTTCAATGCGATCTTCCCTCTGGTCTTCACCCTCCAGTGCGGGGGCAAGTTTTTCTGGGAGGACAATCCGCACGTGACCCGTGCGTGCTGTCCTGATGACACCGGGCTTGTCCTCGAGATCAGACTTGCTGAAGGAGAATAGTGTGGCGCGTGTCGGTGAGGGCAAGATTCCTCACGATGTGCTGAGCGCGCTGCTCGCGCGCCTCAGCAAGCCCGGCCGCGAAGTCATAATAGGGCCGGCGGTCGGTGAAGACGCCTTCGCGGTGGGTGTCGGACGCACCGTGCTGGTGGGAACCACCGACCCCATCACATTTGCATCGGAACATATCGGCTACTACGCCGTAAACGTCAATGCGAACGATGTTGCGACGATGGGTGCGAGACCGCGGTGGTTTCTGGCGACTTTGCTGGTGCCGCCTAAGACCGGGACTCGACTCCTACGCACGATTCTAGATGAGATCGATAGGACCTGCGTCGGGCTCGGTATCCACTTAGTAGGCGGGCATACCGAAGTTACCCGGGCAGTGACCAAACCCGTGGTGGTTGGGGCTATGCTTGGGACAGTGCCTCGGAGGCGACTTGTTGTTGCAGGGAAGGCCAGGGAAGGTGATACCCTCCTCCTCACCAAGCGGCTTGCGATCGAAGGTACGTCGATCATCGCAAGAGAGAAAAGGAAGGAAGTTGAAGCCCTGCTCGGCAAGCGCCGTGCGGCTCGTGCGCGCAATCTCCTCTTCAGGCCCGGCATGAGCATCGTCATGGAGGCCCTGTGCGCAGTCGAGGCGGGTCCCATCCATGCGATGCACGACCCGACTGAGGGAGGGTTGCTGTGGGGGCTCGAGGAGATCTCGCTGGCAACGGGCCTCGGCCTTGAAGTGGCGGCTGAGGATGTCCCGATCTACGATGAGACGGCCGTGGTTTGCAGGCACTTTGGGATTAACCCTCTTGGCCTGATTGCCTCCGGCTCACTCTTGATCGCTGTTCCGTCGCGTAGCAGTGCTTCTGTGGCAGGCGCAATTGAGCGTCTTGGAATAGACTGCGCGCCGATCGGCCGGCTTGGCGGAGACCGGATCACCCTTGTCAAGCGAGGCAAGCGAGTGCGCTTTCCTCGCCTCAAAGCCGATGAGATCACCAAAGTGTTCCAGGCCGTCCGGCCTGAGCGAGGCAGTTAGAGATGAAGCTCCGGCTGCTTTCATTGCTGGCGGTGCTGCTTCTTGCGGGGTGCTCCGCTGTCCGTTACGGAGAGCGTCAGCCGACGCCGGCCTCCGGCGCGCCTGTGACCGCGATTGAAGTATCGCCCGCGGTCAAGGCTGAGTGTGAGCAGGTCTACGCGGCTGTTTACCCCATACCCGGGATTCTGATCGAACGATATCTGGGCACTTTTTGGGATGAGATTGTGGAGCGTGATGTCACCGGTTGCATGATCGTCATATCGGGTGCGTGGAGCGAGCTCGCCGACAAGCCAAGCCCGGAGATGCTGATTTTCCAGTTTCTGACCGACGCGGGCTGGCACCAGGAGGTTCAATACTCAGCCGACGGACCGGATGGGACCATCTTCGCGCTCTCTAAAGGCGGGGCACTGTGCATCGTTCGAGGTTGGTGGGATGGGGGAGATGATACCGATTCCACATATGTGGGCAGCGATGTCTATCAGATCATTGTACGCTGCGTCGAGTTCGACGGAACCTGGGGCCGGACAGAGCCTCAAGATTGACCGGGTGGTGCCGGCATTGGAAATCGACGCAGAGCATCGTAAGAGGAGGCGCCAAATGGTGTCCGTTCGCACCGTGATCTTGAGCGCAGTGATGCTTGTTGGCATAGTGATCATCTTCTCTGCAGTTGCTAGTGGCAATAGAGTGCTGTTGTACTGTGGACTTTCGGTCGCGGGCGTCGGCGCCATTCTTGAGGCCATTGATCTTGTTTCAAGGATCAGGCGGACTGAAGGGAGTCGCGATGACCGTTAAAATCTATGTAGAATCGGCGGCAAAGTCGCGAGAGATTGGTCGTGTTAACACACATATGAGCGCGCATCGGGTGATTGTCGTGGGCGGAGGCCCAGCCGGCTTGATGGCTGCCGGGCAGGCGGCCGCCCTGGGGGCCGAGACTCTGCTTCTCGAAAAGATGGATCGCCCCGGGCGTAAGCTTCGGATCACAGGCAACGGCCGGTGCAACCTGACCAACATGTCCCCCTTGAGCGAGTTTGCAGCACACTTCGGACCCAACGGACGTTTTCTCCGCCACGCGTTCTCCGAGTTTTTCGCCCCGGAGTTGGTGGCCTTCTTCAAACCCCTCGGGGTTCGCACGGTGACTGAGGAAAATGGTCGGGTCTTTCCGGCAAGCGGCCGCGCCGGGGACGTGTTGGATGCGCTGACGCGATGGGTCGGCAGTCACGGCGTCACTGTCTTGACCCGGTCGCCGGTGGATCGATTGCTTGTCCAGGGCCGCACGGTGATCGGGGCGCAGGTGCCGCCCGGACACGTCTGCAAGGCGGATGCCGTGGTCATCGCCACGGGGGGAGCATCGTACACCAGCACCGGCTCCACCGGGGACGGCTATCGATTGGCCGAGTCGGTAGGCCATAGCATCGTGCCGATTCGACCCGCACTGGTCCCCCTTGAGACCGCCGGAGATATTGCAATGCGGCTCCAGGGCTTGAGCCTGAGCGAGGTCAAGGTTCGAGTGTTGGCGAACGGAAAGAAGCAGGCCGAGGCCTCGGGCGAAATGATATTCACACACTTTGGTGTTTCCGGGCCCGTCATCCTTGCTTTGAGTAAACAGATTGTAGACGCGCTGCGCCTCGGGAAGAGATTGGTTCTCTCGATCGATCTCGAACCCGCGCTCGAGGATGCCACGCTGGACGCCCGGCTCCTCCGCGACATCGAGGCGCACGGCAGGCGCCAGTTTCACACCCTGCTCAGAGGGATGCTGCCGAGAAGACTGATCCAGATTTGCGCAGACCTAACCGGCATCCCGGCTGACAAGCCGGCCGCCCAGCTGACAGCTCCGGAGCGCAGGCGCCTGCGGAAGTGGCTCAAGGATTTTCGCCTGGAGGTCTCCGGCCATCGCCCTCTGGCCGAGGCAATCGTCACTGCCGGTGGGGTAGACACGCGGGAAGTCGACCCGCGCACCATGGCCTCGCGGGCAGTAAGTGGTCTCTATCTGGCCGGGGAAGTGCTGGACCTGGATGCCGATACCGGCGGCTTCAACCTGCAAGCTGCGTTTTCGACCGGTTGGATCGCTGGCCGCGCTGCGGCGCGCGGCATCACGGGCATCCCCAGGCACTCTGCCCGGCAGAATGGCCTGGCTTGACGCGGTCCGGTCAGTTATGATGGCGCAGCAATTAGGGCACAACAGTGATGGTGGAACAATCCTAGTGGCATCGAAGGGAGGCAGAAGATGAGGAGAATGGTGGTTATTCTGCTCGGGCTGGTTCTGGTGGCAACCGCAGGCTGCCGGCCTAAGATCGACATCGCAGCCGAGACTGCGGCGATCAAGACCGTTCTGGACAACTACATCATTAGTATTGAGAAAGAGGACATGGAACTCTACGGCAAGGTGATGGCCCACGATTCGGAGATGGTCAACTTCGGGACTTCCGAGCCCCCGATCCTCGGCTGGCCGGCTCTCAAGAAGCTGATCGAGGATCAGAACGCGGCTCTTACTCAGACGCAGATCGCAGCCAGGGACATCAATGTCCGTATTGCGCCATCCGGCAACTTCGCCTGGGTGACGGACCTGTGGGACTTCAAGGCTATGATGGGGGACCAGTTAGCCCAAATCCCTGTCAGGTGTACCTGGATTCTCGA
Organism: Candidatus Eiseniibacteriota bacterium; assembly: GCA_043808325.1. Lineage (GTDB taxonomy): Bacteria > Arandabacterota > Arandabacteria > Arandabacterales > Arandabacteraceae > JAZDEY01. The sequence goes on from JAZDEY010000036.1 coordinate 7,582, forward strand.
GAAGCGCGCCGGCGGGTGGGTGATTGTCCACTTTCATAAGTCGGTCGCGGCCATAGAGGGATGAACAGGTGGGTGCTCGGCGCGAGATTGGAGGGATACGGCCTCGGACTAGCCGCGGCGGGATCAGAGAGGACAGGATGAACCAGCAACCGACACTTCAAGGCGAGCGGCTGCTTCTGCGCCCCTTCGAGCTTTCCGACGCAGCGCGAGTGCAGGCGCTCGCCGGACAGAGGGCGATAGCCGAGATGACGCTCGAGATTCCCTATCCTTATGAGAACGGTATGGCCGAAGAATGGATTTCTACTCACCAACCCAGGTTCGAAGAAGGAAAACTCGCCGTCTTCGCGATCACTCTGCGCGGTGCCGGGGAGGTGGTCGGGGCCATCGGGCTTACCATCGCTTCACGGTTTGAGCGTGCCGAGCTCGGCTACTGGATCGGGACGCCTTACTGGAACGAGGGTTACTGCACCGAGGCCGGTCGGGCTGTTCTGAGCTACGGTTTCAAGGCGCGCGGACTGCACCGTGTCTTCGCCGCCCATTTCTCGCGCAACTCAGCCTCCGGACGCGTAATGCAGAAGCTGGGCATGAAGCATGAAGGGCATTTGCGTCAGCATATCAGGAAGTGGGATAGATTCGAGGATATGGATCTCTATGGGATCCTCCAAGCGGAATGGGAATGGATACGCCCGCCGCAGGATTAACCATTGGTGACTGGGTGGATAGTTAGAGCTAATACGCCCTGAGGCGAATTCAGGTTGGAGATAGGCCATACTTGGCAGGCTAACAGGAGGTCAGAAGCTCGTGCCGCACTCATCGCCCTGCCGTTCACGTGAACTCATTGCTCTGCGTTCGAGGCTAGTGCCTGGGGTCTGGATCTCACTTCTGCTGGTCTTGGGCCTGGTCCAGAGTCTTCTCTCACAAGAAGTCCCACACACCCGTAGTAGCGACGTTGTGGAAGTGTTGCATGGGGTCTCCGTGCATGATCCTTATCGCTGGCTTGAAGACCAGGAGAGCCCTGAGACCCGAGCCTGGATAGATGCCCAGAATGCATGTACCGAATCGGTGCTGGGGGCACTGCCCGGGCGCAACACCATCAGACAGGAGATAACCGCTCTCAAGAGGATCGATGCCGTGACCACGCCCACGGGGCGCGCCGGCAAGTACTTCTTCACGAAGAGATTGGCCGACCAGGATCAGTACTGCATCTATATGAAGGAAGGATACTCCGGCGAAGACCGGCTCTTGATTGATCCCCACCCTTTGAGCCCGGACCATACCGTCAATATCGAGATCGACGATGTGACCGCTGACGGACGGCTCCTTGCTTATGGCATACGCCAGGGCGGCGAGGATGAGACCGTGGTCAGGCTGTTCGATGTTGCGACCGGACAGAACCTCGCCGACCGGCTACCCCGCGCCGACTACTTCAGTGTCTGTCTCCAGGGCGACGGTTCCGGCATGTACTACGCACGATATGACAGCACGGGCACGCGAGTCTTCCACCACGTGATGGGGACCGATGTCGCGGATGACGTCGAGATCTTTGGAAAGGGCTTCGGCCCCGAGAAAGCCATAGAGATCAGCCTTTCTGAAGACGATCGCTATCTCGTCTTCCATGTCTATCTCGGCTCGGCTGCAAGTAACGACATCTATGTCGCCGATCTAGCTCAGGGTGGCGAGATCGCACCTGTTGTCAAGGATATCGACGCCAGTTTCGAGGGGCACGTCGGTGGGGGCAATCTCTTCATTAAGACCGACTGGCAAGCGCCCAAGGGGCGGGTCCTCGCGGTCGATCTGGCCGATACGCGGCCGGAGGCATGGCGGGAGGTGATTCCCGAGGGCGACGACATCATCGAGGACATTACTCTCGCCGGCGGCAAGATCTTCGCGAGCTATATCCATAATGCCATTCCATCGATCCGGATCTTCGAGGCCGACGGCGAGCCTCGAGGATCAATCGATCTACCGGCGATCGGGTACGTGAGTTCGGTTTACGGCAGGTGGGGCGCCAAGGAAGCGTTCTACAGTTTCTCATCCTATCACATTCCCACCCGCACCTATCTTTACGACATAGACGACGGCACGATCTCGGTCTGGGCAGTGGTCAACGCCCCGATACCCAGTGAGCGATTCGAGGTCGAGCAGGCCTGGTATCAGTCCAAAGACGGCATGAGAGTACCTATGTTTATAGGGCACGCGAAGTCCCTGAAACTGGACGGATCCAATCCGGTCATTCTCACGGGCTACGGGGGATTCAGGTCAAGTGCGACGCCCTATTACTCGGCATACGATGCCTGGTGGCTGATGCATGGCGGTGTGGTCGCGGAGCCCAATCTGCGGGGAGGCGCGGAATTCGGAGAAGAGTGGCACCGGGCCGGGATGCTGGAGAAAAAGCAAAACACGTTTGACGATTTTATCGCAGCCGCCGAGTATCTCGTCAAGGAGGGCTATACCAGTCCTGCGAAGCTCGCAATCTCGGGCGGCAGTAACGGGGGTCTTTTGGTGGGAGCCGCGATGACCCAGCGGCCGGATCTCTTTCGCGCAGTGGTGTGCTCCTACCCGCTGCTCGACATGATACGCTACCACAAGTTCATGTTGGCGCCTTTCTGGGTGCCTGAGTACGGATCGTCGGAGGACTCCGAGCAATTCAAGTACATCTATGCCTACTCGCCCTATCATCACGTCAAGGAAGGCGTTGCCTATCCTGCGACGCTCTTGATTAGCGGGGATGCCGACACGCGGGTTGCGCCGCTGCACGCTCGCAAGATGACCGCAAGACTTCAGGCCGCAACGGCATCTGCTCCTTCGGAAAGGCCGGTACTCCTTCGTTATGATACCAAGGGTGGGCATTCTGGTGGGACGCCGGTGACCAAGCAGATCGACGACATGACGGACGAGCTCGCGTTTCTTGTCTGGCAGCTCGGCCTGAAGCTCTGATTCGCAGCAAAGGTCTGATTCAGCCTCAATCTCTGATTCTGCCTTGACAGGCAGAGACCCCGGCGTTAACATCTGGCGATTTCGAAAAGGAGAATGCTGGCGCCTCGGTGCGCGAGGCCGGCCGCAAGAAGCCCCACGCCAAGAGGCGGACGGAGAGTGATTTGCTCATACCCTTAGGTCTCAGGGTCAAGTTCCGCAGGATGCTCGAGCCGCTGGCGGGGGTGCTGATCGCCAGCCGCGTGAGCCCGAGCACCATCACCATCCTGGGATTCGTACCTGCCGTGATAGCCGGTGTCGCCTTTGGCAGGGGGATGGTCAGGACCGGTGGCATACTTCTGGGTGTGTCAGGCCTGTTCGATCTTGCGGATGGGCTTGTGGCGCGACTCGGGAACAAGGAGACCAAGTTCGGTGCCCTGCTTGACTCCACGATCGACAGGTATTCTGAAATTGCAGTTTTCGCCGGACTTGCTATCCTTTTCCGAGGAGAAGCGACCCTCTACGGTGTAGTGCTTGCGTTATGCGGTTCGCTGATGGTCAGCTATCTCAAGGCCCGCGCGGAGGGCCTTGGGTTTGCTTGCAACGCAGGAATGCTTCAGCGCCCCGAGAGGCTTGTGATCTTGATCCTGGGGGCTTTGATAGGTACGACCGTCTTGATGTGGGCGATCTGGCTCATCGCCATCCTGGCCAATGTGACGGCCGTGGAGAGGCTTCTCAAGGTCAGATCGCTGATGGCCAGATCGGGAAAATAACGGAGGTCTGAAAAATGGCAAAGGTAAGAGCTGCAATCATCGGAGCCGGCAACTGTGCTTCGTCACTGGTCCAGGGAGTTTACTACTATCGCAATGCGAAGCAGGGCGAGTTCATCCCCGGGCTGATGCACGTGAATCTCGGCGGGTACCATATCAGTGACATCGAGTTCAGCGCGGCGATCGACATCGACGTCAACAAGGTCGGCAAGGATCTCTCCGAGGCGATCTATACCAAACCGAATAACACTTACAGATTCTGCAACGTGCCCAAACTGGGGGTGCGGGTCGCGCGAGGCATGACCCACGACGGACTGGGCATTTATCTTTCAAAGATAATCAAGAAGGCTCCGGGCAAGACCGACGACATCGTCAAGCTCCTTAAGGATACCGGCACCGACGTGGTTGTGAATTTCCTGCCTGTCGGCAGCGAAGAGGCCACCAAGTGGTATGTCGAGCAAATCCTGGAGGCCGGCTGCGGCTTCGTCAACGGCATTCCGGTCTTCATAGCCAGGGAGGAGTACTGGCAGGGAAGGTTCGCCAAGCGCGGACTTCCCGTGATAGGCGACGACATCAAGAGCCAGGTCGGGGCGACAATCGTTCACAGGGTCTTGGCCAGGCTGTTCCGGGAGCGCGGAGTGAAGCTGGAGCGCACCAGCCAGCTAAACGTTGGCGGCAACACCGACTTCTACAATATGCTGGAGCGTGCCCGGCTCGAGTCAAAGAAGATCTCAAAGACCAACGCGGTGACATCACAGTTGGATTACGACCTGGGCGCGGACAACGTGCACATCGGACCCAGCGATTACGTCGCCTGGCTGTCTGACCGCAAGTGGGCATACATAAGACTTGAGGGGAGGACCTTCGGCGACGTCCCTCTCAATGTGGAACTCAAGCTCGAGGTTTGGGATTCACCCAACTCGGCCGGCGTCATGATTGACGCCATACGGTGCTGCAAGCTTGCTCTGGACTCGGGAAGATCGGGCGCGATGGTTGCGCCCAGCTCCTATTTCATGAAGTCTCCGCCCAAGCAGTTTACCGACGAGCAGGCGAGGCTCTTGGTTGAGGAATTCATCCTGGAGTGCAAGGGGGGGCAAGCCGGAGCAGCCAAACCGGCCAAGCCGCCCAAGCCGCCCCGCAAGAAGGGGAAAGCCAGATAACAAATTGTCGAGGGGTCTCACAAAACCCATCTTGAATAGGGCTCCGTTTCTGATTAAGATTCGATTATCACGAATGGAGCCCTGATTTTATGGCACCAGGCCTTTTCATCACACTTGAGGGCATCGAGGGGAGCGGCAAGACCACCCAGGCGTTGCGGCTCAAGGACTTGCTCAACCGGCGAGGGCTTGAGGTGGTGGTCACCCGCGAGCCGGGAGGGTCCCCGATTGCCGAGAAGATACGAGAGATCCTGCTCGATCCCCGGAACAGGAAGATGGTAGCTCTGACGGAGCTCTTTCTCTACGAGGCCAGCAGGACTCAGCACGTGGCCGAGATCATCCGCCCCGCTCTCGATAGCGGCAAGTGCGTTATCTGCGACCGGTTCTTCGATGCCTCAACCGCGTATCAGGGAAACGCCCGGGGCCTCGACACGCAGATCGTGACCGGTCTGAATCTGCTTGCCACCGGCGGGATAAAGCCCGATCTTACGGTAGTACTGGACCTGCCCGTCGACATCGGGCTACGGAGGCTCGGCAAGAGCCTGGACCGGATCGAGTCTGAAGCGATCGAGTTTCACGAGCGTGTAAGGGAAGGATATCTCGAGATCGCCAGGAACGATCCTGCCAGAATAAAGGTAATTGATGGTTCGGGTACAATTGATGATACTTTCATGAAGGTAAGTGAAATCGTGGAGGCCTGGCTCTCCCGGAAAGCATGATCCGGGGGGCCGGTCGAGATCGGGTTTCCCCTGACGGAAGCGAGGTTAAGGTGATGCCGAGGATTAGAGCTTCGAGAGCCCTGATAGTGGCCGCACTGATAGTTGTGGTTTGTGTCACAAGTATTGTGATCGCCCGGGCGTCAGACGTCCGCGGCAGTATCCTTCTCTTCAATGACGTCTTGACCAGGGTCCGGGATGAGTACGTGGACCGCGTCGATATCGATAAGCTTATCGCCGGCGCTATAAGGGGGATGCTGGACACCCTCGATCCCCATAGCCAGTTCCTTACCAAGAAACAATACGACGACCTGATGATCAGCACCCACGGGAGTTTCGGCGGTCTCGGGATTGAGATCGATATAAGGAACGACTGGCTTACGGTGATTGCCCCTATCGAAGGAACACCGGCGCAGCAAGCCGGCATAAGGGGCGGCGACCGGGTTGTGAAAATCGACGGCAAGTCGACCCGCGGCATCACGATGAATGAGGCAATCGAGAAATTGAGAGGCCCGAAGGGCACGCAGGTTACGATCACCATCCAGCGCGAGGGGGAGCCCGAGCTCCTGGACTACACGATCACCCGGGATATCATCAAGATAAAGAGCGTGCCTTTTGCCACCATGTTGGACAAACAGGTCGGTTACATTCGGGTGGCCCAGTTCTCCGAAGATACCAGCGATGAGCTGAGGATCGCCCTCACCACGCTCAAGGTAAAGGGCATGCAGAAGCTGATCCTCGACTTGAGACGGAATACCGGCGGTCTTCTTACCCAGGCAATCGAAGTCAGCGAGGAGTTTGTTAAGCCCGGGGAGACCGTGGTGACCACCAAGGGCAGACGGATCGAGCAGAATCGGGAATACAAAGCCGGCGTGCGGGCAATGGGCGGCGATTATCCGCTTGTGGTGCTGGTCGACAACACCAGTGCGAGTGCCTCGGAGATTGTGGCCGGTGCGGTCCAGGACCTGGATCGCGGCCTGGTGGTGGGTATCCCCTCCTTCGGCAAGGGCACGGTGCAGAGCGTGATGAGGCTCCCGGGTGACAACGCCCTGAAGCTGACCACCGCAAAGTATTACACGCCGAGCGGCAGGTGCATCAATAAGGATGAGGAGGAGACCGAGGACAGTGCGATCCTTACGTCCGAGGACGCCAAGGCCGATTCCGGCAGGGCTTACTATACGGCCGGCGGCCGGACGGTCTATGGCGGTGGCGGCATACGTCCGGACATCGAGATCAAGCAGGACGACATACCCAGGATTGCGACCGGGCTGGCTCGGCAGGGTCTGGTGTTCGAGTTCGCGGTTCACTATATTGCGTCCCGCAAGGACGTGGAGGATCAGGACCTGCAGAATTCTGCGGCGCTCCTTGCCCAGTTCAAGGAGTTTCTCAAGCAGAAGGATTTCCAGTACACCGAAGCCGAGTTCGATGAAGGCAGGGATTTCGTCGGAATGATGCTGAGGTCCGAGATTGCGCGGAAGATCTGGGGCGATGAAGCCGCCTACACGATTTCGATCGAAGGCGACACGCAGCTGCAGAAGACCGCCGATATCCTCAGGAAGGCCGGGACTCTGTCCGCCCTCTTCGGAGAGGCGATGGAGACGTCCGGCGTTCCCGCCGAGACCAAGCCGGCTTCGGCTCCTAAGTAATGGCCAGGGCGGCGCTATTCATAGACTTCGACGGCACCATATCTCCCGTCGATATTTCCAATACCTTCTTCTCAAGGTTTGCGGCGAGCGACGCCGAGGTCGCGGTCGCTCAATGGAAGCAAGGGTTGATAAGCTCGACCGAGTGCCTCCAACGTGAACTCAATGCTTACTGCGGTGACCTGGAGGCTCTCATCTCGTACGCGCGAAGCCAGCCGATCGACGACGGGTTCTTTGCGCTCCAGCGGGCCTGCGAAGAGCAGGGGATCGACATCTTGGTCGTCAGCGACGGCCTTGACTTCTACATCGAGCCCTTTCTTCAGGCGCACGGAGCGAGAGTGCATTATCGCGCGAACAAACTGGAGCTCGAGGGCGGCCGGCGGGTCCTCAGTTTCCCGTATTACAGGGAAGCCTGCGGGTCCTGCGCCAACTGCAAGTCGAGCCATGTCGAGCGCGAAGCCGCAGACGGCAAGCTGATCATGTACGTTGGGGACGGGCTCTCCGACAAGTGCGCGGCTTCCAAGGCCGACGTTGTTTTCGCAAAGGGCGATCTCGAGAGCTATTGCCGTAGTGAAGGTGTTCCGCACCTTGTTTTTGAAAGCCTGAACGAAGTCGCAGCCTACATAAGATCATCGCTTCGAGATCGGCTTGCTGAGATGTAACAGGCTTGTGCCTCGCGGAAGCGGCGGCTCCAGGCCGAGAGGATCTCTATGAGGATAGGTTCGCTTGAGGTCGGTAGGGTCTTTCTTGCCCCTTTAAGTGGTGTTGCCGACTCCCCCTTTAGAAGGATCTGCAAGGGATTCGGGGCCGATCTGGTCTACAGCGAAATGATCAGCTCGGTCGGACTCTCAAAGGCCAATTGGCGGAGTTGGGCCATACTCAATTTCCACGAGGACGAACGACCCATAGGGGTTCAGCTCTTTGGCCGGGATCCCCACTTGATGGCTGAAGCCGCGAGGCTGGCGGGGGACGCAAGACCCGACTTCGTGGACATCAATCTATCCTGCCCCGCAAGCAAGATAGTGTCGAGAGGCACCGGGGCAGCATTGCTGCGGGAACCCGAACTTATAGGCCGGATCGCCTCCGCCGTGGTAGGCGCAGCCGCCCAGCCGGTCACAGCTAAGATCCGCATAGGCTGGGACCGGGCGACCGTGAACGCGATCGAGGTTGCTAGGACTGTCGAGGACGCCGGCGTCGTGGCGATCGCGGTACACGGCAGGACGTGGGAGCAGGGGTTCCGCGACCGCGCGTCATGGGAGGCGATAGCCCAAGTGAAGCAGGCGGTCAAGATACCGGTGATTCTGAGCGGGGATGTTGCGGCACCGGAAGATGCTGCGCGGGCCTTCAGCGAGACCGGCTGTGACGCGCTTATGGTCGGGCGCGGGGCCTTTGGCAGGCCCTGGATCTTCGAGGCCATCAAGGCGCATCTGGGCGGACGTCCGTACTCGCTGCCTGATCTTGAAGCGGTAAAAGCGGTCGCGTTACATCACCTGGACCTTGGCATCAGCGAGTTCGGAGAGCGGATAGCGATCCGCCGCTTCCGGAAGCACCTATTGTGGTATACAAAGGGCATGCACGGTGTGGTACGATTAAGGACCGAAATGAGCAAGGTACTTACGCGGGAAGATGTTGCCAACGTCTTGGGAGGCCTTAAAGGATATGACTCGGAGCCGCGGGAAGCCGATGGATAGGGACTTCATCGAGCGCATTCTCAAGTCCCTCAAACAGGGCAAGATCAGCACCGATCAGGCGGTTGAAAGGCTCTCTCATTGCTACGAATCTCTGGATTTCGCCAATGTGGATGTTGCCAGGGAGCTCCGGACAGGCATCGCTGAGGCCGTGCTGTGCGAGGGCAAGACCAGCGCGCAGGTTGTCTCCATAGCAAAGACGATCTACAAACGGAACGGGCGACTGTTGGCCACGAGAGCGTGCCCGGATACCTACGCTGCAGTAAAGAAGGCGATTCCCAAGACAAGTTATAACCGGGCTGCGCGTCTGATCGTAGTGGGAGGATGTGCGCGCAAGGCCGCGGGTAAGATAGCCGTTGTGAGCGCCGGAACCTCCGACATCGCGGTCGCCGAGGAAGCGGCCGCCACCTGTGAATTCCTTGGGAATCGCGTTGCGAGGATCTATGACGTGGGGGTGGCCGGTATTCACAGGCTCTTCGGACACCTGGAGGAGCTCAAGACGGCCAGTGTTGTGATTGTAGCGGCCGGAATGGAAGGGGCGCTTGCAAGTGTGGTAGCCGGGCTCGTGCGGGCACCGGTTGTGGGGGTTCCCACCAGCGTAGGCTACGGCGCAAGTTTCAGGGGACTCGCCTCGCTTCTGGGGATGCTTAATTCCTGTGCGCCCGGCGTAACGGTTGTAAACATCGACAACGGTTTCGGTGCGGGTGTCGCAGCGAGCCTGATAAACCAGAAGAGGGATCTTGGCTAGACGGCAGCGTACGTGGAGCCTGGTGGCCGAGGCTGAGACGTAGAAGGTAAGCGCAGCAGGGGGAAGAGGGCTTGAGACTGGGTTACTTCGATTGCTTTGCCGGAGCAAGCGGGGACATGATACTTGCCTCCCTTTTCGATGTTGGTCTTGACGGCGCCATCTTGAAGGATGGCTTGCGGCAACTCGGCATCCGCGGCATCGAGATCACCTCCAAAGATATAGTCAAGAAAGGCATACGGGCAAAGTCCTTTAGCTTCGTCTGTGATGGCGGTCCCAAGACCGGAACCTTCAAAGACATTGTAGCTGCCATCGAGGCAAGCAGTCTGGGAGATCGGGTCAAGGCGCAGTCGATTCAGGCGTTTGACGTCCTGGCGGAGGCCGAAGCCAAAATCCATGGTACGGACAAGGCCGGGGTTCATTTTCACGAAGTGGGTTCGATCGACTCGGTGGTGGATGTGGTGGGCAGTTTCATCGGATTCGATGCCCTCGGCCTGGACGAGCTCGTTGTCTCACCGCTGGCCCTCGGAACGGGTCACATCGAATGCGAACACGGCATCCTGCCGTCCCCTGCGCCTGCCACTCTGGAGATTGCCAGGGGTCTGCCGGTCAGAGGGTGGCAATTGGATGGCGAGCTCACGACCCCGACGGGTGCGGCTATACTCAGGGTTGGCGCCTCGGCCTTTGGGCCGATTCCCGCGATGACGGTGACGGGCATCGGCTATGGCGCCGGCACCCGTGATCTCCAAGGCATCCCGAACGTGATAAGGTTGGTGGTGGGGGAAGCCGCCGGCTGCGAGGGCTCGGCTCTGGAACGTGACAGGGTTACCGTCCTCGAGACCAATATCGACGACATGAACCCGCAATTCCTTTCCCATATCTACGATGATCTCTTTGCCGCAGGTGCGCTGGATGTATGGGTTGAGAACGTCCTGATGAAGAAGGGGAGACCGGGCTTCCTACTTGGCGCACTTGCCGCGGGCCAGGACGTGCCTCGGGTGGCAGGCTCGATGCTCTCAGGGACTACGTCGTCCGGGGTGAGACTGAGAGACGTCGACAGGGTGAAACTGCCCAGGCGCATCGTGGAAGTCCCGACCAGGTTCGGCGCCGTTAAGGTCAAGGTGTTCTCGATAGGCTCGCGAGAGCGCTGCGCGCCGGAGTACGACGACTGTCTTAGAGTGGCGAAAGCGCAAGGCGTGCCGGTATCGGACGTTGTTGAGGAAGCCAAGTATGTGTTCCGGAAGACGTTCCCCCCGGGCCAATAAGCATACGCTCTATCGGTGTGTGCGGGCGAGAATCCCGGTAGTTCTCACGCTGGTTATCCTCGCCCTGATCCTTTCCTGCCAGAAACCGCCCGCCTACAAGGTAATGGCTGCTCGCGAGGGATACACCCATGTTATCTCCAAGGGGGAGACCCTGGAGTCGATCGCCGAGAAGTACTACGGCACCAAGAGCCTCGGCAAGGCGATCGGTGAGTACAACAAGATGGATCCTCTTCAGCCGATCGAACCCGGCATGACCCTGATCATTCCTTTCGACGCGAGCGAAATCATCAAGATAGCCAAGACCAACGAGGGTTACGTCTCATATAACCGTGGGACGATGCTCGCGAGGACAGGGCAGTATCAGGAAGCGCTTCCCTTCCTTGAGAAGGCGGTGGAGAATGACCCCTCAAATGCCGATGCGTGGTACAATCTGGCGGTCACCTATCAGAAGATTGACCGGCCTCAAGAAGCGCTCCCGATCTTTGAGAGACTCCTTCGGAGTAGCCCGACCGACAAGACCTACGGGTATGGGTACGGCTCCTTACTGAGGAAGCTCGGCAGGAAGAAGGAAGCGCTCGGCGCATTCAAGAAGGCGCTCGAGATTGACTCCCAGTACAGGGAAGCGCGTTACGCGCTCGCCCTGACCTTCGAGGATCTCGGCAAGGTGAAGCAGGCTCGAGAGGAGTGGGAGAGATACCTCGAGCTCGACCCCGACTCGGCCTGGGCTGAAGAGGCCAGGATTCATCTCGAACAACTCGGAGGCAAGTAACGAGGCCGTGCTTGAAGTCCAGGATCTGCGGTTTGCCTACCCGGGCGAGGAAGCTACGCTGAGTGGCGTAACCTTCTCGCTCCCACCAAAGAAGAAGCTCGCGATCGTAGGTGAGAACGGAAGCGGCAAGACCACCCTTGCAAGACTGATGTGCGGGCTCCTTGAGCCGAGCGGCGGCGCCGTCACGGTCGACGCACTCGATACCCGCGATGCCGCAACGATCTATGAGGTGAGAAGAAAAGTCGGTATCGTATTTCAGGACCCGGATGACCAGATCGTCGAGACCACGGTGGAGAGGGAGATCGGCTTCGGTCCCAGAAATCTTGGCCTCAGCCCCGACCAGGTGGACCAGAGGGTTGACCGGGCACTGGCGAGTTTTGGGATCGCGCACCTTAGGACGCGCTCCTGCCATCTGCTCTCTGCCGGGGAGAAGCAGATTCTTGCGGTCGCTTCCGTTTCGGTAATGGAACCCGACTACATCATCCTTGATGAAGCGACTTCACTGGTTGATGCCATGTCCAGGCGGGCTCTGGTCTCGGCAATCGAGCGGCTGCTCGGTGAGACCGGAGCGGGCCTGGTCTTTATAAGCATGAGGCTCGAAGACATCTGGATCTGCGACGAAGTGCTGTTTCTTAAAGGTGGGCTGGTGGCCTTCAGGGGGACCAAGGACGGCTTCCTCAAGTATCTGGTCGACCACCGGTACCCTCTCAGCGGGAGCGCGCTACTTCTAAGCAAGTTGGAGATGGGGATTCCGGGGTTCACCGCCGCTCTTGCCGAATTCGATTCACTCTCCGCGGACACCCTGGCATCAGTGCTCTCGGCCCTTCGCGGAACTCCGGGGAGGGATTCCGAACGTGGTTCCTCGGGTGACGACGCAAGCGACAGCAAAGGCGGTAGCGGTTGGCAATAGTGATCAGAGATATCAGCTTTTCCTATTTCGACCAGCAGGTGATCCGCGGGGTGACCGCCACTTTCGATCGGGGTTTGGTCCATCTTCTCCTGGGAGGTACGGGTTCCGGCAAGACCACGCTTGCACTGGTTCTTGCAGGTCTCGCTCGCCCTGTGCGGGGCAGCGTAATGGTTGATGGCTGCGACCCGGCCTCGGACCGGTTCGATCGCTCGGCCCTTCAGCTGGCCTTTCAGTTTCCTGAGGTTCAGATTTTTGAGACGACGGTGGTGAAGGAAATCCAGTATGGACTCAGGAATTTCGGCCTGGCCGGACCCAGGATGGAGGAGCGCCTCGATTGGGCGATCGGCTGTGTCGGTCTCCCCAGGGCATTGCTTCCAAAGGATCCGGGCTCGATCAGCTTCGGCGAGCGCAGGAAGGTCGCGCTGGCAAGCGTGATCGCTCTTAAGCCCAAGTATCTCCTGCTTGACGAGCCGCTGGCCGGACTTGATTGGCACGGCCGACGGAACCTGGTGAATACGATCTTGAGGCTGAAGGATCACGGTCTCACCACCCTGGTCCTTACTCACGAGGCGGATCTCGTCGCCGAGATCGGCGACACGGTCTCGATCCTGGCTGGAGGCGCCATGGCCGGTCCCATGACGCCGGAGAGCTTCGTGGCCTCAGGCCCGTCGGCCGATGCCCTGGACCAGGCGAGGCACGATCTTCTGCCGGATTTCGCTTCGGCCTTGCATAAAATCAGCTCCCCCGGACACGCGATCGGCACGACTCCCTGGTTGATCGAGGATGTTGCTCGAGCGATGATCCGGGCAAAGATTTAGCTTGCATTAGAACGGGCCGGCCGATAAAGTCGCCATGGTCTCCTTTAAACTAGTTCAGCGAGACTAGTAAGGAGGAAGGATGAGCCAATCTAAGCTATGGAAGCCGGCGCCGCGCTGGCGTTTTTTATCCCCCGACCGACCAATTGAGCAAACCCGTCAACCCTTGCGATACAACCCTATCTCAGGAGGCGAGGCCCCATGGTAATCCGAGACAAGGCCCAGATAATGGACGCGGATGACATAAGTCGAGCCCTAAAGCGAATCGCCCACGAGATCCTTGAGAAGAACAAGGGCGGCAAGGATGTGATCCTTGTCGGGATAAGGACACGCGGGGCGCCACTGGCCAAGAGGATCGCCGAGCTTGTGATCGCGATCGAGGGCCGGCAGATCCCCGTCGGTATCCTCGATATCACGCTCTACAGGGATGATCTCCAGCTGGTTGCGAAGCAACCGGTGGTGGGAAAGACCGAGATTTCGGGCAACATCGAGGACAAGGTCGTGGTACTGGTGGATGACGTGCTCTTCACCGGTAGAACGATCCGGGCGGCGATGGATGAGATCATGGATTTCGGCCGCCCCAGAGCGATTCAGCTTGCGGTCTTGATAGACAGGGGGCATAGGGAGCTTCCCATCAGGGCCGACTATGTCGGCAAGAACGTGCCGACCTCGGCCCGGGAGGCGATCGAGGTCAAGGTAAAGGAACAGGATGGTGAGGACGCGGTCAGCGTCAAGGAGATAGCAGATGAAATTTGAAAGGAGCGATCTTCTTGGACTTGAAGACCTGACGCGGGAGGAAATCGAATCCATCTTGACCACGGCAGGCTCGTTCGTCGAGATCTCGGAGAGGCCGATTAAGAAAGTGCCGGTTATGCGGGGCCTCACCGTCGTGAACCTCTTCTTCGAGCCCTCCACGCGGACCCGGACATCCTTTGAGCTTGCGGAGAAGCGCCTGAGTGCGGATACGGTCAATATTGCGGCCTCGACCTCGTCGGCGGTAAAGGGCGAGACCCTCAAGGATACCGCCAAGAACATCGAGGCTATGGGCATCGATATGCTTGTGGTGAGGCACAGCGCCTCGGGAGCGCCTCACTTTCTTGCCAAGGCTCTGGATTGTCCCGTCATAAACGCAGGCGACGGCGCCCACGAACACCCCACCCAGGCTTTGCTCGACCTCTTTACTGCGAGGCAGAAGGTAAGCCGGCTTGACGGGCTCAGGGTGGGCATCGTCGGAGACATTCTTCATAGCCGGGTCGCGAGATCCAATATTTGGGGATTCACCAGGCTGGGTGCCAAGGTCGTCGTCTGCGGCCCGCCGACCCTGATCCCGCCGGGCATCGAATCGATAGGCGTCACGGTCTCGTACGATCTCAACGAAGTGATCCCCACGCTGGACATCCTGATGGTTCTTAGAATCCAGACCGAGCGTCTCACCCAATGCTTCTTTCCCAGCCTCAGGGAGTACTCGGAATTCTTCGGAGTGGACCGAAAGAAAATGAGCCGTGCCAAGAAGGACGTGATCGTGATGCATCCAGGGCCGCTCAACCGGGGGGTTGAGATCACCCCCGAGATCGCGGACGGCCCCAATTCGGTGATTCTTGACCAGGTGAAGTACGGTCTTGCCGTGAGAATGGCGGTGCTTTACCTGTTGAGTGGAGGGGAGCTCACAAGTGAAGATTCTCATTAAGGACGGACGAGTGATAGATCCCTCCCAGGGTATCGACGGCATCCTGCATGTTCTTCTCAAGGACGGGCAGGTGGCGGAGGTCGGAAGCTCGATCGGGGCCGACGAGGCAACCGTGGTCGACGCCAAGGGGCTGGTGGTCTGCCCGGGCCTTGTCGACATGCACGTGCATCTTCGGGAGCCCGGCCGGGAGGACGAGGAAACGATTGAGACCGGTGCCCGAGCGGCAGTGGCCGGGGGCTTCACCTCGATCGCTTGCATGCCGAATACCGAACCCGCGATCGAAGGCGATGAAGGTGTGAAGTTTGTGCTCGTGAAGGCGCGCGATGCCGGGCTCGCGAAAGTCTACCCGATAGCCGCCGCGACCAAAGCTATCAAAGGAGAGCTCCTGGCCGAGATAGGCGCCGCCATAGGCGCCGGTGCGGTCGCGATCTCGGATGACGGCATGCCTATCGGGGACTCATCGCTGATGAGAAGGGCGCTGGAGTATACCAGCATGTTTGGGAAGCCGGTCATATCTCACAGCGAGGACCCGGCCCTGAGCGGCCGCGGGGTTATGAATGAGGGGCGGGTATCAACCATCCTGGGCCTCAAGGGGATACCCAATGAAAGCGAGGAGGTGGCGGTCGCAAGAGACATATCTCTGGCGCGCCTGACCGGTGGCCGGCTCCACATCGCGCACGTTTCGACCGCGCGCAGTCTGGAATTCGTGCGGGAGGCAAAGGCACACGGGGCGAAGGTGACCTGTGAGATCACCCCTCACCACTTCACCCTGACCGATGAGGCCGTGAAGACCTATGACACTAACACCAAGATGAAGCCTCCCTTGCGGGCCGAGCGTGACGTTGCCGCCCTGCGGCACGCTCTTAAGACCGGGCTCGCCGATGCCGTTGCATCCGATCATGCGCCGCACTCCGAAGAAGAGAAGGACCAAGAGTATGATGCCGCCCCCTTCGGAATAGTCGGGCTGGAGACCTCGCTCGGGCTCACCCTGAATGAACTCTATCACCGCGGAATCATCACGCTTGTGGGCCTGGTTCGCCTGATGAGCACCAATCCTGCGCGAATCCTGGGACTCACTTCGGGCACGCTGAAGCCGGGCTCTCCGTCGGACCTGACCCTGTTTGATCCCGACAAGGAATGGGTGGTCGACGAGAGCAAGTTCCTCTCCGCTTCCCGCAACACACCATTTTCGGGCTGGCGGCTCAAAGGAAAGGCGGTTACTGTCATAGTGAACGGCAGGATTCTTATGAGAGAGGGCGAGATGCTTTAGGAGTGAGATGATGGATGAGAAGAGCCTTTACTGGCAGAGCAAGCTCAAGAAAGTGAAGCAGGCGCTCGCCAAGAACGGCATGACGGCTCTGGTTACTGAAACAGGCGAGGAGGCGAGGCGCAAGGCCTTGTCCTTGATACCCAAACGGGCGGGTGTCGGCGTGGGCGGTTCGCGGACCGTGGCAGAGATCGGACTCCTTGAGGCTCTGCGGCGCGGAGATTACGGCCTCGTCGACCAATATGATCCGAAGCTCAGCAGGCAAGCCTCGCTTAAGGCGAGGAAAGACGGTACCCATGCGCCGTACTTCGTGGCGGGCTCGAACGCGATCACCGAAGACGGCAAGATCGTGAATATCGACGGTCTCGGCAACAGGCTTGCGGCCTTCTGCTTCGGGCCCGAGAAGGTGATCATCGTCGCCGGCCGCAATAAGATCGTTAAAGATGTAGCGGCCGCCATCGAGCGGGTCAAGAACGTGGCGGCACCCATGAACGCAAGACGCTTCGGCGCTGCCACGCCCTGTGCGAAGACCGACAAGTGCAGCGATTGCGATTCTCCGGAGCGAATCTGTAATCTCACGCTTATCATTGAGAAGCAAAGACAGCCGGGTAGGCTGACCGTGATCCTCGTCAACCAGGAGCTGGGATTTTGAGCCTGGGCAAGACCTGGCGCGATTCCGCGCGCCATCTCGCGGTTCTCGCCACCTTCATTCTGCTTGGTTCGTGCGCCTACTATAACATCTACTGGACGGCCGAGCAGGAGTACCGGAAGGCAGCGAGCGGGAAAGCATTTGCTGAGTTCTGGGACCCGTTCGCCCAGGAGAAGGCAACCGGCGAGAACCTTAAGAATGTCGATTCCTGCATCAAGCGATGTGGCAAGATTCTGTTGCTCTACCCGAAGAGCAAATGGGTGGATGATGCCCTGGTTCTCATGGGCAATTGCTTCGTCATGAAGGGCGAGTATGCGAACGCCCTCAGGAAATACGAGGAGCTTCTCAAGTTCTACCCATCAAGCGACTTCGCCGATGAGGCAAAGTACATGAAGGCCTACACCCACGTCCTCGAAGGCTCGACCGAGGAGGCTCTGGTTTTCCTTGAGACCCAGGCCGGCGGGATCAAGGGCAAGGAATGGCAGGAGCGGGTGGTTTTCCTGCTGGGCAGGATCTATCAGAAGGCGCCGGATTGCGACAAGGCGGTAGCGGATTTCGAGATTTATCTCAAGAGATTCCCCGGGGGGAGGAAGGCTGCCGACGTGACACTCGCGCTGGGCGATTGTCTCACCAAGATGGGCAGGCAGAGCGATGCCATAGGTTTCCTCGAGCCCCTTGCCAAGAGAGAGGACATGTCCGGCGCTATGGCATCCATCGAACTGGGAAGAGCCTATAGAGCACTGGGCCAGAACGAACGGGCTCTCGGTATCTTTCAGGGCCTTTCCGATAAATCCATGGTGGACAGCGCGAGGGCAAGAGCCAAGATCGAGGCGGCGATCTCTCTGGACGATCTGGGCATGCCTCAAGAGGCTATAGGAGCCCTGTCAGTGGCCGACAGTCTCGGCAAGGCGAGTCTCGGGGTGGAAGCCCGGTATAGAATCGGACTGATCTATGAACAGCGGCTCGGCGATTTCGCCAAGGCCACCACATCCTATGACGAGGCTGCCAAGACTGCCTCGGATTATGGCAGGCTCGCCTCGAAGCGAGCCGCAGCCCTGAAGGCAGTGAGCAAGTACGAGCAAGCCCTGTCGGACTCGACCGCGCAGGCTCTGAGCGGCCAGGCTGCAAATAGGTTCCTGCTGGCCGAGACCTATCTCATGGATCTAGGGTTGACTGCAAGGGCCGAGCGGCAGTTCAGGGTCTTGAGCGATAGCCTGTCCGTGAACCCCTTCACCGCGAGATCGATGCTCGCGCTGGCGTCGTTGCTTGATGCCAGGGGAGATACTCTATCCAGAGGCTACTACAAAACGGTGATGGATTCCTTTCCCAATACGGTCTATGCCAACATCGCACGTGCGCGGCTTGCGCTCCCGCTCATGGATATCGTGGTCGCGCCCCCCGAGACATCCGCGGTTTCCGATACCACGGCCGAAGGTTTCGTAGGGCCTCCGGTACTGCCTCCCGAGGAAGCTCTTCAGGGACCTCCTGAGTTGCCGGAGGAGGGTGCCGTCGGCCCGGCTCCGGGTGAGATCGGACCTCCAGACACAACTCTACCGTGGCGTCCCCCATTTCAGGACACGACCTCAAGAGACACGACGTATCTACCCGGGGATACACCTGTGGACACCACACGCTCGCCCGGATCGGAACGGGAAGGCCGATGATATCCTCTTCAAGATCCAGAATCACAGGCAGCGAGCGGCTGCGGGACGGCTTCTATCTCCTGCGACTTGAAGCGCCCGAGATTGCGCAGGGCTGTGGCCCCGGCCAATTCGTGCTGCTGAGGGGACTTGGAGCGGATTGGCCTTACCTCAGAAGGCCTTTCTCAATCTACTCCTCCAACGGTGTGGGCGAGATCGAGATCGTCTACAAGGTTGTCGGCCGGGCGACCTCCATCATGTCTAAATCGACGGACGGCGAGTATGGGATCGTGGGTCCCCTGGGAAACGGATTCGCTCTTGGGGATAGCTCCGCCCGCACCATAGCGCTTGCGGGTGGGGCGGGCGTTCCGCCGCTGGTGTTCTATTGTCGGGCATATGCCGGCGTGTTTGAGCATCTGACCCTGGTCGTAGGGGCAAGAACCAGCCAGGAGCTGCTGGTTCCCGTGGGACTGGCTGCCGAGGGCGTTGAGATACGACCGTACACCGAGGATGGTTCCAAAGGGACAAAGGGAACCGTGGTTGATGGCTTGGTCAAGTGGCTTGGTGAGAGCGCCGGCCACAAGCCTCCCGAGGCATGGACGCAGGCGGTACGCCCGAGGCACGCTGTCCAGGTCGTAGCGTGCGGCCCCAGGGAAATGCTGGCGCAAGTGGCCGCGATATGCGGTGAGGCCGGGATACCCTGCCAGGTAAGTGTTGAGGAGATGATGGCTTGCGGGCTGGGGGCCTGCCTGTCGTGCGCCGTGCCCCGCGCGGGTGGAGGATACCGATATGCCTGTAAGGATGGCCCGGTATTCGACAGCAACTCAATCGATTGGAAACGATGGGTCGCCAAATGAACCTCGAAGTTCACCTAGGAAACCTGACGCTTGAGACCCCATTGATCGGGGCCTCGGGGCTTTTCGGTTACGCCACCGAATACGGCGGCCTTATCGACTGTAGCCTCTTCGGGGCCATCGTGACCAAGACGATCACGCTGGAACCCTGGGATGGCAATCCGCCGCCGAGAATCGTTGATGTGGGGTGTGGACTCATCAATTCGATCGGGCTTGAGAACGTGGGCGTCAAGGCCTTCCTGAGGGAGAAGCTTCCGCAGATCGATCTACCCTGCACGCTGTTTGTGAGCATCGGAGGGCAGACGGTTGACGAGTTCAGGAGGCTTGCCGCTCTGCTGGCCGACCAACCGGGTATCGCCGCGATCGAGGTCAATATCTCTTGCCCCAATGTGGAGAAGGGCGGGATCGCTTTCGGAAAAGATGCCGCGGGTACCCGCGACGTCATAAAGGCGGTGCGAGCCGAGACGGGTCTTCCGGTTATTCCCAAGCTCCCGCCGCTGGTCTCCGGAATCGAAGCTATTGCCGAGGCTGCCTGTGAAGCCGGGGCCGATGCTTTGACTGTCGCCAACACCTATCCGGGGATGGCAATCGACCTTGAGACCGAGAAGCCCATTCTCGGTGGTGTCTCCGGCGGATATAGCGGCCGCGCCATCCGGCCGATGTCGGTCTTTCTGGTCTGGAAGGTTGCCGACTGTGTGAAGGTGCCCGTCATAGCTGCGGGCGGGATCGAAGAGCCCGAGCATGCGATCGAATATATTCTGGCGGGCGCTAGCGCCTTCGAGATCGGCAGCGCGATCCTCAGGGATCTCGAAGCGCCGGCCAGGATAATCGCGGGGCTTCGCAGCTTCATGGGGACGAGGAATTACAAGAGGATCGAGGATTTTGAAGGAAAGGCACGGAGGGAATAGATGGTGATGGCAAGAACCGAGGTCGTGATCGCTCTGGATTCGGGGCGGCTTGACGAGGCGATGCGCGTGATCGAGGCGACCCGTGACCGTGTGGGGTTCTACAAGGTCGGATCGATACTCTTCACATCCGCCGGCCCCAAGGCTGTGGAGGCCGTGAGATCTTGCGGCAGGCAAGTCTTCCTTGACCTCAAGTTTCATGACATCCCCAATACGGTGATGGGTGCCGTAGGCGCCGCAGCCGCGATGGGCGTGTACATGCTCACGGTTCATTGTGCGGGCGGCGTCGAGATGATGCGGGCGGCACTTGAGGGTGCGGGCCGCGGCCCGGAGCGCCCCAGGATAATCGGCGTAACGGTGCTCACCAGCCTTGGGGCCGGCGGCGATACCTTTGCCCGAGTGCTTAGTCATGCGCGGTCGGCAGCCGAGGCGGGCATCGATGGAATCGTGTGCTCTCCGCTTGAAGTCAACCATGTGAAGCGCACTTACGGTGAGAAACTGCTCGCCGTTGTTCCCGGCATAAGGTTGGGGGACCAGGGGACAGATGATCAGGCAAGGGTCGGGACACCCGGCCAGGCCGTCAGGGACGGCGCCGATTTCATAGTGGTCGGAAGGAGTGTCACCGGGGCACAGGACCCGAGTCGCACGCTTATCAAGGTTCTTGAGGATATAGACGGCGCACGGAGGTAAGTATGCTTGAAGAAACCCGGGAGGCTCACGGGATTCTTAACATGATGGAGGCCAGTGGCGCCCTGCTCGCCGGGCACTTCGCGCTCTCATCGGGGCTTCACAGCGACAAATATATCCAGTGCGCCCTGCTGCTTGAGTCGCCTCAGAGGGCAGAGGTGGTCGGGCGCAACCTGGCGCGGTTGGTCGAGGAGGCGGTGGGTAGCGGCCTGATTGAGGTGGTGGTCAATCCTGCTCTGGGAGGTCTGGTGATCGGGCATGAGGTCGCGAGGGCACTTGGCGCACGCTGCATTTTCCTCGAGCGGGCCGCGGGGACCATGACCTTGAGACGCGGTTTCAGGGTCGGTGGACGCGAGAGGGTCCTTGTGGTTGAGGACGTCGTCACGACGGGGCTTTCGACCAACGAGGTGATCAAGGTTGTCTCGGCCCAGGGCGCAGATGTTATCGGAGTCGCCGCAATTGTGAACCGTGCTGCCAACGTCGATTTTGGCGTGCCATTTGTGTATCTCGTGAGGGCCGAGATAGCAAACTATGAGCCCGCGAGTTGCCCCTTGTGCAAAGCGGGTATCCCGGCGGTCAAGCTGGGCAGCCGAGATCTGGGTAAAGGGGGTGGCAAACCATGAAGCCGAAGGCCAAACCCTCCCTCTCGGAGTTTCTTGCGTTCGCGCTGAAGCGAGGCGCGGACGACGCCAGAGTGATAAACGCATCCACGGTAGAATGCAAGGCATGGGTCAGGATCAAGTGTCAGTTCGGATGCGGGGGCTACAACAAGCGACTCACCTGTCCTCCTTTTACGCCGGGCCCCGAGGAGACCGCCGCGGTCGTAGCCTGCTATCGTAAGGCGATTATGATTCACTGCGTCTCCAACGGCGTCGTAAACCGGATAATTCCGCACCTTGAAAGAGCGATATTCCTGGCCGGCCATTACAAGGCTCTGGGTTTGGGATCGGGGCCATGCCATCTCTGTGACAGATGCAATACGAAGGGCCGATGTGTCCAGCCCTATTTGGCGCGCCCGTCGATGGAGGCCTGCGGAATCGACGTATATGCCACTGCACGCAACAACGGCTTCACCATAAACGTAGTAAGGTCAAGAAGAGAGAAAGGCAACTACTTCGGGCTTGTTCTCGTCGACTGAGGAACCCCGAACCAAAGGAATCGATCGACATGTTGCCATCGGCATCGCTCCGACTTGGAAGAATCCGATCCATAGAAATCAACGTGAACATAACGTGGCTCATTGTCTTTGGGCTGCTGATCTATTGGCTACGCACGGGATTCATCGCTGAGGCCGCCCCCGAGGTGTCCTCCGTCGTGGCCTGGGCAGTGAGCATCGTTGGGGCCTTGGTGCTCTTTGCGTCGGTGCTTGCTCACGAATTGGCTCACTCACTTGTCGCTCTCAGGAACGGTCTTCCCATAAAGCGGATTACGCTCTTCATCTTCGGTGGGGTGGCTCATATGGAACGCGAACCCGCCAGTCCCGGCGTCGAATTTAAGATGGCTGTCGCGGGCCCACTGGCCAGTATCGGGATCGCTCTGGTCGCGGGGACGGTGCGCTTCGTTATCCTGCGACACGCTGCCGGCAGCGCCCCCGCCTTGGTTTTCGAGTATGCCACCTACGCCAATGCCGGACTTGCTGTCTTCAACCTGATCCCCGGTTATCCCCTGGACGGGGGGCGGCTCTTGAGGGCGATCCTGTGGAAAACGAGCGGCAATTACGTGAGGTCAACTGTGATCGCGTCTGCCCTGGGTAGGGTGGTCGGCCTTGGACTGGTCTTCCTGGGAGCGATGCTGTCGGTTGCGTGGGATTCTCTGCGCCTCCTGTGGCTGGTGCTTGTCGGGAGCTTCCTGGAGAGATTGGCCTTCTTCGGTGCCTTTCGGGTCCGGATGCAAGGGCGCGGCCTCACTGTGGAGGATGTGATGCGATCGGACTTCGTCGTTATTTCGCCGGCGGTCGCCCTTGAAGCAGCGCAGCAGATCTTTACCGGCGGCAGCCAGGCCCATCCCGTCGCTCAAGGGGCTGAGGTGGTCGGGGTGATCTCCAAAGCCAATCTTGCCCAAGTGCCCCAGACCGAGTGGCCTACCACAACCGTGGGATCGGTTATGTCCCGCTGCGGCCAGGGATGTACTGCGTATCCGGAAGAGAGTGCCCGGACCGTGCTCAGGCGAATGCTCGACCTTGGTATCGGCAGCATGCCCGTACTCAAGGGGGCGCGCCTGGTTGGAATTGTGAATCGCGGGGATCTGGTTGCCGCAGTGACCGCAATTCCCACCGACCGGTGACAGGTGGGATCACTCCCCGCCGATCGTCATCTCGCGGACTGCGAAGGTGGGAGATCCGAATCTCCCGTAGAACCTAAGATCGGATCCGACGGCCTGAATTCCCTCGAGCATCTCACCCAGATTGCTGGCTATGGTCACGCCGTCAACCGGGTGGCATACCTTACCGTCCTTTATCCAGAGGCCTTCGGCACCCCGAGAGTAGTCACCGGTGGTGAGGTTGACGCCGAAGCCGAGGAGGCGGGTCACGAGGAACCCGTCCCTAACGCCTTTGATCAGGTCCTGCCTGGCGAGTCTCCCCGGAATCAAGTAGAAGTTGTTCTCTCCGACCTGAGGGATGGACGCGAAGCCCCGTCTGGCATTTCCGCCGGGAGTGGTGCCTGCCTTCCTGGATGAACGATAATCATAGAAGTAAGACTTGAGCAGGCCCTTTTCGATTGCAACCACGCGCCTTGTAGGGATGCCTTCGCCGTCGAAGGGGCGGGAGCCCAGCTTGCGCGGCAACCTGCCGTCATCGACGAAAGTTGCGGCCTCCGAACCTATCCTCTGTCCGAGCCGGTCTCCGAGAAACGACATGCCCCGGAGAACCCGCTCGCCGTCGAGGCTCTTGAAAACCTCGGCCACCACTTCGCTCGCGGCGATCGGGTCGAAGACCACGGTCGCTTTCTGCGTGCGGGGTGTCTGGGCGCCCAGCATTGCCAGAGCTCGACGCGCCGCGGTCTCGCCTACAAGCTTGGCGGGCTCAAGGTCCGCAAGGAATCTACCGTCCGATACCCACATACCCATTCGCTTCTCGCCGCCTTCCTCAGCGACGGGCGCGCAGAAGATCGCGAAACTCGTAGCATCGTAGAAAATGGGGTCGCGGCCTGCCTTCGCAATGATTACCCTGCCCTTCTGTTCCTCATATGCGGACGAATAGGTATGTTTGATGCGCTTGTCGCACTCGTAGGCCGCATTCTCGCAAGCGAGTATCAGGTCAGTCTTCTTTGAAAGCGGAATCTGGTCGATCCCCGGATCATTGATCTCCAGGTCGCCGGGCTCGATGTCGCGGCTCTCCGGTATGCCGGCATCGGGATCGGGGGTAGCGGCCAGTGCGAAAGCGCGGCATCTTCCGAGCAGGTTCGCGATGGAGGCCTCGGAGAAGTCGGTCGTGTATCCAAACCCCAGCCGTTGGCCCGAGAAGAACCTGATTCCCATCCCGCGGAAGCTCGCTCGCTCGATGCTCTCGATCTCTCCTTGCCTAACCTTGATCGTCAGCTCGCGCCCGGTCTCGATGAAGCAGTCGCAGTCGTCGGCGCCCTCGGCCTTGGCCTCACGGGTGATGTCGCTCGCCAGATCGACGTAATCCACGCTCACGACTTGGTTCCCCCGATCGTGATCTCCGAGATTCGTACGGTCGGCATCCCATCGGCGACGGGCACGCCCTGACCCGCTTTGCCGCAAGTTCCCCAGCCGGTGTAATACTCAAAATCATTGCCGACCATCTCGATCTTCTTGAGGATCTCGCCGCCGTTGCCGATCAGATTGGCCCCTCGGACCGGTGCGCCGATCTTGCCGTTCTCTATCAGGTAGCCTTCGGTGACCTCGAAGACGAAGTTGCCGCCCGAGATATCAACCTGGCCGCCTCCCATGGTCTTCGCATAGAAGCCTTTGCTCACCGAGGCGATTATCTCCTCCGGCGGGATCTCACCCGCGAGCATCAGGGTGTTGGTCATCCTGGGTATGGGCACGTGCCTGTAGGATTGCCGCCGGCCGTTGCCCGTGGAGGCGGTGTTCATCAACCTGGCGTTGAGCTTGTCATAGAGGAAGCCCTTAAGGATGCCCCGCTCCACCAGCACGGTGCGTGCACCGGGCGTGCCCTCGTCATCGACGTTCAAGGTCCCCCGAGCTCCGGGCACGGTGCCGTCGTCAACAATGGTGCAGCCCTCGGCAGCGATCTTCTCCCCGATTCTTCCGGTGAAGAGCGAGGCCTTCTTTCTAATGAAATCGCCTTCGAAGCCGTGGCCTATGGCCTCATGCAGAAGCACACCTCCACCGGCCTTCGCCAGCACAAGCACCATCTTACCGGCGGGCGTCTCCTCGGCGTCAAGCAGCATCAATGCCTGAGCCGCGGCCTCGACGGCCACCTCATCCGGCGACTTCTTCTCGAACAGCTCGTAACCGGACCTTCCGCTGAAGGACTTGAACCCGCGCTGGCGCGCACCTCCTCGTTCGGCTACCGCCGTCACCCTGAAAGAAGTGAGATACTGCCGGTCGCTGACGTGCAGGCCTTCGGAATTGGCGACCAGGATAGTTCTATCCAGATCGGCAAGCGCAACCAGGACCTCCCTGATCTCGCCGTTATATGCCCTGGCTGCCTGATCGGCGCGGCGTGCAATCTCTATCTTTCGAGCGGCCTCCACCGCGCCGGGGAAGATCCTGGTGGTGGAATAGGGCCGAGCGGTCTTGAGCGAGCTCAGGTTGACGCTCGGGGTCCTGCCACCCTTGGCCGCTATCTCGCCCGCAACCTTTGCGGCATCGACGATGTCCTTCAGCTCAACGCCATCGGCATAGGCATAACCGATCTTTTCGCCGACTATTGCACGGACCCCGGTTCCCAGCGTGACCCCACGTGAAGCCTCTCTTACAATGCCGTCCTCGACTCTTACGGTATCGGAGGTATCGGCGGCGATGTAGATCTCGGCAAAATCCGCGCCCTTGGACATCGCAGCGCCTATGGCCTTGGCGAGATCCTGCTTCTCAGGAAATGTAAGTTGGTGCTCGTCCATGCCGTCAAGGGATATCATTTCTCGCAGTATGTGTCAATCGGGCTTTGGCGTTGCACAGTCTTGGCGTTCTCGTGAAACCTCCGCCGAGGATTGGAGTCAAAAGAAGGGAGTGGGATGTCGAAAGCTATCTTACAGTTCGCCCGGTGTCGAGGTTGGGTAAGTTTGGGTCGCGCCAAGCTCCCGAAGTTAGGATGACGGCACCGGGCGAATCTCCATCATCTGATGTCGGAATCGGCACACGATCAGGGACCCTTGAGCTTTGCTGAGATGGGTGGTGGCCGAGGCGGGCCGGTTTGACTGGTGCGCCGGCACGTGTTAGAATTAAGATGAGGGAAGTCACCTCATATGCCATATGCCGCAACTACCGAAGGGGGCAACTTGAAGGGCCCAGGCCTCGTAGTCTTGTCGATCTTCCTCTGGGGGGCCGCCCTCCTCGCGCCGCTTGATGCGGGTCTTTGCTACGACCTTACCCTATATGATCCGCAGGGTGATGACCGCGGGCCGGGCACCTACGTCTATCCGCTGGATCCGGTCTTCACCCCGGGCTGCTTCGATATCGTCCGCTTTACGGCCAGGGAGTTGACCTCCAAGGTCCGCTTCGAAATCGAGATTGCGGGCGAGATCACCGACCCCTGGAACTCGGGCGCGGGGTTCTCGCTACAGAGCATCGACATCTATATAGATAAGGATGGCATTGCCGGTTCGGGATCGATGGCGGGCCTCGAGCGGCGGAACGTCGAGTTCTCGGCCTCAAGCGCCTGGGAATACTGCATCTGGTGTGCTCCGCCCTTCGACGGGTTTGAGACCCACGTGGTCGACAAGAACGGTAATACCTACTCCACGGGCGTTACGGTGAGCGTCAACCAGACAAGTGATGTCGTAACATTAGAGGTTCCCAAGAGCATCATAGGCACGCCCACTGCGACCTGGAAGTATGTGGGCTTGATGCTCAGCCAGAGCGGCTACGAGCCGGGTAGGGTAAGGGCGGTCATAAGGGACGGAAGCCAGTGGGTCCTGGGCGGGGGTGACGACAGCCAGTGGGACTCGAATGTGATCGACATGGTTGCCCAGGCAGGCGTCAATCAGGAGATACTGCTGGCCAATTATAACGCCTCAACCGGAGTCCGGCCGATCCTCATAAACCGGGCCGACGCGGCGGCGCCGGCGATCAGCCACACGCCGCCCGCATCCTGGGAAGAGCACATCCCACTGGCTATCGTAGCCGTCGTCACTGACGACGCCGTGGTGGCGGCAAGCGCGTTCGCCCGCAAGCCCGGCCAGGCGTATCAGGATTTCCCGCTGGAGCGAACCAGTGCCACGGGCTGGCGAGGCACCATACCGGGCTCCGAGATCGATGGGACGGCACTGGAGTATTACATATCTGCCACCGATGGCACCAACTCCGGCACTCTGCCGGCCCCCGCGTCGCCCTTTTCGGTTCCGATCGTGCCGGATCTCACGCCGCCTGTAGTCGAGAGCCTCGCGGCCCAGCCGCCCGTCTTCTCGCCGAACAATGACGGCTACAAGGACACCACCCTCATCACTGCGGACTTGAGCGAGCCGTCCTTTGTGTGGCTGGATGTTTGTGATTCGCTGGGGCTCACGGTCAGGCGCCTCGCCGACAGCACCTTTGCCGAGACCGCGCTCGGTGCCGTCTGGAATGGGAAGAATCAATCGGGCGAGACCGTCCCCGACGGCACTTACACCGTTGTCGCCCAGTGCCGCGACCTGGCCGGTCGGCTCGGCGCCCCCGAATCCACCGATGTCGATGTCGCGATCAATCAGCCCTCGCGGCGACTGGATGTTGTGCTCCTCTTCCACGCCAATCAGAATCTGGTGCCCTATGGCAAGGTTGGGAACCGCGCTTGCTATAAGGGAGTGCTCCAGACCCTGCGGGCGCACTCTTCGCTCAAGTTCATGATCCATTTCTCGGGGAGCCTCCTGAGCGATCTCTTGTGGTTCGATCCCGAGACCATCGAGATCCTGCGCGAAGGTGTGGCGGCCGGCCAATTCGAGATCGTCGGCAGCACCTACGCCCAGAACATAATCTACTCCACGCGGAGCTCGAGTGATGATTTCCAGTTCAATCAGCATCAGATCGCGATACACAAGGCCCTGATCGAGAGCACCTTTAATGCGACCCCCACGAGCTTCTGGAATCCCGAACGTGTCTGGACCCAGAACATCGTCAAACTCCTCGCCGACAACGGCTACGAAAACGTCCAGATTGAGGACCATATCCTCTATGCAAGCGGCATCACGGGGAGCGAGTATGCAGTGCGAACCACGACCTTTGGCGGCCGGCAGGTAAATGTCTTCGACGATGACAAGACCTTCGAGGGCCTGGTGAACGGCGCCATAGATAGCGGCGATACCGCAAGCGTGATGTCCTTCCTGCGCGGTCTCTACAGCGAGGACCAGAACGACCAGTAGGCGGTCTGTTACCACGAGGACATGGAAGCCACCGGTCTCTGGGACTTCGAATCGGGCGAGAATCCCCAGGTCGATTTCGCGAACCTCAGCAAACTGCTGACCGCCCTCGAGCGAGACTCGCGGATAAAGGTCACCACCTACAGCGAATTCATGCACGAGCACTCGCCGGTCGAAGACGTCTCGCCGGTTGTGGACGGGGCGGCCGACTGGATGGGGCGGGACGCCTGGTTTGCCGAGAACAGCGCCCCCGAGGCCCAGGCCTATCGGGCCTTCTTCAGTTCCATCAGGGACACCCTGAATGCGATCCATTCGACTTTCGGCGAGTTCGCGCCGGATACTGTGGTCGCGAGAACTCTCGTCGACCACGCCTGGTTCACCCTGTGCGCTCACCAGTATGAATTCGCGGTGCACGGCTATGGCGGCATGGTCGGCACCACCCAGTGGGATCTTGCGAGAGATGCCCTGGTGAGCGGACGCGCCGCAAGATACGCCCTCGCAACTGCACAGGCCAGGGCAGGCGAGCGAGCCGCGCGTAACTCAATGGGCGGAAGGGTCGAAAACCCGGAGGGCGTCCGGGTCCTTAGCGCGGCGGAGGACATCAACGGGGACACAGTCCAGGAGATCGTGTTCGCAAGCCCGACCGACCTCTATGTCTTCTCCTCTTACGGAGGACAACTCCTTTACTGGTTCGATCTTGAGGATGGCCACGAGCTCGTGGGCAGCGAGAACTTCATGCGCGCCTATGGCGAGGCCTATACCAATGACAATGCCTATGTCCCGGCTGCCCGCGGCAGCGAAGCCTATCCCTGGCTCAGCGCCAACATGATCTATCCGGAGATCCACCAGTGGACCTTCGAGGCGCGCCGGCGCTGTTTCAACGATTCCATCTGGGTAAACGGGGTGCCCGCACGCGGCCTTGTGAATCGGGTCCTGGGCTACACCCTGGACACCGGCTACGTTGAGTTCCAGTACGATCTCGGCGAGACGATGGTCGCTAAGCGAATCACGCCATCCCGTCACTGCCTCTCGCTTGCGTATGCTTTCTCATCGATTTCATCCCAGACCTCCGACATCGACATTCAAATTGAAAACGGGCTCTCACCTGACTGCCTTGGCGTTATGATGACCGGCAAGCGCGCCCTCAAGTACTGGGACGGGCAGGACACCTCAACGGTCTTTAGCGCCCAAATGCCGGGTGTGGTCAATGTCCTGAGCACCAAAGGCCTGCTGTTTGACTTTACGGATCCCCCAACTTCCGTAAGTGGTGAGGAGGATGTCTTCGGACTTGAAGTCAATCCACGGTGGCAGTTCGAGCTCCCGCCCTACGGCACGAGTGCGGTTACTCTGCAGCTCACGATCGCATCCTATTCGGGTGTGACCCCCGGGGACGGCAACCGTCCCCACGGGAAGCTCGTGATCCTGCCGAATCCGTCGAGAGGGACGGTGGAGGTCCGCCTGTGGGGCCGGGCGCCGGCTGAGCTCTCCGGCTCGATCTTCGATACCTCGGGCAGATTGGTCCGGACCCTTCGCGCGACCGCGGCCGATGGCGGCGCCTTCCTCGCCTGGGACGGACTCGACCAGGACGGCCTGCCGGTCGCCAGCGGCATCTACTTGCTGAGAGTCGACCGAGGCGGCACGGCCTTCACGGGTAAGGTCGTCGTCGTCAGATGAAGCCTGAAAGGCTTAGGTTTGACTTTGCCCTAGGCAGCAAGTAAACTCTTATGACAGGTCTCCCAAAAGCCGAAACAATTTGGGTGACCGAAGCGTGTTAGACTCAGGCAATTCCAGTAGATAAGGAACGATCTACAGGGACGACTCACAATGTACAACATCTGTGTCACGGGCACGGGCTATGTGGGCCTCGTCACCGGGGCCTGCCTTGCCGATTTCGGCAACATCGTCAGGTGCGTCGACATCGACGAGGCCAAGATCGCGGCGCTCAAGCGGTGCGACGTGCCTTTCTATGAGCCCGGCCTCCAGGAGATCGTTAAGCGCAACGTGGATGTCGGCAGGCTCTCCTTCTCGACCGACATCAAGTGGGGGATAGAGTCATCGACCGTGATCTTTGTCGCCGTTGGGACCCCGATGAGCGCAGAGGGCCAGGCCGACCTCTCCTATGTTGAGATGGTGGCCCGCAGTGTGGGTGAGAATCTCAATGATTACAAGGTGGTGGTCTTGAAGAGCACCGTCCCCGCGGGCACCTGTAATCTGGTCGAGCGGATCATCCGTGAGACGTCCGCCGCCGATCATCCCGTTGATGTGGTCTCAAACCCCGAGTTCCTGCGGGAAGGCTCCGCTGTCGAGGACTTCAGGAAACCGGCGAGGGTCGTGATCGGAGCCTCGAGCGAACGCGCCTTTGACGTGATGAGCGATATCTACAAGTCCCTGATACTGGAGGACACGCCGATCATCAAGACCGATGTCAAGACCTCGGAGATGATCAAGTATGCATCGAACGCCTTTCTTGCAACAAAGATTTCATTCATAAACGAGATCGCCAACCTGTGTGAATCTGTGGGCGCGGATGTCACGGTGGTGGCGCGCGCGATGGGCCTGGATGACCGGATTGGACCCAAGTTCCTGCGGGCGGGCGCCGGCTACGGGGGCTCGTGCTTTCCCAAGGATACCAAGGCCCTGGTGAAAACCGCCGAGCGGGCAGGCTACGACCTGAGGATTGTTAAGTCGGTGATAGCGGTCAACGAGACGCAACGGTGCATCATGGTCGCGAAGATCGAAAAGGCGCTGGGGAGTCTCAAGGGCAAGACCGTTGCCATCCTTGGCCTGGCCTTCAAGCCCGATACCGACGACTTGAGGGATGCCCCTGCGATCGACATCGCCCGGGAGCTTATGGCAAAGGGTGCGGCGATCAGAGCCTACGATCCGGTTGCGATGGAGCAGGCTAAGCCCGTTCTTGCCGGGGCAGCCTTCTGCTCCAACGTCTTCGAGGCCGTAGAGAACGCCGACGCCGCAGTCTTCATGACCGAGTGGAACGAGTTCCGGGACCTCGATCTCATTAAGGTAAGGAGTCGGATGAGGTCGCCCGTGATCGTGGACTGCAGGAATATCTACGAACCTTCAAGGATGCGGGAGCTTGGATTCAAGTACGACAGCGTTGGCCGTGCTCCCAAGGAGGGATGACATGCCGACCATAGAAGGCGTCGCCATAAAGCAGCTCAAGGTGATCCCCGACGAACGCGGATTCCTGATGGAAATGCTGAGGTCGGACGATCCGATCTTCCGGAAGTTCGGACAGGTCTACCTGTCGGTCGCGTATCCCGGCATCGTCAAGGGATGGCACTACCATAAGTTGCAGACCGACTACTTCACCGTGGTGAAGGGGATGCTCAAGGTGGTGCTCTTCGACCGGCGCGAAAACTCCAAGACTCATGGGGTCTTAAGTGAGTTCTTCATGGGGGAGAGGAATCCGATCCTGCTGGTGATCCCTCCTCTGGTGGTGCACGGGGTCAAGGCCGTGGGCCCCGAGCCCGGCTATCTCGTAAATTGCCCGGACATGCCCTATAACCATGCGAGCCCCGATGAATACCGGATAGATCCCCACGGTGGCGAGATTCCCTATGACTGGAAGCCGAGGGAAGGGTAATGGTGCCGCGGAAGCTTCTCATAACCGGTGGGGCGGGCTTCATCGGCAGCAACTTCACCAAGTACATGCTTGCCCAGCACGGTGGTCTCCAGGTGGTGGTGCTGGACAAACTCACCTACGCCGGGAATCTTGATAATCTCAAAGACCTCGAGGGCAACCCGCGGTACAGATTCGTTCGGGGTGACATCTGCGATGAGAGGGTGGTCGAGGATGCGGCCCGCGGTGCAGACTGCGTGGCGAACTTTGCGGCCGAGACCCACGTGGATAGATCGATCGGGGACCCTGCAAGTTTCATCAAGACCGATGTCTTTGGCACCTATGTGCTCTTGGAGGCAACGAGGAAGTTGGGTATACCCAAGTTCATCCAGATCTCTACCGACGAGGTTTACGGCAACGCGGGCAACGAGCCCTCGAGCGAGACCTCGCCGCTGATGCCGCAGAGCCCTTATGCTGCAAGCAAAGCCGGAGCCGATAGGCTTGCCTACTCTTACTTCGTGACCTACGGCACGCCGGTTGTGATAACTCGATGCACCAACAATTACGGGCCCAATCAATATCCCGAGAAAATGGTTTCCCTGTTCGTGACCAATGCGATTGAAGATAAGCCCCTGCCGGTCTACGGCACCGGCAGAAACACACGGGATTGGATCCACGTCTTGGATCATGTCAAGGCCCTGGACGTCGTGATGGGCACCGACGGGCTGGAGGGTGAAGTGTTCAACATAGGGAGTGGGGTCGAGGTCAGTGTGCTGGAGATGGCCGATCGGATCCTCGGCGCGCTGGGCAAGCCCAAGACCCTGGTCCAGATGGTCAAGGATCGTCCCGGCCATGTCCTGCGGCACGCGGTTATGACCGACAAGATAAGGGCTCGGCTGGACTGGAAGCCGGAAATTGATTTCGATCGCGGCCTGGCGATCACCGTGGATTGGTATCTTAAGAACCGATGGTGGTGGGAGCCGATCAAGAGCGGAGAGTTCAAGGAATACTACCGGAGAATGTATTCGGAGATAGGATAACCATGAGAGTAGTAGTGACGGGCGCAGCAGGCTTTCTGGGGTCGCATCTGTGCGATCATCTCCTGGGCAAGGGCCATTCGGTGGTCGGGCTTGATAACCTGATCACGGGTTCCACCCGCAACATCGAACACCTTGCCGGCAACGACCGGTTCAAGTTCATAAGGCATGACGTTACCGAATACATCTATGTCGGCGGCGCTGTCGATGCGGTGCTCCACTTCGCCTCGCCGGCAAGTCCGATCGATTACCTGGAGTACCCCATCCAAACCCTCAAGGTGGGCGCCCTCGGCACCCATAAGGCCCTGGGGCTTGCCCGCGACAAGGAGGCGAGATTCCTTCTGGCGTCGTCCTCCGAAGTCTACGGCGATCCTCTGGTTCATCCCCAGCGCGAGGAATACTGGGGCAACGTCAACCCCATAGGGCCGCGCGGGGTCTACGACGAGGCCAAGCGCTTCGGCGAGGCCTTGAGCTTCGCCTATCACCGCACCCACGGGATCAATACCAAGATCGCAAGAATCTTCAATACCTATGGGCCGAGGATGCGATCGGGCGACGGCCGCGTGGTGCCTACCTTCATAACCCAGGCGCTCGCCGGGAAACCTCTTACGATTTTCGGCGACGGCAACCAGACCCGGAGCTTCTGCTACGTCAGCGATCTTGTGGACGGCATCTACAGGCTCCTGGTTTCCGATGTAAACGAGCCCGTGAACCTCGGCAATCCCGCCGAGATGACCATAATGGATTTCGCAAGAACGATTGTCGAGATCACCGGGTGCGCCAGCGACATCGTCTTCGAGCGGTTGCCCGTGGATGACCCCAAGGTGAGACAGCCCGATATTGCACGGGCCCGCAAGCTCTTGGGTTGGGAACCCAAGGTTTCGCTCGATGAGGGACTTCGCCGGACCATAGAGTTCTTTAAGAAATAGCCGCAGAGAGATCTGGCGGCAGCCAAGAGCGACACCCGGGCAGCGTCAGGAGATTGGAGGATTCGATGGTTAAGGTCGCAGTGGTAGGGGTGGGTTACTGGGGCCCCAACTTTGTGAGGATAATGGACGAGCTGGCAGATGCAAAGCTGGTCACCGTCTGCGATAGCGACCCCAAGAGATTTGAGCGGCTGGCGGGTATATATCCGCACGTCAGCTTCACCGACAACCTGGACCATTTGATCGATGACAAAGAGATCGAGGCTGTGGTGGTCGCAACGGGCAGCGATACCCATTATGAGATCACCCGCAGGTGCCTCGCCGCCGGCAAGCACGTGCTGGTTGAAAAGCCCATTGCCCTCAACTCGGCGCACGCCGGGGATCTTATCGCTCTCGCAGCCGAGCGCAAGAGGGTACTCCTTGTGGGCCATCTGCTCCGGTATCACAGGGGCATCGGCCGCCTCAAGCAGTACATTGATGACGGCTATCTGGGCAAGATTCTCTACATCTATACCACCCGCGTCAATCTGGGCAGGATACGAAAAGAGGAAAGTGCGCTCTGGAGTTTCGCAACGCACGATATCTCGGTGGTGATGAACCTGGTGGGCGCGGAGCCCGAATTTGTGACGGCAAGCGGCCAGGCCTATGTTAGAAAAGGCATCTACGACGTGGTATTTCTCACGATTCGCTTCGCGGGCGACGTCCTTGCCCATCTTCACGTCAGCTGGCTGGATCCTCACAAGATAAGGCAGGTCACGGTGGTCGGGGACAAGAAGATGGCCGTCTTGGACGACATGGAGGCCACCGAGAAACTCAGAATCTACGACAAGGGCGTCGATTTCACTCCGTCCTATGGGGACTACGGCGAGTCCTTGACCATAAGGGTGGGCGATATTTACATTCCCAAGATAGACCTGGTTGAGCCGCTCAGGGCCGAGTGTCAGCATTTCCTTGACTGCATCTCCAAAGGGGCGAAGCCGATCACCGATGGGGAGTCCGGGCTCAAGGTCGTGAGGGTGCTTGAGGCAGCGGAGAAATCGCTGCGCGGGAACAGCACCGCGATAGCGGTCGAGCGCTGATTGGGAGTTACCTCTTTGTCGATCGTTCAAGTTTATTGGAGGTCGGTTGATGGACAGGGCAATTGATCCGACTGCGAAGTTGGCGGCGGGAGTCGAGACCGGGACGCACGTCCACATAGGCGCCGGCGTAACAGTCGGGAAAGGCACCAGGATCGGGAATTTCGTCGTCATACATGCCGATACGGTCGTAGGCGAGAACGTGGTGATTGGGGACAACAGCGTTATAGGCAAGGTCCCGATGAGGGGCGCCATAAGTACGCTCAAGGCCAAGGAGCATCCGGCCTGTGTGATTTCCGACGGCTGCATGATAGGGGCTCTTGCCGCGATCTACAGGGGGGCAAGAATCGGCCAGGGGGTGATGGTCGCCGATCTGGCGTCGGTGAGAGAGGACGTCGAAATCGGCAAGTTCACCATAGTGGGCCGGGGGGTGGCGATCGAAAATGACACGCGGATCGGGAAGTATGTCAAGATCGAGACCAATGCCTACGTGACCGCCCATACCAGGATTGAAGACCGGTGCTTCATCGCGCCGATGGTCACCATGACGAACGACAATTTCCTCGGAAGGACCGAAGAACGGTTTAAATACACCAAGGGCCCGCACCTTAAGAAGGGAGCGCGAATCGGCGCGAATGCCACCCTTATGCCGGGAGTGACGATCGGGGAGGACGCGGTGGTGGGTGCCGGGTCTCTGGTCACGCGAGACGTCCCACCGAGGAAGATCGTTGCCGGTGTGCCGGCAGGCATATTCAAAGACACTCCCCCGGAACAACTTCTCGAGAGACAAGGCTATCCCGAGGATTGATGGAGGTACCGAGTTGAAGATTCCCCAGATTGATTTGGTGCGGCAGTACAAGATCTTGAAGCAGGATATCGACAGCGCGGTCGGCGAGGTCCTGGCCAGCGGCAACTTCGTCATGGGCCATTGGGTCGAAGATATCGAAAAGGCGGTTGCCGATTTCTGCGAAGCCAGGTACGGCGTGGCTGTGGCGTCCGGGACCGATGCTCTCGACATTGCGTTGGCCGCCTGTGACGTGAGGGCGGGCGATGAGGTCGTGACGTCGCCTTTCTCCTTCGTTTCTGTTGCCGAGGTGGCGATCCGGATGGGGGCCAAGCCCGTGCTGGTCGACATCGATCCCAAGACCTTCAATGTCGACCCCGGAGCGGTGGGCGCGGCGATCACTCCCAGGACCAAAGCGATCGTGCCCGTTGACCTCTACGGCCAGAGTGCGGACATGGATCCCATAATGGAGATTGCCGGGAAGAAGGGGATCCCGGTGATCGAGGATATGTGCCAGGCGATCGGCGCCCGTTACAAGGGAAAGGCCCTCGGATCGATCGGGGCCATGGCGTGCCTGAGTTTCTATCCGACCAAGAATCTGGCTTGCTATGGCGACGGCGGCATGATCCTCACCAACAGCGATGTCCTGAGAGAAAAGGTGGCGGCCCTGAGAAAGCACGGTCAAGGCGACAAGTACAACTACAAGTACATAGGCGTCAATAGCAGGCTCGATTCCATACAGGCTGCGATCCTTCTGGTAAAGATCAAACGGCTCGCCGAGTGGAACGAGAAGCGGCGCAAGATCGCCTCGCTTTACAACCGGATGCTCGCGGGTCTTCCGCTGGAGACCCCTTATGCCGCCGGCTGCGCCTATCATGTCTATCATCAGTACACGATCCGAGCCGAGGGCCGGGACCGGCTCCAGGCCCACCTCAGGGAGAAGGGCGTGGGCACGGCAATTCACTATCCGCGCGGCATCCACATGCAGGATGCTTACCGCAGTCTCGGCTACCGTGAGGGTGATCTTGCCCAGAGTGATGCGGCCGCGAAAGTGGTGCTGTCGCTTCCTATGTTCCCCGAGCTGGAAGAGGCCGAGATCGAGTATGTCGCCAATTCCATAAAGGAATTCTACGGTAAGGGAGCGTCGCGGTGACCGGCGAGCGGCGGGCACTCGTAACGGGAGGCGCAGGCTTCATCGGGTCGCATCTGGCCGACCGGCTGCTTGAGGCGGGCTATCGGGTCCACGCGCTCGACGATCTTTCGACCGGCAGTCTGGATAACCTTGCCCACCTCAAAGACAACGGCAAGTTCGGGTACACCATCGACACCGTCCTGAAGTACGACCTCGTGGGCGATCTCATTGACGGCGCCGACATTATCTTTCACCTGGCCGCGGCGGTCGGGGTGGAATACGTGATCCGCAACCAGCTAAAATCCATACAGGTCAATGTCCGCGGCACTGAAGTGGTGCTGGAGCACGCCAACCGGGAGAAGAAGAAGGTGGTTCTCTTCTCGACCTCCGAAATCTACGGCAAGAGCGATGCGGTCCCGTTTAAGGAAGATGACGATCGCATCCTGGGCCCTACGACGGTGTCCAGATGGGGCTATGCCGTGACCAAGGCCCTGGATGAGATCATGGCGCTTGCCTACGTAAGGGAGCAGGGGCTTCCCGTGGTGATCGTCCGCTGCTTCAATACGTGTGGTCCGAGACAGTCGGGGCAGTATGGGATGGTGGTACCTCGACTGGTCAAACAGGCGCTCGAGGACAAGCCTATCACGGTCTACGGCGACGGCAGCCAGACCAGGTGCTTTGCCTCCGTCTTTGACGTGGTGGACGGGGTGGTGAGGCTGGCCGAGTATGAGAAGGCCGTCGGGCAGATCTTCAATATCGGCAGTGACAGAGAGGTTACGATCGGTGACCTTGCTCGCAGGGTCAAGGAGCTCACCCGGAGTTCCTCATCGATAGAATACGTGCCCTATGCCAAGGCCTACGGTGTGGGGTTCGAAGATATGACAAGACGGGTCCCGGACTTGAGCCGGGTCCGCTCGGCTATCGGCTACGAGCCCAAGGTCGGCCTCGATGGCATCATCACCAGTGTGATTGAGCGCTTGAGGCAAGTGCGGCCCTAAGCTTCCTCAGGTCTGACCGCGGATCTCACGGCCATCGTGGGCGCCAAGATCCGCCAATTCCCGCTAAAATCTTGCCCTCTCCCAGTTTGATGTAACTGTGCTATGCATTGGTAGTTAGAAGGCACTTCCCAAGACTTAAGAGATGGAGAAAGAGCTTGACATAGTTTGTGTCTTACAGCCATAATACTGTTAGAGAGGAGGTGGCCGC
>JAZDEY010000037.1:0-107627 GCA_043808325.1 Candidatus Eiseniibacteriota bacterium
ATCCCCATGCCTGCTACCTCCTGAGCGCCGATTCCCACGGCGCCAGGAGCGTATCTGACCAATGTTTCGAATACTTTTTATTTCTGAGGCAACGAACCCCTTTCGAATACATTTATTATGAGTCAATGCGCGGCCTTGACACGCGGTCAATTACATGATAAGCTTGTAAGCGAAGTCGAGAGAGATAACAATCCCGAGCTTAACTGATGATATGGCGTGCAAGGTGGCCGGTCGGGTTTCACAAGGATTCCTACCTGCCCGATCTGTTTAGGCAGAAGGAGGCAAAGGGCGTGCGACTAGGTGCTGCTGGCCTTGTGTTCATGGCTGCCACATTAGCGTTGATGTCCCCGTCATCGGCGGGCATCCCTGCTTCCCCAAATTGCGATATCTGGGCGGAGACCGACACCGCGATGGTAGGTGACACCGTTGGTGTCTATGTTGTTCTCCGCGACATCTATGGGCAGCTGATCCCCGGCGTTCCGTGCGTGTTCTATACCGAACATCCGGGCACCGATTTCATTATTGGAAATCCCGATACC
This sequence comes from Candidatus Eiseniibacteriota bacterium, assembly GCA_043808325.1. Lineage (GTDB taxonomy): Bacteria > Arandabacterota > Arandabacteria > Arandabacterales > Arandabacteraceae > JAZDEY01. The sequence continues at coordinate 540 of JAZDEY010000037.1, forward strand.
ACGGACCTGAACGGCTTTGCCCAGGTCGCCATATGGACCGATGTTCATTCCCTGGATTTTCATGATTCCCATATCTACCTGGACTGTGATGGTGTGGTGGTGGGTCCGTCGGCTCCGATGTACTGGGTGTGCCGTGCCGGTGTCGATGCGGATGGCGGCGGGGCAGCATCCTTTGCGCTTTACCCGAACCGGCCCAATCCCTTCACTGCGACCACGGAGATCGGGTATTCCTTGCCGGTGCGGTCCCCGGTCAATCTTGCGGTCTATGACGTGCTCGGCAAGATGGTGCGGAGTCTTTGCAGCGTTTCGACTGACGCCGGCTACCACGTCTGCCGATGGGACGGTACTGATGAGGCCGGCGGGCCGGTGTCTTCCGGTGTCTACTACGTCAGGATGGCCGTGCCGGGTTATGAGAGCACTCGGAGACTGATTCTCTTGAGATAGATTGAGATAGGGAGCACTCGCTTTGCCCGGCCCCGGAGGCTGCCCTCCGGGGTCCTTTATTTTGCCCGATCGTAGACCTCGCAAACCTCTGAGGCTAAAGCGAGGCAGTCGGACCTGCCGGTTACGTCCAGCCAGATGATGCCCTTGTCCTTGGCGAACCAGGTGATCTGCCGTTTGGCGAAGTGCCGTGTGTTCTTCTTGATCAGGTCTATGGCATCCTCTAGCGAAAGGCTCCCCTCCAGATGCCGAATAACCTCGCGGTAGCCCAGGCTGTTTCTTACGACCGGGGAGCCTGCGTAACCCACGGCGACCAGACGCTTCACCTCATCGACCAGCCCTGACTCAATCATTCTGTCGACCCTTTGCTCGATCAGCCGATATAGGTCCTTGCGATCCCGCATCAGCCCGATCTTTACAGACGCAACTCCCATGGGTGCGGTGCCCTTTTCCAAGGCGGTCATTGGTCTGCCGGTCAGCTCAAAGACCTCCAGGGCTCGGATCACTCGGGAGAGATTCTGGGGGGCGATGCTCCTCGCTTTATCGGGATCGACTTCCGCGAGTTTCTTCCACAGGAACTCCTTGCCTTTGAGGCGCGCCGTCTCGCGCAAGTTCTCCCGCAGAGCCCTGTCCGCAGCCGGGCCATCGAATATCCCCTCGAGAAGAGCCCTCACATAGAGACCGGTCCCGCCGACCACTACGGGCAGATGCCCTCTCTCCAGGATATCCCCGACAACCTTTCTTGCCTCCCGCTCGTAGTCCTTGGAGGTATACTGGCGGTCCGGGTCGGCCACGTCTACCAGATGATGGGGAACCGTCTGCCGCATCGCGGCGTCAGGCTTTGCGGTTCCGATGTCCATCATACGGTAGAGAAGTCGGGAATCTGCCGAGACAATCTCACCCGATAGGCGCATGGCTGCATGCAGGGCCACGTCGCTCTTGCCGACCCCTGTGGGACCCACGAGGATGAGGATGGGCCCTGAGCCGTGGGGATTCACTTTCTGAGGAACCTTCTTTCGATTTCGTCCCAGGAGAGCCTTATCATGGTGGGGCGTCCGTGGGGGCAAGCAAGCGGCATGCGGGATGCGAAAAGACGCTCCACCAGCGACCTTATCTCTTCGTCGTTCAGTTTATCGCCTGCCTTGATCGCTCCTTTGCAGGCAAAAGCCGCAGCGATCACATGATTGATGTCGTGTGTCTCCGATCTGTTCTCCATCACCTCATCCATGATGTCGGTCAGGACCCTCTTCTTGTCGCCCTGCTTGAAGACCGCAGGCACTGCCTCAATCACGTATGTCCGCTTGCCGAACTTCCTGACCTCGAAGCCGATCTGCCTGAGCTTGCCGAAGTGCTCGTCGATTACATCTTCTTCTTCAGGGGTGACCTCAACGGTTTCGGGGAAGAGCAGCTCCTGCATCACGGGCTCCCCGCCCTCGAGACGGCTGCGAACCTCCTCATAAAGCACGCGTTCGTGAGCCGCATGCTGGTCGATCAGGTAGAATTCCTCCTCCGATTCCGCGAGAACATAGGAATTCTTTATCTGGACTATGGGCACCGCTCGGGCCTCGGCCTCGCGCTTCTCGGGCTTGCGCACCCTGTACCTGGGGGCGGTCTCGGATACCAGGACCTTGGTCTTGTCAAACAGGTGTATCGGTCCAAAGGAGACCGGTGCCTCAGCCCGATGGGCAGTGGGAGGCCTCGCAATAAGCGGGGGGATCATCTTCCTCGCTGTCATGGCGCTCTGGACGGCGCGGAAGACGAAGTCCCTGACGTCCTTCTCGCGCCGGAAACGCACCTCCCTCTTGGTAGGGTGGACGTTGAAATCAGCTTCGGCGGGATTGATATCGATCAGGATCACACCGGTTGGGTATCGGTTCCTGACGAGAGTGTTGCCATAGGCGTCGCATGCCGCTCTTATGATCAGCTTGTTCTCAACCGGTCGCTTGTTGACAAAGATCGAGATATAGCCACTTGACGTTCTTGCCTCCTCGGGCCTCGACAGGAAACCGCACAGCTGGATGTATTCGTCTGAGACATTGATCGCGATCGAGTTCTCACCGAAACTTCTGCCCAGGATGCTTCCCACTCTCTCCTCAATGCTGTCAACGGCCGGCAGGCTCAAGATCACCTTCCGGTCGCGGATCAGTTTCATAGAGATCCAATGGTGGCTTATGGCATGGGTCGCAAAGGTCTTGACCACATGCCTGACCTCGGTGGCCTTCGACTTGAGGAACTTGCCCCGCGCCGGTGCATTATAGAAGAGATTGGTGACCTTGATGGTGGTGCCGACCGGCCGGGTCGCCTTACCCACTTGATCGATCTTACCGCCCCTGATCGTGAGATGGGTCGCGAGGTCATCGTCTTTGGTCCGGGTTACCGCCTCTATCTCGGAGACACTGGCTATGGCGGCGAGCGCCTCCCCTCTGAAGCCCATGGTTCTTACGCATTCCAGGTCTTCCACCGTTGAGATCTTGCTGGTTGCGTGCCTCTCGAACGCAAGCAGGGCGTCCTCCTCGGCCATGCCGATCCCGTCGTCGGTTATCCTTATCATCTCCCGGCCCTCACCCTTGGTCTCAACGGTTATATGGGAGGCCCCGGCGTCAATCGCATTCTCGACCAACTCCTTCACGACCGACGATGGTCTGTCGACAACCTCACCTGCGGCTATCATATTAACGGTTCTGTTGTCCAGTATTCTGATCTTTGTCATCTGTGGATTTTTCGCCTTTCGACGCGAGCTTCTTCAACGCTGCGAGCTCTTCCAAAGCCTGGAGCGGCGTGACATTGTTGAGATCAAGGTCGGCCAGCTTGCGGGTCAACTCTTTCTCGGTCTCCCAGAGACTGAGCTGGATGTCGCCCGATACCGGCGAATGCTCTCCTCTGGCAAGCCGGGGAATGTTGCCGACACCGTACTCGTCTTCCTCGAGGTTGGCGAGTATCTCGCGCGCTCTTTCGATCACGTCTTGGGGTAGCCCCGCGAGTCTGGCCACCTGTATGCCGTAGCTCCTGTCCGAGCCACCCTCGACGATCTTCCTCAAGAAGAGGATTTTATCACCGTACTCCCTCACCAGCACGTTGAAATTCTTGACCCTGGGCAGGATTTCCGCCAAGTCGGTCAGCTCGTGGTAATGGGTCGCAAAAAGTGTGAGTGGGCTTGCACGTCCGTTGTCATGAAGATACTCGACCGCTGCCCAGGCAATGCTCAACCCATCATAGGTGCTGGTACCACGGCCGACCTCGTCCAGGAGCACCAGGCTCCGACTTGAGGCGTTGTTAAGGATATTGGCGGTCTCGATCATCTCCACCAGGAAGGTGCTCTGGCCTCGGGCCATGCGGTCGGTCGCTCCGATGCGGGTGAAGACCTTGTCCACGATGCCGATGGTCGCGGCCGAGGCCGGCACAAAACTCCCGATCTGGGCCATTATGACGATAAGTGCGACCTGTCTTATGAAGGTCGATTTGCCGGCCATGTTGGGGCCGGTGATCACAAGTATCTGGTCAGTCTGGTCAAGGAGAACATCGTTGGGAACGAAGGTATCTCCCCCCAGGAACCGCTCGACCACCGGATGGCGACCCTGGTGAATCTCGATGCGCCGCTCGTCGCTTATCCGCGGTTTCACATAGTCGTTTTGCGTCGCCACTTCCGCGAAGGAGGCCAGAACATCTATTTCCGCAACCATCCGTGCGGCGTCCTGGATAGTGCCGGTAGCCTCGGCGACCTTGAGCCGTACATTCCTGAAGATCTCCTCTTCAAGCCGGGAAGCATTCTCCTCTGCCTGGAGGATCTCGGCCTCCTTCCGCTTAAGGTCTTCGGTGATGAATCTCTCTCCGCCGACCAGGGTTTGCTTTCTTATGTAGTCCTGCGGCACGCCTTTCAGATTGGTCTTGCTGACCTCGATGTAGTAACCGAACACTCTGTTATAGCCGACCTTGAGGGAATGAATGCCCGTGCGCCTCCTTTCAGCTGCCTGGAGATCAAGTACCCATTTGCGGGCATCATGCGACGTGAGTCTTATCTCATCCAGTCGCTTGTCGAATCCTTCCCGTATCACCTCCCCCTCCTTGAAGATGGCCGGGCCGTCATCCTTGATCGAACGGGAGATCAGGTCCCCAACCTCCTTGAGATCGGGCAGGTGATCGGAGACCTGTGCAAGCATTCCGGAATTGGATCCCGAGATGATCCGACGCAACTCAGGTAGACGGCCGAGCGACTCCTTGATTGCGAGAAGATCCCTTGGTCCGGCCTTCTCGGTGCAGACCCTTCCGATCAAGCGTTCGAGGTCGCTGATCTCCCTGACGGTTGATCGGATGTCCTTTCTCCTTATCTCGTCGCTTACCAGCTCGTCCACAGCCTCAAGTCGGGCGCCTATGGTCCCGAGCACAACCAGGGGGTTCTTGATCCAACTCCTGAGGCATCTCCCGCCCATTGAAGTCAAGGTTCGATCGAGCACTCCGAGCAGGCATGCCCCTTTGTCCTCCGGATGAAGCGGGCTCAGGACTTCCAGGTTTGCCATAGAGGTCTCGTCGATTTCCAACAGGAGAGATTTCCTCGCGACCGCGAGCCTGGAGATGTGCGGGAGCAATCTCTTCTGGGTCTGTCTGAGGTAAGATATCAGCGCTCCCGCAGCTCCGGTCGCCAGCGGCATGTTCTGGCATCCGAACCCGTCGAGCGTGGCTATCCTGAAATGATCACACACGGTAGCCGAGGCTGAATCGTGCAGGAAGAGCCAATCGTCAAGTGCGGTTAGAGCCGCGTGAGGCACGGCCTGCCTTATCCTAGCAAGGATCGCGTCGGCCGCGGATTCCCTGGGATATAAGACCTCACTGGGCCTGGCCTTGCCGATCTCCCTGAAGAGATCCTCAACTGACACTTCCGTGACCGTGAATTCCCCGGTAGAGAGGTCTGCGCGCGCCATACCCCATGTGTCCCCTTCACCTACGAGCGCGACCAGGTAGTTGTTTTCCTTCTCATCGAGGAGCACCGAAGAGGTGACCGTACCGGGAGTGATCACCTCGACCACACGCCGCTTGACCAGACCCTTGGCATCCCTGGGAGTCTCTATCTGATCGCAGATCGCAACCTTGTGGCCCGCCCGCACCAGCCTGGCGATATAAGTATCGACGGCATGGTGAGGTACGCCCGCCAGCGGGATCCTCTTCTCCCCTTCACGCGACCGTGATGTGAGCGCGATCCCCAGCACCCGCGCAGCGGTCACCGCATCCTCGTAGAAGGTCTCATAGAAATCGCCCATCCTGAAGAGCAGAACGGCATCGGGATAATCTTTCTTGATGCTCATGTACTGAGACATCATGGGTGTCTCATGCGGCTGTTTCGACATGGCCTTAAGACGGAGTGGGGTTTAAAGTACCCGGCAAATCCTGGGTCTCACACGAAGGTCTCCCACTGCTTGCACCTGGGACATCTCCAGAGAACCTCATTTGCCTTGTGATTACAGTTGCTGCAAAGGTGACTCTCCTCGTCTGAGGAAAAACCGTTGAAGGCCTCAACCATAGCCTTCAGCGAAAGCTCGATGTCTCCCCGCTCATAGTAAAGCCTGGCCAGGGCCTGCTTGACCCGCCGGGACCCCGGCTCTGCCTCCAGCGCGGCCTTACAGAGCCTCAGAGCCTCTTCGATATTGCCCTTCTTGCGATGGATGTTGGCCAGGGTCATCGTGGTTCTGACATCGCTGGGGTTTCTCTCCAGGACATCGTTATACAGATCGACGATTTTTTCGAATCGGCCCTTCTCATAAAAAGCCTTCTCGAGCCGCCTGAAGGTCGTGTAGGCGATCGCGGGGAAAACGGTGACTATTCTGCGCCACGAAGATATGGCATCGTCGATGTTGCCGAGCGCGTAATAGACGTCGCCGAGATAAAGATAGGCGGCGGCGCATTCCGAGTCGATCTTCAAGGCATCCTTAAGGCTTGACTCAGCCTCCTTGAGGTTCTGCCGATCGAGGTAGGACTTGCCGACATATGCCTTGTATAGAGCCAGTGCGTGGGTATCGTCAACCCGCTTTAGCTTCGAGATGTCGCGTCTGATCAGATAAGCCTTGTCCCACTCGCCGATCTCCTCGTAGACCTCAAGCAGCTCGTCCATCGCCCTCTCATCGCGGGGCTTTATCTCGAGGACCTGCTCATAGCTCGCGGCAGCTCGGTCCAGCCGTTTGGCCTTGCGATAGTCCCGGGCAAGGCTCAAGAGCACACGAGCCATCGCATGCTTCGGCATCGATGTCCTGACGGTCAGCTCGCGGTGGACCTGTGTCGCCCTCGCCAAATCACCGGTCTCCCGCATAGCATCCCCCAGCCTCAGGTAGGCATCGGCATTCTGCGGCTCCTGCCGGACCGCTTCACGAAAGGAGGCAAGCGCCGAGGAATACTCTCCATCCAGCAGGTGCGCTATGCCTTCGACGTAAGGGTTCTTGCCCGCGGCCCGCTTGCGCTTGTGGCTTATGTTGGTCCACACCCGGTGAAACAGCACGGCGAGCACACATAGTATTAAGATGATCAACAAGGTGATCACGAAACCACGTCCTTTCCTTCAACATCTTCCACCGGCTTCATCTCTGCGAGAGCTTCCTCAATCGGTAGGTTCCTGATGGCGACAAGCTCGGACTCCAGGTCACGATTCCGCTTCTTGAGGCGTCGAACGGTAAGGCCGAGGTCGATGAAGTAATATAGACAATAGAGAATGGTTAGGGCCACACCTATCAGAAACCCGAGAAACAAGGCAAGAATCATGGGAACGTCGTAATAGGTGCGGAACCCCAGGTTGATTACCACTCTCTCTCCAGGATTCAACACGGCAAAGGCAACAACCGCCATCGTGACTACAAGGAGCGCTATGGCTGCAATGGCCCTGGAAACATTCATCTCAAGCTCCCGCCTTTCTCAAAGAAGGGTCACAGATTACCATCCACCGTGTGACACCGGATATTTTCGCGGCCAAGGTCCCCCCCTTTTCTACACCCTCACGGGGTAGCTTGGCAAGCCAGTTTTCACGGGTCCTCCCGAGCATGAAACCCGGGTCCCTTGCGCTTGGGCCCTCCACCAAGACTTCAACTTCGCTGCCCAAGAGAGCCTGCTTCTTCTCGTCGGTTATACGATTCTGAAGTGCTATTATTTCTTTGAGTCTTCGCGTCTTCTCAGCAGCTGCAACGTCGTCGGCCAGCCCATAGGCGGCCGTCCCCTTCCGCGGGGAATACCGGAACATAAACGCGGCATCAAAACGCATCCTCTCGATGGCGCAGAAGGTGGCCTCGAAATCGGTCTCAGTCTCCGATGGGAACCCTACCATAATGTCGGTAGTGACTGCAAGCCTTGGAATGCTGTGCCTCGCGAACTCCACTATCTTGCTGAAATCCCTAAACGAATAGCCGCGGGTCATCAGCGAGAGTATCCTATCGGAGCCGCTCTGAAGAGGCAGATGGAGATGCTCGCAGACCTTGGGAAGATCTCGTATCTGCTCCACCAGACCCAGGGTCAGGTCCTTGGGGTGTGACGTGGTGAAACGTATTCGCTCCAACCCTTCCACCCGGTTCGCCTTCTCCAGAAGATAGGCGAAGGTGAGGCCGTGATCCCTGTAGGAATTGACATTCTGACCTATCAAAGTAACGTCCTTGGCGCCCAGCCCGACGAAGTGCTCGATTTCTTCCAGAATCGCGCTGTGGGGCTTGCTACGCTCCCTTCCGCGTACGTAGGGTACGATGCAGTACGAGCAGAAATTGTCGCAACCCTGCATTATGGTGACGAAGGCTCTGACCGAATCGTGGCGCCCGGGCCGCGAGCTATAGAGCGAGCGGGGAGGCTCGGTCACGCCCGCAACCAGGGGATGCCTTGTATGGGCTTCCTCGACAAGGCCCACCAACGATGAGTAGGCGTCGAATCCCACAACCAGATCGATCTTGGCCGCACCCTGGACAAGCCCCTCGCCGAGCCTTTGCGCCATGCATCCGACCACGCCGATAACCAGTTCAGGATTGGTCCTCTTGAGAGCGGCAAGCTCCCTCAAGCGGGCCAGGGCCTTATCCTCGGCTCTTTCCCTGACGCTACAGGTGTTTACGAGAATCACCGATGCATCCTGGGGTCGCTTTACCGACTGGTAACCGCTGCGCGCGAGGAGATCGGAAATGAACTCCGAATCATAGATGTTCATCTGGCAGCCCAGAGTCTCGATGTAGAACCGCCTGCCCTCTTTGGAGTCGCTATCCATTCTCACGTCCCATCAGTCGCCGCAAGTGGTTGCCTCAAGACCTCCGTCGCGAATGCTCTTGATCCGCGCCCGCACGATCGTGTTGGGCGCAGGGTCGCCATCGAAGAAGATCCTCACGTAGTTGTCGCTCAGACCCACGGCATGGCCGCCGATGGTGAGCCCCAGCACTATCGTCTCGAGCGTCTTACCCACAAGACTCTGCCTGAACGATAGGGATTTCTCGCACCCAAGTTGCCGGATAATGCCGCTTCTCTTTCTCTTGGTCTCAGGATCGACCTGACCTGCAAGACCTAAGGCCGGGGTTCCTTCCCTCGGTGAAAATCCAAACACGTGGAGGTACGTGATAGGCAGGCTCTTGAGGAGATCGTAAGTGTTGGCGAAAGCCCGCTCGTCCTCGCCGGGAAAACCTACCATCACATCGGCGCCAATTCCACAGTCGGGGACTCTGGCGGCGACGCTCTCGATCACAGCCCGGTAACGAGCTCCTCCATATGGCCGCCCCATCGCCCTCAAGATGCCGTCATCGCCGCTCTGGAGCGGAACATGGACGTGCCGGCACAGTTTGGAAGTGCGATCCCCTAGGAAACGAATGAGATCGGCACTAAGATCGGTGGGTTCCACCGAGCTCAGCCTTAACCTCGATAGGCGATCGGTGGGCGCGATCCTCCTGAGGAGTTCCGCGAGAGAGGTCTGCGGTACAAGGTCTCTCCCGTATGAACCAAGGTGAACTCCGGTAAGCACGGCCTCTTGGAAGCCCGTTTGCACAAGGTTTTCGATTTCGCGCCCGACATCGGCCGGGCTCTTGCTGCGGCTGCGGCCCCTCGCTGAGGGGACGGCACAGTAGGTGCATCGGTTGTCGCACCCATCCTGGATCTTGACAAAAGCTCTGGTGTATCCTCCGAAACCGTGAAGGTCTCTCCGGCTTCTGAGTTCCCCGGTGTGATCGATCTTCCCCACCTCGACCAAGGGCTCGGCCCTCTTGGCAATCTCGAGGTAGGCTTCGATGTTGTCTTTCTCGGCATTGCCGATCACCAGGTCGACCCCCGCGATCTCGGCGACCGTCTGGGGACTTCGCTGAGCATAGCAGCCGGTAACGATGATCAGTGCCCTGGGATTCGCCCTTATTGCTCGCCTGACCGCCTGGCGCGACCGGCAGTCACTCTTAGAAGTAACTGCGCATGTATTGATCACATATATATCGGCCCTGGCGGACTGCCGATCGGTTGTGTATCCGCAATCCTCGGCAGCCTCTCTCATCTGCTCGGTTTCGAACCGGTTGAGCTTACACCCTATGGTCATAAAGGTGATCGATTTCATTCGGCGATGTCCCACCTTCCGCAGCGGCTGCCCCATCTTGAGACCAGGGCCGTCCCATTGAAGATCTCGATCACGTCGCAACGGTTGGAGCACTCTGGGCACTCGAAGGTCTGGCTTGTCAGGTGCTCGCCCTCAACCCCAAATCCCTTGAACTTGGTCCGCCGACCCCTTAAGTCCTCTCTCCCCGCTGCCAGTGCGACCCCGATTGCACCCATCACATCGTGGTACTGCGGCACCCGAATCCCGATCCCCAGTTCCTTTTCGAACGCTTCCGCGACAGCCCGGTTGGAAGCAACTCCACCCTGGAAAATCACGGGTGGCTCGATCGGTTTGCCTCGGCCGACACTCGAAAGGAAATTCCGCGCAAGCGACTCGCACAGTCCCCTGAGGATTGCCTGGCGTCCTATGCCGCGCTGCTGTTTGTCGATTACGTCGGTCTCCGCGAAAACCGCGCATCGCCCGGCTATACGTACCCCGTCGGGTGCGGACCTTGCAAGCCTCGCAAGTTCTTCAATCGTGATTCCCATACGGCTTGCCTGATAGTCGAGGAAGCTGCCCGTGCCGGCCGCGCAAACCGTGTTCATTGCGAAGTCCACGGCTACTCCGTCTCTGACGATTATGATCTTTGAATCCTGGCCTCCGATCTCGATCACCGTTCTTGCGTCCGGGAAGAAATGGAGGGCCGCCGTCGTATGTGCGGTGATCTCGTTCCTGACCACGTCGGCCCCCATTAGGGCGGCAGCAAGGTACCGGCCGCTGCCCGTGGTACCGCAGCAGAGGACCTCCATCTCGAGCATCCCGCGGTCGGCCTCGGCCAGGATCCGCTTGACCGATCCTATCGGATCGCCCTCGGTCCTCAGGTAGGAGTGATGCACCACCTGCCGATCGACATCCAACACCGCAAGGTTGGTGCTGACCGCCCCCACATCGAGACCCAGATAGGCTATCATGCGATTCAGGACCCTTCCTTGAAGGAAACTCTAAAGTGATGAATAAGCGGTGTCAACGCCGGCCGGGGCGCTCAGAACCTCCCCAGCACCTGCGCGATTGCCCTTATGTGGGCGGGCGTCGTGCCGCAACAGCCCCCGATCGCGCACACACCGAGGCGTATCAGGTCCGGGACTCCCTCCGCCATCCTAGCCGGGTCTTCAGGGTAAACCAGACACCCTTCCCGAAGGGTCGGCAGGCCGGCGTTGGGCTGGGTTATCGTGCCGGCGTGAGAAACGCTAACCATGTCCTTCATTATCCCTATGGCCTCGTCGATTCCACTGCAGCAATTGGTCCCGACCAGCTCGGCACCTGCCTCGGTCATCTTCAGGGCGGCTTCGCCCGGTGAGGTCCCCATAATGGTACGGTAGCCCCTCGCGCCTTTTGAGAAGACCGCCGTTGCGACGACGGGCTTTGATGAGACCGCCTTTATGGCCGAAATCGCGATCGAGGCCTCGCTGACATCGGTCATGGTCTCTACCAGAAAGAAGTCTATGCCGGCCTTGTCCATCAAGGCGCCGACCTCGGCAAAGCTATCGTAGACCTTGGCGTGAGGAGTGTCGCCATAAGGCTCCAGCAGGAGCCCTGTGGGGCCGACCGAGCCGGCAACCATACAGGTGTCGCCGCTGGCACTCCTCGCGAGATCTATGCCTCGTGCGACAATATCTGGAAGTCTGGAGCTCAGTCCGTGCGCGGCAAGCTTCAAACTGTTGGCGCCGAAGGTATTGGTCTCGAGGTAATCCGCACCTGCCTCACGGTAGGCCGAATGGATTTGCGTCACCAGGTCAGGCCGGTCAAGATTCGCGAGATCGGGAGAGCTTCCTGCCTTGAGACCTCGCGCCTGGAGCATCGTCCCCATAGCGCCGTCACCCAGCACCGGCCCGAGCCTGATACGCTCGAGTAGATCCATTGTCACGACCGGCTCCTATTAGGCTATGAACTTCTTCGCCAGATCGACCGCCGAAGCCGCATCGTCTCCATAGCCGTCGGCGCCGATCTCCCTTGCAAAGGCTGCGGTCATAGGCGCGCCGCCGACCATGGTTTTGATCTTGCCGGTGAGGCGCTGCGACTTGAGTATCTCAATGGTGTCCTTCATTATGTACATAGTGGTGGTAAGCAGGGCCGACATCCCGATGATCCTGGCGCTGTGCTGGACCGCCGCCTCGACGAATCGCTCCGGCGGCACGTCATTGCCGAGATCCACGACCTCGAACCCCGCACCCTCAAGCATCATCGCCACCAGGTTCTTGCCAATATCGTGCAGATCGCCCCGCACAGTGCCCACGACAACAGTGCCTCTCGGCTTCACGCCTTCCTTCACCAGGAGCGGCTTGAGCACCTGCATCGCCTGTTGCATCGACTTTGCAGAAAGCAACACCTCAGGCACATAGACCTCGTTAGCTTTGAAGAGCTCCCCAATCTCATCCATTCCCGATATCAGAGCCTGATTGAGTATCACTACCGGCTCCACCCCGGCATCCACTGCTTGTTGGGCAAGCGCTCTGGCATGCGCCATATCGCCTCTTATTACGGCCTGCTTGAGTTCGCCAACAACCTCCATCCCTTCCTCCATCCTACGGCCTCCATGAGTAGAAACATATTACCTTGGTTTCGGTCATTTCGGCGATTGCATATTTTATTCCTTCCCTGCCGATGCCGCTATCCTTTACCCCACCATAAGGCATTCAGATTGAGCATGCAGCTTCCCCTTCCGCTGTCGGCCTAGGGAGTACCTCAAAAATCCATGGTGACGGAGATCCGGTGGGAATTGTCCAGCTCCGTATCTCGCCAGAAGGCATAATCGACGCCGAATTGGTTGACTTTGAGACCGATTCCAGCGGTGGGTTTTCTCCGATCCATGCCGAGGCTCACATGCACCAACCCTCGGTAATCGTAACTCGCGCCAAGCCTGATGTCACCACTTACGTCGGAGAACGAGAAATCTGCCTCCTCCTTGCTCAAACCTTCGAACTTGAAATCGCAATCACCCGCAAGAAGCAGGGTTCCCGAAATCGCGGACAGCGGCACCGCGTAGGAGGCGCCCAATTTGAGCGTAGGGTATATGGTTTCCTTGGTGCTTACTTTCTTCTTCTCAAGCCCCCCTTCCTGGGCCGGTGTGTAGTACCAGCCATCCCAGTAAAGGGGTGTGGTCGTCAGGTCCTGAACGTTTGCTCCCAGCCTCAGATGGTCGGTGAGATGATAGAGCATTCCCAGGTCCACACCGAAACCGAGGCAGGTAATGTCGGCGATTTCCTTCCAGATCACCTTGGCATTCAGGCCCACAGAAAGATTGGGTCTCACAGTTTTCGCATAGGAGAGCAGCCCTGCTATCTCGTTGTCGCTCTCCCACCGGACCCTTGAGGGCTGCCACAACCTTCGCTCGGTGCCCGGATCCCACACTCCGTTGCCGTTCAGGTCCTCGAAGTCAACCCCTGCCGAATCCAGGTGAGAGGTCATGGCTATGTCGCTCACGCGAAGCCACAGAATGCTTATTGCCCCGGCGGCCTCCTCACCACCCACGCGCGACAGCGGACGGGCCAGGCCGAAACAGTTGTAATCCACAAGATTCCCAAACCGCTCGGAATGCATCAGCAATACCTGACTCTCCTCAGGCTGGACCAGCCCTGCCGGATTCCAATAGGCGGCGCTGGCGTCGTCTGCGACCGAACCGAATGCCCCACCCATGCCGAGAGCTCTTGCCCCAAGCCCGGTCGCGAAGAATTCACCGGCGAGTTTGGTGGCTCCGGCGTCCACGGCTCCGACCCCTATCAAGGCAACCACCAGCACAATCATGCTCAGGCGTCGCACAAACATATGTCCCCCCTGTCCTATTCCTTCCCCGTCGCCCGTGACATCACGCAGACTCTCAGGAGAGATGGCGGCAGTGAGCCACAGGAAAGAAGCATGTCGTGAAACTCCTTCAGGCTGAAGTTTGATCCCCTCAACCGCCTGACTTCATCCTTCAAAGCAACTATATTCCTTTTACCTATAAGGTAACTCATTGGCTGCGTTGGGTCTACAGCGTAGCTTCTTACCTCCTGTTCGGCGAAGGCACGGTCCTGCCCCGTCTCTCTTACCATGAAATCCACTGCCTGGTCTAGGGAGAACTGCTTGAGCTGGAGCTTGATGTCGATCACCGCACGGGCCGCCCGCAGCCTGATGCCCCCAAGCGCCCGTCGCATGCCGTCGGCCCCGTAATAGCCCTCGCCGGCCATCATCTCTTCGCAGTAAAGAGCCCAGCCCTCCATCATGAAGTTGTCCTGCTGAAGTTTCCTCACGAAGGACGGGCCGCGGTTGGCAATAACCACCTGAAGATGATGTCCGGGATAAAGCTCGTGCACCATTAGGCCTTTGAACTTGCGCTCGCCGGCAGCGATGGCATAGTAGATCTTCTCTTCAACCCTGAGGCTATCGGGGAGCGGCACGTACAAGAGACCTCGTTGGTCGGTATCGAAAGGGCCCGGGGGCTCGTAGGCGTAACCCGGAGCCATCACTCTTATGAAAGCGGGCGTCTCGACCACCGCGACCGATGCCCCCTGAGGAATAGTGACGATGTCCTTTCTGGTAAGAAAGGCCAACGCGGAATCGGCTTCGGTCCCATAGAACGCGAGGATGTCACTCATCGTAAGGCGCGAGGCGTACGCTGTGTCCACTTTGGCCTCGCGCCCGCTCTTCGGCAGACCGTTGAGCCTATCCTTGGTATCTTTAAGCACACGCTCGGCGTAGGCCAGAATCTCCTCGGGAGGTTCGTCGATGAGATGCTCGTCCGTCAGCAGCCGCACGAAATTATCGTATCCCAGTGCAAAATCGGGGTTGGCGGTGACACTCAGGGAGTCAAGGTAGGCCGCGAATTGCTCCAGCGATTGATAAGCCCTATCGATCAGGGCTGAATCAAGGCCGGCGCCTCCCGGCGACCCTTCTTCTGGGCGACTCTCAAGATCCCGAAGAAAGGGCAGGAAGGCCTTGCCGCTGGCAGAGGCGACTTCGCAGTGCAACCTTATGGGGTCGGTGAGATTCTTGCGCGCCATCTCCAGCGTCTTCGGCAGATGGGCCAAGCGGGCGCGGAAACTCGGGTCGAGCCAAAATCGCTGATCGCGTATGGCGAGATAGTAGAGGCCGTTGGTGCACCCATCCATATAGAGGATCGGGGACTTGGTCGGCATCTTGAGGTCTTCAAGCAGGAAGAGCTGAGTGGACATATCGGCAACCAGGGCCTTCATGTCGATCCAGGTCTGGATGTCAAGGCTGTCCTCGGTGAAGGACATCAGATCCTGTCGCATTCTCTTGGTCTGGATGATAAAGCGTCTCACCTTCCGGGGAGCAAAGGTCGAGAGGAGTGAGTCATAAGCGACCACACCCATACTGGTCGCGTAGGCCGGATACATGGCGAACCTGGCCTCGTAGTACACGTGTGAGATGGAGTCTACGTTCGCTCTGGCAGCCGCGGGCGAGATCGGGATCTGTTCCTGACCCAATGAACCCTTGGGCAGCAAGATGAGAAGCAACAAACCTAGCAAGAAGCGCAATATGCCCTCTCCACCGATATGTAGATGCTGATGTTTCGGGTCTGGGTAAGGATAGGTAGAAAACCGGCGCCTGTCAACCCATATTGACCCTGGCTGGGCGCATCGTCACAGTGGTGCCGAGGGTCGGGGTTGAACCGACACGGATCTTACGATCCAGAGGATTTTAAGTCCTCTGCGTCTGCCAATTCCGCCACCCCGGCACCCTAGAACATTCTATGGGGCCACTGAGTAGTTGGCAAGTCAAAGTCGGAGCGGCTTACGCCGCGGCGGTTCGCAGTGCTTGCTACAGCGATCGGGACGAGTTCGTCGGCACCCTAGAAGAGCGTGTAGATAAAGGGTGCCAATGCCGAGCCTTCAGTGAACACGATCAGTGCGCTCAGTGCGAGCAGGAAAACGATGATCGGAAGCAACCACCACTTCTTCCTGACTTTCAAGAAGGAGCCGAACTCCCCAATAATCGCCAGTTTCGATCTGAATGCCATCGGTCAATTCCCCTCCCCCAGGAGACCGTTCTTCTCGATGTAATCGACCTCAGCCCGAGCTATGACCCGGTTGCCCTCAGGACTTGGATGTATTGAGTCCTTGAAGTAGTAACTGGGGCCCTTCTGATTTGTCATCATTTCCTCAGCTAGTATCGGCGTGCAGTCAATAAAATGTACGCCGTTCCGCTCGCAGAAATCGCGCAGGACCCACTGCGGGTATGCCATCGAATCGGGCAGGCCGAACTGAAAAGTAAATGGAATGTACACAACCAGCATTTCGATGCCATTGCCGGTGCACGTCTGCCTGATATTCGAGAGGTTCTCAAGCGCCACACCCCATGCTTGCTTGAGTTCCAGCCGGTCATGGTGGTAAACCGCATCCTGCGCCTGGAGCTCCTCCATTTTCCTGGCGCCGGCCTGGAGGTCCTTTCCGAACTTCATCTTGAGGAATTTGTTCTTCAGGAACTCGTAGATAGCGCTTCGCGCTAGGACCCTATACAAGAGGAAGTCCGAAATATTGCCTTGGTCCTTCGACTGGGCAAGCTGACCCCCGATACCATGCCCGCCGAATCGTCTCAGACGGAACATCTCGGTAACATCGTTGAGTACGAAGCCGACTGTAACCAAATCGGGCCAGTACTTAAGGCCCTCCGTCTTCAGAAACTCACATTCCTGCCAAGTGGAATAGCCGTCGCACGCCGCATTGAGAACCTCGACAGGTTCCTTCCTTAGCTGGTCCGCAAACGCCGCCTCCATCATAAAGGCTGACGTGCCTTCGTAAGGCAGACCGTTGCCAATCGTCGCGGAATCGCCAAGCTGGAGAATCCTCTTGGTGCCTGGCGGCTTACCATAATCGGAATGTGGAGACCGTAGGCCCTTGCTGTTTATGACATATCGGGCCCCTCCATAGGAGTCATCCGCATTCGGTCGAAGCTTCCATCCAAGCGCCTGGTCCCGAATAAAAACCGACGTGATCTGAGCGGGGGCGTACTGTGTGCTAAGGACATTGTCGGCCGCGAAGATGAACAAAGCCAAGGCGCCTATCATGAGGATTACGTTGGTGACGGTGCGCTGGTTGGAGAGTCTGCTGAACACTCCCCATTTCCTGCAGACAGCCGCGGCCGCAATCAGCAGGCCGCCGCAAATCAGGAACCTCAGCTGAGCTCGGTGTATCAGACTAGTGGTCACCGGGCCAAGCCTGTGGTCGGGACTAAAAAGACTCAGCATATGTGTATTAACAATAGCCGACAGGATCAGCAGCAGCGCCGCGGCCAAGATCACGACGCCGAATAACACATTCTCCGAAACAGCAGGATCCCCAGGCTTTATGTCAGTACTGTCGCTCATAATGGTCCTCACTCAGATCCGCCGTGTCTCTTCGGCTCCAGTACGTATCCGCTCTGCTGTCGAACTTGAGATCCAGGAAGTCTTTGCCGGCAAGCCGTGCCAGCAGACCGAGCGGGGTGACCACGGCATAGAACAGAATGATCAGGATCACCCGGGTCATCACCCAACCCATGAGGTCTGCGACCTTCATCCATCCCTTGTGCAACGGACCCAGCAGAACCGGTCGAGCGAGTCCCAGCAGGATCAACGCCGCGGAGACGACGAAAGAATAAGGATAGACCCACTTGCCCCGCCAAAGGAGTAACCCGCCGAGGACGCCAAACGCAATACCTACCGTCAAGCCGAATTTTCGCAGCTCTCTCTTCCTGCTGGTTGGCCTATTGTCTGACTCGCTGCTCATCAAAGCCCCCGAATTAGATGATGGTAAGATATCAGGCCCTTCGCCGGCCGATCATGACGAAGAAGCCGCCCTCCTTGCTTCCGGTGAACATAAGGTTACCCTGAACGAGCAGGTGATCGACCCAGCTGCCGCTCGGCTTCACTTGAAACAGCTGCTCGTTTTGGGTGAATCTCTCAAAAGCCTTTGCCTGCGGTATGCTGCTTATGAAGTCGAATCCGGTCCTATCGAACCACCGGAGAACCTGTCCGATCGTGTGTTTTGATTCATGGGGGTTCTTGTACTGGTCCTTGAACCAGGTCATTTTCCTGACATCGCCCACACTGACGTCTCTCAGGCGCGGGTCCAGGAATTTCAACCTATCGTTGAGGAGATTGAACACAACCCGTCGGAAATCGGTTGTCAACCTGCCGTACGTGTTGTAAAGGCCGATAATCACGTACCCGCCTCTTTTCACAAGCTTTGCCAAGGACCGGAATCCGGCAAAAGGGTCGCCGGTGTGATGGAGGACGCCGTTGCAGATCACAAGATGAAAACTCTGCTCCCTGAAGATCGGCCTGAAGAGGTTCATCTGGTAGAATCCGACCCTCTCAAGGCTGTTACTTCTCTGAAACTCATGGCCCAGCTTGAGTGAATTCAGGCACATGTCGGTGCCGAAGACAGTCCTGTGGGCAACACCCAGGAAGTTGCTGAGCTGGCCTGTTCCGCATCCGGCCTCGAGAACCCTGGTATTGAACGGGACCTGCTCGTTCAACAGACGCGCGAACACCCCTCTCTGAGCCTTCTGAACGAGATCCGATATGCTCTCAAACTCCTCATAGTTGGGGAAAGGGGTCTCCTCGTAGAAGGCCTTTATTCTCTCAGTCACGTCTTCTCTTGAGCCTTCCCACTGATTCGGCCAGAAGAGCAACGGTATCCCATTCTCGACCCCGAAAGCCGCGGCGCAGCCCCGGCAGACTATCCGGTCACCCTGAACGGCAAGATCCCCTCCACACCCGGGGCATGCAAAAACCTCGAGATTCTCCATCATGTGCTTCGGGATCGTCGTCTCAGCTGCCATCGCGAGTCCGCTCCTAGTCCAGCTCGAACTGCCGGGTCCACTCAACGTCGCCTTCCAAGGGCTTCTGCTGCTTCTTGTCTATCAGATAATTCCCCATCAGCAGATAATCCATATTGGTGCGCATGAAACAGAGGTAGGCATCTTCCGGCGTGCACACTATGGGTTCTCCACGAACGTTGAACGAAGTGTTGATGATCACCGGGCAGCCATATTTCTCATCGAACCTCGATATCATTTTGTGATACAGAGGATTGTGTTCGTAATTGACCGTCTGGATCCGAGCCGAATGGTCCACGTGAGTGACCGCGGGAATGCTTGATCGCACCACTTTCAGCTTGTCGAGCCCCGTCCGCTTGCGATCTTCCTCCGACGATTCCTTGCGGAACTCCTTCCTTACGGGCGCTACCAGGAGCATATAGGGGCTCTCACGATCTATTTCGAAATAGTCGGACACCCTCTCCTGGGTTACCGAAGGGGCGAACGGTCGGAAACTCTCTCGGAACTTTATCTTCAGGTTCATCGTTTCCTGCATCTTAGGCGACCTGGCGTCTCCGATGATGGACCGGCTCCCCAGGGCCCTCGGGCCGAACTCCATCCGTCCTTGAAACCACCCGACCACGTTCTCGCCGGCGATCAGATCGGCAACTCTGTCGGCGATGTCTTCATCGGGAACCAGGGTATATGGGATCTTGTTGCGCTCCAGGTAGTCCTTGATGTACGCACTGTCGAATTCCGGCCCGAGATAGGAGCCCTGCTGGAAGTCTTTCCTACCATCAGCGACTCTGCCGTTATTTAGATACTGATACCAAACAAGCAGCGCGGCGCCCACGGCGCCACCAGCATCGCCGGCAGCAGGCTGTATCCAGATATTCTCGAAAGGCCCCTCGCGCAGTATCCGTCCGTTGCCCACGCAATTCAAGGCCACTCCGCCAGCGAGGCAGAGGTGCTTCTGTCCAGTCTCCTTATGCAGATGCCGTACCATGCGAAGCATGATTTCTTCGGTCACCTCTTGCATGGACCTGGCCACATCCATGTGCCGCTGGGTCAAAGGCGACTCCGGGCCCCGGGGGGGCCCTCCGAACAGCCGATCGAATTTCGCATTCGTCATGGTGAGTCCCGCACCATAGTCGAAGTACTTCATATTGACCTTGAAGGACCCATCTTCCTTAAGATCAATCAGCTCTCGCAGGATCAAGTCCGTGCACGCGGGCTCGCCGTACGGTGCCAGTCCCATCATTTTGTACTCGCCCGAATTGACCCTGAACCCGGTGTAGTAGGTGAAAGCAGAATAGAGCAGGCCCAAGGAATGCGGAAAACATATTTCCGCCAGAATGCGGACTTTGTTATCCTTTCCGATGCCGTAAGTCGTGGTCGGCCATTCACCCACCCCGTCTATCGTCAGGAAGGCAGCCTGCTGAAACGGCGAGGGGAAGAACGCCGACGCCGCATGGGATTCGTGGTGTTCCGGGAAGAGAATCTTACCCTCGTAGCCGAGTTGGGACCTGATCAGTTCCTTTATCCATAGCTTTTGCTTTATCCACATAGGGATGGCCTTCATGAATGAGCGTATCCCCACGGGTGCATACGCCAGATAGGTTTCCAGTATGCGCTCGAACTTGAGGAAGGGCTTATCGTAGAAAGCCACAAAATCCAGATCCTTCCCCTCCAATCCGGAGCTCTGCAAACAGAAGCGAATAGCATTCTCGGGAAATGCAGAATCATGCTTCTTGCGAGTGAATCGCTCTTCCTGAGCAGCAGACACTATCTTGCCGTCTTGTACCAGGCAGGCTGCACTGTCATGGTAGAACGCTGAGATCCCCAGAATGTTCATATAACCTCTTCTTCAATGGTGCCTTACCGGCATTATCGGCAGATCGCGGCAGTCTATTGAGATGCCAGTTCCCAGCAATGTCGCATCGCTCGGCCGCCAATCATCTCGACGGGTGTAACCTGCCAAAAACCTGTCGGCAAGCATAATCAAACCTTCGCCCGAAGTCAAACACGTCTCCATCCGAGAAGAACGGCTCAGTGATCGACCGCAGCCGGCGCCAACCTAACCCCAACCGGCCAAAAAAGAGCGGGAAAGAGCCAATCGCCTCTTCCCGCTGTATGCTCTTCTATCGTGGACCATCCGCAATGCCACAGGATACCTGCCCTCAAAAGGCTCCAAAGATGCCCTTGGGATCTTGGCGTTCCCATAGCAATCTTACTCTGGCGACTGCTCCCTTCTTTTCCATCTACCCCTGAAGTATAGCACACAACTTGTGCTAAGGCAAGCTGTTGCGCCGTTCTAGGATTCGGCTCTTGACCAAGTCGTCTCGAGGGAAAGCAAGGTGCCACGGGGAGCCCCGTCACCCCGACCGGGCGGAATCGCTCCGCGCCACCAACTGCCTCGCTCGGACCAGGATCCGGCGTGCCTCTCCATAGACTTTGTCCCTCTCCTCGACCGATATGATCCACGTTTTGCGGATGCAGATGTACACGATCAGGCCCACGATCGGAACCGCCAGAAGAGGCGGCATCAGCAAGACAAAGGCCAGCAGGCACGTGACCACCGTTCGCTTGGTCACGGGGAGCCCGAACCTGTGGCACAAGGCGACAACGATACACCACATCAGAAAGTAAGACACCATTGTGGCGACTGCAGCTCCGACCATGCCCAGGCGCGGAATCAGCAGGAGGTTGAGAATGATGGTAGCCGGCATTGCAATTGAGAACGCTATCGCGGAAACATACGTCTTCTCAATCAGGGGCGGATAGACACCAAACAACCAAACCAGTGTCGTGTAAAGGTAGAAGACTACCAAGAACGGCAGCACTCTTGCGCCCGGAGCGTAGTCGGCGCCCAGCACCACCGTTATGAACCACTTCCCGAGCACCACCAGAACCAGGCCTATCACAAGCAGGATGATCGCAGTAACCCTCAGGGCACCGTCCAGATCCTTCAGGGCCTTCTCCCTTTGACCCATCTCCCAGGTTGCGCTCAGGTGGGGGTAAACTACATTGCAGATCGCGAGTCCGACCGCAGACATGCTCTCGCTCAGGTTGACCGTGGCCGAATAGATCCCCTGATCCGACGTGTTCATCAGATGCTGAAGGCTGAACCTGTCGACATACTGAAAGATCTGAGCGAGGATCGGGGTGACCGCAAACCAGACTGTGAACCTCAGCAGACGCCGATAGAATGCGGTCTCTACTATCGCTTCGGGCACCGGCTCCACGGACCTCGCGTACCGCAGCAGTAGGGGGAGAAAAATCACCACAGCGCCAAAAGCCGAGATCACAAAACCAAGAATCCCCATGGCCGCCGACCGGGATACCACCACCAACGCAATCCCTGCAACCGCATAGATGGCAACCTGGCCGGATTCGGCCAGGCGGCCGGCTCGAAAGAGCTTCAGTCCCATAAATGTACTGGTCAGGTTTCGCAGCAGAAGGAACGCCGGTATACCCATGGCGCTAACGATAATAACGTCAGTGTGTGACGCGTTTCCGTAAATCAGTCTTGAGAAGAAAGACGGTCTGACCAGTACTACTGCGGTCAGCAGCACCGACAGGGCAATGGTAAGGACGTAGGTCTTCCTAAGGTAGGATCGAAGTCCCCCCCTCATCGCGTAACGAGGGGCATACCTCATGAACGCTGACGGAACACCGAGGCTCGCGATCATACCCAGCAGGGGGACAAGGAAGAGGCCCAGCGTATAGATTCCGTACTCAGTGGTCCCGAGCAGTCGCGCAAAGACTATTCCCCTTGCGAACGAGACCACCCTATCGATAAACACCAGGAAAAGGACCAAACCGATAGAGGCCGCCATCCGGTCCTTTGACAGGAACCAGCCTTGGAGTCCCTTGCTTTCCTCTGTGGAGGGCTGCATAGATAGAGGATACTATTGATCGAAGGCGGAGGCTGTCAACATCATTCCGGCGCTTCGCGGAAATAGAACGGGGCTGCGGGAACGAGGAGGGCGAGGGTGGTGCCCGCGCCGCAGACCTTACTGCATCGAACTCGGGGCGCGCTTCGATCCTCGGGATCATCGGGCTTTACATCCGTCCCCCCCGTGTGCTACCCTTCACCTCTGGCTGGCAAGCGTGCAGTCTGCCGCGGCCCGATCGCGGCAGCGGCACGAGGCAGCGCTTCCGGGCGGGCTCGCAAGAAGGTATCGGATGGCAAAGCGGCAAATCGAAGCAAGCGGCAGGAAGATCAGAGTCTGCCTCGTGATTCCCAAACTGGAAATGGGTGGAGCCGAGGTCGAGGTGCTATGCCTTATCAGGCACCTGGATAAGTCCCGCTTCGACGTATCCCTGCTATGCCTTGCCTCAGGAGACTGTGAAATGGAAAGAGAGGCCCGGCAGCACCTCGAGGCCTTTGCCACGGTTGGATTCCGCTCGAGGTACTTTCCGCTGTCCTTCGCCAAAATGGTCGCCTGGCTTCGTCGTGGCAGTTATGACGTCGTTCACTGCCATTTGCCTGTCGCCGATGTGATAGGCAGATTTGCAGGCTGGTTTGCGGGGGTCCCCGTGCTCGTCACGACGGAGCACGGGAAATACATCTGTAAGGCCTGGTACCACCTGCTCTTGGATCGCTTGCTTGATCCCCTGACCGGCATGCGAATATGCGTGAGTCAGGACATCCTGGACATTCGCGCCCGGCGCGAGGGCACCCCTCTATCCAAGCTAGTCCGAATCCCCAACGGTATTGAGACCATGAAGTTTAGAAGCCCCGGGAGAGACCGGGCGTCGGTAATGGCTGAGTTCGGCTGGGCGGCTCCGGATCCTTTGGTTATATCAGTGGGACGGCTCGCGCCTGAAAAGAATCATGGAGTGCTCCTCGAAGCGATTGCTCGGATTGGCCCTAGGCACCCTCAGGCGAGATGCTTGCTGGTCGGCAGCGGGCCGTGCAGCGCCGAGATTCTCGCTGAGGTCGACTCCCTGGGCCTCACGGGCCGGGTGAAGTTGGCCGGCTCCCGCAATGATGTTCCCGATCTGCTCGCGGCCGCAGACATATTTGTTCTTGCATCACTCAAGGAGGGCCTGCCGGTCTCGTTGCTCGAAGCAATGGCCGCCGGAAAGGCGGTAGTGGTCACATCGGTTGGCGGCATGCCCGAGGTAATCACTGATGGCGACAATGGGCTGGTCGTCCCTTGCGGAGACACAGACGCGCTTGCGGATGCGATCGACAGACTCCTGCGGGACGGAGATCTCCGAAAGGCCTTTGGGGAGGCCGTGAGAGCCAAGGCTGAGAAGGAATTCGACATCCAGCACGTGGCGGATGAGATCGGGCGTGTCTACACCGACCTTTACGGGAGAAAGCGGCGGGTCAGAGGGCTACGCGACAAGGAGGCCGAATGAGCCCTCAAGGAATCCCGGTTGTGATGTACCACAGCGTGGGCAGAGATAGGCCCGATTGGATATGGAATTACTTGATTACGCCCGCCGACATCTTCGATGGCCAGATGCGGCTCCTCAAGGAGTCGGGGTGGACCGCAATCTCGCTGGATGTTCTCCATTCCCATATGTCCAAGGGCACGCCGGTCCCGGAGAGATCGGTGGTCCTGACCTTCGACGACGGATACGTGGATAATTGGGTGTACGCCTTCCCGATTCTCCGGAAATACGGCCATCATGCCGTCATCTGGGTCAGCACGGATTTTGTCGATCCTTGCAAGGAGCCCCGGCTGAACCTCGAGGATGTCTGGGCCGGTAAGATCGGCGAGGATCGGCTGGATCCGCGGGGTTACCTCTCTTGGGCCGAAATGGGAGAGATGGTACGAGGAGGCCTCATAGAGGTACAGAGCCATGCCAAGACACACACCTGGTACCCCAGCGGTCCTGAGATTATCGACTATCACAGACCCATAGGGATCGACGGCTATCAGTTCCCCCCCTGGCTCGCCTGGAATCGGTTCCCCGAAAGAAAGTACCAGAGCCTGAGTGTCAGGCTGGATCAGGAGATTCCATATGGGACACCGATCTACAGTCATCAGAAGTCTCTCGTAGTCCGTCGCTACGTCGAGGATGCGGACCTCACTGCCCACCTCACCCAGGAAGTGAGCACAAACGGCGGGTCGCAGTTCTTCGAGCGGCCTGGCTGGTGGGAAAAGCTGCGCGCGATTACGGATACCCCCCGGGCGGACAGATTCGAGACCGACGAAGAACATCAGGCCAGGGTGACGGATGAGTTGACCGAATCACGGAGGCTGATTGAAGACAACCTCGGAACCGCGGTCAGTTTCCTGTGTTGGCCTGGAGGCGGCTATGACCCTGTGACGCTTAAAATCGCCCGTCAAGCGGGCTATCTGGCGACAACGACCCATTACGAGGATCGCAACAGACGAAACGTGCCTGGCCAGAATCCAAGTGAGATCAACCGAATGGGATGCGGGGCGCCTTGTGTATGGCGAGGACGAGTCTTCCGCCGGACCGACCCGGAGTTCTTTCTGGCGGGGCTGCAATATTTCGCCGGAGACCGAAAATCGTTGTGGAAACTGCGCCGGCTTAAGTTAAAATACCTGGCACGGTACACCTTGAGGGGACAGTGATAATCTAGCAAGAGGATCCGAATCATGTTGCCGCCTCTTTCACAGGCTTTGGTCAGGCACTTCATATATCCCATCTATCGTGGCCTGCGCCACGACCGGCTGACTGAGATCCGACGGGATGCCGAGAAACATCAGTGGCTATCTTCCGAGGATCTCGAGACCCTTCAGTGGCGGCGGATAGCCGATTTTCTCGCGCAGATCACTACCCACGTACCCCACTACCACAATCTCTTCAAGGAAGCCGGGCTTGATCCTAGAGCGATACGCAGCCCAAAGGATTTCCTGAGTATCCCATTGCTTACAAAGCAAGACATTCGTCGTGTGGGAAGCCGCATCATCACCCAGGACCCTTCGAGGAGAGGCTTTAAGTCCAACACCAGCGGCTCGACCGGAGAGCCTCTTTTCTTCTACTGTGACGTGTCCGCAGGGCCCTTGAGGCGAGCATTCAGCGCGCTCGGCTATCGGTGGGCCGGAATCGACATCGGAGACCGGATTGCTTACATATCAGGTTTCAATCTCGACAAACCCTTGAAAGAGCGTTTGGCGGACGGGGTAAAGAACTACTTCAACAACAGGGCTTTCCTTTCATCCTTCAACATGTCCGAGGCAAGGATGCAGAAATACGCCGGGATGCTGGGGGCATTCAAGCCTGACGCGATAGACGGCTATCCCTCAGCGGTTGCATTGTTTGCTGAGTACTGCAAGAGCCATCGGATTGCGGGGATCAAGCCGCGGGCGGTCTTTGCGAGCGGCGAGAAGGGTTATCCCCATCAGAGTCAGGCCATAAAGGAGATCTTCGATTGTCCTCTGTTCGATAGATACGGGAGTAACGAATTCTCCATAACTGCGCAGGAATGCGAGCAGCACAACGGGCTGCACCTCCTTAATCAATTCCTCTATGTGGAGGTAATCCACGAGAGCGGCCGCCCGGCCGGGAGCGGTGAGATCGGAGAGATCGTCGTGACTGACCTTTCCAATCTCTACATGCCGTTCCTGAGATATCGTACCGGCGATCTCGCGGTTCCTACGGTAAGGAAGTGCCCGTGTGGGAGAGGCTCTCCCCTTCTGGATCGAATCGAAGGCCGCACGTTCGACGTCGTGGTAACCGCGGACGGCAAGGCCGCAGGTGGTTATTTCTGGACCTATCTGTCGAGGTTCGTCCCCGGCATCAAGCAGTTCCAGATAGAACAGCGGGATCGGACCGGAGTGACCTTCAGGATAGTCCGTGGACCGGATTGGAAAGACCAGTATACCCGAGATCTTGAGAGAAAAATCAAGGAGAACCTGGGCGAGGAATTCAAGACCAGCTTCGAGATGGTCGATGACATTCCGCTGACCCCAGCCGGTAAGTTCAGGTTCATCTGGTCCAAGATCGCCGAGCGGCTCGTGGTTAAGTCCAAGATCCATAAGGCGACCGTCACCGGATCGGCACCGGACGGGATCGATTGCATCGTCGTCGACGAGGAACTCCTCGAACTCAGCAATCTCGCGCCTTTCGAGAGGGTCCTGGTTGTCGACAACGTTAACGGCGCACGGGTCGAGACGTTCGTCGCAAAGGGCAAGAGAGGAAGCGGGGAGGTTGTGATATCGGGAGCCGGCGTACATCATATCGGCATTGGCGATGAGATAATCATCATGGCCTTTGCGTGGTCTGAGGAACCTGACAGCGTCTTTAAGAACATCCTCGTGGATGATAGGAATCGCTTCGTCCGTTACCTGGTCGAAGTTGCCGGCGAGAGGCTGTAGGCAGTCCCGGATTGTTGTACGCGGAGCGCCGACTTGTGTGATATACTGAGTGTCGGAAGAATAGGTGCACCGCGTTCGGATGATCGAAAGTGAGTGGCAATGAAACGACTGCTTCTCAAGTCAATGATCCTGAAGGCCACGGTAACCCAGGCTGACCTACGTTATGTGGGCAGTATCACCATAGACCAGGATCTGATCGGCAAGAGCAATCTGAGTGAGAACGAGAACGTCCTGGTGGTCGATCGGACCAACGGAAACAGACTCCAGACCTATGTGATCAAGGGTGAACGCGGAAGCGGTACAATATGCATGAACGGAGCCGCGGCACATCTGATCAACCAGGGCGACACGATTGACATAATGGCTTTCACTTGGTCCGGCACCAACCTCCAGCCTCTTTTCATCGCCGTTGACGAGCGCAACCGTTTCGTGCGCTATGTCGAGCCCGGCAATATCTGAGCGAGAACTCTCGGGTCCAGCCGGCTTGATCTCCGGCCTGAATGGAATGATTGTTTCGCTGTCCCGTTCCGATTGGGTCACTCGTCAGAAAACGCTCACCCGTCGTGCCATTGACGCCGCAATTGCAGATCCGGAAGCGGGCTCGAGCCTGGACCCTCGGAGAGAAATATGGAGGCGGCATCCGGATTTGAACCGGAGTATAACGGTTTTGCAGACCGTCGCCTTACCGCTTGGCTATGCCGCCCTAACTAATGGAGCGGGAAACGGGACTTGAACCCGCGACCATCACCTTGGCAAGGTGGCGCTCTACCACTGAGCTATTCCCGCTCAATTCGTTTTTCTGTAAAATCCTAAAATATCATAAATCTTTATTCGAAAGAGGTCAAGTAGCATCTCTGTCGAGTCCACCACCGGATGGACCCTTGACGCTCTGGAGTTTATCCATCTTACGGGCACCTCCTTGACCTTGAGGCCGATCCGTTTGGCTATCAGAATCATCTCGACGTCAAAACTGAAGGAGTTGATGCGCTGCCGCGCGAATATCCTCCGGGCTGCATCGCCGGTCATCAGTTTGAAACCGCACTGGGTATCGATCATTCCTCTTACCAAGAGCACCTGAACCACCAGATTGAAAACGCGCCCCATCAACTCACGGTAAAAAGGCTGGTGCACGATCACGTCGGATTCTGGCAGACTCCTCGATGCAATAACCAGATCGTGGGTTTCAACCCAGGGCAATAGCTTCTCATATTCTTCGATTGGGGTGGAGAGATCGGCATCGGAGAACAAAACCACGTCTCCCCCGGAGGCCTTGACGCCACTCCGGACCGCGGCCCCCTTGCCCATGTTCCTCGGGTTCCGAATCAACCTGATTCGGGGATCCTCTCGCGAGAATTCACCGACCGTCTCGGCCGTCCTGTCCCGGCTGCCGTCATCGGCCACCACCACCTCAAACCCGAAGGCCTTCTCTTGCATGTACCGTCGGATTTTCCGGAGGGACTCTCCTATTCTTCCCTCCTCATTGTAGGCAGGTATTACGACGGACACGAGGTTCGGCTTAACTTGCGCTCACCACCCTTTTCCTCGCTAGCGTCGCAGCGTAGACCTCACTGTAAGCGATGGCTGATCGCTGCCACGAAAAATCCTCGGCCATGGCTCTCAGCATAAGCTTGGTCCACTGATCCTTCTTGACAAAAGCCCTTACCGCCCGCTCCAGGGTGGCGATCAAGGCCCTGGCATGATACTCTCCAAATACAAAACCCGTTGAGTCTCCGTACTCATCGAAGTCGCGGACGCTATCGGCAAGCCCCCCGGTTTTCCGAACAACTGGGACGGTCCCGTACGCCATGCTGTACATCTGGTTGAGACCGCAGGGCTCGTACTTTGACGGCATCAGGAACATGTCGCAGCCCGCCTCGATAAGATGGGCCATTTCTTCATCAAAGCCGATCGTGACCGAAATCCGGCCCGGGAAACGCTTGGCGTACGTGCAGAGAGCCTCATGATACTTCTTATCGCCGGTTCCCAGCACGACAAGGCCCAAGCCCAGGCCCATCATTGCATCCATGGATTCCATCACTATATCGAAACCTTTCTGATCGACCATGCGGGAAACGATGCCCGCGAGTGGGGTCCCGGCATCGGCTGCCAGACCCAGGCGTCCGATCAGGTGCTGCTTACACTTGACCTTTCCATCGAGATCACGGCTCGTATACTGGCATGGAATCAGACTGTCGGCGGCCGGGTTCCACACGCTGTAGTCGGCCCCATTGAGAATCCCAATGACGTCAGACGAACGGGACTTGAGGACACCTTCAAGACCGTGGCCGAATTCCGCAGTCTGAATCTCGCGCGCATAGGTGGGGCTTACGGTCGTGATGGTATCCGCAAACGTGATGCCCGCTTTCATCATGTTGATGTTGCCATAGAATTCCAGCGGGCCCATCGGCCACATCAGATCTTCCCCCAAGCCCGCTTTGCGACCGACCTCCGTGGGGTAGACACCTTGATATGCCAGATTATGTATGGTGAACACCGTCCCAAGGTCCCTGAAGGCGCCCCGCTCGGCCAGCGAAGTTCTGATCCAGACCGGGATAAACCCCGCCTGATAGTCGTGGCAATGGATGACGTCGGGCCTCCACCCTGTTGCATCAACAAGCTCGAGGGCCGCTCGCGAGAAGAACAGGAAGCGCTCGGCATTGTCGTCGAAGTCTTTGCCGGTGCGAGGATCGGTGTAAATGCCTTCGCGACCAAAGAGCTGATCATTACCGATCAAGTATACCGAGACCTTGCTCTGGGGCAGCTGGGTCCGCCGTAGGGTTGCCCTTTGCTTGATGCCGCCAAGTACGACATCCAACTTGTCGAGGCCTCTGATCTTCTCCACACCGATCTTCTTCTCTTTGATCGATCGATAGTAGGGCATAGCTATCCGGACGTCATGACCCAGATCGCAAAGCGCCTTGGGCAAAGCGCCGAGGACGTCCGCCAACCCGCCGACCTTCGCCAACGGATGGGCCTCAGCCGCGACCATGAGGATTGAGAGCTTGTTTTCCATAGGTGGGTTCCTCGTCTCTGGAATCACCGCTTGAGGCTTGCGATCACGATCTCCCTCAAGTACCGACAAGCCTCCTCGGGAGCGGTGGGATTGATGTAAAAGCCCGAACCCCATTCAAAGCCTGCGACCTTGGTGAGTTTCGGTATCAATTCGATGTGCCAGTGATACCACGCCCGGTTGTCACCTTGACAGGGCAGCGTATGCAGTATGAAGTTGTAAGGAGGTCGGTTGAGCGCCGTATCCAGCTTCATCAGGATCTCCTTAAGCACCCTGGCGAGCATCTGAATGCCCGACCTGTCGATTTCCTCGAAGGCAGATTCGTGGGACTTGGGCAGGATCCAGGTCTCGAACGGGAATCGCGGCGCAAACGGTTCGATCGCGAGGAAGGTCTCATTGGCGCTTACCACCCTGATGTCGTCGATAGTCTCCTGCGAGACGATGTCGCAGAAGATGCAACGTTCCTTGAATTCGAAGTACTTCCGGGAGTTATCGATCTCTTCACTGACCCGCTTCGGTATGATAGGCATCGCGATCAATTGAGTGTGTGAGTGCTCAAGCGAGGCACCCGCTGCTTCACCGTGATTCTTGAATATCAGGATGTACTTGAATCTTCCGTCCCGTTTGAGGTCGATCATCCGCTCGCGCCAAGCCACTAACACCTCGACGATCGTGCCCTCATCCAGGTCACCCAGAGATTTCTCATGGTCGGGGGTTTCGATGATCACCTCGTGGGCTCCGATGCCGTTCATCTTGTCGTAAATCCCCTCACCCTGCCGGTTGAGATCCCCTTCGATCTGGAGTGCGGGGAACTTATTCGGCACGACTCTCACCCGCCAGCCGGGGGTATCTCGCGAGGTTCCGGGATTCCTAATAGCAAAGACCTCAGGCGGGGTCTTGCTCTCATTTCCGGAACAGAAAGGACAGAAGGCCGTGGATTTTGCGACGGGGACCGTAACGAAATCCGTCGGCCGTTTACCTCTCTCGGTAGATATGATCACCCACCTGCCGATGATGGGGTCTCTCCTCAATTCGGGCATCGGACCTTCTCCTCTTACGTGCTAATCTATAACTTCCCCGGTGATTTGGCAAATTCTACACTCGGAATGCGGCCACGTGTCAACACCTAAATTGTCGCTAGCCAAGATGTTTGTAGAGGACCCTCCCCATGGCCTTGCCGATGAAGTTCGGCGAACGCTTGAGCGCGCTGGTCATCAAGCGGTACTTGGCCGACTCCTCAACGGTCGAGGCCGTGCCGCGAACCTCGGGATAGTAAAGATAGTTGAGGTCGACCTCAAATGCATTCCATCGTTCCTTGAAGTAGCGGAGCTCCTTGCTTGCCTTGGGGGTCCTCAAGAAATCGAAAGCCTTGTAGCCCCGGAGACATCCCATCTCAATAGCTTTCCAGAAGAGTATCTGATGTACACGGTACGATCTGTAGGCCGCGGCCGAGCCGATGTACGCTGCACACAGGGTAGACCCGACCCCGAGAGTGATCAGGCCCGCCACAGGCTTGCCCCGGTGAACCGCCACGTGGAGGTGTAGGTTCTGCGGCCAGAGATGTAGCCACAGGTTCCGGAAGAAGCTATAGGGTTGGGGCGGGACACCGTGCTTGAGCCTGAGGCTCGAGAAGAACGCGTAGAACTGTTTCAGGTCATTGAGGTCGGCCGCGTCCCTGACCTCAATCCCTTTCTTCGCTGCCTGCCTGACCTCGGTCCTCACGTTTCGGTCCTTGAAGTTCTCCCAGACCTTGGTCGGGTCGCTGTCCAGCTTGACAATCGACGTTATGAAGTAGCTGACCCCGGTGAACCTTGGGTCCTCGATCGGATTGATATCGGCCTGAGTCCGAATTTCGAGCGCCTTGACCCCGAGCTCGGCCGAGAGATCCAGTGCCCTCCCGAGCAGCCCAGCCACACATTCGGGCGCCCCAATGGGTCCGCACGTGTTCGCGAAGGGAAGCGATACCAGCCGTCTTCCCGTAAGCCAGCTTCTTACGTGCATCAGCGGAAGCAGGGCTCTGAGGTCGCCCCCTTCCAGGCAGCCCAGGTACATGGGCTGGTACCCGTAGGTAGAGATGATCGCATCTCTCCATGCAGGCGTGTGATAGATTGTAGCCTGCCCGCAGCCCCCGACAAAACGTTGGTAAGCTTGCTCGTGCCTGCTATCAAGGACGCTGACGTCTCCCATGGTAGTTATGCGCTAAGCTCCTCGTAGACCTGCATGATGTTGCGGTAGTGGGTCGCGGCGTCAAACTCGGTCTCGATCCGCTTTCTTGCGTTCTCGCCCATCTCCCTCAACAGAGCCCGGTTCTCGGCAAGACAAGCCATCTTCTTGGCCAGGTCGGCCGGATCGCCCGGTTCGACCAGTAACCCCGTCCCCCCATTCTCCACCATCTCGGGGAGTCCTCCGATCCTCGATGCAATCACCGGCTTGCCCACGGCAAATGCCTCGAGTACGGAGTACGGGAAGTTCTCCGGCCAGATCGACGGAATCACCACAAACATCGCCCTGGAAACCAGATCCAGGATCTTGTCTCTTGCGACATGCCCTAGGAATTCGGCATTCTTGAGGCCCAGCTTAAGGGCCTGCCCCTCGAGGGCAGTACGGCAGGGGCCGTCGCCCGCAATCACCAATCTGACATCGGGCAAAGCCGCCGCGGCCTCAAGGAGCACCTCAATGCCTTTCTCGTCAGAGAGCCGGCCAAAGCATATCGCGTAGCCGTCATTATCATAGACGGGCCGATACCGTGATCCGTCAATGAAGTTGGGCAGCGCGCGTATTCGTGCCGCCGGCCGGCCGCATTCGACCAGCTTGTCCCTGGCAAACCGGCTAGGTGTAATGATCATGTCGAGCAGATCATCATAGCCCATCACTCTCATGAAATAGCCTTCCAGCGCGATGGCCGCGCTGCCCGCAAACGAACCACCCTTGCACCTCGCCATTGCAGCGTTGTAGTAGTTGCGGCCACGACACCGATCACACAAAGCTCCATGAGCGAACAGTACCGAACTCGGACAGATTAGGTCATAATCGTGAGCAGTCATCACCACCGGCTTGGCTCTCTTCTTCGGCTCCGGAAGAATCGAAAACGTAAGATGGCGCCGGAAGTTCTGCAGGTGCACGATGTCGGGGCTGGTTGCGTCCAGGAGCGCAGCAAACTTCCTGCGAGCCTCGGATGAATAGAGACTCCGAGGGAAGGCTTTGACTCTCTCAAACAGACCTCCGGTCTCCGAGAGGTCTCGGTAGTCGATGTAGTCCACAAAGTACTTCTCGAACTCAGATGGGAAATTCTTGGGATGTTTCATCGCAAAATGGATCACTTGGTGTCCCCGGGACCCAAGCAGCCTGGCAAGCTCAAAAGTGTACGTCGAGTCTCCGCCTCGCCAATGATGGTAGGTGTTCACCAGGCAGATCCGCATTGACTCAGTTCTCCTTGAACCGCCTGAGAAAATCCCCGAGCGTCAGGCAGTCGATATCGCCGGTTACCGCCAGAGCCGCCTCAAAGGGAGCCGGCCAAGTGCTCTGCACGAGGAGCGCATGATCGAGCTCCGCAATCGCCTTGGCCAGGTCGTGGAGGCTGCACCCAGGTTTCGCATAGATTGGATAGGATTTGCTATCCGCTGTTAGTTCAATGATATAGCCGCGTTCCTTAACCTTTACCCTTAAATCCAAGGGGCTATCGGGATGGAAACCGATCACAGGCCTAAGCGGTGAGACAACCTGGGCCGGCAGCGTGATCCTGGCGCTTGTCCCCTTAAGAGGCTCCACCAAGCAAAGGCTGGATTTAAGCGGAGCTGCACTTGTTATGCGGTAGGCACTCCCACCACCTGAGACTTCCAGCTGGAGCGTCTGCCGCTCTCTCCACCACCTGGAGATCTCGCCCAGGGTTGCTATCCAGACACGCCCGCTGAGGGCAGCGGCCTTGAGGAGATTCCCGAGGGCCCGGTGAAGTATCAGAAGCCGTTCCGGGTGAAGCTGAACCGTGAAGAGATCTCCCCTTGCGCGACAGCACTCGAGGATCTCCTGCCAGACCCTGCCGATTGCCTCCGGCGAGAGCCCCATCCTATCGAGCAGAATCTCGTCATCAGGCAGGGACACAGGGATCTCGACGAGGCGCCCCGTCAACCTGGGTGTGGATCTCTCCGCGGGATGCCTTGCAGGATTATAAAACGCAAGACCTCGTTCGAGGCCGTCCTTCTCGCGGGAACTGAGACGCTCAAGAAGGCCCCGAGGCTCCCAGTAGAACGGCATGTTGCTGTCATAATCGAAACCCGCCTTCTCCACGGCCGCGAGAGTCGCTGCATTGTACCTGAGATAAGGACTCCGGAAGCCCGTGTAAGCTATTCCGTGTTCCCGGAAGATGCGGCAGGCTGCCTCGATCTGCTCGGTCTGGATTTCGGGCCGCAGATTGGAAAGATCGTTGTGTACGAGCCCGTGCACACATAGTTCGGCACCCAGCGCCACAAGCCTCTTGCCGACATGCGGGTTCCGGGCCAGCACCCGCGCCGTTATGGGAAGTGAAGGCGCAGCACCATGTGCCGCGACCAGATCGTGATAAGCCACAAGGCGTCTCTCCATTCTGGCCGCGGTCAGGCCGAAGCGGGTACCGACCTGCCAGAGCCTCTCCAGCGAGTTGCCGATACCACGCGATTCCAGAACGAATTTCAGTCTATTCAATCGATCACCAGCCTAAGGCGTTGACACCGGGCTCCGACCGCTTCATAATGGTCCCGATGCGAATGTCAATAATCATGCCGGTATATAACGAGAGGTCGACCGTCCTCGAAATCATCGATCGGGTCGAGGCACTGCCCCTTGAGAAGGAAATAATCATAGTCGACGACGGCTCGACTGACGGTACGAGGGATCTCCTCCAGAGACTCGCGCCCGATCGAGCGATAGTGATTCTCCACCAAGGGAACTTGGGCAAAGGCACTGCCATAAGATCGGGCCTGGCAAGAGCATCGGGTGACGTGATCGTGATCCAGGATGCCGACCTCGAGTACGATCCCCAGGATCTCTTGAAGCTGCTCCGCCCCATAACTGAGGGCAAAGCCCAAGTGGTGTACGGCTCACGTTTCACCGGCGAGCGCAAGAACATGTTCTTTTGGCACTGGGTCGGAAATCGCTTCCTGACGTTGGTGACGGACATTCTATTCGACACCACCCTGTCTGACATGGAGACTTGTTACAAGATGTTCACCGCAGAGGTGATCAAAGGGATCCAGCTCAAGTCCCGCAGGTTCGAGATCGAGGTCGAGATGACCGCCAAGGTTCTGAGGGCCGGCTACAGGATCTATGAGGTGCCAATCTCCTATGCGGGCCGCGAATTCCACGAAGGCAAGAAGATCACTTGGAGGGACGGCGTCTCCGCGCTTTGGTACCTCTTCAAGTACCGCTTCCGGGATTGATGCCTCCGGGCCGGTCATCGTCATGCTTAACACCCTCTCAGGTACCTGATCAAGCCACACAGTCCCACCGATGCTCCGTGCTATCTCCTCAGGTAGACGCTCTCGAGGCCGTCGACCACTCTATTCCATGAGAACTCTTCTCTCACCCGCGCAAGAGCTTTCGCACCCACCGCGACCGTGATATCAGGATGTCCGTCCATTTCAGAGATCACACCTGCCAGGTCCTCTCTGTCACCGACCCTAAACCTGATTGCACCATCCTCCACAACGTCGGTGTTTTCGGGGATGTCGCTTACGATCACGCATTTGCCGTGGGACATCGCCTCCAGCAGCGACAGAGACATCCCCTCGGTGATCGACGGATGAACCACCGCATAGGCCCCGTTCCAGAGCTCCGAAAGAAGGTCCCCGTAAATCTCTCCAGTGAAGATAACGCGTTCGTTTGCAAGGGCCCTCAGCTTCGACTCATAGTCCGGGCTCAGGTGGGCGCTGCCGACCATAGCAAGCTTCCTAGCAGTCTTGGCCTTTGTGAACGCCTCCACCAGGGTGTGGCACCCCTTCTCGGGACCCAGGCGGCCCACAAAGAGGTAGTAGTCTCCTCGGGAAAGGCCGAACCGCCCTATGTTCGCAGGCTCACGATTGTCTCCGAGCCTCACTCCATTGGGAATATACGTGACAGTTCGCTTGTATCTGTCTTGGAAGTACTTCTTAAGGACATTCGATACCACCACGGTCTCATTGGGGAAGTGGCAGGCGGTATACTCGCATCTCTTGAGAAGCCAGGTGGCAAAGCGTCCCCACTTGCCACCGCGCCAGTCAAGACCGTGTACGGTCGCAACGGTCCGCGCACCGGCAATCCTGGGCACGAAAGAGAGCGCCGACGGGCCGAGCGCATGATAGTGGACCACATCCGGTTTCATCGAAAGCACGTGAGCGGTCGCAATAAGCGTGTGGCTGGCAGCATCGAGATGCCGGGTCTTTATGCTCGGGAGTTTAACCAGGTTGACGCCACGGTAATTGCCCTCCATCACGGTATAGTAGGGGCGGCAGTAGACGAACACGGTGTGCCCGCGCTCGGTCAGCATCACAGCGATCTCCTCGACGTGTTTCTCTATCCCGCCGTACCTGGCAGGTATTCCCTTTTGACCGATCATTGCGATCCTCATCGGGTCACATCCTGGTAGATCGCCATCAGCTTCTGGTAATGGCTTTCGGGTGAGTACTCCCTGCTCACGATCTCCCTTGCCGTTCGCCCCATCTTGGTCCGGCGGCCGTGGTCCGAACAGATCCGCTCGGCCGCATCGGCAAGCGAGACCGCGACCCCGCGGTCGAAGAGGTAACCGGTCACTTCGTCCCTCACGAGCTCCGCGATGCCGCCGCTGTCTGCAGCAATCGCGGGCTTGCCTCTGGCAAACGCCTCCAGAATACTGAGCGGGAGATTCTCATACGAGATCGAGGGCACCACCACACAGCAGGCCCCTTCGAGCAGCCGCTCAAGGGCATCCCCCTTTACGTATCCCGCAAACCTGACGTTGGTAAGACCCAATCGCCTGGCTTGATACTTGAAACTCTCCAGCTCCGGACCCTCCCCCGCCAACACGAAAGCAACCGCTCTGGCAAGACCAGCTGCCTCCAGCAGAGTCCCCACTCCCTTTTCGGTGGAGATCCTACCCGTGAAGAGCACGTAACCATCGGTGCGCCGGCTGTAATCGGGACCGAGCGGAACGAAATACGGCAGGTGCACAAGCTTGTCCGCGGTCCACCCCAGAGAGGCAACTCGGGATTTGAGGAAGAGGCTGGGCGCTATGAAACGCCCGATCTTCTTGTAGAGCCCCAGCCAGGCGTGGAGATAAGACTCCATGCAGCCCAGCAGGCTCGAGCCGCGCGAGCCGTCTATGCACCGCTTGGGGACCACATGCCAGAAGTCACCGGACGTGCAGGCCTCGCAGGGCTGGCCGTCCACGAAGCAGGAGTGGGCCGGGCACACCAGAAAAAGGTCATGTAGGGTCTCGACCATAGGAATGCCCCTGCTATGTACCGCATCTACTATAGAGGGTGATAGCTGTCTGGAGATATTGTGAAAGTGCACAATATCGGGCTTCTCGGCGTCCATCACTTGGGCGATTCTCTTCCTCGCCTCGTATGAGTAAATCACCCTCGCGGCGGCTCTCATCTTTGACCCCGACCCCATAGGAGCATTTAGATCTATCGTCGTAACGAAGAACGGCGAATCCTCCGATGGCAGGTTGCGCTCATGCTTCATGGAGAAGTGCGCGACAGCGTGACCGCGCTTCTCCAGAAGCCTGCAGAGGTCAAAGAAGTAGCGCTCCGAACCCCCGCGAACGTAAAAGAACTTGTTTACCTGAAGTATTCTCATCTTCTCTTAGAGAGCGTCTTGAGGTGGTGCCGGGCTCTGGCCCACCCCACCCTGACCGCGAACACCGGCAAGCGCCGCCGCATCTCCGGAGCAACCGTGCACGTCATCCAGCACCTGCGTCGGCAGCCCCGCACCGCCTGAGGCGTGGCGGGGTTTTCGCTCAAGATCTGGTCAAATGACTTCTCACGTATGTTGCCGATCTTCCTGTCCCAGAGGTGGCACGGATATAGGTTTCCCTCGGCGTCCAGGTAGAAGAAGTCAAGCCCGGCCCGACACCGCAACGGTCTGGGCAGGCCACGTTCCACATCGATCAGCCCTTCGACAAAGTATGCCTTGAACCAATCCTTAGGATTCCTTGAGGCGAAGAGACGTGATCTCACCTGCTCCATGTCGCGAATTGCGACGTCCGGGGGCGGCTCCTCCTCGTGCTTGTCTCCGAAGAATACCGGCGAGCTGTGCGTCACGGTGAAACTGAATTGCACTCCCTGCTTCCGGGCCATTCCCTGAATGTCTCCGATGACCCCGGCATTGTGCCGGGACATCGTGGCACAGATGCCCACATCCCTGATTCCATAGTCTCGAGCGACCTTGAGAGTCTCGATCGCCTTCGCATAGGCGCCCTGTACCCCGCGGATCCTATCGTGCAACTCGCCCAAACCGTCAATCGACACCCTGAGGGATATTGGGCCCACTAAGGGCAGGACCTTATGCAGTCTCTCGGGAAGAAGGCCGTTGGTGGAAAGCACGATTCGAACATGAGGGCATCGCCGCTTAAGTGCAAGAATGACTTCGGCAAGGTCCTCCCTGAGGAGAGGCTCGCCCCCCGTCACATTAATTTCCCTCAAGGACGATGGGAGTCTCTCGTAGTCCTTGGGCGAGAGTTCAGGGGTTGGCCCTCGCTTCCAGATGTCACACATGCTGCAGCGCGCATTGCACCGGTTGGTGACTGCGACAATAGCATGGGTAGGGCCCGCCCGCACAGACCGTCCTCCTCTTTAGGGCTTGTAAGGCTTATCCGTAAGCCCCGTCGTGCACGTTAGATCTCTGACGTCTCCCACGATGCGGGCAGGATTGCCATACGCTAGGGAGTACGGCGGTATGTTCTTGGTAACGACGCTACCCCCACCTATCAGGCTGCCTTCGCCAATCTCCACAAAGGGAAGAATGGTGACGTTGACCCCGATCTGCACGCCGCGCCCTACGTGAGGTCCGCGCATGCACCTGGATGAGAGCTCGCACCCCGGGTGAATGTCGTTTGCGATAGTTACTCCCGGCGCCATGAACGCGAAATCGTCGATCACTGTGAACTGGGCTACATAGCAGTTGCAGTGAATCTTGACGCCTCTCCCGATCTTGCAGCCATAATCGATCACCGTATTGTTCCAGACCGAGAAATCGTCGCCAATCTGGTTCTCCTCACGAATCACCACGTTGTGACCGGTTTGTAGATCGGCGCCGATCACCACCCCGCCATAGATCACCGTCCCCGTCCGTATTCGGGCCCTGTCTCCGATCATCACCGTATCTACGTTCTTGCCCCTGGCGGCAGGATAGCCCAGGATCGCGCCAGTATCGACCAGACAGCCTTGCCCTATGGTGACCACCGGCCTCGCTTGAGTTGTCACTTACTGCCTCCACTCCGTTCAAGCGCAAGCGGTGCCCCTCCCAGCTTGGCCGATTCGCAAGCACGTTCCACAACCTTGACCACTGCAAGCCCGGCCCGGCCATTGCTCTGCGGGCTGGAGCCATCTCTTATGCATTCGATGAAGTGAGCGCACTCCACCTTCAAGGGTTCCACATCATTGATCTTCGGAACTATTATGTCCCCGAACCTGTAGGCCAGCTGGAACTCCCCAAACGTGTCGTAATGCGGTTGGATGGTCACTCCTTTGTCGTAGACCCTGATCTTCTCAAGAGTCGATGTGTCGTCGTAGACCAGCATCTTCTTGCTCCCAACCAGGGTGGTACGCCTTATTTTACATGGGTCGAGCCAGCTCACATGGATATGTGCCACCACACCCCTGGGGTACTGAAGCACCACGAAGGCAACGTCCTCGATACCCGGCCTGATATACGACCTGGCAAAGGTGGACACCGTCACGGGTTCGCGCCCGAAGATGTAGTTAAGGATCGAGATGTCGTGAGGGGCAAGGTCCCAGATCACGTTTATGTCTTCCTGGAATAGCCCCAGGTTAACCCGAACACTGCTTACATAGAAGATCTCCCCCAGCTCCCCGGCCTCGACCAGTTCCTTCATCTTCTGGACGGCGGCGTTATATACGAAGGTGTGCCCGGCGAAGAGAATCAGACCCTTGCTCTCCGCGATTCGGTTCAGGTCCTCGGCTTCAGCTATGCTGCCGGCCAACGGCTTCTCCACCAGAACGTGCTTGCCTCCTTCCAGGCAGGCTTTGGCAATCGGGTAATGCGTGGAGACCGGTGTCGCAATAGCGACTCCCTGCACTTCCGGGTCCTCAATCAGATCCTGAAACCGTTTGGTCGCCGTTACCTGGGGATAGAGCGCCTTCATGTGATTGAGACGCGCGTCCTCCATGTCGCAGCAGTACTTGACCCTGGATATCGGCAACTGACTGAGGTTCCGCAGGAGATTGGGACCCCAGTATCCGCACCCTATCACTCCGACCGTAGCTGCGTTGTCCTCTTTGGGTGCCGGGTTGGCTGATGCCATCTAGTACGCTCCTTTCCCAGACACTATTATGGGAATAGTCTTAAGGATTATCTCGACGTCCAGCAGGATGCTCCACCGATTGATGTAATAGAGGTCCAGCAGAACCATATCGTGAAACGGAACACTGGATCTGCCGCTGACCTGCCACAGCCCAGTGATTCCAGGTTTGGCCCGCAGTCGACGCTTGTGCCACTCCTTGTAAATTGTCAGTTCATAGGCTATGGGGGGCCGCGGCCCGACGAAGCTCATATCGCCTTTCAAGACATTGAAGATCTGCGGAAGCTCATCCAAGCTGGTCTTCCTCAAGATCTTGCCGATCGAGGTCACACGCGGATCGTCCGGCATCTTATAGATTTTCTTATCGCTCTTCTCATCCCTCAAGCGGAGTTCCTTGCCTCCGATGAAACTAGTCGCATATTCGCGGTGCAGAGTATCATCGGTGTCGTGCCGCATCGTCCGGAACTTGTAGAAGGTAAACGGTCGGCCGTCCCGCCCGGCTCTTATCTGCTTATAAAGGACCGGACCCGGCGAGAGCACCTTGACCAGCAGCGAGATCATGAGCAACAAGGGTGCAAACACAACGACAATGAATATCGAGATCGCCAGATCGACGCCCCGTTTCACTACCAGGCCCACACCCTTCAGGGCAGGCTCCCCGAGGCTGCCCTTCGGCACGCCGTCAACCTTCTCCTTCCGTTCCTCGGGCATCAGTATCTGAAACATGTCCGAAACCAGTCGGATCGGAAGCCCCGTCCTGGAGCATCTGGAAATTACGTCAAATGAGATCCGACTCTCGAGCAAGGCCAACGGGAGGAAGATCTCCTCGATGCAGTAGTCACTGACGATGTCATCAAGTGCGTTCACTTTGCCGAGCACGAATTCGGGCCCGAGGTCGGAGGCGATCTCGCCTTCCTGGGTCTCCACGAATCCGACAACCTCGTAACCATTGGTGAAGGGCAAGTGCTTGCCGACAAACCGTCTGGCAAACGGAATTGCGCCCACAACCACGGCCCGCCTGTTGGCGGTCGGAGTCTTCGCCCGCCTTTTGAGGGCGTCACGCACCAATCCTATGCGAACCATCGACAGCGTCATCACCGCAAGGCACCAGCCAAACGCAAGGGTCAACCTGGTCTCTACGAAGTAGTAGCGTTTGAACACGAATGAAAGGGCCAGCAGCAACAGGAACCCCAGGGTTATGCTCTTAACTATGGACACAAGCTGGCCCAGTCCCGATATGATCTTGGTACGCCGGTATAGCCCCTCGAAGCTGAATACTGCGGTCCAGGCGAGGCCGAACGCGACCAGGGCAACCATGTGATCCAGATCGGGCCGAGTGAGGGTGAAATCGCTGACACCGCGCACCAAGCCGCGAACCACCGTCCGGAGCCAGGATCCCAGAAAGAGGGAGACCCAGATGCAGCAGAGGTCCAGCAGCCAGAGGATGAAGCCTCTGGAGAGCATACTGCGCTTACGCAGCCCGGCATTCGCCGGGGATGTGCCGGTCGAGGACTGCTCTCTGGTCTCCAAGATCTTCATCTCTTAGGCCTCTCCGACTATCTCCTTGAGGCAATCAGCAACGTACTGCTGCTGCTCAGAGGTGATCTCCGCGTACATTGGCAACGATAGGATTTCGTCGGCAGCAACTTCGGTGAAGGGATAGCTGCCCCTGGGCAGATTGAGATGCTTATAAGCATCCAACAGGTGAATCGGTATGGGGTAGTGCAAGCCGCAGGACACACCCCTGACCTCCAGCGCCTGTTTGACCCTGTCTCGTGATTTGACCCGCACCACGTAGAGATGGTAAATATGCTTTGCTCCCGGCATCTCTATGGGGGTAACCAGGTTCAGACCCGAGAGCAATTTGTCATAACGTTCGGCGGCTCTATGTCTCATCTGATTCCAATCATCCAGATGAGGCAGCTTGGCACTCAGGACAGCAGCCTGTATGCCGTCAAGCCGTTCATTGTAACCTTCAACCGAATGATCGTTGGCGCCCCGCCGGCCGTGGTTCGCAAGCAGTCTCACGCGGTCCGCCACGGCCTTATCGTCAGTAACCACAATTCCCGCATCGCCGTAAGCGCCCAGGTTCTTCGCAGGATAGAAGCTGAAACCGGCTGCATGGCCGTAGGAGCCCGCGCGCTTGCCCATGTACTCGGCTCCCTGCGCCTGGGCGGCGTCCTCGACCACAACTAGGTTGTGCCTCTTGGCCATTTCTGCGATCGCATCCATCTGAGCCATCTGACCGTATAGGTGCACCGGGATCACCGCTCTGGTCCGATCGGTTATGGCGGCCTCGATCCGCGAGATATCGATCGTGAAATCCTCGGGACGCATGTCCACCAGCCGGGGCCTTGCTCCGGCATGAGAGATCGCTTCGGTGGTAGCAATAAAAGTGTTTGCCGCAGTGATAACTTCGTCCCCAGCGCCTATGCCCAGAGCGGCCAGAGCAAGGTGGAGAGCCGATGTTCCTGAGCTCACACCGACGGCGTATTTGGCCCCGCAGAATTCCGCAAACTCCTTCTCGAAAGTCTCGACATACTTGCCGCCGATGAAGGCCGTGTTCTCAACCACCCCGGACATGGCAGTCTGGACCTCATCCCTGATTGTGTTGTACTGAGCTTTCAGATCGACGAACGGCACCTTCACGTCACAAACTCCTTCCTTCAAGTACTCTCGCCCCGCGCCATAGCCATGGCGCGTTTCATAGTTGCCCTCTGATATCCTCCCGCCACTATTCCTGCCATCATGTAGGGCAGCGTATTCATAAACTCATAGAATCGTGGTTCGAGAAACAGCGTTTCGGTCAGGTAGGCAAGCATGATCGCAATGACGACGATGACAAACTCGTAATCATACGCGTCTGCAGGGATCTTGCGAGCCCTGGCAAGCATGCTGAATACGAAATAGTAGAGCAGAACGAATGGCACAAAGCCGGAGAGGCCGATTTCCGTAAGCACGCTCAGGAACTGATTATGCTGGTTGGTAGCGGCTGCTACCCAGGCTTCCTTGTAACCGAGGAACGTCGACCGCACTTGGGAGACATAGGGTCCGGAATTCTCCATGAAACGGGTGAAGCCGACCCCGAAAAGGGGATGGTCCGCAAACATCCGCATTGATGCAGTGGCGAGCACTACTCTTCCCTGGGCGGTATCGCGCGTCGCAATCCCCCCAGCTTCACGATTGGAGGTCGTTACGTTCGACCAGTTGCCGATCACCGCAAGAAACATCGCGACGATCAGGATCAGAGCCGGCAGGCGCTGCCTCTTGGAAAACACGAGCATGATCACAAGAGCGACGAGGAAACCCGTATACACCGACCTCGTGTAGGTAAAGAAGATCCCGATCGGTATAAGAATCGTAATCAGGACTGAGCAAATCCTCGAGAATGCTCCGCCGCGTTTGGACAGTGCGTACATAGCCAATACGTAGGTAGCGGTCATAGCGTATCCGGTCGCAGCCGGCTGGACGAATGCTCCCATTGCTCTGCCCGCCCAATCGATTCCAAACTTACCGCCCATTGACTCGCCAATGTATCTCGGGAAAACCAGCACCATCACCCGGTAATGTTCAAAGATCGCCGTCAGCGGAAAGTACATGACCAAAGGTACGGCAAACCAGAAGATGAACCTGTCCAAGGTACGTCGATCGGTGAAGGTATTCTTGGCGATCGTGTACATAGCGTACGGGATGACGTAGCCGTTCAAGAGCTCCCGGGTGGGCCACCATCCCATGGTCAGCATCGAAAGCACAAAAGCACCGATCACCAACAACATCGTCGTTCCGATTGCGTCGCTGGGGAGCAAGCGCCTCCGCTCCAGCAGGATCTCCAGCAAGAAGATGATCCAGACAAAAACAAACATCAGCCGAGGCACGTCAAGATCGGGCCACCTACCGGGTATCACTATCCGCCAGTAGTAGTTCAGAAACACCAATGAGTAAAGATAGATAAGCATGCCTGCATATATGTTCCTAATAATCACCATGTAGCCGACAAGCATGACGTTGACCAGAACCAGAAACCTGACCAGGCTGTAGAGGGTCAGGGTGGTGCGGTACCCGGCAACCACGCCCATGAGGATTGAGACGCATATCAGCGCCAAAAGCGTTCCGTTGGCCCGCAGTCGCCGCAATCTGACTTGAAGAGCTTCCATGTCCTATCGGCTCCGTTTCTGGTAGAGGTAGAGCCGAACCCCCGGAACTGCCTCCGAGCCGGCGTTCTCCAGGTTCCGGTCGAACC
This sequence comes from Candidatus Eiseniibacteriota bacterium, assembly GCA_043808325.1. Taxonomy (GTDB): domain Bacteria; phylum Arandabacterota; class Arandabacteria; order Arandabacterales; family Arandabacteraceae; genus JAZDEY01. The sequence continues at coordinate 45,315 of JAZDEY010000037.1, forward strand.
AAGCCTTGATCACCCCCCCGGGGTCGACCATCCATTCACGGCAAAGCACCAACCAGACCCGATCCCCCACCCCGGCCAGCACCCGGCATCTTGCGGTGATCGCTTCTTCACTCGCCAGATCCCCTGCCTCAAAGAAGCTGACGATCGCGATGCCCTTGAGATAGTGCTCCAGGGCCTCCCCCGTGTAAACGGCCACCACAACATCCCCCTCGCGGAAGTCGGCTTCGATCACCTGCGCCGCCGATCTCATATCCTCTTTCCCGTAGGCAGGCACAGCGAAGTAGTTATAAATCGCTAGACCCATAACGGCCGTTACCAGACCGAGATATGGCCAGAATCTGCTCTTTAAAATAGCTGCCAGGCCCTGGCCGAGCAGCATCGCATATGCCGGAACCGAAACCAGGGCATACCGCGCGCTAAAAGCCTTGATTTCAGACGCCGCGAGCATCCACACGGCGATCACCGGGACCAGCAGCCAGGCGAGAAGCAGGACCAGCGAATTCGAGTTCGTGCGAGCCAGACGCAGGATGCCGACCACAAGAGGCACTCCAAATGTTACGGCGACCAGTCCGATCCACGCGATGTTCTGCGCCAGTGCCTGCGCGCGATCCGTTTGGAGTTCACGCGCCGAGGGGCCAAACGTGTATCCGACGCTGTAAGTGAAGAAGGAATACGGGACCGCAAGTGCCGAGTGGCCGCCCCCTCCGATCAAGGGCTTCCCGGACGGCCCGACGGCATGTTCGGAGCCGATCCGCACTATCACCTCTCTCACCCAGGGCGAGAAAACCAGCAGAACTGCAAAGACTGTCACGATCCATCTGCCTAACAGTTTTCGCTTACTTGACGTCCAGATCAGGTAAACGAAGTGGGCCACCGCCACGAACCCCACGCTAAGATTCGAGACCAGTCCGGCGAACATCACAAGCCCGTAGAAGAAGGCATTCCTGGTTGTCGGCCTTGCAAGCCACTGGATGAAGAAGTAGGTCATGAGCACGGCGAATAGGACCGCGAAGGCATAGCCTCTGATCTCCTGGGAATACCAGATCAAGATCGGCGACAGCGCCGCTATGAACACGGTACAGAGCGCGGTCCACGAGTCATAAAGCGACTTGGCCAGCACATATATAACCCCAATCGTCGCCGCACCCGCGATCGCAAATGGTATTCTCAGGAAGGCGTCGCCGTTGCTAAGGGCACCCCAGAAGTGCATTAGGAAAGCAACCAGCGGGCCCTGGAGCATGCTGAAGAAATCCGAGAATACCCCTCCCGATCCTATATGCGAGTTCTTGAGAGTGATGATTTCGTCCACCCAGAGACTTTGCCCCGCGAGTTTGACGAACCGAAGAATGAGACCTGCGCCCACCGCCGCCAATAGGAAATATCTAAGAGGTGCCTCGGCCTTCCGTGAACCCAAAGGGAATCGCAAAGAAAGTCCCCCTCACCTCGGGAGTATCGCTACAGTCTTCTGTACAGAAAGCCGGGAATGGGGAACCGTCTCCGGTTCAGCACTGCGCCGAGTACTCTGCCACCGGCTCTCACTATGATGTCTTTGGTCCTTCGCACGACCTCACGCCGGGTGCGTCCATGCCTCACCACCAAGACTACACTGTCAACCTTGTCACATAGAACGGCACAATCCGGGTAGGTTCCCACCGGCGCCGCATCAATTAGTACGAACTCGAAGCGGTTTCTCAAGCCTGCAATCAGACCCTGAATCTCTTCCTTGCTGAAGGTGATAAACGAAGTCGCCCGCTTGCCGACCGGCAGAATGTACATGTTAGGCACGATAGTATTCACCAAAGCCCTGTCCAGGGGTATGTCCCCCGCCAGGAACTCGGATAACCCGATCTCCGGCGTGCCGAACTTGACGTGCAGGTCCGGATGGTAAACGTTGCAATCGACTATCGCAGTCTTTTTCCCCATCGCTGCCGCCAGCGTCAGCCCCAAGCCGATGACAACATCGGTGGTGCCCTCGCCGGCCACCGAGCTTGATAACATCAACACCTTGCACCCCAGGGTGGGCAACACAATCTCTATCTGTCCGGCCAAATTCTTGAAGTAATCGATCATATCCCTTGGAAGTAAGGCATCAAGGTCGAAGGCGGGCATCTGCTCAAGGCCCGGCTTTGTGTCGTTTGTCGAATTCATTGGCGCCCCTCGCTAGGTACCATGACGAAATTCGCTATTGACCCGGTTTCTGGTCTCAGAAAGGTGACCGGCCTCAGGTATGGATCCAAGCAACGGCACTCCCACCAGGTTTTCGACATCCGAGGCGGACTTGATGGAATGATCAAGATTCTCCAGAAGAAAGCCAAAACCTATGCCGAGCGTGACACCCAGCAGAATCGAGAATATCACATAGACACCCTTCATCTGGCCCGCCTTTGTCATCTTGACATCTGCCGGGCTTAGCACCTTGGCATTCGACATCCTTATGTCCTCAGCCTCGGAGGCTATCGTGTCGAGCATTTTCTCGAGCAGCCGGTCGTAGTGAAGGTAAGTGTAATGTATCTCCTCACTAAGATGCTCGATCCGGGCAATCACGTCAGGATCCCGGATGTACTCATCAGAGATACGTCTAAGCTCCACCCGGAAAGCGGCCTCGTCCAACTTGAGATCCTCAATCAGATACTCCTGGTCCTTGATTCGCCTTTGGGTCTCTTCTCGGAACCGCTGCTCCATCCTCGCAATCCGGTCGTCAAGCATCTTGACCTGCGGATTGGTAGGCGTGTAGCTGGACGCAATGTTGTCCCGCTCCCGAAGAAGGCCAAAGTAGTCACTTTGCATTAAGATCGCTATGTCATCGTCGTGGTTGACAGCAAAAGGCCAAACCACACCGGGGTCATCCTTGATCCTTTGCTTCATGGCTGCAAGCTTGGTCTCCGCGGAAGCACGGCGGCCACTGGTCTGATTTACCTGGAGAGCTATCTCCGTCTGCCGGTTCATGATCATCCGCTGCTGCCACTCCCTGTCGTAGACTCCCGCCTGCTTTCTCAACTCCAGCTCAGTCCTGCTCAGATCGATCAGCTGGTTATTCAACCTGTTAATCTGCTCTTCGAAGTACTGCTCGACACCACCTGTCTTCCTGACCGAGGCACGGTACTCGACGTATGCCTGGGCAATCGCATTCGCGGCCTCACGCACAAACTTGGGATCCCTTCCCCTATACTTCACCACGATTATATTCGACATCTCTATAGGTTCAGCTGATACCCCACCGGCAAGGTCCTCCACCGCAGGAGGTCGGGTGGTCCGGCGCTTCTTGACCGCCTCGGTCAAGGTCACATTCGTCTCGTTTAGAATCTCGATCGCCCTGACCAGCACCGGGTCCGATACCACGATCTCCACTTCGGTATTCATTTCCTCCTCGAGGCCGTAGAAGGGTGTCCAGCTGTTGGCCAGCGCAGTGGCGCCGGTGCGCCTCAAGAGCACTTTGGCCGTGGCATCATACACGGTCTTGGTTCGCGAGGCAGCCGATAAAGCGGCTGCGGCCACGATTAGAGCGCAAACGATTATGGGTACCCTCCGTCTGAATATGACAGTAAGCAACTCCCGCGACGAGATCTGAGTATCACCGCTGTCGTTTCCAGTCATTGTCCACACCCCGTCTCTTACTGCTGACCTCTCAGGTTACTGGCCGAAAAGGTACGTGGCCTTAGGGTTTATGACCTCTTTCCCATAAATGTAGAAGTACCACACAGGCAGCAGCCTTCCAAAGAACTGGTCGACAAACAGGTCGATGTCTGCAATGGTCGACCTGGGAACATAGACCACATCTCTGGCCATCATATAGGCATTTGACCCGTGCCCATCCAGGATCTTCCCCAGATTTATCTTGGTGCCGGTGAACTCCTCGCCCTTGGATTTCCGTATGAGAACCACGCTGTCTTTCTTGCCAAGACTAGTCAGACCTCCTGCACTCGCAATCGCATCGAGCACGGTCATCGGACCCCTGAGATCGTAGGCACCCGGCCGAGCGACCTCACCGAAGATGAAGACCTGCTGATAAGAGGACTTGTCGACGATCACGGCGACCTCCGGTGACGTCAGGATCTCGGCGTAGCGGGACCTGATGATGCTCTCAAGCTCAAGGGGACTCATCCCCTCTACGTTGATCTGCCCAACGTAGGGCACCGTTATCATCCCATCGGGCCTCACCGTAAGAGAAACGTTGTAGAGGGGATAGTAGAGAAACCTCACATCCAGCGCGTCACCAAGACCGATCTTATACGGCTCCCTCTCCGGCAGGCTTATCTGGGGCGTGGCAGTAAGGATAGGCTCAGGTTGAGGTTTCGGGCCTCCGCATCCAGCCAAGAGGAGTAACAATACCGCGAACCCCAATGCATATTTCTTCAACGCGGTCCCTCCTTAAAGAATGAGGCGGGAGGCGCCTGCGCACCCTCCCACCTCTAAGTTCTGTCTTCCTCTGCAAAGCCGACTTGCCACAGGCGCACCACCTAGTCCAGTGTAGTACGGAAATCCCGTTAACCCATTACTCCCTGTAGCAAGTCTACCGCTTCTACCACTCCCTTCTTTCTTAACTGCAGTTATACTATAGCAGATAACTTCCGCTAAGTCAAGTTGCAACACCATTGCACTTTGCACTCCCCAGTTGCAGCATGCAATCCAGCCGCCGGTGCCCATCTGGAGCCAAAGCCCCTCCGGCCCAGCGCAGTCCTACCGTCACATCGGTGTGATAGGCACTCCTGTATACAAGACAAGGCATTACGCAACCGGCGTGCCACCCGGGGCTAAGTCTTGGACATTATTGAGGCTATGAAGACCGGAAGCAGGATCTCATGGTTACCGGTGAAATTGTAGGTCGTTGCGCCCAGCAATCTCGGACGCTCCACTATGCTGGTCATCGGCCTATAAAGCTGCAACATATCGAAATTCGCCGTTGTGAACTTCCCCAGGTCAGCTCCACGATTGCGTGCGATTGCCAGAGCCTTGAGGAATACCTCGGGCAGGATCACCGCAGAACCGATATTCAGGACCACACCTCCGCCGAGCCTCATTATTATCGAGGTGAAGGACCGGAAATCCTCCATCGATGCATAGCCGATCGCCCGGCCGTCGGCTTCGGCGTGCTCATGCACCACATCGGTGCCGATCGCCACATGGACCGTCACCGGGATATCAAGCTCGCAGGCTGTGGCCAGGAGGCTCACCCCCCGGTTGGGAGCGCTTGCGCCCACCAGAGCTCTGCCCAGGCCTCTACCCAGGCCAATCCCCTCCGCAAGGCAGGCACCTGCAGCGCCATTGAAGAGCTTTGCAGTCTCCTCGGTCGCACCGAACATGCCGCTCTGGAGCCCATCACCTACGTCCTCGGAAGTCTTTCCCCACATCGCTATCTCGATATCGTGTATGGCGCACGCACCATTGATCGCCAGGGCCGTGATCACCCGTCTGCGCAGGAGGTCGCATAGGAGGCCCCCCAACCCACACTTGACCACATGGGCCCCCATCATGAAAACCACGGGCCTGTGGTTCTCTCTTGCCTCAGCAATCGATTCGCTGAGAGCCTCGAGGTCGCGGCCTCTGAGGATCCTGGGGATCATCTTCCTCATGTTCACAAACCATGAGAAGTCGTTGGGCATGGCGGCGAAATCGGCCAGCTCGACCTTGCTCTTGCGGACCGCTATCGACTCCTTCCTCTCGGAGAAAGGTCGCGCCGTCTTGTCGTCATCCATATTTTGCCTCCATGATCATTCGCCTGGCTCGATCTCCGAAAGCACCGCACTCACTGAGCCCACAATGATCTTGCCGGTCATCATCACCGGCATAAGCCGGGAGTCCTTGGTCAGCCAAACCGTCAAGCGCCCCTGGTGCTGGAAGAGCCCCGAGGCCTTAAGAATCGGCTCGACCACAAAGCATTCGAACCTGCCGGCGGGTACCGACACAGTTTCGCTCCGCAGGATCTTGACCTCAAGAGGATAGTTCTTCTTGTCCGCATGGTTCTCGATCAGGAAGGTCCTGCCTACCTCGAGCGATCTGGTCCTTAAGTAGTAGAGCGAGGTCAAAACATCCTGGACGTCGGGTGGGACTGGTATTACCGAGCTGTCGGGATAGGTTGCGGTATGGTTCTCCTGGTCGAAGACAATCACCTCGTTCTTAGTGTAATTGCCCTCTTTCAGACGTTTCTCGTACCTCAGCGTGGAAAGGCTCTCGACATCCATCATCGATATCACCGAGTCCTGAACCTCAAAGAAGAGCGAAAAGGGCATCGTCGACCTGGCCTCGGATACCACGCGGTAACACTTGCCCTGGCCGCAATCAAGGATATCGGTGACCGCCAGCGTCGCAGTGCCGGCCCTGGCGAATCCGTACCGTATCGAGTACGTAAGCCTCTCCCCCACCTTGAAAGGAACAAACGCGGGGATCACTTCCTGGGCCGGAGTCTCGACGGAGATCGTTGCCGCCACGAGATACAACGCCACCACGATAATCAGGGTTTGTCTCATAGGTTGCGAGCATCCTCTCGTATGATCCAGTCGACGGCATCCACGACGTTCTCGGCAACGTGAACGTCTCCCAGGCCGTTCCGCCTCAGCTCCCGCTCTTCACCGGCTCCGAAACCAGTCCGCACCAGGCACGGTCTTACTCCGAGGGATCTGCCGAATCTCAGATCGGTGATTTTGTCTCCGACTGCAAAAGATCTTGTGGCATCGATTCCAAATCCCTCCATAGCGATCTCGCCGAGGCGGGTACCCGGTTTCCTGCAATTGCATACCTTACGATAGGCTTCGACCGTTGCCTGGGGATGATGAGGGCAATAATAGATCGCATCGAGGGCGGCGCCACCGGAAGCCAGGATCTCCTGCATCCTTGCGTGGACGCAAGCCAAGTCAGCCTCGGTCAACCAGCCTCTCGCGACTCCCGACTGATTAGTCACCGCGATGAGCCGGAATCCGCACTGCCTGGCGCGCGCCAAGGCCGCCACGCTTGAGCAGTAGGGCACAACCAGAGATGGGTGGGAAACGTAGCCGATCTCCACAAGCAGCGTCCCGTCGCGGTCAAAGAAGACTGCCTTGCTCAACTGCCGCTCCCTAGGACGCGCTGTAGCTCCGTGGTGACGTCCTCAACCGTTATGGTCCGTGTACATAGGCTTCCGCGGCGGCAATCCCGCTTGAAGCACGGCGAGCACTCCGCTCGCTTGTAGATCACTGCCGAATTCCGAGAGAGCGGCCCGGTCCACTCCGGATCAGTCGAGAAGAAGAGACCGACCACCGGGACACCCAGAGCAGCCCCCAGATGCATGCCGCCACTGTCATTGGCAACCACCGCAGCGGAAAGGCCCAGAGTGCCGACAAGCGCCGAGAAATCAAGGGTTCCACACAGGTTCACATTGGTCTTGGTCATTCCCTCTGCCACGGCCTCACAGCTTTGGCGATCCTCTCGGCCGCCCAGGATGACGACATCAAAGCCGAACTTAGCAGTCGCAGTGTCCCCAAGCAAGGCAAATCGTGAACTCTCCCATCGCTTGGAAGGACCGTATCTGGCCCCGGGGAACAGGCAGATGAACCTACCTTGAGACAGCCCCTGCCTGCGGAGGACATCTTCCCCATTGGCACGGTCCTCCGCCGAGGGCTGGATCGAAGGGGTCCTGGTCTCGACAGCAAGGCCGACACTCTCTACCAGCCGGCAATAAGTATCCACAAGGTGTTCTTTACTGGAGCCGGGTTCGCTCACCCTATCGGTATAAAGCCAGGCACCGGCGGCTCTTCTAAAGCCGACCCTGCGAGGGACGCGGCCCAGAAAGCAAAGGACCGCAGAGCTGAGCGAGCGGGTGAGGCTGAACACCATGACAGGCGCCAGGCGCCGCAGCACCGCCGAGCCGTCGATCAGCGATCTCGCCGAGCCCGCGAGGCCGCTCCCCGGGGTCTTGATGTTGAAGGTAAGGGTACCGGGTATCCGCGAGAAGACCTGCGCCGAAGATGCAGAGGCCAGGACCACCACACGCCCGCGTCTGGACTCTCCGGTCAGGGCTTTGACGGCGGGAATCGCAAGAACCGCATCTCCAAGCCAGTTGGGAGCTCTGACCGCGAAACTGACTTGTTTAGGCTCGGTGGCGCTAGGCGCCGGCCCCGGTAAGCTCGTCGACAATTGTAGCGACCTCGGACGGTTCAATGTCTTCCATGCAATGCCTCCGCTCATAGCGGCAGGCTCGATTGCCGTGATAGCTGCAAGGACTGCACGCAAGCCCTCTGGTCACCACGACGCTGCCGGGTGCCAGAGGCGCGAAGCCCAGGATCGGCGAAGTCGGCCCGAAGATCGCAACCACCTTTGAGCCGACCCCTGCCGCAAGGTGCATCAATCCCGAATCATTGCTTACCGTAACCTTGCAGAGCGAGAGCGCCCCCGCAATCTTTGCGACATCATTTCCCACCACAACCCGAACGGCGGCGTCGCCGAGGCCCGAGACAACGGCGCTGACTTGATCGGCATCACTCTGGGAACCGATCGCGAGTACCCGGTGGCCGCCCGAGCGCAGGCGGCCCACCAGGTCGATGAAGCGCCGCTCGCCCCACATCTTATGCGGGCTGCTGCCCCCGGGACATATGCCGACGAATGGGCCTTGTCCCAACTCCCTCGTGAGAGCCGCGACCGCATCGGGCGGGACAGCAAGGCGCGGCGGCGAGGGCGCCGTATCGGCCCCCAGAGGCCCGATCGCATCCAGGTAGAGCTCTACCGTATGCTTGAGGTTCCCCCTCCAGATCCGGGGCCAGTAGACGCATAGCAACCGCCGGAAGTACTGTCTCCGGTATCTCAAGACCCGGCGCGCCCTGGCCCTGCGGACTATGCTCGCGGACCGGAGGTTACGCTGCAGATCGATCACGGCATCGAAGGTGATGGTCTCGATGTCCCGATCCGGCTGAGCCCGCTTGCCGGCTCGCGAGTATGACACCGCGGTATCGACCGAGGCGAAAAGCGCCGGGATACCTGCGTACTGCGCGTAGGTAGCAAACCAGATGGTGGATTGCGGGAAGGCCTCTTTGAGCCGTCTTGTTACCGGCTCGGCAAGCACTATGTCGCCGAAAGAGCTCAACCTCACTACTAGGAAGTTGGACGACTCAGCTGGGCGGTCGGGCATACAGGATCTTAGCCTTCCTGAATAACCTGAGGAAGATCTCTGAACTGCAAATCGTATAACCGCCTGTAGACTCTGCCGGCGGCGACCAGCTGGTCGTGCCTGCCGGCTTCCACTATCCGCCCATCCTCTATCACCAAGATCACGTCCGCCTTGGTCACCGTCGATAGCCTGTGGGCTATGACGAAGGTGGTGCGGTTGGACACCAACCTCTGGATGGCGTCCTGGACAAGTTTCTCGGCCTCCGAATCAAGCGACGACGTGGCCTCGTCGAAAATCAGAACCTGAGGATCCTTGAGGATCGCCCTCGCAATTGCTATGCGCTGGCGCTCCCCTCCGGAGAGCCTCACTCCCCGATCTCCGATCATGGTGTCATAGCCCTGGGGAAGCGCTTCAATGAACTCGCGGGCATTGGCCGCCTGGGCGGCTTCGGCGATCTTCGAGAAGGCCACATCCTTCAGACCATAGGCAATGTTGTTCCTCACCGTATCGTTAAAGAGGATCACTTCCTGGGTTACTATCCCCATCAGGTCTCGCAGCGACCTGGTGGTTATCCGCCGGATGTCCTTGCCGTCGATCGTCACACTCCCCTCGGTAGGATCGTAGAATCGGGGAATCAGATCGACCAGCGTGGATTTGCCCGCGCCGCTCGGCCCCACAAGCGCTACCACCTGCCCCTTCTTGACTTTGAAATCGATGTCCTCGAGGACGGGATCGGTGCCGCCGTATCTGAAACTAACGTGGTTGAAGGCGATCTCCTCACCGATCGCCCTGATATCGACCGCATCGGGAGCATCCACGATGTCGGGTTTAGTGTCGAGCAACGCGAAGATCCGTTTGGCGGCGGCAAGCCCTTCCTGAATCTTGGTGCTGGCATAGCTGATGTTCTTAACCGGATGCAGGGTCGAAAGCATCGCTGCAAGGAAGATAAGAAACTTGCCGGGAGTAAGGAGCGTGCCCCCAAGTACCTGCCTGCCCCCGTACCACAGCACGACCAGCATGCCGCAGACACCCAGAAACTCGGTAATCGGGGGCGCCAGCGACGCTGCTTTCTGCTGCTTGACGAAGAGGCGATAGAAGTCCTGGGTAAACCCCTCGAACTTGGCTCTCTCGAATCCCTCCATGCCGAAGGCCTTGACCACTCGGATCCCGGATATGGTTTCCTGGAGAACACCGGTGATGTCCGCCAGCTTCTCCTGGGCTCGCGTGGTGTATCTGCGAAGCTTCTTGCCGATCCTGGTCACTATGTAGGTGATGGGAGGAATTACGACAAATGCAACCAGCGCCAGCCGCCAGCTGATCACCACCACGATGGCCGCATACACCAGCGTCAGGATAAGATCCCGTAGAAAACCGAGGAAACCGGCCGAGATCGCCATCCTGAGAAGGCTCACGTCATTTGTGATTCGCGATATGACGCTCCCGGTCTTGCTCTTGTGAAAGTACGACAGCGAGAGCTTATGAAGATGCGTGTAGAGTTGATTTCTAACGTCACGAATCACCCGCTGTTCGATCGCCGCGCTTGTGACAGCGAGGAGGTAGGTAAAGAGTCCCTTGAGCAAATATATGGCAAGAATCGAGACACAGATGCGCTCCAGTGCCACCATCGGAGACGTCGGAGAATAGTAACTGAGAATCTTCTCTCGCGCGGCCTCGAGAAATGCCGTGAGGGATTGGGGCGCGCTTCTCAAGAGTTCGTTGCCGGCTCCGCCCCCGGCGGCCGCATTTAGCGTGCTGCCCGAGAAGATCAGTTTCATGAAAGGCAGGATCATGCCGATCGAGCAGCCGCTGAAGATCGCGCACAGAACCATAAGGACGAAAGCGACAATCATCTGCCGCCAGTAGGGCTTGAGGAAGGAGAGCGCCCTGAAGTAGAATCCCATGTTGATCATGCTCAGACCCGCACAAGCGAGGCCAGGAAATCACGGGTCTGCATGGCCACCTTCGCGGGCGATACGCTGGTCCATTCGCTCTCTTGCATCAGACGGAAGTTGCCGGGACCCGGGATCCATCTTCTGTCTTCCTTGTCGGAGAAGAGCACCAAACAGGGCACTCCCATCGTGACCGCAAAGTGCAACAGGTCCGTATTGGCGGTTATTAGAAGATCGCATTGGGAGAGTATCCCCAGTGTGTCCCGGAAGCTCTTTCTAGGAATGTCGAGCCAATCATAGACGCCCAGCCGCCGAATGTCTTCATCCTTTATTGCGGGATTGGGATCGGACAGGAGAGCGATGCCGCTGGATTTCAAGGCCTGGAGACTCTTGGCTATTCTGATCTCCACGTCAAATGGCGGCTTATCCCCGGTCTTGGTATAGCTGAGGTCTACGCCTATCATCAGGTCAGAAGGGTTCTTCTTCCTTAGCTTCACCACTTCTCGGGCGATCTTGACCTCTTTGTCTGGGATCTGCCACCGAGAGACCTCACCTCCGCCTGGCGCGAGAAAGCGCACCAGGCAGAGATTAAGGTCAAGGAAGTACTTCGCATCGCTCGCCGGGACCACCTCTACATTGAACAGCGGATAGCCGACGTCTCCCTTGAGCCTTAACCTGAGTCTCGCGCCCAGAAGAGTTGGAAGGATCACCTTATAGAAATCGTATCGGAAATCGAAGCAGAAGACCGCCTCGATCATTCGCTCCCGCATATCCGACACAAAGGCACGGTAGTTCCAGATGCCGCGGGTGCCGCGGATCTTGGGAAACTCCACCAGATCATCCACAATACCGCTGCCACGAAGGATGTCAGCCTGGCCGTTTCCTACCAGACAGATTATCCTGGATTCAGGCAGAGCCCCCCTGAGCATCGAGATCGCCGGATACGCCAGCAGCATTTCAGCAAGTCCTTCGGGCGGCACCACCAGCACTCTCCTCGCGCTGGACGCAAGTCTACCCAGGGAAAACGGCTCATGAGCGCCCTTACCGCTGAAAAGCCTGATTACGGCACTGGTCAACACTTTCTTGGTCCATGCAGCCAAGTCTTAACCTCGTTCCACTGAGATGATTCTTTCTCGCTGTGACGACCTTCTCACACCCTTGGTAATATTTCTGAGGGCGACATCCATTCGTATCCCAATCTCCTTCGGCTAGGTGACGCCCTTGATCTTCCAGTCGTATTCCTTTTCAAAAACCTCGCGGAAGTCATAGACGTTCCTGAAATCACCCCTGGAGTCTTGCTCGGTTCTCCCAAGAATCCCTGCTGCGACCAGGTTAAACACGATCTCTCCGAAATCGTCGGTCTTCCTGACACCCCAGTGCTCAAACACCATCCTGGCCGTCAGCCCGAATCGTTCCTTGGCGAACTCCTTGATGCCGTCTAAGAGCTCCCCGCCCGAGACATGACCTCTGCGCCCCAGTTTGGAGAGCGTGTACTCCAGGGAACCCATCACGAAAACGTAGGCCTCGAGCTTATACCGAGAATCGCTCGCGGCCACACGCTCAAGTTCGGTTACCACATTGTTATCTTCCATAATTTTCTCTCGAATAGCGCCCAGCGTTCAATTACCATTCTAAGTTATGATAGCATGCTTTCCAAATCAAGGAAGATAATTCCGCCATGCCCTCGAGAATCCGACTGATCTTGCCGGCCTTTGCCATCGGGCTCGTCGGCACCACCGCCCAGGTTATAATCATAAGAGAGCTGCTGGTCGCCTTGACCGGCAACGAATTGACCATCGCAGTAACCCTCGCTGCATGGCTCTCGGCGGCGGCCGGCGGCAGCGCGATATACCGAAGACTGGGCCGGGCCGGCGAGGGATCCACCGCAGAACTCCTGATTATCGCAGGACTGCTTCTGCCGTTTCAAGTGATTTCCGTGCGCTTGCTTCACCCCCTGGTCTCTTCATTCGGCGAGATTCTGGGTCCGGGGATGATACTCGCTCTCTCAGCTCTTGGGGTCCTACCCGGCGCCATGGTCCTCGGAGCGCTATTTGTGGCAATCGTCGCGGATGCCGGGGATCGAACCTCCGGGCGCCCCATTGCGCTGGTATACGGTATCGAAGCTCTGGGCTCGGGGGTAGCGGGCCTTCTTCTCAGCACATACCTTCTGGAAGCTCTGAACCCGCTTGCAGTGATTGGGCTGGCCGCGTTGGTGGGGTTGGCCGGGGGTTGGTACCTCCATTTGTCAAAGGGAGACCGACCGCGTGGGGCCTTTTCGGCGCTTGCAGCAGTGTCCCTTGCCGGGCTGGCGGTAGCGGTCGCAACCAGCGGTCGGATGGACCTTGCGAGTCGGGCGCTCCAGTGGAGACCCCTTAGAGTTGCGGAGACCAGCGATTCCAGATACGGCAATTTGGTTGTCACGAGCCGCGACAGCACCTACGACTTCTTCGAGAGCGGCACCCTTGCCTTCACGATACCCGACGCGCCATACGCCGAAGAGTGCGCCCACATTCCGTTGCTCCATCATCCCGAACCACGGCAAATACTGGTCCTGGGTGGCGCCGGGTCGGGTGTTATCCGGGAGATACTCAAGCATGGATCGGTCAGGACGATCGACTATATAGAAATCGATCCTGCTTCCATGGCCGTCATGGAAAGGTTCTCTCCCCCCGGATCGTTGTACGGCAACAGCAGAGCCTTGGTCAATGCCCTCTACGGCGATGCCAGGGAATATGTGGCCAAGACCAGTAGCATGTATGACATCGTCATAGTCAATGTGGGCACGCCCACGACCCTCCAGCTAAACCGATACTATACGGTTGAATTCTTCCGCAGCGCCGAGAAGATCCTCAACAGGAACGGAATCCTGTCCCTGAAGATAGCGTCGCCCGGAGCCTATGTCGGGCCCGAGCTCGGTCGCCTGGTGGCAAGCGTCACCAGCGCCTGCAAAGCGGTGCTACCCAACGTAATCGTGCTTCCCGGCGAATACATACACATCCTGGCCTCACCCGGCCTGGATCTCCGAAGCCAGACTCCGCTTGTGCTTGAACGTCTCCGCAGGCGGGCAGTTGAGGCATCCTACGTCAATGGCTTCGTACTCTGGGACAGATTCTCTCAACTGAGGATCGCTCAGCTTGACAGCGCCATTGGCGCATACGATGACGGCCGCCCGAACTCGGACATGAAGCCTGTAACCTTCCGGCTGGCGATATCCATCTGGGAGAAGCATACCCGAGTCGGGCGAGCGGTCTCAGATCTGACATCCTGGCTCAAGCCTGAAAGGTGCCTGCTTCTGATGCTCGCCGCCTGCGTGATCACGGTCATGGTCTTCGCGCTGGTATCACGATCAAGGCTGAATGTTGTCGCAGATCTCGCCATCCTTTACGCAATGGGTCTCACCACGATGTTTACGCTGCTCCTGGCGGTGTTGGGGTTACAGATCGTCAGCGGGTACCTTTACGGCCGGATCGCGGCCCTGATCGCGGCCTTCATGGGAGGCATGGGAACCACGTCCATGATGGCAGGCTTGAAGAGCTCTCGGCCCGGGATTAGGCGGCCGACGCCAGCCCTTATCGCGGGTCTGGCGGTCCCGCCTATTGCGGTCATACTGGCCGCGAGCCTGCTTGGGCGCGACCCGCGGGCCTTACCTTCTCAGGCTGCCGACATCACCTTTGCGGCAGTTGCTTTCGCCACCGGGGCGCTTGGAGGATCTATCTTCGCAAGTGCCTCAACGTCCCTGGTCCGGGCCGGCAAGAGTGATGTTGCGGCGGCATCCCTTGCCTATTCGCTCGATCTCGCAGGCGCTGCCACGGCGGGTCTGGCGACGGGTTTCCTCATGATCCCTGCAATAGGCATTGCAGAATCTGCCTATGTTGTATCGATCTTCAGCCTTGTGGTTCTTGCCGGCGTCGTCATTTTGAGGAAGGTTTCTTCAGGACCTCTGCCTCATTGAAGACTTGGGCGGAGAAGATCTGGATGGTCGCCCCCTCTCGCCAGCAACCCCTCGGCAGCCCCGCCTTGAGGCAAGTGTTGTCGAGAAACTGGTAGCGATCCCAACCGTATTCGGTCGCCACCTGAGGTAGAAGCAACCCGTGATAGAAGCCCTTCTCAAGGTAGATACCGTCCCGTCCGACCTCGATCTCTTCAGGATTGGTGATCTTCCTCAAGGGTGTCAGCACGGAAATCTCGATCTCTATTTCCTTCAGTTCCTCTATGGTCACGGCGGGAAACCTTGGGTCCTCGGTGGCCGCCGCTATCGCCATGTTCGAGATTGTCTTAACCAGAGGCTCTACGCCTACTATGTTGCCGATGCAGCCGCGCAGATCACCTCGCTCGGTCAGCGTCACGAAGGCTCCCATCTTTTCACGCAGCAGCGGGGAGGTCGCTTTGAGCTCCGGCGCGTGCTTATCCAGGAGCGTGGCCTCAATCGCCTGCCGCGCGATACTCAGCAGCTCGGCCTTCTCACTGTGCTTGAGCCCGAGGTCGACACCCACAGCGTCCTCGGCAACAAGCGCCGCCGCGAGGTAACCGACGACGCTTGATTTGTCGCCGGTAACATCGCCCGAATTGGCGTACTTGAATACCACGCCTCTGGACGCACCAATCTCGCGAGCTGCGAGCATCACTGTCACCACCGGACCGCCTCCACAGGCCTCGCACTGTTCAAGGTCGAGGTCACGCGCCAGACCCTCGGGGTCATAATTCCTTATGTGATCGATCACGATCTGGTCGAGACGTACTGCCTCATTGTAGTCGTGAAAGTGCGAGAGATCGGTGCTCGCAACCAGCAGCACGTTCTTGCCTTTGACTGCGCCAGCGATCGCTTTGGCAAGCCGCCGCGCGGTTGTGATCGATTGATCTCCCATCACGATGGGCACGATTCTCAAGCCGGGCACGGTGATCTGAAGGAAGGGCAGCTGGACCTCGAGCGAGTGCTCCTGTGCTTGGGCGTCGTCCCGGAACTGGACTGAGGAATCAGCCTTCGCGATGGCGTCGGCAATGTCCCCGGCTATCTCTATTAAGCCCAATGGCGTCTTGAACCGCCCTTCGCGATAGATCGAACTTCCCTGGAAACGCATGCGATGGCTGGGAGCCACAATCACCACGGCATCGAACTGCTTGCCCTGGATCGTACGATAGCCATCGGCGGCAATCTGGCCGGAGTACATATACCCCGCGTGAGGGGAAATCAGGGCAACTATCCTGCCCCGGATTTTAGGAGGCTGCGCCTTCTCCAGCATCGATGAGACCGCCTCGCGAAGCTCCTCCGGAGTTCCTGGGTAGAACTGGCCGGCGACGGCCGGCTGTCTGATCTTGGATGATCCCATCTCAATATTCCCCCCTTCGCGGGAACCGGTCCCGCATGCGGCGCCGACAACGAGAACTGCGACCAAGACGGATGATATGCCCAGACTTCGCATGCCATGCTGCAAGGTTTTCAATCTGACCACCTCCTCCTACTCGCCCAGCCGGGAGGCGCCATAATCTCCTGTTCAGGACGAACTCTATCGGCCTAAGTACTTTCCCCGGCTCAGATGAGCGTGTCTCTCCGCCAGTTGACATCGTCGGTACCGGGACAGTCTATGTTGTAATGAAGTCCTCTGCTCTCCCGCCTGGTGAGAGCGCATCTCACTATGAGGTCGGCGACAAGAGCGATGTTCCTCAGCTCAATCAGATCTGCGTTCAGGCGGTATCTGCGGTAGTAGGCATCGATCTGTTCGCGCAGCAGTCCTATTCTGCGCCGGGCGGTTGTCAGCCGGTCGTCCGATCTCACAATGCCCACGTAATCCCACATCAGGCTTCTGACCTCGTCCCAGTCGTGATCGAATACCACGACCTCAGCAGGCTCGGCGGTACCCTCGTCGTGCCAGGGCTCGATCGGCGGAATTCTAACCCCGTGCTCGCCGGCAACGCGGCTTGCTGCCACGGCTGCCACGTGCGCATAGACCACCGCTTCAAGCAGTGAATTCGATGCCAAGCGGTTGGCCCCATGCAGGCCCGTTAGGGCCACCTCCCCGGCGCACAGCAGGCCGTCGATACTGGTCCGGCCATCCCGATCAGTCACCACACCTCCACACATGTAATGGGCTGCCGGCACCACCGGGATAGCTTGCTTTGTGATGTCGATGCCCACATCGAGGCATCTGGCGTAGATGCTGGGAAACCTTCGCTTGATCCTGGCCTTACCTATCGGGCTCAAGTCAAGAAAGACGAATTTGTCACCCCGTCGTTTCATTTCGAAATCCACCGCCCTTGCTACCACATCCCTAGGGGCCAGCTCGGCCTCGGGATGATATCTAGGCATGAATCTCTCCCCGTCGAGCGTTCTCAAGACGGCGCCCTCGCCCCGGACTGCCTCGGACACAAGAAAGCTCTTGGCAAGCGGATGATAGAGGCAGGTTGGGTGGAACTGTACGAACTCCAGATTGCCCACTCGGGCTCCCGCCCGGTAAGCCATCGCGAGTCCATCCCCCGTTGCTATGTCGGGGTTCGAAGTATAAAGGTAGACTTTGCCGGTGCCTCCGGTGGCGACAACCGTTGCCTTCGCTGTGAAGGGATCGATGGTTCTGGCAACAGCATCCATAACGTAAGCCCCCCAGCATCGGTCGGGCTTAAGAGGTTCGCCTCTGCGTTTGGACTCAAGGATAAGATCCACTCCGATGTGGTTCTCGAAGAAAGCGATGTTTGTGAGCGATTTTGCTCTTTCCAGCAGGACCGTTTCAATCTCGCGCCCGGTGTAATCCATCGCGTGAACGATCCGTTTCGCGGAGTGCCCTCCCTCCCGGCCCAACGCCAGCCTCGGTCCGCTGCCCGTCTCGTCGCCGGTGAAAGCCACCCCCATTGCGATCAGCTCTTCAAGGCGGGCCCTGCCGTTACCCACCACAAAGTTGACGACGTCGGGGTGACAGAGCCCACTGCCTGCCTTCAAGGTATCCTGAATATGAAGCTCCGGTGAATCGCCAGGGTCCAGGGCGACAGCGATCCCGCCCTGGGCGTAGTTGGTATTGGATTCACTCCTCAGCTTCTTTGTGACGATATTGACCCTTCCCATGGGCGCGAGCTTTATTGCCGCAAGAAGCCCTGCTATGCCGCTTCCGATCACCAGGAATTCCGATTCTGTGGGCCTCATCAGCCTCCTATGCCTCCTTGCAGTACGGCTTCAAATGCCTGCGGGTTGTCGATCGTGATATCCGCACGCACCGCGAGCGCCGCATCTCTGAGACTCTGAGGCAGTTTACCGAAGTCCTTCTCTGTCGTGACCAGCCTCTTGCATCCGTGGCGATGCATCAGAGCCGAGACCCTCACCGCGTCACCTTCGTCATACCAGTGATGATCGCCGAACCTGATGCTGACCAAGGGTTGAACGCCCGCCCTGATACAGGTTCGCTCGAATCTCGCGGGTTGCGCAATGCCGCTCAGGACAAGAACCGGAAGTCCCTTGACGGAGTCCGCGGATTGCGCGCAGCCGTCCGCATCCATGAGCACCGGGTCCTGCAGTGCGGCAAAGAACACCGTCCTCGGAAGGCGGCCGCGAGCTCTATCTGAGGGCTTGGGCTCTCCGGGCTCAAGCACTACGACCGCCACGTGCTCAGGCCTTATCGCGTCCCAGGGCTCCCGCAGCCGGCCGAGCGGCAACAGCGCTTGCCGCGACCGCAGAGATGCCCCATCGAGAGTAACCACGTCAAGGCACTTGGCGATACCTCTGGCCTGAAAACCATCGTCGAGGACAAAGACGTTGGGCTTGAAGGCAGAGATGGCCGCACGGGCAGCCGCAACTCTGTCTTTGCCGACCACCACCGAGATACCCTGCAGGCGTCTCGCGATCAGATAAGGCTCATCGCCTGCCTCGGCGACCGACACCAGAAGGCCATGACCGTTACTCACCTTGAGAGGTGATTGCTTCCCCTTGCGCATGTAGCCCCGTGAGATCACGCATACCCGGCGGCCCGACCGGGCAAGCATCCGGGCAGTGAGCATGCACAGGGGGGTCTTACCGGTACCGCCCACCAGGATGCTGCCGATGCTCACTACCGGGATTCCTACATCGACCGCCTTGCCGGGCAGCCGTCTCCATAGTCCGACCAGTGCTCCGTAGAGAATCGAGAGCGGCGCCAGTGCGGGGAAGAGTAACGTCCGCGGTACGCGGCCCATCTGGTCTCGGGGCTTTAGATTTCTCAGATCTACCACGATCATCCCGACTACGCTCCGGGCAGAAGATGCCTTCTTAGCATTGCCTCGACACACTTCTTTGCTATGCCCTTCTTCTCCTCGACCGCGCGGATCGCTGCCCGTCCGATGTCGTTGCGCTGGTCATCCCTGGATAGGATGCGGGCAACCGTCTCGCCGAGGTCGGCCTCAGTCACAACGAAGGCACAGGAGCGAGACGTCAGATACCGGATATCGTCTTTGATGTTCTGGATGTGCGGCCCGACCATGGTCACACAGCCCTGTGATGCCGGTTCCAGGGGATTATGCCCGCCAAACGGCCTGAATGTGCCCCCCACAATGGCAATGTCGGATATCGCATAGGTCTCCAGCAGGCGCCCCATTTGAGCCAATATCAGGACCTCAGGTACCGCCCCCGTGCTTGGGGGCAACCTCAGCTCGGCTAGGGTTATCGAGCTCAGGCCTACGCTGCGGCAGACCTGCTCGACCTGAGGCACAAGCTCCAGATGCCGCGGCGCGATCACTAGCCGCGCCAGGGATCCGATCCGGGAATCCGCGAGCGCCTTGAGAACAATCTCGCACTCTCCCTCTCGCGCCGAGCCGAAGGTCACGACTCTGGTGGCCTCCCCGATGTTGAGAGCTCGGCGGATAGCCATGCGGGCCTCGCAGTCAAGGGGCGCCGGCAGGATGTCGTATTTGGTGTTGCCCGCAACCTCTACTCTTTCGGGCTCAGCCCCCAGAGAGATCATCCGGGTTGCATCGATCTCGGTGCGCATAAGAAACAGGTCGAAGCTCGCGAGCACCCCTTTCATAAACGGCCGAATCAGTCTGTACCGCGGATAGGACCTCTCCGAGATTCTGCCGTTCACGAGTACCACCGGAATGCCCTGCCTTTTCGCTTCGGCCACCAGATTGGGCCATATCTCGGTCTCACCGATCACCAGACATGACGGCTCCAGCGCCGATACGAACCTTCTGACCGAAGGCAGGAAGTCGTAAGGAACAAGGGCTACTTCAGCATACTTGAGCGTGGCGCCGGCCCTGCGGGCCCCGCTGCGAGTCATTGTGGTCACCACGATCGGGGTCCCCGAGCTCAGAGCCCTTACCTCGGCCACCACGGGCGCAATCGTGGAGATCTCACCGACTGATGCGGCATGAAACCATATGGCCCTGCGTCCTCGCAGCGGCAGTGATTTCATTGCCAGGCGAGGCTCAAGGCTCCTCCGTGCAAGCGGGAGCAGCCAGTAGCCCAGCCAAAGGCAGGCGTACAAGGGCAACGGAAGATACCTATAGATAGCCAGCAGCACACGCGGGAGAATCGCTAAGGCCTGCCTGCGGTCGTTTGTCCGATTCATTTCGCCATGAGCAACAGAGCCACTTCTGCAGCTTTCCTCGTAGCGCCCCCCGGACCGAGCTTGGACCTCACCTGGCCAAGCCGCTCGATGATGCCGCTGCGTCTCGCATCGTCACCAAGTATACTTGCTGCCTCGGCGGCAAGGGCTTGGGGATTGACCTCAGCCTGGATGAACTCCGGCACTATCTCGTCTCGGGCCACAAGGTTCACAAGCGAAATATAGGGGACCTTCACTATAACCCTCCCCAGAGCCCAAGAGAAGAGCGCCAATCTGTAGATCACGATCATCGGGGTGCCAAGCAGCGCGGCCTCGAGGGTGACGGTGCCTGAGCAGGTTATGGCGAGGTCGCTGTAAGCGATCGCCTCGTATCTGAGATCGGTCGTAATCCCTATGTCAGCACCCGCCCTGCTTATCTCTTGAGTAATCATGGCTTCGAAACCAGGCAACGTAACCATGACAAAGTCGACGTCACTCAATTTGCTGCCGAGGTCGGCAGCTGCACTTATCAGCGGCCTGAGGTGCTGCCTTATCTCCTGATGGCGACTTCCGGGCAAGAGGGCAACAAGCCGCCTGGTCGGATCGTGCCCGAGGCGTTTGAAGGATTCCGCCCGATCCAGTCGGGTCTTTACGATATCAATCAGGGGGTGTCCCACGTAGGTCGCATCGACGCCTTCCCTGCGGTAGAGCTCCTCCTCAAAGGGTAGGATCACCACCATCTTGTCAACGCTCCGGCGTATCAGCTTTATCCGATTCCTGCCCCACGCCCAGACCTGTGGTGAGACGTAATACATAACCTTTATGCCCAGCTCTTTGGCGAAGCGTGCGAGCCGCAGGTTCATTCCGGGATAATCCACCAGCACAAGCAGATCGGGGTTTTGGCTTGCGATCTCGGCTTTCACGCGATTGAAGGCCCTACGCAGTCTCCTGAGGTGCACGATCGCCTCCCAGATACCGACCACCGAGATCTCACTTGAGTCGAGGAAAACCTCTACTCCGGCCTTCATCATCGCCTCCCCCCCAACACCGGTCAGGGTGATGGCAGGAGCAAGACGCTTGATTTCGCTAGCAAGAAGCGAACCGTAGATCTCGCCCGAAGCCTCGCCGGTGACGACGATCACTCGCTCGGACATCTAGTCTCTCCACAATGACAGACGGGTCTCGATGTCCGCTACTATTTGAGATGCAATCGCCAGCGCCCGCACGCCTGCCTCACCCGAAACCTCAGGCGTTTTCTTACCTTCGGCACTCAGGACGAAATCCTGAATCTCCAACATCAGCGGTTCTTCATCACCGACGGGGGGCATCAGGACTTCAACCAGATCCTGCATATCAAGGCCACCGGGCGCAGAGGCAAGCACATCATCCAGGTCGTTCTTTCTGCGGTATATCTTCACATCCCGCTTCAGGAAATCCACCGAAATATAGGCGTCAGCCTGAAAGAATCTCATCTTCCGCAGACGTTCGGTGGATACCCGACTCGCGGTCAACGACACTATGGTGCCGTCGCTAAAGCAGATGCGTGCATTCGCTATGTCAACGTTGGGCGTGAACACGGGCACCCCCACAGCCTCGACCCTTTCGGCCTCAGAGCCGACAATCGAGAGCACAAGGTCGATGTCATGGATCATCAGGTCATGTATCACCGAAACATCGGTGCCCCTCAGGCCGAACCCTGCCATTCGCAAAGCCTCAATGAACCGGGGCTTGCGTACCCATTTCAGAGCACTGCGGATTGAGGGCGAGAATCTCTCGGTGTGTCCCGTGCAGAGCACAGCCCTTCTCTCGCCGGCAATCCGGACGAGCTCTCTGCCCTCCTCAACCGTGGAGGCGATCGGCTTTTCTATCAGAACGTGCCGTCCCTGCTCGAGGATGCTTCGACCTACTTCGAAGTGAGAGGTGGTCGGGACAGCCAGGCTCACCGCGTCCACATCCTCAATAAGGCTGTCGAGCGATTGATAGGCCTTGGTGCAGTACGATCTGGCAATCTCATCCATCCGTGAACGATTGGTATCGTAAATACCCACAAGTTCAACGCCGGGCAATTCCCTGTATATCCGGACATGATGCTGGCCGAGCTGCCCTACGCCTACGACACCGCACTTGAGCTTCGCCATTGGTCCCCCCTTGATCAAAGAGCCGCCTCCGGTTTAGGCGGCCCTATCCATGTTCGTCCGGAACCTAGAGCGTAATTCCCCGCTCGGACCTCTCAATGAACTCGATAAGGTACAAGACCTCTGGAAGCAGCTCGACTTCCTGCCGTATGCGCTCGACAGCCTGTGAGACATTCAGATTCGACCGGAATATCAGTCCGTAAGCTTCTTTCAGGGCCTGCCTGGTCCCCGCAGAGAAACCGTGTCGTTTGAGCCCGACCGCATTCAGGCCATTGACCCGGGCCGGATAGCCCGCCACCATGACGTAAGGCGCTATGTCCATGGGTATGCGGACGCCGCCTCCGATGTAAGAGTACTTGCCGATGCGGACGAACTGATGGATCACAGTGCCACCGCTCACATTCGCAAAGTCTTCGATGGTGACATGGCCGGCCATATTGACCGTGTTGGCGATCACCGTCCCGTTGCCCACAGTGCAGTTGTGGGCAACGTGAGCGTGGGCCATTATGAAGTTCCTGTCTCCAATTCGGGTCTCTTTCCCCTCACCGGTGGCACGGTGTACGGTCGCGAACTCCCGAATTATGTTACCGTCTCCTATGCGGACAAAGGCCCGCTCGCCTCCATACTTCACGTCCTGCGGCTCTACGCCTAGAACCGCCGAATGGAAGATGCGGCACTGCTTGCCTATGGAGGTCCAGCCTTCAATCAAGCAGTTGGCGCCAATGCGGGTGCCTTCAGAAACAACAACATCCGGGCCTATGATCGTGTTGGGGCCCACCTCCACCCCAGATGCAATCTGTGCCCCCGGGTCCACCATCGCCCGCGGGTGTATCGCTGACGCTCGCCTTAGACCGGCTTCGCATCGGTCGGCATTGGGAGTTCCTTCCGGGGCCGGGATCAAAGGATCCCGCCTTTCTCGGGAGGATTCTGCCTGTCGACAAGCATCGACAGAAGCTCGGCCTCGGCGACCAGATCGTTGCCGACGTAAGCCTTGCCCTTCATCTTACAGGTATTCATCTTCAGTTTCACCATCTCCAGATCGAATTTTACCTGATCCCCGGGAAACACCGGTTTTCTGAACTTGGCCTTATCGATTGCCATGAAGTACACGAGCTTGGTCTTGGGATTCTCCACCATAGACAGGAGCAGTACCCCGCCTACCTGCGCCATCGCTTCTATTATCAGCACCGCAGGCATTATGGGATGCCCCGGGAAATGCCCCGCAAAGAAGGGTTCGTTTATCGTAACGTTCTTCAGTCCCACAACCCGTTTGCCCTCCTCCAGGAGGAGTATCCGATCAACAAGCAGGAACGGGTACCGATGCGGCATTATCTCTTCGATCTCTTCTATCGAAAGGCTGGAAGGAACCTCCCTGACCCGTTTCCCCACAAGACCGCGCGGCTGCTCACCGAATTGGCTCTTGAGCAGTCTCACCAGCTTTATGTTGGTGGTGTGCCCTGACCGCACTGCTATCACGTGTGCCTTTATCGGTCCTCCGACCAGGCACAGGTCCCCAAGCAAGTCCAGTATTTTGTGTCTGACGAATTCATCCGGGAACCTCAGGGGTTCCTCGTTACGGATGCCGTCGTCACTCACAACTATCGAATTCTTGAGGCTTCCACCCTTGATCAATCCTCGTTTTCTCAGCTCCTCAACTTCCTTCAGCAGTGAGAATGTCCGTGCCGGAGCAATCTCCTTCTCGAAGACGTCTTCCGAAATATCAAACGAGGCGTATTGGGTTCCGATCTGGGGGTGGTCGTAATGGACCGTGAAGGTTATCCTGAGCCCGTCGAACGGAAGGGCCATGATCTCCACCCCGTT
This sequence comes from Candidatus Eiseniibacteriota bacterium, assembly GCA_043808325.1. Taxonomy (GTDB): domain Bacteria; phylum Arandabacterota; class Arandabacteria; order Arandabacterales; family Arandabacteraceae; genus JAZDEY01. Next base: position 69,730 of record JAZDEY010000037.1, read on the forward strand.
TTCGGAGAACCCCACCGGCGACTTGACCTCGAGGTAGCGCTTGGGATCAGGCTGGTCAACCAGACCTGCGCGTTTGAGGATTTCAACGTAAGGCGCGCTTGATCCATCGGGTTCGGCAGGCTCCGGCCGATTGAGCTCTATGGTCAGGTTGTCAATCGCGAGGCCGTGCACCGCCGCAAGAACGTGCTCCACGGTACTAATGGTCACATCGCCCTTCCGCAGGACCGTTCTCCGCGAATGATCGCTCTCGGACGCGTTGGCCACATCAGCTCTAATCTCAGGACGCTCAGGAACGTCGGTCCTAATGAACTTTATACCGGAATTCGGCGGGGCGGGCTTGAAAACCACCGTAGTCTGCTCTCCCCCATGTAGCCCCACACCCGAAAAGGTAACCTCAGATCCGATCGTTCTCTGGTTGGCGATCATGGCTTGAGTCTTTCCTCCAGATTCTTGATACGCTCCCCAAGATCCGCGACCTTCTTGAAAAGATCAGGAAGCTTCTGCAGGCTGGCGTAGATCTTGTTAGCCTGGCTGTGCTCTCGAGCGGGATAGCCCGACACCGTCATGCCGGCCGCTATGGACTGGGCCACGCCCGCCTGCGCGGCCACCACTGCCCCATCCCCGATCTTTAAGTGCCCTCCCACCCCAGCCTGGCCCGCCACGGTCACACCATTTCCTAACTCGGTGCTACCCCCGATCCCCACCTGGGCTATGAGAATGCAATTCTCGCCGACCGCCACATTATGTCCTATCTGCACAAGGTTGTCAATCTTGGTGCCCCTGCCTACCAGCGTGGTTCCTGTGGTTGCCCGATCTATCGCGACGTTCGCACCGACCTCCACGTCATCCTCGATCACCACGTTGCCTATTTGCGGGATCTTCCTGTAGATCTGACCGTCCCTGGCAAAGCCGAAACCGTCGCTTCCGATCACGGCTCCACTGTGCATTATGACCCCGTTTCCGATTCTTATCTCCTCACGGATCGTAACGTTGGGATAGATGATACAGTCTTTCCCCAGGCGGGTATCCCGACCGATATAGGTGCCGGCCAGCACGGCCGTCCCGTCTCCTATCACCACCCCGGCCTCGATCACCACATGGGCGCCCACGTGAACGCTAGAGCCGATCGACGCGCTGCGGGCGACGACGGCAGTCGGATGGATCCCGGGGGAATTCCGGTTCTTACTGGGGAAAAAGAACTCTACAGCCTTTATGAAGGTCAGATAAGGATTGTCACTGAGAATCAGAGCCTTCGACCCACAGGTGCTGCCCCGGGGCACAATCACGGCCGAGGCCCTGGTGGTACGGAGGAACTCCTCGTACCTGGGATTGGCCAGAAAAGTGATCATGCCCGGGCCGGCTTCCCGTATGCCGGCTACCCCAGCAATCACGGTCGATCCATCGCCGGACACGTCACCGCCGATGATGCTTGCTAACTCCCGGAGCGCAATTTCCATCCCGTCTACTGTCCACCGGTGGATTGGCCCGCCTGCTTGGTCTCCTCCAGTACCTGCAGCACCCGGTCAGTGAGATCAAGCTCCGGCTGCGAGTAAACCACAATGCCGGCTGCCGAGTCCAGAACTAAGTCAAACCCTTCCTTGCCGGCGACGATCTTTGCTGCCGCTTCTATGGCGGCAACTATCGGTTTGGTCAGATCCTCGTTTCTTTTCGCCGCCTTGAGTTCGGCATCCTGGCGGAACTTGAGATAATCCTGCTGCTTCTTCTCGAATTCGACTCTCTGTTCTCTGAGCCGCTCCTCGCTGAACAGGTACTTCCTGGCCTCCAGCGTATCCGAGAATGCCTGGAGATCCTTCTCCATGGTGGTCACCTGCTTATTGAGGTCATCCATCTCCTTCTCATACGCGCCCTGAGCCTCCTTGGCGCCGGAATACTGCTCAAAGATCAAGGTGGCATTCACAAAACCGATCTTGCCCTCCGCGCCATAAGCGCACAGAGGAACCAGGATCGTGGCGGCCACTAACGCGCCCAACAACCTCTGCATTTCTTCCGTCCTCCTTCTGACGATCCAACGCTCTACAACCCGCTCATCCCGAACTGGAAGTGGGTCTTCCAGCCCGGCCCTCCGAAGGACTGATCCCGATCGAAGCCATATCCCACGTCAAGACCTATCTGGCCGACCATCGGTATCTCAATCATGAATCCGAAGCCCGCCGACCTCTTAAGCAACCCCGGCCGTGACGCCCTGACGCTGTTCCAGGTATCACCGGCGTCCAGGAATCCTCTCACAAAGGCCTGGTTCTTGATCACCGGGACTCTGTACTCCAGGGAACCTATCAGCATGAACCTTCCACCCTGGTCGCTGGCATTGCCCTCCGGCACAAGCTCTCTATCATCATAACCTCTGACACCCTCCGTGGTGGTTCCTCCGAGCCGAAAGCGCTCGTAGACAGGCATATAACCCTTGCTGCCCAGGCCATCAAGCAGCCCGGTCTTGACCCTGAATATCAGAACCGAATTGAGCAGGGGCACAGCCATGAAGTTGGAGGTCTCAACGGTGTAGATCTGATAGGCCGTTGTCCCTCCGAGCCAACCACCGGCCCACTCGGCATCGAAGTTGGTGCGGGAGCCTGCCCTTGGAAAGAAGGGATTGTCGACGCTGTTCCGCACCAGGGTAACGTTGGTGCTGGAGGTTGTGCGCTTCCCGGCCTGGCTCTTAACGAATTCGCTGGCCTTGGTTGCGTCGGGCACGAGCTCTCGCCGTTCCAGGCTATACCTCACGTAAACCTTGGAGTAGTCGATGAGCGAGAATCTGCGGCCGGTCACCAGGCCGAATCCACCGCGCTTGTCGGCATAGGTCTCGTATTCCCTGCGGGTATCGTAGATGTCGATGCCTACCAGGGTGGGCCGATCGCGGAACCAAGGATTCCGGTACCCCAGCTCAATCTGGGTCAGCCTCCCGAATTCCCACCTCAGGTTCAGCGATTCACCCTTGCCCAGACCCAAGTAGGGCGGCTTCCTGAACCACCCCATGTTGTTGTGCGAGAATTCAATGAAACCGGTCAGACCAAACTCCTCGCTGTAGCCTGCTCCCACGTTGGCAATGCCGGTCTGGCGTTCCTTGACCTTAAGTATCAGGTCGATGTCACCCTGCTCATTGGCCACGCGGGAATTGACCTGGACATCATCGAAATAACCAAGATTGAAGAGGTCCCGGTGGCTCCTTTCCACAACCGATCGCCTGAGGATGTCCCCGGGCCTGATCAGAAGCTCCCGCCTTATGACCTTCTCCAATGTCGTCTCATTGCCCTCGATCACTATTTTCCCAACGTGGACGGCACGGCCCGCCTTGACTGAGAGGGTGAGGTTCACGCTGTCCGCCTGGACGCTCTCGACCGGCTCAATCTCGCCATAGACATAACCCTGATCGCCCAGGGTCGAATACATGGCCTCCAAAGTCTTATCGAGATTGGCCGCACTGTACGGCTTATTCAGTTCAAGCCGGACCGACTTTTCGAGTGCCTCCTCGGATATCTTGCCTTCAGAGTCCTCGTCCTCGACCAGGTCAATCTTCACACCCTTGAGATAGACCCTCCGGCCTTCGTCCACGGTCACAGTGAGATCTGCAAGGCCTTTGGCCTGGTTCACGTTGACCTCGTGAGCTGTGACCCTGGCATTGATGAACCCCTGATCTCGGTAAAGCCGCACTATCTTGTCCACATCTGAGTCGTACTTCTCGGGTTTAAAATCCTGTTTTCCCCGAAGTATCCTCTTCTCCTTGGTCTCCATCACTTTCTTTATGGCGCCACTCGCGATCGACTTGTTGCCCTGGACCGCAATCTTGTGGACTTTTAGTTTGATCCCTTCCGCAATCTTAAAGGTTATGGCCACGGTTCCGGAGCTTGCCGGTGTCACCTCCGGTGTCACATCGACAAGGTAAAAGCCATTCTCTTTGTAAAGAGCCTTGATGGCGCCCACGCTCTCATGAACCAGCCGCTGGTCCAGCGAGGACCCGATCGCAACCGCGACCTTTGCTGTCACGTCCTGTTTCTTGATCTTGGAGTGCCCGGTGACCTTTATTGATGATACTACCGGTCTCTCCACTACCTCGATCGTAAGCTGTTGGCCGGTCGGGACGGTCTCAAGGTAGAGCCGCACATCATCGAAGAAACCCATTCTAAAGATGCGCTCCAGCGCCGTTCTTACCTCTTCATAGGGATAGACCTTCCCGGGGTCCAAAGCGAAGGTATTGAGAATCGCAGCCTCGTCCGTCCTCAGATTGCCGGCAACTCGAACACCTGCGACCGCCACCTCTTCAGGCGCGGCATGGGAAGGCTTCGCAGCCACCAGTAGCATGCAGACCAGGACGAGGCCTAAGAGGGCAGCCCACGGCCTCGCAGGGGCAAATCTCCATGAACCAGAGCATCTAGTCAGCCATAGATCACTCGAGCTCCTTCTCCTCAAGCTCATTCTCCTTGGTCCTTGTACAGCCTATCTTTTCCTTCTTAGGCTTGGGTTTGCACTCGAAGCTCAGGACATCCTTCTTCCTACAAACCTTGATGTTCGAGCCGGGTTTGAACGTGCCTCTCAGAACTTCCTCGGCAAGCGGATCTTCAAGTAATCTCTGGATTGTTCGCCTCAAGGGCCTGGCACCCATGGAAGGATCATAGCCCTTCTCGATCAAGAGCTGCCTGGCCTCGGGACTCATAGCCAGAGATAGGCCGTAGATCGCGACCCTTTCCTCAACCTCGGCGAGCAGAATATCGACAATCTGTTCGATCTCAGTAAGACCGAGTGAACGGAACACGATGATCTCATCGATACGGTTCAAGAACTCAGGATTGAAGGTCCGCTTGAGCTCTGCCAAGACCTTTTCCTTCATCCGGTCATAGGTATCCTCGGCGTCGTCGCGCTGGAACCCCATGGAAACACCACCCCTGATCGCCCTGGTGCCGACGTTGGACGTCATGATCACTACGCAGTTCTTGAAGTCAACCGCTCTGCCGAAACTGTCGGTCAACCGGCCGTCTTCCAGCACCTGAAGTAGTATGTTGAAGACGTCGGGATGGGCTTTCTCGATCTCATCCAACAGCACTACAGAATACGGGCGTCTCCGCACCCGCTCCGTGAGCTGACCGCCCTCCTCGTAGCCCACGTAGCCGGGCGGCGCTCCCATCAGGCGGGAGACCGCAAACTTCTCCATGTACTCGGACATATCTATCCTGACCATCGAGTTCTCATCGCCGAACATGAACTCCGCAAGCGCTCGCGCAAGCTCGGTCTTCCCCACGCCGGTCGGCCCGAGGAAGAAGAAAGACCCGATCGGCCGCCTTGGGTCCTTCAGACCCGCCCGGCCTCTGCGGATCGCCTTGGAAACCGCTGCAAGCGCCTCCTCCTGCCCGACCACCCGCTTCCTGAGCTCGTCCTCCATCCTCAGGAGCCTCTTGGATTCCTCTTCCTCCAACTTGACTATGGGCACCCCGGTCATCCGCGAGATGATGTAGGCAACGTCCTCGGCGTCCACCTTGGCGTCGGTCCCGTCGGCGGCCTGCTTCCAGTTCTTCCTTATCTCTTCCAGCTTGGTCCGGAGTTCTCTCTCCCGGTCTCTCACCCGGGCGGCATTCTCGAAGTCCTGTTTCCTTATGAAGCTCTCCTTGTCCACTATCAGTTTATCAAGCTTGGCCTCGAGCTCCCTGATATCGGGAGGCACTGATGTGACCGAAAGCCGTGCCCTGGCGCCGGCCTCATCGACAACGTCGATCGCCTTGTCGGGCAGGTATCTGTCCTTGATATACCTCTCCGACAGCCTGGAGGCTGCAACCACGGCCTCATCGGTTATTCTCACCCTGTGGTGGGCCTCATACTTATCGCGCAGTCCTCTTATTATCTCGATGGTCTCCTCAACGGTCGGAGGAGAGACCATTATGGGCTGAAACCGCCTTTCCAGAGCTCCGTCCTTCTCGATGTACTTGCGGTACTCGTCCAACGTGGTGGCCCCGATACACTGGAGCTCTCCCCGCGACAGCGCAGGCTTGAGCATGTTGGATGCGTCAATCGCTCCTTCGGCGCCGCCGGCGCCCACGATGGTGTGCAATTCATCGATGAAAACTATGATGCTATGAGCCTCGCGGATCTCGTTTATTATCGACTTGAGCCTCTCCTCGAACTGACCTCGATACTTCGTGCCGGCAACAATCGCCGCCAGGTCGATCGCCACCACCCGCATGCTTCTCAAGATCTCAGGAACCTTGTTCTCCACGATCTTGGTGGCCAGGCTCTCGACGATCGCGGTCTTGCCCACACCGGGCTCGCCTATCAGGACCGGATTGTTCTTCTTCCTGCGGCACAGCACCTGGATCACGCGCTCGATCTCAGCCTCCCGGCCGATCACCGGGTCCAGCTTCCCCTGCCTGGCAAGCTCGGTGAGATCACGTCCAAACTGGTCCAGGGCCGGCGTCTCGGTCTTGGCTTCGTGCTTGGCGCCCTTGTGGGAGCGCGGCGAGCCCCCGAGGAGCCTCAGCGTCTCATCCCTGACCTTCTTCTTGTCCGCCCCGAGCTCCAGCAGCACTCTCGCAGCTATCCCATCCCCTTCCCGGATCAGCCCCAGCAGCAGGTGCTCCGTGCCGACGTAGTTATGGCCAAGCAACTTGGCCTCGTCGACCGAAAGCTCCAACACGTGCTTGGCCCTGGGAGTAAAGGGAATCTCCCCCATCGTGACCGACCCGCTCGAGGCGGGCACCATGCTCTCGATTGTGCGCCGAATCACGTCCAGGTCCAGCCCGAGATTGGTAAGAATCGCCGCAGCCAGACCCTCGCCCTCTCTTACTACACCGAGCAACAGGTGCTCGGTCCCTATGTAATCATGATGCAATCTCGCGGCCTCTTCGCGCGCAAGAAACATCACCCTTCTCACTCTGTCCGTGAACTTGTCATGCATCAGAATTCCTCCATCAGCAAGGTGGCCTATCCGGCGCTGGTTCTGGCTTCTTCCTCTGCCAGGATTTTGCGCACCATGTCCGCCCTGACAATATCCCGCTCGGCGGCATCCATCTCCCTCGAAAAACGCTTCTGAAGATGCGCCGGCTGGCTAGCCAGGAGCAGGTTGTTGAGTCCAGCCACCGAAATGCTGTCAATCACTCCCAGCGCCTTGCCCAAGCGCACGGCCGAGCCAAGCGACATCACCTCTTGTGAAGTCACCTTCCGGCAGTACTTCAGAATGCCGTAAGCCCTCCATACCTTATCTTCGATCTGGGAGTGGGCATCCCTTAACAAAATCTGCCTTGCCTGGGCTTCATAATCGAGTACCTGCCTCACCACCTTCTCGAGGCTCTGAATGATATCCAGCTCGGTCACACCCAGTGCGGTGCGGTTGGACACCTGGAAAAGATTGCCCATCACGTCACTGCCCTCACCGTAGAAACCACGCACCGCAAGCCCCATCTGGCTTATACCGTGCAACACCTTGTTTATCTGTCCGGTCAGAACCAGTGCCGGAAGATGAACCAGCATTGAGGCCCTGAGCCCGGTCCCCGTGTTGGTCGGGCACGCCGACAGATAGCCCCATTCGCACGAGAACGCGTATTTCACATTGCCGTCAAGCTCCGCATCAATCTTTTCCAGGAGGCGCCAAGCATCCATCACCTGGAAGCCCGATTGCATCGCCTGAAGTCTAAGATGGTCCTCCTCATTTATCATCACGCTCGCCGACTCACTGTTGCCCATGACCAACGCCCGCGTGGGCGATTTCTCGGCGTGTTCCTGGCTAATCAGGTGCCGCTCCACAAGGAACTGCCTCTCAAGATTATCGAGATCGCTCATCAACATCAATGTGCCTGTCTTGAACATAGCGGTCCCCTCAAGGGCCTGCTTCGCAATCCCGAGGGAGTACTCAAGGTCCTTGGCGGTGGCGCGGTGCGTAAAAGGTATTCCGGCCAGGTTCCGGGCAAGCCGCACTCTGCTTGAGACCACGGCATCACTGTGAGTGCCGTTGGCGTCAAGCCAGGGACTCGGGACCTTTGCCATATCCTTGATGGTCACGGCTTCGAATCCTCCCTGGTCTCGAGGCTCTTGATCCGATCGCGTATCTCGGCGGCATTCTCAAAGTCTTCCTTTTCTATCGCGACCCTTAGCGCCACCTTGAGGTCTTCGATCTCCCGTATCTTTTCGATCATTCCCTCACTCGACTGGGGACTCTTGCCTATATGAACGTTGGACCCGTGTATTCTCCTCAGGAGAGGTTTGAGTTGCTCCTTGAAGGCGCCGTAACACTCCGAACAGCCCAGCCGGCCTGTCTCACGGAATTCGGCGTAGCTCAGCCCACAGCCCTGGCACCTTGCAGTAGAGGAGCCGACCTCCTCCGCCATTCCGGCAAGGATATTGGAAATCGAGAAGGCTTGCTTCTTGGGCGACACATGAAGCCCTTTTTCAACAGCACATTTCTCGCAAAGATTGAACTCGACCGTCTTGTCGTCCTTGATCTCTTTGTAGTGGACCTTTGCGATCTCCTTGCCACAATTGTCACAAAGCATGCAAGTGCCTCCTGATTTCCACAGCTATATCTTAATCTCTTCCAGAGCGCCGTCAAATAGTTTTAATGCTCGGTCGGCCCGCGCAGCAAGTTCCATATTGTGCGTCACTAAGACGAAACTCTGGCAATGTCGGTCTCTCAAGTCCCACAACAGTCTTTGCAGGGCCTGGCTGCTTTCAGGATCGAGGTTGCCTGAGGGCTCATCGGCCAGCACCACCGCAGGTCTCATGACAAGTGCGCGTGCCACAGCGACCCGCTGTTGTTCCCCCCCCGAAAGCTCCCTGGGCCTGTGATCCAGCCTTCCCAAAAGCCCCGTCTCATCCACAAGCATCCGGCGAGCTCTCTCCGTGCTCTGGCAGATATCCAGACCGGAGATCAGGCACGGCATCATCACGTTCTCCAGGGCAGTCAGCTCCGGAAGCAGATGATGAAACTGAAACACAAACCCGAACCTAAGGTTCCTCAGCCGCGTGACATCCCCATCCCCACGTGAGAAGACATCCACACCCTCTACAATCACGCTGCCCTCGTCGGGCCGGTCCAGGGCTCCGAGAATGTGCAGCAGGGTACTCTTGCCAACCCCCGAGGGACCTACGATGGCGACAATCTCGCCCCTGCGGAGCGCGAGATCGGCGCCTCTCAGCACCCTTATGGTATCCGAACCCGACCGGTAGGTCTTTACCAACCCCCGGCATGCCAGTACGATATCGCCGCTATCATCATTCATATCTGATCGCTTCCACCGGCACCAGTCTGGACGCCTGCCAGGCAGGATAGAAAGTGGTGGCGAAGCATATCGCAAGCGCAACCAGGGCGACTGCAGCTATATCACCGGCCTGGAGTTGGACCGGAACCGTCTCTATGAAATAGACGTCGCCCGGCAGCTGGATTAGCTTGTACTTATCGACTATCAAGGAGAGGACGATCCCCCCGACGGTGCCGATCGCCGTTCCTATCACCCCGATAATCAGGCCCTGGAACATGAAGATGCGCATCACCGCGCCGCGGGAGGCGCCGATCGACCGCAAGATGCCGATGTCTTTGGTTCTCTCCATCACAATCATGATCAGCGTGCTTGCGATATTGAACGCCGCCACGATAATGATCAGAGTCAGGATTATGAACATCACTCGTTTCTCGGTTTTCATCCAGGTGAAGAGATTCCGGTTCATGTGAATCCAGTCGCTCACGACAAAGCCGTCGTCCAGCATAAGCGACAGCGCACTGCTTAGCATCGGGGCCTTGTACATGTCATCCAGCTTGACGCTCAGGCCGGTCACAGCGGCCCCGAGGGAATTAAAGGCCTGGGCCTCCTTGAGGCTTATGAAGGCTAGCGATGCGTCATATTCATACATCCCGGAGTCGAAGAACCCCCCGACGACAAAGCGCTTGAAGGCGGGTGCGATCCCAAAAGGCGATCCCGGGGACGCCTCACCCCTGGCCAGCAACACCGTATCTCCCTCGGAGATCTTGAGAGTGTAGGATACCTCCTTGCCGATCACGATAAGGGCGAGACCCGAATCACCGGGGGCAAAGCTGAAATCCGAGGGCCTTATGTATTCGGTAATGCTGGTCACCCCCGCCTCTTTGTCAAGGTCTATTCCCTTCACGAAGAGCGCGTCGGTTCCACGCGCAGACATCACCATTGCCTTGGAGAAGACGAAAGGTGAAACCCCGATCACGTGAGGCATACCGCCGATCTTATCGACCAGCTTCCCGTAATCCCCGATCCCGTCGTCCTTGCGCACAATCACGTGGGCATTGGTGCCCACTATCCGCTTTATGACCTCGTTCTCAAACCCGTTCATCACCGCAAGCACGACTATCAGAGCCAACACCCCGACCGCCACGCCGCCAACCGAGATCACCGTGATCGCCGTGATGAAGCCGCTCCGCCTCCCGGCGCCTATGTACTTCTTTGCGATGAAGAGACTATAGCCCATAGAGGTCTTCCTCGATCTCCGCCTCCGCCCTCATCGGCGGAAACAGGATCACGTCCCTTATGGAGTAGCTGTCGGTGAGAATCATTACAAGCCTATCGATGCCTACTCCCAACCCCCCGGCCGGCGGCATGCCGTACTCAAGTGCCCGGATGAAGTCAAGGTCGACCGGCTCGGCACTGCTCCGGCGCTGACACTCCAGGCGCTCACGCTGCTGGATCGGATCGTTGAGCTCGGAGAAGGCATTGCCCAGTTCGATTCCCATGGCAAAGGGCTCGAAGCGCTCGGCAAAGCGCTCATCGTGTCTCGAGATCTTCGCAAGCGGCGAAATCTCAACGGGGTAGTCATAGAGCAGCGTGGGCTCCACCAGCTTGGGCTGCACGAAATGATCTATGATCTCGTCGATCAGAAGTGCTCGGGGTGCATTCGCCCAGTCCGCCCCGGCGATTCCCTCGCACTCCGCGCAGACCCGCCGAAGCCGGTCGTCGGTGTCCTTGGCAAGATCGACGCCGGCGTATTCCCTGACGGCGTCCTCCACCCTCTGCCGCCTCCAGGGACGCTTGAAGCTCAGCTCTTGCCCCTGGTAGGTCAGCTCGTTTGCGCCCACCACCGCACGGCAGGTGGTCTCGACCATCTCCTCGAAGAGGTCCATCATGTCCTCGTAATCCGCGTAGGCCTGATAGAGCTCCAGCTGCGTGAACTCGGGATTGTGCGTTCGGTCCATACCCTCGTTCCGAAAATCCTTGGATATCTCGTAGACTCTCTCGAGCCCGCCCACCAGCAACCGCTTGAGGTAAAGCTCGTCGGCGATCCTCAGGTACAGGTCCATGTCCAGCGCATTATGGCGGGTAGTAAAAGGGCTGGCGTCCGCGCCGCCGTAAATCGGCTGGAGGATCGGCGTCTCGACTTCTATGAATCCCCGCGCATTAAGGAATTCTCGAATACAGGCGATCGCCCGGGCGCGCCTCAGGAAGACCTCGCGCACGTCCAGGTTGGCGAAGAGATCCACGTACCTCTGGCGGTATCTTGTCTCCTTGTCCTTGAGCCCATGCCACTTCTCAGGCAGGGGCCTTATGGATTTAGCGAGCAACGTGAGATCGGCGGCATGGATAGTGATCTCGCCGGTCCTGGTCTTGAAGACCGTACCCGTCACGCCCAGGATGTCTCCGATGTCGACCGCCTCAAGCAGTCCGAACTTGGCTGCTCCCAGGTCATCAAGCTTGAAATAGATCTGGATGTCACCGGCCAGGTCCCTGATGTGCCCAAATGCGGCCTTGCCGTGCGGCCGCTTTGACATCAGCCTGCCTGCCACGGAAACCGCACCCCCACCCGCCGACAGGGCCTCGAAGCTCTCCTTTATGCTGTGCGAGGGATGCGAGACCTTGAACTTATAGGGGTAGGGGTCTATGCCCGCCTCTCGAATGGCTTTAAGTTTGGCAATGCGCTGTTCGATTATTGGTCTCATCCCGCTTACCCCTTCCTGGTTGCACTTGTGGATCTAAGGAAGGCCTCGATGAAATCGTCCAGGCTCCCGTCCAGGACGTCGTCGACGCTGCCGGTCTCAAGCCCGGTGCGGTGATCCTTTACCAGCGTATAGGGCTGAAGAACATATGATCGTATCTGACTTCCCCAGGCAATGTCCATCTTGGACTTCTCCAGCTCCTGCACCTTCTTGCGTTCCTCCTCAAGGTAGTGGGCATGCAGCCGCGCCTTAAGAATCTTCATGGCGTTGTCACGGTTGCGATGCTGGGATCGCTCACTCTGGCACTGGACTACGATCTTGGTGGGGATGTGGGTGATCCTTACGGCCGAATCGGTCTTATTGACGTGCTGCCCGCCGGCCCCGCTTGCTCTGAAAGTGTCGACTCTCAAGTCGCCTTCCTTGATCTCGATCTCGAGGTTCTCTTCGGCTTCGGACCAGACGAACACCGAGGCAAACGAGGTATGCCGCCGGTGATTGGCGTCGAAAGGCGAGATCCTGACAAGTCGGTGCACCCCGCTTTCGGCCTTGAGGTAGCCGTAGGCATATCGTCCCCTGACCTCAAGCGTAGCGCTCTTTATTCCCGCCTCCTCGGCGGGCAGGACGTCCATCACATCGACCTCGAAACCCCGGCGCTCGGCCCAGCGGACGTACATCCGCATCAGCATCTGAGCCCAGTCCTGGCTCTCGATCCCCCCCGCGCCCGGGTGAATGGTAAGGATGGCGTCCTTCTCATCGTCCTCATCCTTCATCAGGGCCTCGAGCTCCATCGCCTCCAGGTCATGCGCGATCGTCCTGATCGAGGCCACCAAGTCCCGCTGGACTTCCTGGTCGCCGTCCTCTTCACACATCGCAATCAGACCTTCGATGTCGCCCAGGTCCTTTGAGAACTTCTCCCACTGTTCGATCAGGTTCCTCTGTGAGGCCGACTCACGCATTACCTCCTTGGCCTGGCAGGCGTCCTGCCAGAACTCGGATTTCGCCATCTCACTCTCAAGTTCCTGAAGCCGCTTGCGTCTCCCCGCGATGTCAAAGATGGTCCCCTAGCCTCAATATCTTTTCTCTAAGCTCCCGAATCCCGTCCCGCTCCTCGTTCAACATTCTTATCGCTCCTTTCGGCTAGGCGCCGCTCGTTTCCATATTCCGTATTGTCCAGAAAATTGCTCTTGCTCTCGCCCTGAGATCCTCCAGCGATCCGTAGTTGGGGAGCACTATGTCCGCACAACTGGTCTTCTTGGCCCTCGAGAACTGGTGTTCCATCCGCGAGCGAATGCCGGGCAGATCAAACCGTGATGCGGCGGCTAGTCGCTCAACTGAGCGGTTCACCTCGGAGTCCACCACTATGAGAACGTCCAGCCATGCCTTGGCATTCCATTCGGGCAGGAGAGCCGCATCAATCACTATAACCTCCGAAGAGGCTCGCAGTTCCTCTATCCTGGCTTTGATCTTCGCAATCAGGGGATCCCGTATGATCTCATCCAGCTTTCGCGCGTTCTCAGGGTTGGCGAAAGCCAGCCTGCCGAGCGCGGCGGTGTCGATTGCGCCCTCGCGGTCGCGGACACCGTCGCCAAAGGCGCTAACAACTGCATCCCGAATTGCCGGCTCCTTGAGCATATCCTTGCCCATTGCGTCCGCGTCGACGAGCCTCGCGCCAAGATCCTCGAAGACTCTGGCCACGGTCGACTTTCCTGCACCCATGATACCGGCAACTCCTACCACCAGCGGTACCTTAGCCGGCTTCATATCAATGGGCCTCGTACCAGTTCCGTCCGCTTCTCATCTCCACCTTCAGGGGAACTGCGAGACTATAAGCCTTGGTCATTTGGTTGTAAAGGATTGCTTCCATTTCGGGCTTCTCGCCCAAGGGGCACTCTGCCAGGATCTCGTCGTGCACCTGTATGAGGATCCCGCCCCGAAGCTTCCTCGCCTTCACCTGGCGGTCAATGCCCAGCATCGCGATTTTCACGATATCGGCCGCAGAGCCCTGTACGGGAGTATTGATTGCTGCTCTCTCGGCAGCCGACCGGAGCGCCGGCTCGGTAGCTCCGATATTGGGCAGTGCCCTCTTTCTGCCAAGGACGGTCTCGACGTAGCCATGCTCGCGAACATGAGCCAGGATCTCATCCAGGTAGCCATACAGGCGCGGATATGTGCGACGGTGTTCCTCCAGGAACCGGACCGCATCCTCAAGGGCAAGACCGGTGGCCTTTGCCAGGGATTGAGCTCCCATCCCGTAGATGATACCGAAGTTTACGCTCTTGGCTACAACCCTCATCGCCTGGGTCACATCGGTTGGAGCAACCTTGAAGATGAACGCGGCGGTCTTGGCGTGGATATCCTCACCCTCCCTGAAGGCCGCAATCAGGTTCTCGTCCTGGGAAAGATGGGCCACCACGCGGAGTTCAACCTGGGAATAATCACCTGAAATCATTACCCAGCCATCCTCGGCCGGCACAAATGCCTTTCGGATTTCGGCTCCCAGTTCGTCCCTTATAGGTATGTTCTGAAGGTTGGGGTCGCTCGAACTGAGCCTTCCCGTGGCCGTCACAGTCTGGTTGAAGCTTGCGTGGATCTTGCCGGTCTCGGGATCGCGGAAGCGAAGCAATTGATCGACATAAGTTGATTTGAGTTTGGCCAGCTGCCGGTACTCGAGAATCCTGCGGGGCAGTTCGTGCTCGGCGCTCAACTCGATCAGGACCGAGGTATCGGTCGAGTAACCCGTCTTGGTCTTCCTGCGCGGCTTGAGCCCGATCTCGTCAAACAGGACCTGCGCGACCTCGCGCGGTGAGTTGAGATTGAACTGCCGCTTTGCGGCCTGGTAGGATTCCTTCTCAAGCATAGCAAGCCTGGAATCGAGGCGATGGCCGAGCTCCTCCAAACGGTGCTTGTCGACCTTCACGCCCCGGTATTCCATGCCGGCCAGGACACCAGCCAACGGCAGCTCAACGTCCCTGAAGAGGCTCCACAGACCTCGACCCTTGAGGTCCTCTTCCATTTGACTTCTCGCTTTAAGCACCGTGCGTGACCTGCGGGCACATGTCTCGGCGGCCTCCTTGACGGTGACGATGCATTCTCCTCGCTTGCCCTGATTGTCGCGCCCCTCCAGACTTCCCAGATATTCGAGGGCGATGTCCTCCACATCGAGTCCACCCTGACCGGGGTTCAGGAGATACCGGGCAAGCAGCGAATCAAACTCTATGTTCGGAACCTCTATTCCCAGGTTCCTCATCGCCAGCAGCACTCGCTTGGCATCATGAACCACCTTGGGTCTGTCCGGGGCACGCAACAGCCCACCGACCGCCTCTTCCAAAGTCTCTGTTGATATGTTTGCCGGCTCACGGTGCTTGAGCGGAAAGTAGTAGTCGCCGGCGCCTTCACATGAGATCGCCACTCCCACCACCGGGGCAACGGCAGTCGGCCCGTCCGCTAAATTGACTTCGATCGCGACCACCCCGGGACACTCAACCTTGACAGTGGTGCTGCCCATGAAGGGCTCCTCCCAGACGTGGGGTCTCGTCGCCGATTCGGGATCCCTTGCCACAACCTGCCTTAAAAGACTCCTGAAGCCCAGGTCCGCGAAGATCCGCTTGAGGTCACCCTCCCGGGGGGAGCGGCGCGCCAAATCCTCCAGCGTGACACCCAGCGGGACTTCGGTGTGGACCCGGGTAAGCATCCGGCTGCCAAAGGCCTTGTCGCGGTGCTCTCTCAGAATCGTCTGGACTTTGGCCGGGGAAATGTGGTCGAGGTTCTCGTAGATGGCCTCGAGTGTCCCGTAGGTCTTAACCAGTTGGGTCGCGGTCTTCTGGCCGATCCCCGGCACTCCGGGCACATTGTCGACAGCGTCTCCCATCAGGCCCAGAAGATCGGCCAGAAGCGCCGGCGCTATCTCGTACTTGGCGAGCACGCCCTCTTGATCGAGTATCCCGGTATCACGGCTGGAGCCGCTCAACATTATAACCCGGGTCTTGTCGTCCACCAGCTGCAGCAGGTCCTTGTCCCCGGTCGCAATCAGAGTCTCAAGGTCTGCGCGGCGCGCCATCCGGGCGAGCGTGGCGATTATGTCGTCGGCCTCGTAACCGTCAAGCTCGAGCACCCGGACCCCAAGCGCTTCGGTCGTCTCCTTGATCCAGCCCAACTGAGCGGCCAACTCGTCGGGCATGCCGGGTCTGCCGGCCTTGTATTCTTCAAAGAGATCGTGCCGGTAGGTCGGCTTCTCGGTGTCGAAGGCGACGTTGGCATGGGTCGGGCAGTGCTCGCGCAGGAGCTTCAGCAGGGTCGTCACGAAGCCGTAGGTCGCTGCCGTGCTCTGGCCCTTGGCTGTGGTCAGATTCATCCTCGCCAGCGCAAAATGAGACCGATAGGCAATCGCAGGTCCATCCACCAGCAGCATCTTGGCCATATTGGAGGCTCCAAAAAATTAGGCGCTCCCTGAGAAGGTGGCTTCTCCTGAAGTGCCCCTCGATTCAGTTGCGCGAGTCGCGCCCAGAGAGTACCTGCTTTACCTTGTTCCTGAGCTCGCTGGGATCGGCCGACTTTACCACAAACGCGTCAGCACCCCAGCACCGAAAATCAAATCGGTAAGACTCATAACCGGTGTTGATCACAATCTTGGGACAGCCACATTCACTGAGAAGGCGTGAGATGGTCTCCGATGCGTCCATATCAGGCAGGACAAGATCCAGCACCACAATCGAGGGACAGAAGGACTTGGCTACCTCGATGGCTTCCCTACCACAGCGGGCTTCCTTGACGTCGTGGCCGTCCTCGGTAAGGAAACGCTTATACAACTCCATGTGGGTGGGTTCATCTTCGACCAGGAGGAGTCTCGCCAAACTTGCTCACCCCCTCCGTCTTTGGCGTCCACGCACAATTTAGCCGCGGCCCGCACGGTTGTCAAGGGGAATCGTGCAGTTCACCCGCAGATCGCGTCGAACTCGTAGGCTCCGATGTAATCCCTTAAGGTCGCCTGAACGAAATCTCCGGGACCAGCAGCGCAGTGTCTCAAACGAATCATCCGGTCCACTTCGGCCATATCGTATCGGGTTCTTCCCCAGGCTGCGCGCTCCACTGCCTTGCCGCCGGCTGCTTCCTCAGCGGTCTCCACCAGGACCTCGAGAGTCGTCCCCAACATCCCTTGGGCCTTGGACCGGGCAATGTCTGCCTGAAGACTTACGATTTCTATCAGCCTCTGTTCGGCCACATCCCGCGGGACTCTGTTGGGCAAACCCCCTGCCGGCGTATCAGGCTGAGGTGAGAATCTGAAAACCCCAAGCATGTCGAACCGTATGTCCCTCAGGAACCCCACAAGGAGCTCGAAGTCGCGTTCGGTCTCGCCGGGAAAGCCGACAATTACGCTGGTCCTCAGGGCAATGTCGGGAACGCGGTCCCTAAGGCCATCCACAACCTGCCTTATGGCCTGGGGGCTTCCTCTCCTTCCCATCCTCGAAAGGATGTTAGGTGAGGCATGCTGAATCGGCATATCGACGTAGTGGCAGATCACCTCGCTGTCCCCTATGGCTTTCGCCACCGCATAATCAAGGTGCTCGGGATTGGCGTAGGCCAGCCGAATCCAGTGTGCTTTAGTCTCTCCGGCAACCGCGGCCAGAAGCTCCGCAAGCCTGCCCGCGCCTTGATCCCGGCCGTACGATGCCGTGTCCTGGCCCGCAAGCACGACCTCCTTGGCCCCATCCGCCACAAGCGAATTGATCTCGCCGACAATATCTTGTATCGACCGACTCCTTAAGGGACCGCGCATCTGGGGGATCGCACAATAGGTACACGCATTGTCGCAGCCGTCGCATATCATCACAGCGCGCGTCCAGGGCCGCACCGCAGGGCTCTGCCTGCCGCCTACCGCGGCCGGGCCTTCGCTGTCTCCGAAACGGCCTACCCGCAGCAGCCTCTCCCCACCCGCCCCGGATTTAAGGTTCTGGAGCACCGCAGGCAGGATATCCAGCTCCGTATTACCGACCAGCACGTCTACCTCGGGCAGCTCCTCGAGCAACTCGCGACCGTACTTCTGCGGAAGGCAGCCCGCGACCACCAAGTGCTTTATCGCACCGCTGGTCTTTAACGCGGCATACTTCAGGGCATCATTTATCGATTCCTGTTTAGCATCGTCGATGAAGCCGCAGGTGAAAACAACGACGACATCGGCATCGGACGAGGAGGTAACCACATCGAGACCGGCAGCCCGGGTAGCCCAAACCGTCTTCTCGAGATCGATATTGGCCTTGGGACAGCCGACAGGACTGAAGTAAACTCGGATCGGCCCCATGGGCGCGGTCAACGTTTGGCGGGCAGAGTCTCGAGGTATGCCTCATCGACCAGGACCTGCCTCGCCTTGCTTCCCTCGAAGGGGCCCACCACACCAGCTGCCTCGAGCAGATCGATCAGTCTTGCGGCGCGCGAATAACCTATCTTCAGCCGCCGCTGCAGAATGGACACCGAGCCCTGCTTGTGAGTCACCACGATCCGGGCGGCATCCTCGAAAAGCTCGTCGTGCAAATCGGCGCGCACATCGTGACGCTCGGTCGATTCCAGGGAAAAGGCCGGCGCGGCAAGATGTGACTGCTTCTTCAGAAACTCAACGAGCCTCTGGGTCTCGGCGGACGATACGAAGGCGCCGTGAAGCCTCACAGGCTCGGCAGTCGCCGGCGGCATCATCAACAAGTCGCCCTTGCCCAGCAGGCGTTCCGCCCCGTTGGCGTCGAGAATGGTGCGGGAATCGGTCTTGGATGCCACCTTGAAGGCCATACGGCACGGGAAATTGGCCTTGATCACCCCGGTGATCACGTCCACCGACGGCCGCTGGGTTGCAACCACCAGATGAATGCCCACGGCCCTGGCCATCTGGGCAAGCTTACTGACAGCCATTTCCATATCCTGGGCGACCGTGAGCATCAGGTCGGCGAGTTCGTCGATAATCACGACTATGTAGGGCAAGCCTTCATCGTAGGACTGAATGTTTCGCACTCCCCGGCTGGCGAGGAGCTGGTAACGCAGGTCCATCTCCTCGATAACCCAACCCAGAGCCCTGACTGCCTTCTTGGGCTCTGTCACGACCTCGGATACCAGGTGCGGGATACCCTCATAGAGATTGAGCTCCAGCCTCTTGGGATCGATCAAAAGCAGCTGAACCTGCTGAGGCGAATTTCGGAAAACCAGACTGGTGATTATCGAATTGATGCACACGCTCTTTCCCGAACCGGTGGAGCCGGCAATCAGAAGATGAGGCATCGATTCCAGATCGACCGTATAGGGGTTGCCTGTGACGTCCTTGCCCAGGGCCAGCTCCAGCCGTGACTTCGAACCTGCAAAACGTTTTGAGGCCAGGATCTCCTTTATCTTTACCGTACTTGGGTTCCTGTTGGGAATCTCAATACCGATCGTGCCCTTACCTGGTATCGGGGCTACAATCCTTATGCTTCGCGCCTTCAGGGCAAGCGCGAGATCATCCGCCAGGTTCACCACCTGGTGCACTTTGGTGGAGCTGCCGGGCTCAATCTCGAAACTGGTGATAACCGGCCCGGGATGGATCTCGACCACTTTTGCCTGGATTTCGAACCTTCCGAGTTTTTCTTCGAGAGAATGGGCCAGCTCCATCAGTTCTTCATCGGCGATCGTCGCCTGGGACGGGGCCTCCTCAAAAAGGTAAATGGGCGGCGTGACGTACTCAGCTCCGGCCTCGGATCCACCCGCTGTCCCACTGTTGGGCGCCAGCGGCAGCGTGCCCTGCTCCACCGGCTCCTCTGCCCTCACAGACCTGAGGCGCAGCTGCGGCACGACGATCTCAGGCCTCTGGCGTCTCGGGGCCTCGTCGGCATCTCGGGCGGCAGTCTCCTCTTCCTCCTCCTCGATCTCCTCATCCTCGTGGCCGAGATCCTCTCTCTTGGCAACCTTTGCTTTGCGCTTCCGCTCCTCGGGAGGAGCAGGCGGGAAGAAGAAACCCGGGATCGCCTTAATGGCGGCCTTGCATCCACCGTCAACCTTGGCCGCCCACCGCCTCGGGCTTATCCCGGTGATCAGGATAAAGAAGACGACCACTGCGGTAACCATCACGACAAGGCTGCCCCAAGACCCAAGGATCTTGCCCAACGCCAGCGAGAAATGATGTCCGAGCTTGCCTCCAAGGTTAGCAGCCGAACTTGCCCCGGCGCCGTTGGCAAGATGAGAGAAGGTCCCTATCGTGAGAAAACCCAGGGCGACCCACGCGGAGAAGATGGTGACCCGCCGATAAGGTCCACCGACAATCAGCTTCCAGCCCCAATAGATGCCGGCAACCGGCAGAACCCAAGCCATTATGCCAAAGAAGGAGCGTGCCCCGCCCTCGAGATGTCTATTGAAAGCACCTATCGCTCCCGAGGAACTCCCCAAGCTGATAGCCAGTAGGATGGATAACGCGATCAGGACTATGCCGGAGATACAGGACCATTTCTCCCTGCGATGTCGAGCCATTGCCAGGTCACCCTTTCTTAGCCTTACAGATACTCTCCTTTAGCCGGGACGTAACTTCGCCCGGAGTGAGACACTGGCGCAGGGCAGAGATAATGGCTATCCCGTCGGCACCCTGCCGTATCGGGACATGCAAGTTATCGATAGTTATGCCACCGATCGCGACAATTGGCAAGCTAATTTCGAGACGAATCGCAGGAATGAGGTCCGGAGCGATCGGCTGGACGTTGGGTTTCGTGGGTGAGCGGAAGACCGGGCCGACCCCCACATAATCGGCTCCATCAGCCTGCGCCTGTCTGGCTGCCTCTACGCTGGCCGCAGACGCTCCGACCACCATGGCGGGTCCCGCAAGCCGTCTCGCCCAGACCACCGGCAGGTCCTCCTCCCCGACGTGAACGCCATCCGCACCGGCCGCAAGAGCAACGTCCACTCGGTCATTTACCACGACCGGTATGCCGAGCGGCCGTGCTACACCCAACACAAGCGTCGCGAAATCCAGCATCTCACGGGCACTCGCGTCCTTCAGACGGACCTGAAGACACGTGGCCCCGCCTGAAATCACTTGGCGCGTGAATTGCTCTACGGTGAGGTCATGGCTGATTTCACGGTCGAGGATCACATAGAGTGATAGGTCAATCTCTGGCACGCTCGCGCTCCATCACGGCCAGCGAGGATTTCTCCAGCTCGTAGACGCGGAACCGCGATCTCTTGAAGCGGCGACTCAGCCCGACATCGACCAGCTTGGTGACCTCCTCAAGCACCCGGAGGCCCTCCTCGGCTCTGCGGAAGTTGCAGAGCAGCAGTTCGGTGACGTCGTGTCGCGTGGCTTCGCCGGTCGACATAGAGTCCCGGCCGGGATCGCTTGTCGTATCTCTGGCCTTAAGGCCTCTGAGGCCCTCCTTAAGCAGCCGATCGCAGTACCCTGATACTCGGTGGCGTTCCTGTTTGAGCGCGGATGCCAGCCCTCCGTCCTCTCGCCAGAAACGTAAGATGTCCTCCACCACCCTCAAGGCTTCTCGGGTCCGGTTGGAGTTGGCATCTATGATGCGCAGGACTCTATCGTCACGCATAGCAACCGTCGGGGAACTTCCCAAGAATGGGATAGGGACTAAGCTTTCCGCGCGCGTTTCTGCCTGTCAATCCGGCCTTCCTTAACGACCGGCAATATCCTGAGGCTGTCCACCTTGCTGCACGCCTCGATGTCGGCCTCGAAGCCAAGACTCCGCAGGTATCTACCATGTTCACATTCTCGCAGCAGATTCTCTATGGATTGCTCGTTCATCCGATAAAGCAGCCGGGCCGCATTCGCGCCGTCGCTCAGATCGGAGTCATTCTCTTTGGCGAGAAGGTCGATCAACATCCCGGCACAGACCGCATCTTCCATGGCAAATCGGCCCTGTCTGCCGGCACAGACGATCGTCAGCAGCCCCCCACCCATCCTACCCACGAAGTCGGCCACGGTGGCCATATTGACAAAGGATGCGATCAGTATCTCCTTTGCCGCCTGACTCCTCCATATCGCTCGCGTACCGTTGGTGGTAGCCATGATTATGGTTTTGCCCTTGACGACATCAGGGGTGTATTCAAGAGGGGAGTTTCCAAGATTGAAGCCGTCTATGCGCCTACCCTCTTTCTCGCCACCAAGCAGCGTGACCTTCTTATCAAGCGAGGCCGTGAGATTGGTGGCGGCTTCCACGCTCTCCACGGGGATTATCCTCTCGCACCCGTTGGCGAGTGCGTGAGCTATGGTTGTGCATACCCTGAGGACGTCCACGACAGCAACGGTCTTGCCTTTGACCGCCGCCTCGTCCACTTCATTGGGGGTAAACAGGGTTTCGATTCTCATCTCAGGTCTGCACTCCTGAAAACGATCTACGCACGGTCTCGCCGTTGGAACCCGATGGTGTCTCGGCCGCAACGAAATTGGTGTCGAACTTGCCGGAACGGAAGGCCTCGCTAGAGATGGCCTTGCGATGGAAAGCAATCGTTGTCTTAACGCCTTCCACTATAAACTCATCGAGGGCGCGCGTCAGCCTTGCAATCGCCTCGCTGCGATCGCGCCCGTGGCCGACCAGCTTCGCAATCAGGGAGTCATAGTATGGCGGGATCACATAGTCCGCATAGGCATGGGTGTCCACCCTTATGCCGGGGCCGCCGGGCATGTTGAAGGTCTCGATCTTGCCTGGCGATGGAGCGAAATCCCGCTCGGGATCCTCGGCGTTGATCCTGCACTCTATCGCGTGGCCCGTCATTCTGACCTCATCCTGGCCGAAGAGCAGCGGCTCGCCGGCCGCTATCCTTATCTGTTCCTTAACGATGTCGATCCCCGTCACCATCTCGGTCACAGGGTGTTCGACCTGCACACGCGTGTTCATCTCAATGAAATAGAAATGGCCTCCCGCGTCCATCAGAAATTCTACGGTACCGGCGTTCTGGTATCCGATCGATGACGCCCCTCTGATTGCCGCCTCACCCAGGGTTCGGCGCAGCTCGTCATTTACCGCAGTGGACGGGCTCTCCTCAATAAGCTTCTGGTGCTTCCTTTGAATGGAGCAGTCTCGTTCACCGAGGTATATGCCGTTTCCCTTGGAGTCACACAGGATTTGGATTTCAATGTGCCGGGGCCGCTCGATGAACTTCTCCACGTAAACTTCCCGGTTGCCGAAGCTTACCTCTGCCTCGCTGGCGGCGCCCACGAAGCCGCTCTTGAGCTCCTCGGCATCCCTTGCCAGCCGCAAGCCTTTACCGCCTCCGCCACCCGAGGCCTTTACAAGCACGGGGTATCCGATCTCCTCGGCGACGGCGATCGCGTCCTCAATACTGCTTACCGCTCCCAGGCTGCCCGGAACCACAGGCACCCCCGCCTCGAGCATCGCCTGCCTTGCAGAGGCCTTATCCCCCATCTTGGAGATCACGGTCGGTCCAGGGCCTATGAATCTTATGCCACAGGATTCGCAGGCCTCGGCGAAATCGGCATTCTCAGCGAGGAAGCCGTATCCGGGGTGGATTGCCTCCGCACCCGTCACCTCCGCCGCGCTTATGATTCTAGGCACATTGAGATAGCTCTCAGCTGCCCGCGGCGGACCGATGCACACGATTTCATCCGCGAACCTGACGTGGAGGGAATCGCGATCGGCCTCGGAATACACCGCAACAGTCCGAACGCCCAGCTCCTTGCAGGCCCTTATCACACGGAGCGCGATTTCCCCGCGGTTGGCTATCAGGATTTTCTTGAACATGGTTACGTCATCTCGAACGGGGCCCAGGAGGCCTCGGAACCAGTTTCAATTCCCTTGGCCTTGATCTGAAGGGCCGTCGGGCTCGACGCGTAGCGCAGTGCATCCTCGAGAGTAATCACGCCCTTATTATACCACGCGAGAAGCGACTGATCAAAGGATTGCATGCCGTACTCGGTGGTGCTCTCCTCGATCACGTTCTTTATCATGTGAGTCTTGGTGGGATCGGCGAGGTACTCCTTGACGGTTCCGGTCGCAATCATCACTTCGGTGCCCGGTACACGACCCTTCTTGTCAGCCCTGGGAACAAGCCGCTGAGAGACGATTGCCTCCATACAGGAGGCCATCAGGAATCTTATCTCCTGGTGCTGATGAGGCGGGAAGAAGGAAATGATGCGGTTGACCGCCTGAGAGGCGTCCACCGTGTGAAGGGTGCTGAATACCAGGTGGCCGGTGTTGGCCGCAGTGAGAGCTATCGACATCGTCAGCTGGTCACGGATCTCGCCGATCAGGATCACGTCGGGATCCTGCCTGAGGATGTGCCTCAAGGCGGCCGCAAAGGACTCGGTGTCGGTGCCGACCTCTCTCTGGCTGATCAAGCTCTTATTATCCCTGTGCAGGAACTCGATCGGGTCCTCGATCGTCATAACGTTCTTCTTGAGGTTGTCGTTGATCACCCGAACCATCGCCGCCAGCGTCGTGGACTTCCCCGATCCCACGGTCCCGGTGACCAGCACCAGCCCGCGGGGCTTAAGAGCAAGTTCAGAGATGATGGCCGGCAGATTCAGTTCGGCCACCTGTGGTGGATCGAACGGCACCAGACGAAAGGCCATTGCGATCGAGCCGCGTTGCTTGTAGAAATTCGCTCTGAATCTTGCAAGCCCGGGGACACCGAAGGCGAAGTCGACCTCGCTCGTGGCGGTGAACTCCTTTTTCTGATTTGGAGTCAGCACCTCATCACATGCCATATCCATCTGCTCGATCGTAGGCGAGGGCGCATCAAGCGGGACAAGCACCCCGTCGATCCGCACGGTGGGCGGGGTCCCCAGCTTGAGGTGCAGGTCCGAAGCTTTCCGCTTCACAACTTCAGCAAGCAGCGGTTGTAGGTACAAGCGAGCCTCCTTATGAAGGCGAAACCAGGAAGAGTGCTTGCCCATACTCGACGGTTTGGGCATTCTCCACCAGGACTTTCACCAGTTTTCCGCCGACGTCACACTCGATTTCATTCATGAGTTTCATTGCCTCGATGATACATACGACCTGTCCCGGCTGGAGTGTCTCCCCGACCTCGACGTAGGGCTTGGAACCGGGGCTGGGCGACTGATAGAAGGTGCCCACCATTGGAGACTTTATCTCCAAGAGTTTCTGCTCGGAGGCCGGCTTTGCCTGGGTCGATTCTGCGGCCGCCTCGGGCCTTACCTCCTCGGCTGGTCTGGCCACTTCGACCACCACCAACCCGTCGGGATTCTTGCCCCGTGAACTCGCTCGGGACTTTATGATCTTGACTTTGGTCCACCATCTCGAAAACTCGAGTTCATCGACATTACTTGATTCGACAATCTGGATCAGACTCTTGAGAAAAGAAAGCTTCATGGTTAGACCCTCGACACGTAGGCCTTGGTTCGAGTGTCGACCTTGACCACATCGCCAACCCCCAAGAAGAACGGCACCTGGATCACAAGACCGGTCTCCAGCGTCGCGGGTTTGCCGCCGCCCGAGACCGTGTCCCCCTTAACCCCCGGCGCCGTCTCAACTATCTTGAGGTCGACAAAGGTCGGCAATTCTACCGCCACGGGCTCGCTGTCCCGCATCAGAACCGTAATGATACCGGATTCTTTCACGAGCAGGGCCGCCTCTTCAAACAGGGAGCCCCGCAGGGTAATCTGGTCATAGGTTTCACGATTCATCAGGTGGTAATCGTCATCGCTCTTATAGAGAAACTGCATCTCGGCCCGCTCAAGCCGCACGTCCTTCACTTTCTCGCCGGCATTGAACGTCTTTTCGATCACCCGGCCCGTCACCACGCCCTTGAGCTTGATTCTAACGAAGGCCCCACCCTTCCCGGGTTTCACATGCTGGAAGTCAACCACAGTATAGAGCGTTCCGTCAAGGTCCAGTACAAGCCCGGTCTTCAGATCATTTGTTGTCGTCGTCACCGCGAGCCACCTATCTCGATAAGCTGCTTGCTTGATTTGGTAAGAACCCGGCAACCCCCCTCCTCAACAACCACGTTATCCTCGATCCTCACTCCTCCCCAACCCGGAATATATACACCCGGCTCAACGGTGGCAACCATACCCACCTCAAGGGGGTTATCGTTCTTCTGGGAAAGCCGCGGCTCTTCATGAACCTGAAGTCCGATCCCATGACCCAGGGAATGTCCAAACTCCTTCGTGTACCCTTTGGCCTCAATATGCTGCCTTGCCAGGGCGTCCGCCTCGATACCCTTGAGGCCCGCCTTGATCCCCGCCTCGGCCCGGAGCTGGGCGTCCAGTACAATCTGGTAGACCTCTCGCTGCTTGTCCGAGGCCTTCCCCACCACCACGGTTCTCGTGATGTCGGAACAGTACCCGTTGATCGATGCTCCGAAGTCAAGGGTGAGCAGATCCCCCAGCGCCATTACCCGGTCGGAGGGCGTGGCATGGGGCAAGGATGCCCGAGCGCCTGAGGCCACTATGGTCTTAAAGGGCGGCACATCCGTTGACCTTCGCCTCAGGAGATAGTCCAGCTTAGCCGCCAATTCGATCTCGGTCATTCCAGGCCTGATATCCTTAAGAATTTCGGCGAAGACCGCATCCGCAGCCTCAACCGCCCTCGTGATCTCCGCAATCTCACCGTCGTCCTTAACCTTGCGATAGGACTCAACCAACCCCTCAATCCCCACAAGCTCGGCCTGCACGGCTCCGGCCAGCTTCTCAAAAGCGCCATACGTCAGAGCCATCGCTTCCAAACCGATCCTGCCCTCGACCTTGGCCAACCTATCGCACGTAGCCGCAAGGACATCGCGCTTATCGATTACGACTTTGACGCCCGGATACGCTTCCTGGGTAGCCTGTTCCTCATATCGGAAATCAGTGACGAGATCGGCCCCCTCACGATTCACCAGGAGCCAGCCGGTATCTCCCGTGAACCCCGATAGGTATCTCACGTTGAACTCGTTGGAAACAATGAAACTGACCAGGTTCCTGCGTTCCATCTCTTGATGTACTTTGCCAAGTCGCTTCAATCAGAACCCCCGGTTGTCTGCTGGTTACTTTGACGAAGAGCGAATCTATCAGAGTCGAGCGGTCATGTCAACACCTATCACCCTGGGCTCCCGTAGCGGTAAGTGAAGGTCATGGATAATCGCCATGACACCCAATTGTTGATGTGCAGGCTCGGCGGTGTCAAGGGTAAATTCGCCCGCCGAAGGGCAGGGAGAGTGTCTAACGCCGTTCTTCAAGGCGCTTGAGATCGGCTTTAAGCCTCTCGATCTCGGCCTTGATAGCCTCGATGCGTTCACTTGCCGATTGGGGCTGGAGATTGCGACCTGCGGCCTGCTCGCGCGCATACTCGGACACGAAACGGGCCACCCTTACCCGGTCATCAAAGGTCTTGGATCTCCTGACATAACTTATGGGCACCAGGTCTCCGGGCTTAGTGGCTGCGACGGTCTCGAGCAAAGCGGAGACCGTTTCGGTTTTCCGCGAGGCGAAGGCAGTAATCAAGTCCCCCGAGACGATACCGATCGACTCGGCGGGGCTCATCGGGAGCACTTCGGTCACCACGACCCCCTTAAGGGTCCGGTCACCCATCCGAGTCCCCAGGTCCTCCGACAGCTCCATCACCCGGACTCCGAGGAAACCTCGCTCCTTGCCTCCGGTCTCCACGATCTCCCGGGCGATCCGGAGCGCCCTGTCCACAGGAATCGCAAGGCTCATGCTGGAAGGCACCAGGTCTGGGCTACGAGCAGGATAGGCAAAGGGATTAAAGGAGATTCTACCCATTACTATTCCCACGACTTCACCCCTGGTGTTGATCACCGGGGCGCCCGTGTCACCAGGGTTTATGGGCACGGCCAATCTCAGCATCTCCTGACCCATATCGTCCTTCACGGGCGAGGTCAGGCCGCTCACGACGCCCATCGAGACCGATGGCAGGCTGCCGAAGGCGTTGCCGATCACGAAGATCCAGGAACCCGGACGCAGAGCCGGCCTTGAGCTCAGGGTCGCAGGCCTGAGGCCCGCCCCCTCAACCCTGATCACGGCGAGGTCCGTAGCAGGATCGAGACCGACCACCTTGCCCTTGTACTTATCACCCCGGCTTGTGGCAACCTCGACCTCTTTGGCATAGCCAACCACGCTGGCCGTGGTGAGAACCAAACCCTCACGGTCGAAGACCACCCCACACCCGACGCTTCGCGCAAGCGGCAGCGGACCACGGTCGGAAAGCGCGCCGACCGATACTATGGACGGGCTTACCCGGTCGACCAGGTCGGTCATCTCTTTTTCAAGAGCCTGAATGGACTGAGCAGGACTGCTTGATGAGACCAGGCCGACCAGGGCGACCGCGCACAGCACAACCAACAAGGCCCTCATCTCACACCTCTTCTCGGTCTCTCATTAGTCTCTCAGTAAATCGGTTCGCTCTCCGAAACCGGCGTGACCACACGGTCATCTACGTAAGCGCTCCTTGGGAATCCTCCCGGCGGGGTGAGCTCTCGTGTGGGAAAACGAACATAGATGGTATCGAGCGCGTTGCCGTCCGAAAGCGTGATCACGGGCGAACGATAGGGGATGTCCCGCATCACGAAGTTCTGCCTCACATCTTTCCCGCTCGCCAGGGTAGGCGCGGGCCCCTCGATCCTCAGGCCTTCATACTTGCCCCCGGCTTCCTGTGCGACCCTTCCCCCCGGGACCATCGCCGGGCCGGTGACGTTATGCATTACATAAAGCCCCCCAAGCAGAGCCATGACAAAGGCCACGCAGGAGGTAGCCAGGATTCTTCGGTTCCGCCGGATGAACGCAGCCCAGACCGCCAGCCAGAATCTGTGTCTGCCGGTCTCCCAGGCATCGATCTTCTGCCATAGCCTAGCATGGAAATCGGGCCTCGGCTCGATCGTCCCAAAGGTCTGGATCGCGCCAAGGGTACGTTCCGTCTCGGCCTGCTCCCTGCGGCAAAGCGGACAACCCCTGAGGTGGTCTTTGACCGACCCCGCCGAGCCCTCATCAAGGGTACCCTCGCAGAAGCTCCATAGGAGCTGGCGTGTCTTCTTACAGTTCATCGCTGTCCCCCGCTGTTCGTGCTTTCTCATCGAAGATCGGCGATAAGATCTCTCTTACTCTGAGCCTCCCGCGGTTGATCCGGGACTTTACGGTCCCCTCCGGTAGACCCAGGATGCCCCCTACCTCCTCATAACTCAGTCCCTGGATATCCCGCAGGACAAGCGCGACCCTGAATTTGGACGGAACCATCGATATGGCCCTTCTCACGTGGGCCGTGATCTCCTTCTTCTCAAGGTCGGTATCGGGCATGCGGGTTTCATCGGCGATATCGATCCTCAGCTTGCCTTCATCTTCGCGTTCGGCCATCTCCTCGAGGGAATAGGGTTTGAACTTCCTCCGGCGCAACTCATTCCTACATAGATTTATCGCTATCGTATAAAGCCAGGTTGAGAACTTTGCTATCTCGGTATACCTGGCCGCGCTCTTATAGGCCCTCAAGAAAGTCTCCTGAGCAATGTCCTCGGCCAAGTCCCGGTCCGAGGTTATCTGGTAGGCCAAGTTGATCATTTTCCTCGTGTACCTTCGCACGATCTCATCGAAAGCTCCCCGGTCACCCTGCCCCACCCGCAACATCAGTTGCTCATCACTCAATCCGGTGTGTTTGGGCAGGGTGCCTGCCTCATCGCGGGACATTTTCGACCTTTACCCCCGCACTCAGTCTAACCTTCGCGGCCCCATAAAGTTCCCGGCCAAGTGCAGACCCCACTGAAACCAGCCCGATCTCGTCATATTTGATGGTGACAGCAATCTCCTGGGGGTGCACGATGCCCGTGATGATCCGTGGTAGCGGGCCACCCTCATCGAAGGCGTAGACCAGACCGCTAAAAGATGCCCGGCCACTCTGCTCTTTGATCGTCCACCGCTCGACCGAACGAGATTCCCGGTTCAGTTTGAGCTCGATGTCGAGACCGGAGCAGTGGATCTTGCTCGCAAGGTCGCACCTGTTTCCAGCGGCCCAGAACGCCAACATGTCACCCCCCCCAAAGAGCGAAAGCAGGAGTGCCCGGAGTGCCGTCTGCTCCTCACGGGTCTCCACAGGATTGATGACCCCGGCGCCAGCGTAAACCAGAGTCTTCGTGGCATCGCTCACGATCGTGACCTTACCGAGCCCCGGAAGGAGCGCAGTTGAAATCTCAGCATCGATCTCAAGAACGGCGTCACGGGTGAACCTGACGCTGAAGGGGATGTCGATCGTCTGATCCCGAGATTCGAGTCTTACCGTACCCTTGCCTTCGATATTTCCCATTGCCTGGATTCGCCCGGCGATTTCCTTCAAGATCCGCTGGTCCGATTGCATCACGTTCAGATTCGAGATCTGGCTGCAGCCTGCGACCACCAGGAGCAGGCAGGCCACCCCAAGTGCGGCAGCGCGACCCTTTGCCTCAAGCCGATTCAAGTTCCACCCTCCTTGAGTCAAGAGAGCATATTTTCAAGGCGGCAAGATTGCAAACGAAAACTGCCCTGCTCCCCGTTTGTCGGCCCCAAATCGAAATCCGTTGACACCAGCCTAGTCCGGACAATAAGATTAGTTGGAACGCGTCCTGTATCTCGATTGTCTAAGAGAGTAGGCGCAGAATGATTGCAAATGGCCCGCAAAATGGAGGGAGAGAAACCATGAAACCGCCCCTCGCCACTACAACCTTAACGCTGATCGTGCTCGCTGCCTTCGGGCTGTTACTTGCCGGATGCTACACCGTGCTCGTGCACCCGACGGTCGAGACCACCGGCGAGGACACCTCGCCGCGGATGTGTTCGGACTGCCATTCCAGCCCCGATTACTACTACTGGCATTTCCCCTATCAGTACAACTGGTACTCGCGTAACCCCTCCTGGGGCCGGTACTATCACGATCCCTGGTGGTATGACAACTACTGGTACTGGAAGGATGACGGCGGCCACGGGACTCCCAGGGCGCCCCAGGGCCATCTCTGGCAACCCAGGGTGACCCCATCGGGATCTCAGCCGAATCTGACGCCAGGCGCCAGTGGCAGTGCCGGCGGTGACAGCAAGTCCTCAGGCCAAGGTGGCGGGCAATCCGGGGACCAGAAGGAAGAGTCCAAGGACAAACACCTCTTCCAGCCCCGTGTGCCTCCCAAGGACACTGAGGATACCAGCAACACCGACAACGAGCAGCCGGGTAAGTCCGACGATTCATCCAAGAAGAAGGCGGAGGAACAATAATGACCAAGGTCGTCGTGGTTTGGACCGCAATTATCCTGCTCCTGGCGCCGTGGCTCTGGGCCACAACGGGCCAGGAACCGCACCCGCCCACCAACCTGGAGATTCCGTTTCTGGAGCGAGACGCTATGGGCGCCAGATGGATCGCGATGGGCGGAGCAGCAATTGCAGCAGTCGATGACGGCTCTGCGATCGTCTTGAATCCGGCGGGTCTCGGCAAGATTCGAAGGATCGAGCTTCTGGGTTCGATTCAGAAGCAGTCAGCAAGTGTGGACGCGACCTGGTTCGGTAACAAGAGGTCCGAGTCGCTGTCTTCGACCTCGCTTCGGGAGCTCGCGCTCGCCTTTCCGTTTCCGACCTACCGCGGCAGCCTTGTGATTGCGGCATCGGTCGCACGGCGCAATGTGCTCGACGGCTATACCATTCGGGTGGGAAATCTTGAGGATGACCCCGTGTATCGCGACGTTGAGGAGCGTGACGGGATGCTCACAGCTTGGAGTGGCGCCGTGTCGCTTCAAGTTTCGCCCCAGGCCTACATTGGATTCGAGGGTCACGCCTTCACCGGTGACTACAACGAGACCGATAGATGGGGTGTCTGGGGAGTGTGCCGTAATGTCAGGTTTGCATCTAGGACCAATCTCGGGGGCTACGGCGCCAGTGTCGGAATGCAGTACGAGCCGTCATCCCTGTTGGGCATCGGGGCGGTCTTGAGGACACCGCAGCGGATCACCCTCGAAGGCGACCTCGAGCAGGCTGAGTACGATGCCGAGAAGCACGACTGCGTGGATCACTTCTACAGCATTGACGACACGGCCACACTTCCATATTCGTTGGGTTTCGGAGTCTCATGTGCGCCGAGGAATCTCTTGCTCACGCTCGATCTTATCTATACTGATTGGCGCGAGCTCAAGTATCCCGGTCCCACTCGGGATCTGGACACGCTTACCTACGATTATACGGGTGATTACATCTACGAACCGACAACCGATATCCGCTTAGGCGCCGAGTATGCGCTCGGAGCTTACCCGATAAGATTCCGGGCAGGGTATGCGCGGGTCCCGCTTGAGCTCAATTGGTTCGAGGTGAAGAAAGATCGACAGTCGATTTCGCTGGGCGCCGGGGCAGTCGTGGAGTCTGCTCTCGCCTTGGATCTTGCCTGGCAGCGGACCTCTTTCGAGCGCGAGTCAAAGGCCGACAGCTACAGCGAAACGCGGACCAATAACAGACTAATTCTCACGCTCGCCTACCGCTTCTAGGGCGGCCTTTGCTGGAACCTATAGTGCGCCCGTAGCTCAATTGGATAGAGCGTTGGCCTCCGGAGCCAAAGGTTGTGGGTTCAACTCCCACCGGGCGTACCAACAGGTTTTGGCTATGCCGTGCTGATGCAGCTCTATGTGCACGGATCAAGCGTCAGTAACCTAACCGACTTCGGCTTCCCCCAAAGGAACCGGAAACCAGCGAAGGCTCCCAGAGTCATTTGATACTATTTCACGACCACCATTCTCTTGATGTCGCCGAAGTTCCCTGCTACCACTCGATAGAAGTAAACGCCCGATGCAACCTCGTGACCAGTGCGATCCCTACCGTCCCATTTGAAGTAGTACCGGTTAGCCTGGAGCGTTCCGCTGACCAGGGTCCTCACGCTCCGCCCGCTCACATCGGTGATGTCAAGTCTCACGCTCGAATCGTTCGGCAGATCGAAGAGAATCGTCGTAGAACCTTTGAATGGGTTCGGCGAGTTCTGGGCCAACGCAAAGGTCGTCGGCTTGAAGCTGCCGGGTACTCCGGCACCCTGACCCACGATGGTGATGGGCTGATCTGAAGTGCCATAGCCAACCGCCTTACCTCCGACAAAGGCATAAACCCTGAACAGACCCTGCGTGGTCGCTGTCGCCGGGACAGTGGTCGCCAGGCTCTGGCTAGCGATGCCTGTCGCGACTTCTTGCCAAGTCGCACCTCCATCGGGGCTGAAGTAGAGAGCATAGGACTCTGGCGACACTCCGCTTGGTACGGTCCAAGTCATCATAGTGTTCTCGCCGGCGTTCAGCCGCTCGCTGCCGTCCGGGCTGACAAGTGCTGGCCTGACGACCACTATTGTCTGCTCACCTATGAAGTAAGCAGCGCTGGCGATCTTGCCCGACACCTGTATCCGCACGGACATGCCTTCCGGCAGTATGCTCTCGACGCTCGGCCGATCAAAGCCAAAGCGCAGTTTGTATTCGCCGGAGGCCTCCGGGCCTACGCACCAGTACGTGGCTGGATCGGCCATTACCGTCCCCTCCCCCGAGGTCAGGGTAAGGGTCGCGACATCAACCATCGCGGGATCGGCTCCCGCAGGCAAGCCTACCTCGCAAACGACCCACTTGCTCTCAGACGAAACGGGGAGCATGTTGAATTCAGTCTCAAGGTATGCCACCGGCACGATCCTTGTGACCCTGAACAAGACGGGCACAGTGACGGTCGGATCGGTAAGGTCGTTGCTCGTGAAGGTGACGAAACCTGAGTAATCGCCGCCCTCAAGCTCCCGGGCATCCATAATCACACTCACGTCCTGGTAACCCCCAGCCATTATCACGCCAGAGATCGGAGTCACGTCCAACCACTTCGGCGTGTCGGCCTGTGACGCGCCAGCAGTCCAGATAAGGCCGTCGCCACCCGTGTTCGAGACCCTGACGGTCTTGGTCCTCACGACGTGGTTGACCGTGAACGCCCACACGCTATCGGGACTGATCGCGATCTCCGGCTGCCATTGAAGTTTAGCAACAAATACATCACAACTGCCGCCATTGAAGGACGTGTCATATGCCCCAGGCGTCGTCGGGAAATCGGAAGAGTACGTCCATCCAGTGACGACAGCGTTACCTGATGCGTCCAGTACCAGTGAAGACCACCAATACCCGTCGGAGGAGCTCCCGCCTAGAAACGTGCTCCCAAGAAGCGCGTTCCCTGAGGCGGATAGCATCGCTACAAAGACATCACAATAGCCACCATTGAACGATGTGTCATAGGCCCCGGGCGTCGTCGGAAAATCGGAAGACCACGTATATCCAGTCACCACAGCGTTACCCGATGCGTCCAGTACCAGTGAATACCCGACGTCGCTGTCGCTCCCGCCCAGAAACGTGCTCCACAGAAGCGCACTCCCTGAGGCGGATAACTTCGCTACAAAGACATCACCGTAGCCATTTAAGGATGTGTCATAAGCCCCGGGCGTCGTCGGAAAATCGGAAGAAGCCGTTTCTCCAGTTACGACAGCGTTACCCGGTGCGTCCAGTACCAGTGAATACCCGTAGTCGTCGGAGCTCCCGCCCAGAAACGTGCTCCATAGAAGCGCGCCCCCTGAGGCTGATAGCTTCGCTACAAAGACATCATAATCGCCGCCATTCTGGGATGTGTCATAAGCCCCGGGCGTCGTCGGAAAATCGGAAGACTCCGTCCCTCCAGTCACCACAGGGTTACCCGATTCGTCCAGTACCAGTGAAACCGCCCAGTCGTCGGAGCTCCCGCCTAGAAACGTGCTCCACAGAAGCGCACTCCCTGAGGCAGATAACTTCGCCACAAAGACGTCACATTCGCCGCCGTTGAAAGATGTGTCATAAGCCCCGGGCGTCACCGGAAAGGAATACGTCGTCCATCCGGTGAAGACTGCGTTACCCGATCCGTCCAGGGCCAGCGAAAGCCTGATGTCGTCGGAGCTCCCGCCCACAAACGTGCTCCACAGAAGCGTACTCCCTGAGGCGGATAACTTCGCTACAAAGACATCACCGTAGCCATTTAAGGATGTGTCATAAGCCCCGGGCGTCGTCGGAAAATTGGAAGACCAGGTCCATCCAGTCACCACAGCGTCACCCGATCCGTCCAGGGCCAGTGAATACCCCCAGTCGTAAGAGCCCCCGCCCAGAAACGCGCTCCACAGAAGCGTACCCCCTGAGGCGGATAACTTCGCTACAAAGACATCACTGCCGCCATTTAAGAATGTGTCATAAGCCCCGGGTGTCGTCGGAAAATCGGAAGACCACGTATGTCCAGTTACCATAGCGTTACCCGATGCGTCCAGTACCAGTGACTGCCCTTCGTCGTCGTAGCTGCCGCCGAAAAACGTGCTCCACAGAAGTGCAGAAGGGTTGTCCGCCGGAGCAAGCGAACCGGTATCCCCAAGAGGCGCCACATCACCCTGAACCAACATGAAGACACCCACGCTGCCACCAGCCACCGCACGCACTTCCCTCAGCGAGCCCACCGATGTCTCCACAAGGAAGGAACCGCCAGGCTCCTCTACTACACGTTCGGCACCCTCATACGCGAACTGCACCCGCCCGGCGTCCGCACCCGTCGAGACCTTTACCTCATACCTCAACTCCCCTCCATCCTACCGATACACTACATCCACTCCAGGCCACACGTCGCGATACACGACCTCTTCATAAGCTCCTACGTCCGTACACCACTTCGATGGATCATTACCAAGGAAGTAGTTGTACTTCGTCGCCAACTCCCCACGTGCCTCAACGACAGGTGATGGATTGGCTCCCTCGAAACGAATGTACACCGCGCAACCGCTCTGAACGATTGAGTCAGCAACCTCTGCAGCCATCTCCTCGTATGGCATCCCGTGCCGCTTCTGACCTTGTGGGCTCCTCATCTCTTCCTTCAGATCAATCACCACTGCATCCTGGGTGAAATAGACGACAGCCCGCGAACCGGGAGAGTAGTACTTCACCCGCGAGTCGACTTGACCTCGGTTCTCGATGAAGCCAGTAGAGACTTCAGCGAATGAAGCCGAAGCGAGTACGACCAGTACCAATACTGAGAATGCAGCACCCACAGGAACACTACGACCGAACGTCTTCATGGCACTCCCCTTTGATAGGTAGAACCTCCGGAACCACTCTCGTTCCGCGTCCTTGCATTATATCACAAGATCCTTGGCTTGTACACCGCGACCGACGCCGCTGTGGGAGATGAACTCGACCCGCCCAGAGTCGTCATGGGTGATTCTGCCAGACAGTCCTCCGTGCAGACCTGCTCTCAGTGGGAAGGCCACATGTCCCAGTCACAACATAAACGCAATCCGCTGGTTCAAGAAGAGGGTGGTAGCGAAATGCGCCGGCGAAACCCCGATGTTTCAGAAAAGGACCCCCTCTGTCAGACCTTGCTCAGCCTGACCCTCCCTAAGCAACGCCATGTCATTCAGGAAGTCCATAATCTGGTTCCAACTGGAATTCACGTGGTGTACTCATTCCATCACCCACGCGACGATTGAGCCGTCCGCCTGCGCTCCCGCCACGCTCGCAAATCCGAAGACTACAACGGTCGTCGCAACAAACCAGAACCTCTTTGTCATAGCTCGCACCTACTCCTTGAACTGCGCTTTGATGCTCCCCCAGGTGGAAGGCTGTGCAGCTTGTGCTTCGGCCTTCAGACCAAGGATGTGGTAACCACCACTCACCACAGCCATGAAACCAATATTGGGCAGCGGTACGTTGCACTCACCATAGTCGTTTGGTCCCCACGCTACGATCGAGCCATCAGACTTCAAACCAACACTGTGATATCCGCCTGCCGCCAAAGCCACAAACCCGCTGTTCGGCGCAGGCACGTCGCACTCACCGAGAGCAGTCTCCCCCCACGCCACGATCGAGCCATCGGACTTCAAACCAAGACTGTGGAATCCGCCAGCCGCCAAAGCCACAAACCCGCTGTTCGCCGCAGGCACGTCGCATTGGCCGCTGAAGTTAAATCCCCATGCTACGATTGAGCCATCGGACCTCAAACCAAGACTGTGAACTGAGCCAGCCGATACAGCCACAAAC
Source organism: Candidatus Eiseniibacteriota bacterium (assembly GCA_043808325.1). Taxonomy (GTDB): domain Bacteria; phylum Arandabacterota; class Arandabacteria; order Arandabacterales; family Arandabacteraceae; genus JAZDEY01. Next base: position 106,580 of record JAZDEY010000037.1, read on the forward strand.
TCACTGTTCGGTGAAGGCACGTCGCACTGACCGTAGACAGTCTCTCCCCACGCTACGATCGATCCATCAGACTTCAGACCAAGGCTGTGGCCGTGTCCAGCCGCCATAGCCACAAACCCGCTGTTCGGCGAAGGCACGTCGCACTCACCGTGGACAGTCTCTCCCCACGCTGCGATCGAGCCATCGGACTTCAGACCAAGACTGTGGGCGTATCCAGCCGACACAGCCACAAACCCGCTGTTCGGCGAAGACACGTTGCACTGGCCGTAGTCGTTCCATCCCCAGGCTACGATCGAGCCATCGGACTTCAGACCAAGACTGTAGAACCATCCAGCCGATACAGCCACAAACCCACTGTTCGGCGAAGGCACGTCGCACTGGCCGTAGTTGTTCCATCCCCACGTCACGATCGAACCCTGTGCCTGCCCATCGGTTACGGCCAAGAGCCCAAGCATCAAAGGAACCCATACTGTGAGCCAGATTCTCTTTGGCACAGGACCCCTCACTTTCCGTACTGAGACTTGATTGAACCCCAGGTGGAAGGCTGCGCCTCCGCAACGCCAATGCAGCCGATCATTGCAGCAACTAGCGGAATTAGGAGAACCCTCTTCACCATACTACACCCTCTTGGCTACCAGTATAGCACGCTGGGGACGTGGAGGCACGCGTCATCTTCTGGACAACGCCGTTAGGCGGCGATCAAGCGCAGCTGCTTCCGCCACCTCGATTCTTCTGCCTCTGGGGAGCAATAATCCCTGAATTTCCATCCAATGCCGCATTTACCGCACCTTCTCAACGCTTGGCTGCCGAGACAATCCAACGCAGCCATGCCGATTCTTGCGCCTGCCCGCGCCTCGCCACTTGACCATGCAGACGCTCTTCCCACACCCCCCAAGCACTCTCGTCTCCCTAGTGTAGTGTTTCAATAACGGCTTTACAATGAGAGATCTTTTCGACGATCTCTTCGGCTCGCTTGGTCCAGACAAAGGGTTTCGGGTCCTCGTTATGACATTGGATGTATTCCTCGATGGCAGTCACCAATTCCGGT